>CALSBA010000003.1:0-234364 GCA_943373065.1 Synechococcus sp. UW140 | reverse complement strand
GGTTACCGCACGGCTCCTGCCGCTTCTTGACCCTGACATTTCTTCCACTCTCTAACACAGCCATTCACCTGAGCCGCCTCCTGCAAGCAACTGAGCCCACTGAGGCTCCATCGGTACGGATCACTGCGTCCAGGTGATGGCAGCGTTAGAGAGATGGGGCACAGGCTTCCGAGTGAAGGAGTGGTATAGTCTGCGTATAGCCGCAGTTGGGGCATGCAGACGAAGGTTCAGAAATGGGGTAACAGCCTGGGCGTGAGGATTCCACGCGGCTTGGCTGAGGAGGTTGGCCTAGGGGCTGGTACTGAGGTCAGCCTCACAGCGAAGGACGGTGAACTGGTGCTGAGGCCCGCCGTTCCAAGCCGGCTCAGGCTTGCGGATCTTCTTGCGGGCGTCACGCCTGAGAACATCCACGCCTCCATTGATACGGGGGATGCCGTAGGGACCGAAGCATTCTGATGTCCTCCTACGTGCCCGATCGTGGTGATCTGGTGTGGCTGGAGTTCACACCACACGCCGGAAGTGAACAGCGTGGAAGAAGACCAGCACTTGTGCTATCTCCAAAGTCCTACAATGGAAAGGTCGGTCTGGCCTTGTTCTGTCCTGTGACGTCAAAGGTCAAGGGATACCCATTCGAAGTGAAGCTCCCTGATGGATATGCCGTCAGTGGAGTTGTTCTGTCAGATCAGCTGAAGAGCGCTGACTGGCGATCCAGGAAAGTGAAGTTCATTGAGCGAACTTCCTCAGATGTAATGGAGATGGTGACTGCGAGGGTGTTACCGCTTCTTGAGCCTGCCACTCTCTAACACCGCCATGCACCTGAGCCGCCGCCGCAAGGTCATCTTCTTCGCCGAGCACACTTTGCGGCCAGGTGATGGCGAGCGTTAGAAGGATAGGAAGGAGGCTGAGGAGTCAGTTATCTCGGTGGACGCGCCCAGGCTTCCTTTGACAAGTTAGGAGGGCAGTTCCTTGGTTTCCTTGCTGGCTAAGAGGCTGCCGAAATAGCCGCCAATCTGAGTCTCTCCACTCCAGTTGGTTGTGTTCCTGCCGTCCGCTATGCCAACACGCAATGTTGGGGTTGAGCCTATCCACAGGGCCAGAACCGTAAGCCGCCGGACCTGCCGCGAGGGATGGCCCTTGGGGATCCGCTCTTCTGTGGGCACGTTGGAAAACAGGGGACCGGTCCTCTCCTGCTGGCCGTGCATCCGCTCAGTGCCGTTGGCCCATTTTCCTGCGGTTTGGCCCGTTTTCAGAAGCCATTTTAGCCCCTTCTGCCATGGAGACAGATGTAGGTTAGAACGCCTTAGGAGGTGATATTCTTGGCAAAACACTAAATTCATAGGCATTGAGTTCTTTGAAGCTACCAGAGATCATCACTTCTAAGTCTTTACAAGTGAGCTCCTGCCTTCTTCGCCCCACTTGTACTCTTTTGCAATTGAAGAAAGACCCAACCCGGATTCAATCAACGCAATGTCGAGCCTGGTATCAATCATCTCGAAACTCTTCAAAAGCCAATAAATACCAAAAGTCACGATTCCAATGATCTCCAGCCATAAGACAATACGCTGTCGATCAACGATAAAAGATACGACCGCAGGAACAAGTGCGTAAATCATTACCCACTTAGCTCCAGGCATGAATACATTGACTGTACCTATTCTGATGCTATTTCCCTCATACACGCGCTGCCATTTTCTTTTTTTCGGTCCATTAGGTAGATTATTTACCGTATTCATGGAAGTATGGTTTGTTACCAAGAAAATTAGAACATAGAAGACAATCGCGAATATGGTATGCAATGACAACCATTGAGGTAGCCCAAAAGGCCTCCAACTGTACGGCTGAGATCCTTGGCATGATTCAGTGGCGGTGGACGCAGGCCAATCTGTAGGGAAGAAGGCAACGCCTAACAAGGCTGCACCTGCGAAGTTTAAGAGCCAATTCTCTAACTTACTAAAGCCGGTATACATAACCAGGGAAAAGCTGATTGTCCATAGCGAACCCACAAAGATATCGCGAAGGGCTCCCATATGCGCAATACATTTGAAGCCAGCATGATAATAAGCACTTAGAGATGTCTGCCAAGGGATCCCCGAAGGAAAATCCGGGACTTGAAGCCCCCATGCACGGTAGATTCCATGCTCTCCACCTAGCAACAACAAAAAGGGAAACAGCATCCCCACAACGACCAATGTCCATCGTAGAGACGAATAAGAACGGAGGATGGTCTTATCCAACTGACTTGACGGATCAAGATGTTTCACAACAGTTAAGAATCAGGTGGACTAAGGGGCCCTCATTAGTCAGAGAAGCACTGCCAGTCTGAGGGGTAAGGATAGAAGGCAGGTCGCAGTGAGAATAATGGTTGATGAGACTTGTGGCACGTAGGGACTAAGAAGGTCTTTAGGGTGGTCAAACTACGTCGACAGTGGATGAACAATGACAGGTCTTAAGCAATATTTCGCCTAACCCAGTTTTCGAGATTAGATATTGAAGGCCAGAGGTCTCCGGGGCAATCAGTTCCACCAGGATTATCCGGATTCCATCGATGTCCGTAGATCCGATCTTCGCTGACACCATATTCTTTTACTAGCCAACTCACAAGTCTCGCTGATGAGTCGCTTTGCTCTTGGGTTAGCGAATCTCCTGGCGCGGCCGAATGCTCTATACCTATCGAGGTTGCATTGAAGCCCGCACAGTGCCAGGCTTTGTCGGAATCCTTAACCATTTGGACAATTTTGCCGTCTTGTGAAATAATATAGTGTGATGATACCTTTGATACTGGGTTCAAGAACCAGCTAATTGTCCCCTGAATATTCCTGGAAGTAGTATAATGCATGACGATAGAACTAATTCTTGATCCATTTCTTGAGCTCTGATGTGGGCAACCATCAACCCATTTCACCTCAGGCCTGGAAATTGAATCCAGTGAGCCAGGGCCCGGTCTTGGCTCTGCTGAATCCCTAGGAGCAACAGTTATTTTCTTAATATTCTTACGAACTGAAAGGAATCCGACAAAATCTGATTTGAACTTACTCTTGATATAGGCTATGGATTGTCCATCTTTATCGAGAGCCAAGATGGCTGGCGTGCCGTCATCAGTGCGCCTCAGCTCAAGTGAAACAGCTTTAGCTGTAGAGTTTGAATTGCTAGGTATTTGGGAAAGAGAATTATCCGAAACAACCCCAGAATCTGGAGAAAGCAAAAAAGTTCGGGCACTGTCATATGAATCCAGAAACTTGATTAGTGCATCTCTGGAGAAATCACTTAAAGTGTCAGAGGTTGAAGAGCCCGCCATCGCTCGAACAAGGGAGCTGCCATCAGTTGTGCTTTGGAACAGAAACCAAGTTGCGGTTGACATTTTAGGTGTTGCAGCGAGATTAATGAGCCTGTTGGCCTCGGGGAAGAGAGACAAAACCTTTTGGACATAACTGGGATCAGTGGCATAACCAGATTCCCAAATATGCTGAATGTACCCTGCGGGGTCCTTACCATACTTTTCCCAACCATTATATACAGGACGTGAAATGAACTTCCAATAACCCAGCACTGCTTTATCGGGTTTATCCCAAAAACACCATTCAGCGCCCAGGGGTTCAGTTGGCGTAACAAGAAACTTCCTTGCCGCAAAGCCCTGAAGCTCAGAACGCCATTTTATACCTGTTGGATTGCCTGCCGCACCAAATAGAAAACTACTACCCCTTCCTGACTCAAGTATGCATTGTGACAGGTAAGCTACTCTTAGTTGCGGATACTGGATTGGAGTTAGTGTTACAGCTTCGATGAAAGAGTCCCAAGTAAAAATCATATCAAAAAGTCTTTCTATCTAATATTGCTTTAAACGATTCTAGCGAGGCAAAACTGTTACAAAGCTTGATCGCCTTCCGGGTGTGGATGTGCTCGTGGGTCATAGCCAGAGGTCTTGTCGCAATGCTGGAGTGGCCTGCCAAGACCCGGCCAATCAAGTCCACGAATCCAAGGGAGATCTAATGAAGGAAATGGAAATCTGCTATGAAGCCGTTGTTGAGACTGACGGACGAATACGGCTTAATGCATCAGTTCTTCGAGAAAAGGGGCTAAAGGCATTAGTCGCAGTGCCACGAAATCAGGCGGAATAAACTTTTAATGGGATTGCATTAAGTTAACCCTCGGCTTCATGCGAGTGGCTCAATCTAGATGAGGAAGAATCATGGGTACACCTTCAGTAGGGAATGTAGTAATCATTCCATTCTTGTATTCTGACCTATGGCATTCCAAGCGCAGGCGGGCCCTTGTTCCAGCTAAAGTAGGCGAAGCGGATTTCAATCTTTGCAAGATCACCAGCAAAAGGAATGATGATTTACATGCCTTGTCCATCAAGGAGTCCGACTTTCAATCCGGTGGCATCAAATGTGACAGTTTCATCCGTGGCGCCAAGCTCATCATTGCAAATGAGGCTCTCACTCTAGGAGTTGCTGATTAACTGGCCCATTCCAACCTTTCAGAGGGTACCCGCCATGATCTTTAAATTCTATCCGCCTGCCTGAAAGATGACACCTTCTAACATCCAGATACAGAAGACGGGAGCATTGGCTGTCCTTCTGTGCCGAGACTCATGCCCGCTTCTGATCTGGAGCGTTCGAAGGATCGACGAAACTAAGACTAAAAGGATAAATCCTTGCCATCGCCGAGATGGAAAAGGCTAGAAATGTCAATCAGTAGAAAACGTTTAGCCACTGAGAATCGTATTTAACAGGCTTAAGGGACTCTTCAATGCGGATTGCAATAGACACCAATATCCCTAGAATCTCGAGTGCCAAGCAAGGGTCTCTTGTTGTTTCAGAGTTCCAGAATGGGCCAGAGAAGGTCGCTTCCCACTCACCGTCTTGCCTTTTAAATGCAGACGGAAGTGGCATGATCTTTCTTAGCTCAAAAGCGTTTATGCCAAGGACCCCAGCAATGGCAACTATCTCTAATGGCTCGATGGACTTTCGAATGGTCTCGATCATGCGCTGATCTTGCCCAATACTTCTATGCATAGGAGACTTTAATAGCTTGGCGTGGCGTGCAAATATTATTGTTTTTGCTGCGCATAATTGGTCCAAGCAGCTTGAGATATCTTGAGAATTCAGGCTGTCTTCGGCTTTGCTTAGAACAGATCTAAGCTCATCGTCTTCGATGAGGCTGCACAGCGAGATCTGTTCAATCCTAAGGCCAAAACACTGTAATAAGAATTGATTGAGAAAAGCCCTAGCCGCCTCCTCAAGTCTCAATGCCTCTGATGGATCTGGACATACTCCATAATGCTTAAACTGAATCCTAGTATTGTTGATTTGGCGAATTCGTTGCTTGAATGGGATTTCAATATTCGCAGCCTCCAAGAGTTCGATGTATTTATTAAAGTCGGAGCGCCTTCCAGGATCAATGTCATTTTTGTTGATTGCTGCCAAGAGTGCCAACTCTATTGCGTCTTGGAACAACGAGATCGCGATTCCCGAGAACAGCTTATTATTTGAGCCTGCATGCTCGGCACCCTGTATGTATGTGCGTTTGGCGACCATAAGCTGAAATGACACTTCTCTTTTCATGCTTGTTCTGTCACCGCGTGCATCATAGCCTTGGCGCCTCAGCAAGGCTGAAATTGAGCGCGGGCGCTAAAGAGGTGGCAGAGGTTGTATGAATGTCGGTCGTGAAGTCCAGGCCTGCGGACGTTTCCTGTCGGAAGCGCCACTTCGAACAAGCCCCTCGAGTGGACAGGCCACCACCAGTGATCAGCTACGCCGCCTCATCCTTCCTGCCTGCCACTTAGGGGCAGCGTTCGGCCTCACGCGGCAGGCGGCCAGCCAGCGGACATCTCCACCGCGTTGCGCAGGTCGCGCAGCAGGCGAATCGCTGTCAGCGTGTCCATGCCGTGCTGCGTCCCGCCCAGCCTCACCAGCACATGACCAGGGTGGTCGCAGTGCGCCATCAGGGCAGGCGGGAAGTGGTGCAGCGTTGGCGTCATCGCCACCGGCTGCATCAAGTCAATCTTCGTCATCACTTGCGGCGTCGTCATGCTGCTTTCCTTTCGCTCCGGCACCAGGCCGAACAGGTCGTTGCACCGGACCGCCTTTGGCGGTCCTCCAGTCGTTCTCATCCACCAGGCGGCCGGTGAACTCCGGCGTTAGGCCCACCTGAAGCCTGCTTGTTGGGACGAGGTTGACGGAAGGGGAATTACGTAGCTACGATAAAGAGTGCAGTTCGACTTCGACCCTGGCAAGGACGCGACCAATCTGAGCAAGCACGGCCTCCCCCTGGCTGCCGCAGCTGAGCTCAGTTGGGATGCAGCACTCGTCTGGATTGATGATCGGGCTGACTATGGTGAAGTAAGGATGGTTGCCTTGGCTCCAATTGGAGACATACTCTGTTTTGTAGCCTTTGTAGATCGCGAGTCGACAAGGCGAATAATTAGCCTACGCAGAGCCAATCGCCGTGAGGTCAATCACTATGTCAAAGCCATTAAAGGAGATTAGCCTGAAGATGCCGACGCTTGAGGAAGATCAGTTGATTACGTCGGCGGCGGAATCAGATCCTGATGCCCTTCCGCTTACAGACGAGCAGATGAGCTCGATGGTGCCCATTCGCGTGATTCGCGGACGTCCAAAATTGGCAAATAAGAAGCAGCTGGTTTCAATCCGATATAGTCCTGAGGTTATTGACTATTTCAGGGCTTCTGGAGCTGGTTGGCAAGCTCGTATGGATGCTGTGCTCAAGGAATATGTCGAAGCTCACTCCACTGATGATGCGAAGGGGGCCTAACATCAAGATTCAGAAGACGGGAGCGGATGGTATCGCCAACCCCAAAGCCACTGCCCGCTTCAGATCTTGAGCGTTAGCCCACACATGACCGATCCTCCATTCAGGTTGTCACGCGTCTCAGGCGCTCCTGTCACAGACGAGGAGCTGATCGCGGACTTGCAACGGGTTGCCTCGTCCCTTGGCTCTGGAACCGTGCCACAAAAGACCTATGGCTCACTCGGAACCTTTGACTACAGCACGCTCATACGAAGGTTTGGTTCTTGGAACAATGCACTTCGGATGGCCGGCCTATCCATCTCGAACGAGATGGACCTTTCTGATGAGCGGCTCTTTGAGAACTTGCTCGTGCTTTGGCAGCACTTCGGTCGACAGCCCAGACGCAGCGAGTTGTCGTCTCTGCCGTCAGCAATCTCCCAATCACCGTATAACCGGCGGTTCGGCTCCTGGACGGCTGCGCTTCGCGCATTTGTCGATTTTGCGAATGGCACAGTTGCTGAGGCCCCTACTGTGTCAACTAAAGCAACGGACAGGCGACGGACGGGACGGGATCCTTCGCTTCGTCTTCGCTGGCGCGTACTACAACGTGATCGCTTCTGCTGTTGTGGCTGCGGTGCAAGTCCTGCGCTTACTCCCGGAATTAAACTCCAGGTTGATCACATTGTTCCTTGGAGCAAAGTCGGCGAAACTGAATTCGAGAACCTGCAAACCCTTTGCTCAGTGTGCAACCTAGGCAAATCGAATGTGGGCTAACAACAGCATGCAGCCGTCGGCGCTGTGCGCCGCCGCTGATGCTGGGCGTTAGCCGAATCTCTGGAAAAGGCGCCTGGCTGAGCTGATGAACAGGATGCGCCCTAGCATGTGATGTTGCTACAGTGGCATCAATAGGGAACTAAGCATGAATTGCACTTTGGAGTGCTAACAAGATGTAGACGGTCGTTGGATCGCCGAGGTGCCGGAGCTACCTGGAGTTCTTGCATACGGAAGTTCATCTGCTGATGCAATGTCAAAGGCTGAAGTCCTAGCCCTTCGTGTTATAGCTGATCAACTTGAGAATGGTGAAGCCGAGCCAGTCAGCATCCAGTTTTCACTTCCACTCTCTGCATGAGTAGTTGGCCGTCAGCCAAAGCCAAGAAAGTATTGGCAGCCTTGCAGACCATTGGATGGAGAGTTAAGCGTCAGACAGGGTCGCACAAGACGCTTGAACATGCAGACTATCCGGACTATGTCTTTGCGTTCCATGATGGCGAGGAGATTGGCCCTAGGATGTTGGCTCGAATCGCCAAGCACACTGGTCACGAACCAGGTGATCTGTGATGCAGGCTGGAAATCGGCTAACAATGCCACACACCTGAGCCGCCCCCTGATGATCTTTGTTCAACTTCCTTGCTCTCGGCGGGCAGGTGATGGCAAGCGTTAGGCCCCGAAGAATCGCTTCGGCGCCATTCTTGCTAAAACGAGTCAGAACCATTCCAACGAGACCGTAATGAGCCAAGAGCGTTTATTCAAGTTCACCGAGCACCTCCAACCATCAGACGGTGAGCCCATTCGCTCAGTCATCACTGAGTCGGCTGAAGCAGCTGTCGTTGCTTGGTATGTCAAGCCTGGCCAGAGTATCGCGGCTCATGTACATCCTGATGGCCAGGATACATGGACCATCCTTTCAGGTTGCGGCGAGTACCGCGTTAGCGTTAACGGGGAGTCGATTGCTATCGCCAAAGGAGATGTGCTGGTAGCCCATCGTGGAGAAGTTCACGGTGTGCTGAGCACTGGGCAAGAACCGCTTGTCTTCATCTCGGTCGTCTCTCCCGCATCATCGGGCTTCGAACCCGTGTAGTTACTGCCCGCCGCTGATCTTGAGCGCTACGCCCGAGATGAAGACCGCAACGACAGTGTTATTCCTTCCGCTGCTGATCCCCCTGCACTGTTCTTGGACTTCTATGAGAACGAATTTGCCATGGGAGGACCGTGTGACTTGGGTTTCGGCAAACGCCTGCAGACTGTTCGGGAAAGGGCGATTCGCGACTATTTCCTAGAGAAACTGCCAAGTTCGATTGACGTAGACAATGTAACTTGTTCTGGCTTTACTGATTCCACTGTGGTCGCGAGTCTTCGCGTCTCCTATGGGGAGGCTGAACGGCTTGCTGCAGAGCTGGAAGCAGCATTTCTCTCACCGCAGAACCATCCGCTGTTCGATGTGCGAACAGTAAGCGTTTCTATTCCAAAGGATAGGAACGCGCCGTCCACGGTAAGCTTCGATGGTGGTAACTTCTGACTAAGCGCGCCTGGCCATGAAACTTCGGCGGACGCATCAAGCCGCGCCGTTGATCTTGCGGGTTAGCCGTTTCCCATTCCCACTCAGGCACACCTTCGGAGGCACTCCCATGGCTCAGTCAGCCATTCCGCCCTACGGCGGAGCCACTGTCGTCATCACCCATCGCATCCGAAACAATCGCCATGATGCGTACGAGGCCTGGATGGAAACGATTTCGCCATTTTGCAAGGCAGCAACCGGCTTCCTCGACTGGCACATCGTACGCCCCATCCCCGGAATCACAGCCACATACACGGTGATCATCCTCTTTGATTCGACGGCGAATCTAAGGGGCTGGATGGAATCGAATGACCGGAAGCGGCTGATCAAAGCCGTGAAGCCGCTCCTTGTCGGCACGGATGATTTCTATATCAGCAGCGGCCTTGACTTCTGGTTTGTTCCCGGTGGCGCGAGGGCAAAGGTGCCGATGCGCTGGAAGCAGTTCCTCATCACGTGGTCCGCCATCTATCCGCTTGTCCTTTTCCTTCCGCTGGTGATCCTTCCTGTTCTGCGCACTCTTGGGGTACCCTCCTATCCACCACTCAACACGCTGGTGCTCACAGCTGCCATCGTATTTTTCATGGTGTATCTGATCATGCCACGTTACATCCGAATCGTGCAAAGTGGCTCTTCTCGTAGCAGCCAATCATTGACAAGCATTGCGTCGTTCCCGCAGGCGCTGAGACGCCGCATGGAATCGCTGAACAGTTCTCGTTGTCCCTTGCCAACTGCGGGTACCTGGTGCCCTGCCACGGCCAGCCCGCCCCACCCACACACCCACGACAACCCATGACCAACGAACCAGACCTCGTCACGGTCGAAGCCCGAATCAACGCACCTGTCACCAAGGTATGGACCCATTGGGTCTCGCCGGAGCACATCACTCGCTGGAACGCAGCTTCAGAGGATTGGCACACACCGTCGGCAACCATTGACCTCAGAGTCGGAGGCAGCTTCACAAGCCGCATGGAAGCCAAGGATGGCAGCGAGGGATTCGATTTCAGCGGCACCTATACCGAGCTTCAGACCCACGCCTTGATCGCCTATCGGATCGGTGATGGCGCAGAGGCCCGTGACGTCAGAGTCGTGTTCGAGCCCGAGGCCGATGCGACCATCGTGCGAGAAACCTTTACACCCGAAACAATGAACCCGATCGATCTGCAGCGCAGCGGTTGGCAGAGCATCCTTGACCGTTTCAAGAGCTATGTGGAGGCACAGCCCTGACTCGCTGAGGGTCCCGCCACCTGCTCCAACGGCAAGGCCATTGGTTCCGCGATTGGGCAGCTTCAGCTGCCCATGCAGGGGGATCCTTGCCATTCCCAATCCTGCAGAGAAGGCTACAGATCGCTGAGATACAGTGAATTCACTCGATTTCGCTGCACGAGGAAACATCTTGAAGAAGCCATGTCTCCAACGGTGCGCCGGAATCACGGCGGTCTTCCTGGCCGCGACTTTCGCGTCGGCGGCTTCCGCCCAGACCTTCAGGATGACGACGCCCAAGGCCCCGGGCGTGGCCACCCCGGATCGGGTCGACACCTCCATCGGCACCCTCAACCTCAGCGATGGCGTGCCGAAACCGGAGACCATCACGAAGATCTACGACAATCTGGATCGCTCCCGCGCGTTGCAGGCCTACCTGCTTGCCATCCCGATCGTCAACCAGGCCGGCATGCGCGATTCGCTGCGCAGGTTTGGTCCCGTGAACACCACCAATGTGATCTGGGAAAACCTGGTGGATTCCAGAACCGTGGAACTCACGGCCAACGACAACACGATCTACAGCTTCATCTGGCTCGATACCCGCCAAGGCCCCCTGGTGGTGGAAATCCCTCCCAAGGTGCTCGGTGCCATCAACGACTTCTGGTATCGCTGGGTGACGGATATCGGCATCACCGGCCCGGACAAGGGCCAGGGGGGCAAGTACCTGATCCTGCCGCCGGGCTACCAGGGGGCCATCCCCGCGGGCTATGCCGTTGTGCGGCCGAAAACCTACGGCAACTGGATGCCCTTCCGCTCCTTTCTGGTCGATGGTTCTCCCAAGCCCGGGGTGGAGTCCGTGCGGAAGAACCTCAAGATCTACCGGCTGTCCGATGCCGCTAATCCGCCGCCGATCAAGTTCGCGAATGCTTCGGGAGTACCTGCAAACTTCGTCGCTCCCGGCGACGATTCCTTCTGGACCCTGCTCAACCAGGTGATCCAGGAGGAACCCCCTGAAGGAGCTGATCCGACCACCCTGGGCCTGTTCGCCTCGATCGGCATCGTCAAGGGCAAACCCTTCCAGCCCGACGCGCGCATGAGCAAGATCCTCAGCGATGCCGCCAAGATCGGGGCGGTGACGGCGCGAACCCTGGCCTTCAAGATTCGCGAACCCGAGGCCTTCTTCTATCCCAACAGTTCCTGGCGTCTGCCGTTCTTCGGTGGCTACAGGTTTGAGGTTTCCCCGGGTGTGGCCAATCTCGATGGAGCCATCTTCTACTACTACTTCGCCACCGGTGTCACACCGGCCATGGAGGAGAAGATGGTGGGCCAGGGTTCCCAGTATCCCTGGGCCTCCCTGGATGCGAAGGGCAACCCGTTCGACGGCGGCAAGACCTACCGGTTGCGGTTGCCGCCCAACATTCCGGTGAAGGATTTCTGGTCCGTGATCGTCTACGACAACCAGACCCGCTCGATGCTGCAGACCGACCAGCCCCGGCCCAGCGTCAGCAGCCAGGACAAAGGCATCCAGACCAACGCCGACGGCTCCGTTGACGTCTGGTTCGGCCCCAAGGCCCCTGCCGGCAAACAGAGCAACTGGGTGCAGACCATCCCCGGCAAGGGGTGGTTCATGATCCTGCGCCTCTATGGCCCGCTGGAGCCCTGGTTCAACAAGACCTGGCGGCCGGGGGCCATCGAGCTTCAATCCTGAGCCTGCCGATCGCGAAGTCCTCCGGCTGCCGGGCTGCGAGCTCCTAGCGTCGGGCCACCTCAGCGCGCCCAGCGTCTCACCAGCGCCATGACGACGCAGTACTACACCGCCTCCAGCCTCGACGGTTTCGTCGCCACCGAAGACGACGGCCTGGATTGGCTGTTCCCGCTCGGCGATGTCAGGGAAGCGGGCTACCCGGCCTTCATCGCCCAGGTGGGCGCCATTGCGATGGGAGCCTCGACCTATGAGTGGATGCTGCGCCATTCCGACAAAGTTGTGGAGGATTCGGGTTCCCCCTGGCCCTTCACCCAGCCCTGCTGGGTGTTCACCCATCGCGACCTTCCCGGCATCGATGGAGCTGATCTTCGCTTCGTCCAGGGCAGCGTCCAGGACGTCCACCGAACGATGCTGGCGGTGGCGGCGGGGAAGAACATCTGGATCGCCGGCGGCGGGGCCCTTGCCGTGCAGTTTCACGATGCCGGGTTGCTGGATGAGGCCATCATCCAGATCGGTTCGGTCACCCTTGGCCAGGGCAAGCCGCTCTTCCCCCGTCGGGTGACCAACCCACCCTGGCGCTTGCTGTCGGTGCGCCAGATCGGCTCGGGTCTGGCCGAGCTTCATTACGCGCTGCCCCGCCCCGGCCGCTGAAATCATGGCATGATGCCCATCATGCGATACCCCGAAGGGCACAAGCAGGCCGTGCGCGCGCGCATCGTCGAGGCTGCGGCCGAGGAGCTGCGCCGCCAGGGCCTCTCGGGTATCGGCATCCCCGCCCTGATGAAGCGGGCCGGCCTCACCCATGGAGCCTTCTATGCCCATTTCCCCAATCGGGAGGCCCTAGTGGCGGAAGCCATCCGCACGGCAGCCGCCGCCAGCGCCGACGGCCCCCTGGCCGCGGGGCTGCCGCTGCAGCAGACCCTGGCCCTCTACCTCTCCCCCGAGCACCTCGCCCATCCCGAGCGGGGCTGCGTGATCGCCGCCCTCGGCGCTGAGGGGGCCCGCCAGCCGGCTCCCGTGCGTTCCGCCTTCGCGACCGCCGCCCGTGGGCTGCTGGCGGCGATCGAGCGCAAGCTGAATCCGCGCCAGCCCTCGCCGGAGCCCAGCGATGGGGCCCTGCGGCTGGTGTCCACGATGGTGGGGGCGGTGGTGCTGGCCCGCCTGGTGGACGACCCCGCCCTGGCCCGGCGGCTGCTGGCGGCAGCGGCCGCCCCCGGGGGCTGAGGCGGACCCTCTCTTTTTTTGCCCCATGGCATGACGCCCATCATGGCTAAGACCCCCGACCACCCCGCCCTCACGGCCGCCCGCGCCCGCGGACCCCTGCCGCCGCCAGCGCCCCTCTCCCTGGAGTGGGTGCGGGCCATCGCCCTTGAGGCCGGCGCCGATGACGCCGGCTGGGTGTCCCTCGACCATCCCGACCTGGCCGAGGAGGTGTCCTACGTGCACGCCGCCATGCCCGGCGCCCGCTCCCTGGTGGCGATCGTGCTGCGCATGCACCCCGAGAACGTGCGCAGCCCCCGCCGCAACGTGGCCAACCTCGAGTTCCACCGCACGGGCCATGCGGTGGACGAGATCGCCTCTCGCATCGCCCGGGCCCTCAATGGGCTGGGTCACCGGGCCCTGAACCCGCCCATGGCCTTCCCCATGGACATGGGCTCCTTCCCCGGCCGCTCCTGGATCGTCTCCCACAAGCGCGTCGCCCAGGCGGCCCAGCTGGGGGCGATGGGCCTGCACCGCAACCTGATCCATCCCCGCTTCGGCTCCTTCGTGCTGCTCGGCACCGTGCTCACCAGCGCTGAGGTGCCCCAGGCGCCGGCGCCGCTGGCCTACAACCCCTGCATCGATTGCCAGCTCTGCGCGGTGGCCTGCCCCGTCGGCGCCATCGAGCCCGGCGGAGGCTTTCGCTTTTCGGCCTGCTACGACCACAACTACCGCGAGTTCATGAGCGGTTTCGCCGATTTCGTGGAAGAGGTGGTGGAGAGCCGCGACCGCCACGACTTCCGCGACCGCGTTCCCCTGCAGGAGGCCGTCACCACCTGGCAGGGTCTGGCCTACAAGCCGAGCTACAAGGCCGCCTACTGCGTGGCGGTCTGCCCCGCCGGCGACGACGTGCTCAGCGGCTTCGTGCATGACCGCACCGGCCACGTGCAACGGGTGCTCAAGCCGCTCACCGAGCGGGAGGAAACGGTCTACGTGGTGGCCGGCTCCGACGCCGAGGCCCACGTGCGTCGCCGCTTCCCCCACAAGCGGGTGCAGCGGATCCGCTCCAGCCTGCGGGCCACCCGGCCCCGGGAGTTCTTCGGCGCCCTGCCCCTGATCTTCCAGCGGGGTCCGGCGACCGGCTGGGCCGCCACCTTCCACTTCGATCTCAGCGGCCCGGAGGCGGTGCGCGCCACCGTGCGCATCGACGACGGCCGGCTCCAGGTGACCCCCGGCGAGCTCACCGGCAGTCCCGACCTGCTGGTGCGGGCCGATGCCCGCCTCTGGCTCGCCATCGCCAGCGGCCGGCGCAGCCCGGTGTGGGCGGTGCTGCGCCGCCGCCTCAGGATCAGCGGCGACCGCCTCCTGCTGGCCCGCTTCGCGGCCTGCTTCCCGCGCTGAGGTCCCCCCTCTCTCCCCCCTTCACCGCAGCACCCATGCCATCCGCCCTGACCCGACGCCAGCGCCGTTTCCTGGAGTGCTTCGGACCCTGGGCCGTCGTCACCGGCGCCTCCTCCGGCATCGGCCGCGCCCTGGCCTGCCGCCTGGCCGAAGCCGGCCTGAACCTGGTGCTCGTGGCCCGCGATCGCCTCCGACTCGAGGCCCTGGCGGCCAGCCTCATGGCCAGTCACGCCGTGCAGGTGTTGGTCGTCGCGGTCGACCTGGCCCGGGAGGACCATCTCGCTGCGATCCGCCGGGTCACCGATCCGCTGGAGGTGGGATTGCTGGTGGCCTCCGCCGGCTTCGGCAGCGCCGGCCCCTTCCTGGAGGCCGACATCGCCAGCGAAACCGAGATGCTGATGGTCAACGGCCGGGCGGTGCTGCAGGCCTGCCACCACTTCGGCCGGCGCCTGCGGGAGCGGGGCCGGGGCGGTCTGGTGCTGCTCAGCTCGATCGCCGCCTTCCAGGGGATGCCCTACGCGGCCCATTACGCCGCCACCAAGGCCTATGTGCAGAGCCTGGCCGAGGCCCTGCAGGTGGAACTCCGGGGCGATGGCGTCGCTGTGCTGGCCGCAGCGCCCGGGCCCACCCACAGCGGCTTCGCCGCCAGGGCCGGGATGCGGATGGGGGCGGCCATGGACCCGGAAGCCATCGCCCAGCCGATCCTCGCGGCCCTGGGGCGGCAGGCCACGGTGCTGCCGGGCGTGCTCTCCAAGCTGCTGAGCTGGTCGCTCGTGCCCCTGCCGCGCTGGGCGCGGGTGAGCATCATGGGCACCGTGATGCGGGGCATGGCCATTCGCTGATGCAGAGCAGCGTCTTCACGGTGGTCCTGCTGCCGGTGGCGTTGGCCATCGTCATGCTCGGCATGGGCCTCAGCCTGCTGCCCGAGGACTTCCAGCGCATCACGCGCTACCCCCGGGCGGTCGCGGTGGGCACGGTCTGCCAGACCCTGGTGTTGCCGCTGCTGGGGGCCCTGATCGCCCGGGTGGTGCCCATGGAGCCCGTGATGGCGGTGGGTCTGGTGGTCGTGGCCGTCTGCCCGGGCGGGCCGTCGTCGAACCTGATGACCTACCTGGCCCGGGGGGATGTGGCCCTGTCGGTGACGCTGACGGCCGTGAGCAGCATCGTCACGGTGTTCACGATTCCGCTGTTCACCAACCTGGCCCTGCAGCATTTCCTGGGGGAAGGGGCCGCCATCGCCCTGCCGATCGGCACCACCATGCTGCAGATCGTGCTGATCACCCTGCTGCCGACGGCCATCGGCATGGCCATCCGTCACCGCTTTCCCGGAACAGCCCGGCGACTGGAGAAGCAGATGGGCCGGCTGGCCGGGGGCCTGCTGGCGTTGATCATCCTGCTGTTGTTCGTCCGCGAGGCCCCCAAGCTGCCGGGGTTTCTGGCCCAGATGGGACTGGCCATCGCCCTGCTCAACCTTCTGGCCATGCTGGCGGGCTTCCTGGCCGGCAGGCTGTTCCGGCTGCCGCTGGCCCAGCAGGTGTGCATCGCGATCGAAGTGGGGATTCAGAACGGAACCCTGGCGATCGCCATCACGGCTGGCCTGCTCAACAATCCCGACATGGCGGTGCCGGCGGCGGTCTATAGCCTGCTCATGTACGTCTCCGGCTTTGGAGCGGTCCTCTGCGGCCGGCGCCTCATCCCCTCGGCCCACCGGGCGTGAACTCCCTTGGACCATGTGCTGATCATCCACGCCGTACGGGACTACGAGGCCTGGAAACAGGTGTTCGACGCGGCGGCCAGCCTGCGCCGTGACGCCGGCGAGCAGTCGTTCCAGGTGCTCCGAGACGCGAGCGACCCCAACAGGGTGGTGCACTTCTCCCGGTGGGATTCGATCGCCAGGGCGAAGGCCTTCTTCGAATCCCCCCAGCTAGTGGAGATTCGTCGCCAGGCCGGCGTTGAATCCCCGGAGTTCCTCTATCTGCATCAGCTGGAGGCGGGCACGCTGTGACCGCTGGCGCTTTCCTCCCATGAGCCCCATCTTCCCCGGCCGGTACACCGCCCAGGTCGAGGGCCCGTTCGTGGTGTTCCTCATCGGCCTGCGGGTGAATCGCTTGTGGGCGCTGCACCAATGGCTGCCGGTGGCCCGGGCGATGGGCCCGATGATGCGGGAACTGCTGGCCAGTCCCGAGCTCGGTCTGCTCAGTGCCCAGACGTTCGTCTACTGGCGCGGTGCCGCCCTCGTTCAGTACTGGCGTTCCTTCGAGGCCCTGGAAAGCTTCTCGAAGAATCCGAAGGCCTCCCACCTGACGGCCTGGAAGCGCTTCAACCAGGCGGTCGGCGCCAGTGGCAGCGTCGGCATCTGGCACGAGACCTATCTGGTGGAGGCCGGCCGCTATGAATGCGTCTACGGCAACATGCCCCGCTTCGGCCTGGCCCGGGCGGGAACCCATCAACCGGCCACCGGTGCCAGGGAAACGGCGAGCCGCCGCCTCGGCCGGGACGGCGATCCCACCGTGCCCAGCTATGACAACCCCTGAGCTCCCCGCGACCACAGCCCCGAGCTCCCCGCGACCCCACCCCCTGAGGTCAGCACTGCCAGGATGACTGTCGTTTCTGAAATCCCCGTGTTGCGCCTTCGGTCGCCCCTCGTCCCCCTGGCCGCCGCCGCCGGGCTCATGGCCGCCCTCAGCGGCGCCCCCGCCTTGGCGCAGCAGCCCGGCCCTGGTGCCCAGAAGGCGATGTTCGCCACCAAGGCGGAAGCCGAGGCCGCCGCCAAGCACTTCAACTGCACCGGGGCCCACCAGCATGGCAACCAGTGGATGCCCTGTGCCTCCCATGGCGAAACCAAAGGCGGGTCGTCCGGCCACGGCTCCCATTGATGCCTGATCCGGTCAAGCCTGAGACCCCTCCCTCCGGCGGAGCTTCGGCCTGCGGCGGCCGGCCGAAGATCGTGGCCATCGGCATCGCCCCCCTGGGCATCATCTCGATCGGCATCGTGCCCATGGGGGTGATCAGCATCGGCGTCGTGCCGATGGGGGTGCTCAGCGTGGGGGCGGTGGCGATGGGGGTGATCAACGCCTCTGTGGTGGGCATGGGCATCCTGATCGCCGGCGTGAACGTGATGGGTGTCTGGTGGGTGGGCATGGAGGGGATGGGCCCCTACCGGCTGGGGAGCCCGAGCGGGCAGGTGCACCACCAACACGACCACAGCCAGGGCCATGGCCAGCCGAACCTCTACGCCTACCCCAGCCGCGAAGAAGCCCTGAGGAAGGCGAAGGACCTCGGCTGCGAAGGGGCCCACGCCATGGGCTCCCTCTGGATGCCCTGCGAGGACCACCCCTCCCCCTGAACTCAGGCCAGGGTCTTGAACATCACCAGGGCATCCACCTCCCCCAGGCGGGGATGGCGGAAGGCCCCCGGCAGCCGGCCGATGGTGCGGAAGCCGTTGCGGCTCCAGGCGGCCACGCCGGCGGTGTTGGTGCTCACCACCAGGTTGAACTGCATCGCCGTGAAGCCCCGCCGCCGCGCCTCCTCCTGGGAGTGGCGGCAGAGGGCATGGCCCACCCCCCGGCCCCGGGCGGCCTCGGCCACCACATAGCCGGCATTGGCCACGTGGGCGCCCAGGCAGGGCTGGTTGGGCCGCAGGTAGTAGGTGCCAAGGATCGCCCCGTCCGCATCGGTGGCCACGAAGGTGGCGGCGACGGCCCCCACCCAGGCCTGATGGGCCGTATCGCTGTCGATCGCCGGGTCGTGGGGGAAGGTTTCGCCGGCCCGGAACACCGGCTCCAGCACCGCCCACACCCCTGGCCAGTCGGCCGGCTCGTAAGCCCGGATCATCCCGCCGCTTGCACCACGATCGATTTGGTCACCGTACCGGGCAGATTCCGCGACACCGGGCAGACCTTCATGCGTCGCTCCAGAAAGGCCCGGCTGGGCTCATCCAGCTCTGGCGTCGCCGCCCCATCGGCCGCCTCCAGCCGCACCTGGAACGTGCCGTTCACCGCCTCGACCATCCAGTCGGCGGAGGCGGTCACGCTGAGCACCCCGTCCACCGCCGCCAGGGGCAGGTGCCGCTCCTGGGCGTTGGCCACCAGGTAGTGGTGCTGGCAGAGCAGCAGCGACAGCAGGAAGAGCCGGAAGCCGGGGGTCTGCAGGCTGGGCTGCAGCGGCTGCCAGGGCTCCAGCTCGCCGTTGCGGAAGTCGACGCTGAGGCTGTCGCCGGCGGCGCCGTGGCGGCTCTGCAGGCGGAACTGGAACAGGAGGTTGGTCATCGCTGCTGCGGGACGGTGGGGGGGGAGGAGATGGCGGAGCTGAGGTGGCGCTGGCGCTGGAAGGCTTCGGCGCCCGTGAGCAGGGCCGAACCGACCAGCAGGGCGGCGAAGCCCTGGCGCAGGTGACGATCTGACAGGCGGGGGGCCAGGGCCTGGCCGCCGATCGCCCCCACCAGACCACCCACCACCAGGGGACCCAGCAGCGGCAGGCCCGCTGCCGGCCAGTGCCCAAGGGCGGCGAGGGCCACCAGGCTGTTGGTGGCGATCAGCACAAGGCTGGTGCCGCTGGCCAGGGGCATCGGCAGACCGGCCAGCAGCACCAGGGCGGGCACGATGGCGAAGCCGCCCCCCACGCCGGCGATGCCGGTCAGCAGGCCCACCAGCACCCCCTGGCCCGCGAGGGCCAGGGGTGATTCCCCCGACCGGGGCCCCCGGGCCGTCTGCGTGCCGGTGGGGCGGCGGGAAAGCAGCCAGGCGGCCACCAGGGCGGCAACGGCGAACACCCCCAGCTGCACGGGCTCGGGGATCAGGCCGTGCTTCACCACCGTGCCTCCAAGCCAGCTGCCCGCCAGGGCCGGCACCCCCAGGATCAGGGCGGGGCGCGGTGCCACCTGGCGCCGTCGCAGATAGGGGCCGGCGTTGGCCACCGCCAGCAGGGTCACCGCCAGGAGCGACAGGGGCACCGCTTCCCGGGTGGGCAGCCCGGCGCCGCTGATCAGCAGGGGCAGCAGCAGGATCGAGCCGCCGGCCCCGAGCACCGCCAGCAGGAAGCCGATCAGGGCGCCGCCACCGGCCATCAGCAGCAGAACGGCAGCACTCAAGGACGCACCCGGTTCGTGGGCATCACGGCCAGCAGGCGGGCCATGCCGCAGGCGGCCGTGGCATGGGGGATGGGGAGGCCTGACGCCAAGGACGCCGCTTGCATGGGTGTTTATGACTATACACGCATACAACGACGAAAGAGTGGCAGCGGCGGTGCTGCAGGCCGCTGCAGCGGTTGGCTCCATTGCGGAACTGTTCTGACTTGGGCCAAGGCCTGGGAAACCCTGCATAATGCCGCTAGCGTCATAACCTTCTGTCATGGGCGTTGCCGGCCCCGGTTCCATCCCCAGTCCCGAGCTGCTGGAGGAGTTCAGCCAGTTCTTCCGCCTGCTGAGTGAACCGGCCCGGCTCCAGCTGCTCTGCCACCTGCGCCAGGGCTCGGCCGATGTCGCCTCCCTGATCGAGGCCACCGGCTTCAGCCAGTCCCACATCAGCCGCCAGCTGTCCCAGCTGCAGCGGGCTGGCCTGGTGACCTGCGACCGGGATGGGGTCCGGCTCATCTACCGGGCCGACACCGAACTGGTGGAGGAGCTCTGCGAGCTGGTGCAGAAACGCATGAAGCAGCGCCTGCAACAGCAGCTCGATCAACTCCAGACCGCCTGAGGCCATGCGCCCCAGCCCCCTGTGGACCAGGGCCTTCCATGGCTTCAACCTGCTGCTGCTGCTCCTGATGGCCGCCAGCGGGCTGGAGATCTACAACGCCAATCCGGTCTTTGGCGGGCGGGAGGGGGCGACCGTGCCGGAGCTGTTCACCCTTGGCGGCTGGCTGGCCGGTGGCCGCGACTGGCACTTCGCTGTCATGGGTCTGTACGCCGCCAACCTGGGGCTCTGGATCGGCCTGCTGCTGCGCCGGCGACATCGGCGCCTGGCCGGCAGCGGCGATCTCGACACCCTGCGCGCCAGCGTCAGCGCCCCCCGCCGTCGCCTGGCCAGCCACCGGATCACCTACACCCTGATGCTGGTCCTGCTGGCCTTCAGCCTGATCAGTGGCCTGGCGATGTACAAGCCGGCCCAGCTGTGGTGGCTGGTGTCGTTGTTTGCCTTTGCCGAACCGGCCGGGTTCTCCAGCTGGCAGACCCTGCGGGTGTGCCACCTCGCCACCATCCCCGCCATCGCCCTGCTGCTGGTGGCCCACGTGGTGCTCTCCTGGCGGGTAGGCGGCCTGCGGCTGCTGCGGGCGATGGTGCTCTGAGATGGTTGCTTCGTCCGAGCCCCTGAGTCGCCGCCGCTCCCTCGGCCTGCTGCTGGCCAGCGGCTCTTCGCTGTTGCTCGGCGGCTGTGCCCTCAACGACTGGAGCGAGCCGGTGGGGGAGGCCACCCAGCCGCTGAACGAACGGATCGAGGCCCTGTTACAGGCCAAGGGACCGCTGCCGGAGTTCCGCCGCAACCAGGTGCAGCCCGAGGCCCTGCTGGTCAACAGCTTCAATGGCACGCCCACCCTGGCGCCCGGCAGCTACCGGCTCGCCGTGAACGGGGCCGTGGCCCGCCCCCTGAGCCTGGATCTGGCGGCCCTCGCCGCCCTGCCCCAGCGGGAGTGCGTCATCCGCCACGTCTGTGTCGAGGGCTGGGCGGCGATCGTTGCCTGGTCGGGCCCGCGGCTGGCCGACGTGCTCGGCTTGGCCGGCCCTTCCCCCCTCGGGGCCTATCTGGCGATCCGTTCCGCCGACCAGTACTTCGAAACCTGGGATCTGGCCTCGGCCCTGCACCCCCAGACCCTGCTGGCCACCCACATGAACGGGGCGCCGCTGCCCGTGGCCAACGGCGCCCCCGTGCGGCTGGCCAGCCCCATCAAGCTCGGCTATAAGCAGAGCAAGTGGGTCACCGGCCTGGAGCTGATGACGAGCCTGGGCGACCGCCGTGGCACCTGGGAGGACAGGGGCTACGAGTGGTTCGCCGGGCTCTGATCGTGCCGGCGTCGCTCAGGGCTTGAGGGGCGCCCAGGCCATCGTGGCGTTGAACTTCTGGCACCAGATCAGCACCGATTTCTGGGCCTTCAGATCGATCGAGGCGGGGATCACGTAGCTCTGGGCCCCCTTGCTGGATTTCAGCGAGGCCAGCACGGTGTAGCTGCCCGGTTTGAGGGGAAATCCGGGGGCCTTGGTGGCGGCCAGGGGCGTGGCCGAGGGGCTGAAGATCACCTTCAGATCCGGGGCCATGTCGTTGGTCTTGAAGTCGCCGCTGAGGGTGAGCACCGTTTTGCCGCCCTGCTCGCTGATCGAGAAGCCGCCGCTCACGGGAGCCTCGGCCTTGCGGAAGCTGCCGCTGGCCATCGCCATGGCCATGCTCTGGGCCACCGAAGCCAGGGCGGGGGTGATCGGATCACTGAGGCTGCGGGCGTGCAGGACGGCACCGGACAGGGCCGTGGCGGCGACGAGGCCGAAGGAGCCGGTGCGGAGCAGGGCGCTGGTGGAGCGGGTCATGGGGATGGGGTGTGGAAGGGGAGGGAGAGGCCGGGCGCTGATGCGCCCTGACTCCCGCTCGCCATGACATACCGATGAGGGATCGGGTCGGATTGGATCCGGGGGGCCTTCAGGTGATCGGCCGGGTGCGGTCGAGGGCCCCGAAGTCCACCCGGCGCCGCCCCTGGCTGTCCTCGGACACCAGATCGGCGAAGGTACGGCCCTGGAGAATGTCCTCCAACCGGTAGTGGTGAACCTGGAGCAGGGACGATCCCGTCACCTCGTCGGAGCCCTCCACCAGCACCATCACGGCGCCACTGGCCCTGGCGATGGCCTCGAGTCCCAGCTGGACCAGGGGGCTGTCCGGCGTCAGCCGGTGGCTCAGAACGGCCGTCAGATGCAGCTGGGGTGTGGCGGCGTTGAGCAGGGTCAGCGGATGGATGCGCCGCTGACACACCCCCGGCTCCACCTCCTCATCCACAAACAGGACCATGGAGTAGGTCACCTTCAACCAGTAACTGGGGTCGGCGGTGATGAAGCGGCAGCTGAGGTGACCGTCGGGCCAGCCGCTCAGACACAGCTGGCGGCTGAAGCGCAGGGGCGAATCGACCTGGGTGAAGCGCAGGAAGAACAGGCCCGTGACCATGGCGGTGGTCAGGATGCCGACGATCCGCTGGGTCGCCGCCAGGCCCAGGGTGTAGGGCGAGCTGACCCTGGCGGACTGGAAACTGGCGCTGAACAGGTTCTGCAGGGCGAAGATGCCGCTGGCAGGGAGCCCCATCGCTCCGTCGGCCTCCACATGGCCGGCATCCAGCTGAAACGCCAGGGCGAAGATCAGCACCTCCGCCAGGTAGATCAGCGTCATCGCCAGGAAGAACACCGGCCACGGCATCCGCATCGCCATCGACACCGGCTGGCGCCAGAGGCTGGTCCATGGGCTGCGCTGATGGCCCAGGGCCCGTTGCGGGTGTCCCAGGAGGGGACGCAGGAGTTTGGGCAGGCGCACGGGGTGGGGGGCGCAGCCGGGCGCCAGAACAGTAGGCCTGCAGATCCGATCCGTCCCATTGCCGGTACTACCGACGTCCCCACCCCGATGGCGTCAGGAGCGTTTTCCATCCATGCCGATCCCACGGTCCAGCAGGCCGGCACGCCTTACCCTGTGGCCTGAGGTCCACGGCGGAGCTGCTCCGTCAGATGGAGCCCTGAAGGCATCCCTGAGTCTGCCGTGATTCCCGACGATGCCCCCCCTGACGACAGCCTCGATGCCCTGCTGGCGGGCCACGCCCTGGGTGATCTCGATGAGGCCGAGCGGCAGCGGCTCGCCGACCTGCTTCGGGAGCAGCCCGAGCTCGGCCAGCGTCTGAACGAGTTCCGCACCACCCTCGAACTGCTGCCCCTGGCGTTGCCCCAGACGGCCACGCCCCCCCCGCGGTTGCGCCAACGTCTGATGGACCGGCAGGGGGCAGTTCCGGCGGCAAAACCCACCCGGGGGCTGATCCCCGGTCAGTGGGTGTGGCCGGCCGTGGTGGGGCTGGTCTTGCTGGGGCTGGGCTACGAGCTGCACCAGACGCGCCAGCAGCTGGCGCAGATCCAGGGCCATCTCCACGCCGCCGTTCCCGTGGCTGGGGCGTCCCGACGCATGGCGCTGGCGGCCGTCGATCCCTCCGTTCCCGCTGCAGGGGAAGTGATGGTGACCGGCAACCCCACCCACAACGTGCTGATGCTGAATGATCTGCCCCCGCCGCCGCCCCACCACGTGTATCGCCTCTGGGCCGATGTGGACGGCCAGCCGGTGGGCTGCGTCGCCTTTGTGCCCACGGGACAGGGGCACGTGGCGATGCTGATTCCGACGATGCCCACCAGTGTGGCCACCCGTGTCAGCGTCACGCTGGAGAACGATCAGGTGGGGGCCAGCCCCAGCGGTCGCCTGGTGCTCACCAGCAGGATCTGATGGGCAGGGGCGTGCTGCCGCTGCTGCTGTATGTGCTGCTGCGGGGACTCGACGCCACCGTGCTCAAGGGACTGCAGGAGTTCGGTGCGGCCCATCCGGTGCGGGGCATGGATCCGATCAGCTTCTGCAACCTGTTCTTTCTGGCCCAGCTCGCGGTGGGGCTGGCGGCCCTGTTGCCCGGTCGAGCGACCCTGGCGGCGGATCTGGCCGCCCTGGGCCCGGGTGATCGGCGGCTGCTGGCCGTTGATGCCTTTCTCGGGCTGTTCCTGGGTCCCGTCGCCTACTACCTCGCCCTGGAGTCGCTCTCGGTGATCAGCCAGACGCTGCTTTTCGCCCTCGTCCTGCCGGTCTCGGCCCTGCTGGCCCGTGGCTGGCTGGGGGAAGCCCTGCCGCGCAGTTTCTGGATCAGCCTGGTTCTCATCTCTGTCGGTCTGATGCTGCCGTCGGTGACCATGGCGGCGGCCGCTAGCGGCATGGATGGGACGTCGGGTCTGGCCTGGGCCCTGGTGGGGGTGTTGGCCTATGGGGCGGCGTCCGTGAGTGGTCGCCTGGTCGCCCGACGCCGTCTGCCCCTGGCCGTCAGCGTCGGTGTGACCAACCTGGTGTCGGCCCTGATCTTCGGGGGGATCGCCCTGGTGCTGTTCGGCCCGCACCATTTCCTGCTGCTGCAGCTCTGGTGGGTGGTGGGGGTGATCGGGCTCTATGCCCTCAGCCTGCCCCTGGGCCGGGAACTGGCCCTGCGGCTCGCCTATCGCCACCTCCGGGTGGCGCAGGTCTCCCTGTGGAGCTCCCTGTCGCTGGTGGTGGCCCTGCTCAGTGCGGCCGTCCTGCTGGGCGAACCTCTCCAGGGGGCGAGCCTGGCCGGTTCGGCGCTGGTGCTGGCGGGAGTGTTGGCCAGTCGCTGGCGCTGGCCGATCCGATCCGGGCCGACGTCGGTACTCCTTCCTGCCGCCCCCGCTCCGGTGCACCCTTGGCCGTGACTCCCCCCGACCCGGATGCCACGGGCGGCCCAGGCCTGGGGACCCACCGGCGGGAACAGCAGGCCAGGTCCCAGGACCTGGGCGCCCTCTACGACAGCTGCGGCGGCCCCGTCTATCGACTGGCCCTGCGGTTGTGCCGCTCAAGCCAGGAGGCGGAGGACCTCACTCACGACGTCTTTCTGCGCTTCTGGCAGCAGGACCGCTACGACCCGTCCAGGGGACCGGTCCTGGCCTATCTGCTGTTGCTGACGCGTTCGATGGCGCTCAACCGCATCAGCCAGCGCAAGAACCGCTGGGAACTGGTGCAACGCTGGTCCCAGCAGTTGTTCCCCGCTGCCGTGCCCACCCCCCAGGAACACGCGGAGGCGGATGAACTGGCGCGACGGGTGCGTCAGGCCCTGGAGGCCATCCCCGCCAACCAGCGCCAGGTGCTGGAGATGGCCTACTACGAGGGGCTGAGTCAGTCGGCGATCGGCGAGCTGCTGCAGCTGCCCCTCGGTACCGTCAAGACCCGTGCCCGCCAGGGCCTGATCCGCCTGCGCGCCCTGCTCCACGACGCGCCCCCCCAGCGATGACGCCCCTCCCCACCCAGCTCCATGCCGATCCGGCCCTGCGGGCCGTCGTCGACAGCAGTGCCCTGCCCTGGCATCCCTCCCCCCTGGCTGGGGTGGAGCGGCGCCTGCTGGAGCGGGACGGCGGCGAGGTCGCCCGGGCCACCTCGATCGTTCGCTACGCCCCCGGCAGCCACTTCTCCCCCCATGGGCACGATGGCGGCGAGGAGTTTCTGGTGCTTGAGGGAGTCTTCTCCGATGAGCACGGCGACTACGGCCCCGGCACCTACGTCCGCAACCCGGTCGGCTCCGCCCATGCCCCCTTCAGTGCGGTCGGCTGCACCATCCTGGTGAAACTGCGGCAGATGGATCCGGCCGACCAGACGCGGGTGGTGATCGACACCGGTTGCGCGACCTTCGTGCCCGGCCTGGTGCCCGGGCTGACGGTGCTGCCCCTGCACGGTTTCGGCCTTGAGCACGTGGCCCTGGTGCGCTGGGAGCCCGGAACCCGCTTCCCCCTGCACGCCCATCCCGGTGGCGAGGAGATCTTCGTGCTCGACGGGGTGTTCGAAGACGAGCAGGGTGCCTATCCAGCGGGAACCTGGCTGCGCAACCCAGCCGCCAGCCGCCATGCGCCCTTCAGTGGCAGCGGCTGCCTGATCTGGGTCAAGACCGGCCACCTGGGGCCGTTGGTCCCGGCCTAGGGGGTCGCCGCCCCGCCCCGGAACGGGGCCACGGCCAGGGCGGTGAGGAAGCCCACCAGCTGGGCGATCACGACGCTTGGGCCTGACGGCAGGGCGAAGGCGGCCGAGAGCAGCAGGCCCAGCACGGCGCAGGCGGCCCCAAGCGCGGCGGCCAGGGCCACATAGGTGTCGAAGCGGCGGCTCACCAGGCGCGAAGCGCAGGCGGGGATGACCACGAAGGCGCTGATCAGCAGCACCCCCACCGCCTTGACGGAGATGGCCACCACCACGGCCAGCAGGATCAGAAACAGCAGCCGGTGCAGGGAGACGGCGACCCCCCGGGAGCGGGCGAGCGGTTCGTCGAGGGTGAGCAGTACCTGGTCGCGCCGGGTGAGGGTGAGGTAGCCGGTGGTGATGACGAGCAGGACCCCGATCAGGCTGAGGTCGAGCCAGGTGACCCCCAGGATGTCGCCGAAGAGCAGCTGCTGGATGCCGCCCTTGTAGACCCTCAGCAGGCTCAGGGCCACCACGGCCATGGCGAGTGACGAGGAGTAGACGATGTTCAGCAGGGCATCCGCCGGCAGGCGACTGCGTTGCACCAGCTGGTTCGTCATCAGGGCGAAGAGCACCGCAAAGGGGATCAGCACCAGGGTGGGATCGATGCCCAGCAGGATTCCCAGCGTGATGCCGAGCAGGGCGGAATGGCCCAGGGCGTCACTGAAGAAGGAGAGCTGGCGCAGCACGGCAAAACTGCCCAGCAGCCCGCCGAGGGCTCCGCTCAGCAGCCCGCCCAGCAGGGCACGCTGCATGAACGGCAGCTGCAGCAGGTCCACCAGGGTCGATCCCTCCGTCATGTCCACCGCCATCGGCCCAGGGTACCCAGGCTGCCCGGGCACCCCTGCGATCAGGAGGGTGTGTGGGCCAGGGCCTCGCAGACCAGGGCCAGGGAAGCCGCCAGCAGAACCAGGCGACCGGCCCGGCAGAACAGGCGTGAGGCGACGACGAAACCCATCGGGATCATTGGGGTGCTCCGTTTCAGGGCAAAGTGAAAAACTCAGCGGCCCGTCGTCTGCAGGGGGCGGAGATCCGGCAGGGCCACGGAAAAGGCGGGAGATCCGTGGCGGGTCAGGGGCCAGCGCCGCACCCAGCAGCTGTCGGTTTCTTCGTCGATGCTGATGACCTGGTAGGTGCCGCCCTGGCGACTGCTCAGCTGGACGAAGCCGCCAGGGTGGGGAGCTGCGGAGGAATGGGGGGAGGGGTAAGGCATGGGTCAGACCACGCATCAGCCCTAAACGTAACAGAAAGTTGCAGATTGATTGACGAGAACCACCTTGGTGTGCATTCCAAGTCACATGGCGGCCGGTCCCTGCCCCACAAATGCGTAACCCCCTCGGGGCGGGCCCAAGGGGGTTACTTTGCGAAAGCAGTGGGGAGTTGATCAATCTCCCTGCCCCGCAAGATCGTTCTAGATCGGCAGTAACGGCTACAGCGCAGACCTGCACATTCCGTCACAGGCCAGACGCTGTTGCGCGTCGGCTCACTCGTCGTCGTCGGAGCCGCCCACCGGCACCAGGCGAATCGCTTTCCGACCCAGCTTGATCTCGAATTCGTCGCCCGGCTCGAGGCCCAGCATCGCGGTGTAGGCCTTGCCCACCAGCAGGTTGCCGTTGAACTGGACCTTGGCGGTATAGCCGAGTTTGCGGCCGGCCTTGGTGGCCGCCTTGCCCACGCCGTCGCCGAGGTTGATCCCCTTGGCATCGAGAAGCGCTTCGTAGAAGGCTGTGAAGTTCAGGCGCTCATTGCCGTCCTTCTTGGTGCTCACGTAGCCGCAGCTACGGACCAGATCCGACTTTGAAGCGTCTCCAAGCTCTTTCACCTTGGCGAGCAGATCGGCACCTTTGAGCATGATGCAATGGCGGTGGGTATTGGCCAAAATTGTACAACTCGGACCTGCGATCGCCAGTTGGGCCAGGTTCGGCTTTCCCCGCTCTCTGTCCCTATTCATCGGGGTCTCTCTGGCATCAGCGGCGGTGCGCCCTGCACCGCGCGACGACCATGGCCGGAGGGACGCAATCCGGCAACGCAGGCTAACCACGAGGCTGCCATCCCCGGCGGCGCGCAGGGCCACGGTCCACGGACATGGCCCGGTGGCAGGAGCTGGACCCTTCAGCTCTTCGGTGGACCCTCCACCTGATACTGCACCTGCTGGGGAAAGGGGATCTCGATGTCCCGCTCCCGGAAGGCCCGCCAGATTCCGGCCTGGACTTCGCTGCAGATCGAGACGTTATCCATCGGATTGGCGATCCAGAAGCGCAGGGCATAGTCGATGGAGGAGTCTCCATAGCGGAGCAGCAGGCCCTTTGGTGCCGGGTTCGGAAGAATGCGTGCCTGGCTGCGGGCCGTCGCCTCCAGCAGGGCGATCACCTCCTCCGGGTCATGGTGGTAGGCCGCGCTCACCAGCACCTGGCTGCGCCGCAGCGTGTCGCTGCCCGTGTAGGTCACGGTGGTGCTGGTGAAGAACGTCTGGTTCGGAATGACCAGCTCGGCATTATCACGGTCGCGCCAGAGCACGGCGGCCCGCAGGCCGAGGCTGCGGACCTCGCACGGATCACCATCGATGAACAGCACCTCCCCCGGCCGCACCGACCCCTCGAACAACAGCCACAACCCACTGACGAAATTGGAGAAGACTTCCTTGATGCCGAACCCCAGGCCCACCGAGAGGCCACCGGCCACCGCCAGGATCGCGGTGCGGTTGAAGCCCACATGATCGAGGGCCCAGACGATTCCGAAGGCCACGGCCGCATAACGAATCATCAGGGCCAGGGCGCGGCGGCTGCCGTTGCTGATGCCCACGCTGCGCTGCACCAGCCAGGCCATCCCCTGGGCCGGCGGTCCCGTGCCCATGGCCAGCACATACAGGATCACCACCGCCAGCAAAAAGCTGCCCAGGGTCACTTCCGAGCCGAACCATTCGCCGATGGGGATCAGGGCCAGATCCTGGGGGTTGTCGAACACCCGGATCACCAGCAGGACGGCGACCAGGAGGTACGCCGGGCGGATCAGCCGGGTTTCGAGCAATTGCATCGGCTGGGGCTGGATGAAGCGGCCCAGCAGCAGGCGCACCCCGCCCAGGCCCAGCCAGCCGAGGTACAGCAACAGCCCCAGCAACACCAGCCCGAAAGGCTGGCCGCCCAGCCCCAGGGCCAGCGACAGCAGGCCCAGCAGACTGGAGATCACCAGCTTTGGCCGCCCTGCCGGGGGAAACCGCGGGGCCAGCCGCCGGCCCAATGGCCCCTGGCCGAGGAACACCAGCAGCAGCAGGATCAGCTGGACACGCACCTCGATGCGCTGCAAGTAACCGAACCAGCCGAGGATCTCCAGCAGCAGCATGTTCATCGGGACCTCTCGCCACCCAGGAGGTCGATCAGGCCCTTGAGGGTGTCCTGCTGGCTCAGGTCATCAAAGAGGTAGCGGGTGAGCAGAGCCTGCCAGGCGTCCCTCTGGCTCTTGCTGCTCTTCCCCACCAGGCGGAGCGTCGAGCTCTGTATCGACTGCTGTCGCCCCTCCTCCATGGCGGCCACCACGGAGGAACTGCTCACCGGAGGAGCCACCTTCCGGTTCACCGGCAGCACGTACTGGTTGCGCAGGACCATGTCTCGCTGGTGCAGCGGACTGATGGCGAATCGGGCCAGGGCCAGGGCAAGCTTGCGCTGGTCCGGACTGGAGTTGACCCCGAAGGCGAGCACACGCTCCCGGGTGATCGGGCTGGCGGCGCCGAAGGGGCCGGAGGGCAGGGGGGACACGCCCAGGTTCCTGCCCAGGCGCGACCGGAGCCGGGTGATGTTGATGCTCCGGCAGGGAATCCAGTCGAGGCTCCCCACCATCAGCTCCTTCAGCAGTTCCGTCTCGGTGGGGTAAACGGTGACGTGCTGTTGCAGGTCCGCAGCGCGCAACCACTGCAGCCAGCCATTCAGGCTGGACCGCATCGCCGGGGTCGCTGGTGCGCCGGCCAGCAGGTTTCCCACGGCGCCGATCGCCCCAAGCGGGCCCAGGGTCCAGACCAGGTTCACCGCATCGAGAGATAGCCCCACCTCCATCCCCTTGGCACTGAACGCCAGAAGCTCGCTGAGGGTGGCAGGGCTGCGCCTGACGCGGCGCCGATCGAAGCAGGCCACCAGGGGCTGCAGCTCCATGGGGAGGCCGGTCAGGGTTCCATCCGCGCGTCGCACGCGCACCACGGAGCCCGCCTCCAGTTGATCCAGCACCACGGCCGGGAAGGACACGGTGCTGATCAGCCGTTCGCGGGCCAGCTCCTGGGCCGTGGACTCGTTCACCAGCAGCAGGTCGGGGCTCAGGCCCGTCCGGTTGCGGAAGAAGAGTTCATTGCGCAGGCTTTCCTCGTTAAAGGTTTCCACCTGGAGCCGGACCCGCGGCTGCAGGGTGCGGAACGAGGCCTGCAGCAGGGCCGTGCGTTCCCGTACTTCCTTCTGCAGTTCGGTGTCCATGGCCTCCTGGCTGACCCCGACCGCGATGTACAGCGTGCCCTCAAGGGGGCGGAGCATGGGCTGCAGGCGCTGGCCTCGGCAGCCCCCAAGGGTGGCCACCAACGGGAGGAGCAGCCCTGCGGCGATCACCTTGATGGCCAGCGGCCGGCGACCCTGACCGGACGGGGCCTGAGCAGGTGGGGAGGGGGAGCGGCGGCAGAGGGGAATCACACCGGGAGGCTAGGGGTGTTCGCTGCGGCGGGCACCCCTGCCGTTACGGATCAGTCCTCCGGGTAGAGGAGTTCGGCGAGTTCGTCGGGGTCCACGTCGTAGACCCGCGCCAGGGTCGTTTCGATGGCGCTGGTCACCACATCGGGCAGGAAACGCATCGCGTTCAGGGCGTCGTCGGCGATGTCGTCGGTGAGGAGCTTCTCGCCCCCCAGTTTCTCGTCGTTGATCACGGCCATCACCCAGCTCTGGTAAGCGGTGACGAGATCGGCGAACTCGAGCTCAGGATCGTTCAGATCGAGGGCCATCGGGCGTCTCCAGGGACGGACGTTGCCTCTGCAGTTTGCCGCCTGGTCGTCAGGATGGCTGGATGCATCAGGAACCCCTGCCATCGGTGGCCTCCCTGCAGGGCACCCTGTTCGACTTCGCCATCGCCGAGCTGGTGCGTGGCCATCGCGAGAGCTTCCCGCCCCTGTGGACGGCCGAGAGCTGGGCCAAGCTGATGATCTGGCTGGCCCTCAGCTGTGGCTGCTCCGGCGAGGCCCGGGCCCTGGAGGCCTTCGCGGCGGCCCTGGGTCAGGCACTCACAGCCCGGATGCGGCGGCTGTTCTTCGAGCGGGAGCTACCCGAGCTGAATCTGCGGGTGATGGCCGATCCGGCTGAGCAGCAGGTGCTGGTGCTGGCTCTCGATGCGGGCCAGGACGCCGACGCTGGCCCAGGGGGGGCGCTGGATCCGGATCGGGTGGCGGCGGCCCTGCAGGCCGTTGGCCTCAGCGCCCTGGTGACGGACGATCGCAGCCGCTGGCAGTCGCTGGAGGCCCTGATGGCGGTGCCTTGGCAGTCGTTCTAGGTTCGCTGCCAGCGAGATCCCTGGCGCGGATGCGGCTGATCGGCAGCTTCGAGGATCCCGGCTACGTGGCCCTGGCCAATGCGGCGATGGCGTTCTTCGACCGGCGCAGCGACCTGCAGCGCAGCGGTGTGGCCTTCTCCTTCGCCAGCGACGGCGATCCCGGCACGGGTGCTGAAGCCGGCACCGCGGGCGATCCCGGCAAGATCTCCACCGACATCAGCCTGGTGTGGCTCGACCGCTCCGACCCCGAGGCCCAGGGCCTGGCGGATGTGATCATGCGCGGCGTTTCCGCGGGCCTGAAGCGTTACCTGGCGGAGCGTCCCCTGTTCCTCACCTGCTGTCCGGAGCGCTCCCTGTTCGTCAATCCGATCTTCAACCTGCAGCGCTATGCGCCGGGGGAAGGGTTCTACAGCTGGCACTGCGACTGGAACACCAGCGACGAGGCCACCGAGCCCATCCGCCGGGTGCTGGCCTGGATTCTCTACCTCAACACGGTCCCCGACGCCGGCACCGAATTCCACTGGCAGGACCACCACGTCGAGGCGGTTAAGGGGAAGCTGGCGATCTTTCCCGCCGGCCTGTCCCACCTGCACCGGGGCCGCGTCAGCCAGAGCCACACCAAGACCATCGCCACCGGCTGGATCAATGCCGGAACGCTGGACGCCTACGTGGCCCGTCTTGCCGCCGGCTGAGGCCTCACCCCAGCGCCGAGGGCACGATCAGCCGCTGCAGCCGGAGGGCCAGCTCCTCGGTGAGCGCCTGCACCGCCTGGCGCCGATCGCGGCGGTAGGCCGCCATCCGTTCGTCCACCACGATCGGCCCATCGACGCTGATCCGGGCCCGCAGCCGGCCCAGCCGCGGGCGCTGGTTGGCGGTCTGGCCCTGGATCCGGCACTGGGTGTCCCAGAGCAGCAGCAGCGTGTCGGCGAAGCGCTCCTGGCTGGGCCGCTCGCGCACGTAACTGCCACTCACGGCGACGAAGGACTCCACCACACGCATGTGCCAGAGCTGGGCCTCGGTTTCGGCCGCCAGCCGGTCGGCCAGTCCCTGGGCCAGGGGACTCAGGGGCGCTGCGCCGGCGGGTTGGGCGGGATAGAGCCGATCCCAGCCCGCCTGCTCCAGCCGCCGGCAGCGGTCGGTGAGGCTGCCGCTGGGTTGCAGCCCGAAGGACAGCTCCACCCGCCGCAGCGACAGGTCCATCAGCCGCTGCAGCCGGGGCCCGAAGGGGGTGGTGGCGGCCTCCGCCGCCGGGACGTCCCCATCCGGCAGGGGCAGGTGCACCTTGTCGCGGTAGAAGGCCTCCATCTGCTCGAGCATGCGCTCGCCGAGCCGCACCAGCCGCTCCAGCAGCCGGGCGGCGGCCAGGTCGTGGCTGGGATCGGGATCCAGGCCCGCCCCCTCCTCCAGGCGGCAGAGCAGGGCCTCGATCGCCCCCCAGATCGGCGTGGTGTAGCTGTACTGCAGCCCGATCGGCAGCAGGTCCATGCGTTCGCGGCGACCGGTGTCGGCGAGGTCGGCCGCTGTCCAGAAGGCGAGCTGGGCGGTGCCGGGCTCCAGGGGGCTGAGCAACTCGTTGTGGCCATTGGTGGCCCCCTCCGGCGCCAGGGCAAAGGGGTGGGGGCCATCCAGCAGCAGGCGCCGGGCCGTGCGCAGGGCCGGCAGGTCCAGCTTGCTGCGCTGGATCGAGCCGCCCCCCAGGTGGGTGAACAACCATCCCATCCCCGCCCCGGCCCAGAGGGGGATGCCGCGGTCGAACAGGAACTGGCCGGTGGGGGCCGGGTCGAAGCGCAGGCCCTTTCGCCGCCCGGCCCGGGCCAGTTCCACCCATAGCAGCTGGGCCATGCTGAGGGGGTCGTCGAGGCTGGGGTGGCGGAAGGCGAGCAGCAGTCGGCTTTCTCCTGCCTGGAAGGAGCGCATCGCCTCCACGAGCGAGGCCATGCCGTCCACCTCCACCGTGTCGATCCGGCAGCGCCACCGCAGCCACAGCGGCAGCACCAGCCTCCCCACCGCCAGCACCCGCCCATCGAGCCGGGGGGGCAGGAACTCCAGCGGCGGGGCGGTGGCCATGGCCGGAGGTTAGGCGGGGTGATCGCTGCTCCGCAGCGTGATCGGAGCGGAGGGTGACGGCTGCAGGGGTTGCGAACATTCTGAGGACGCGCTCTTGGGCGGAGCAGCCCCCGTTACCGTGCTCAGACGGGTGCGTGAGCGAGGCAGGTGTCCAACGAAACCCCTCCCCTGTTCGGAAAAACCAGATTTCTCGAGGGCCTGATCGATGAATTCCTCGACCAGATCTCAGGGGGCATCATCCTTGTGGAGATCGGGATCAAGGCCTATCTCTCCAACGATGAAGACACGGACATCTGCCTGGAGAAGCTGAATCAGATCATCGAGATCAAAAGGCGCTGCAGTGAACTGCGCCGCACGATCGTGACCATGCTCTACACCGAGATGCTGCTGCCCGATGCCCGTGGTGACGTGCTGCGGCTGCTCGGCAGCCTGTTTGAGCTGCTCGATGAGATGGGCGACAACTACCAGGAGCTGATGATCGTCCAGCCGCGGCGAATGCCGGAGTTTGGCCAGGATTTCGCGGATCTGACTAACATGGCGTTCCGCAGTGTGCAGGCCGTGGTGTTGGCGGCCCGCACCTTTTTCCGCACGCCGGCGGCGGTGCGCGACCACATCAACGAGGTGCGGGTGTTCGAGGATGAAACCGACAAGCTCGCTTGGCGGATCAAGCGCAGGATCTTTTCAGCCGATCTCAGCTTCGAGCAACGCACGCAACTGCGGGAGGCCACGGCGATGATCGACGCCCTGGCGGACAAGGCGGAGAACATCGGCGACAGCCTCTCGATCTTCGCGATCAAGCGCTCGCTCTGAGCCGGAGCTTCGACCATGGCCTTGATCGTCACCTTGATCTTTCTCTCCAGCGGCCTGTTCCTTGGCTGGTCGATGGGCGCCAACGACGCCTCCAATGCTTTCGGCACCGCCGTGGCCACGCGGATGATCCGCTTCTCCACGGCCGCCTTCCTTTGCAGCGTGTTCGTGATCATCGGTGCGGTCACCAGCGGCACCGGCGCGGCAGAGGGGCTCGGACAGCTGGGAGCGATCAACGCTTTGCCGGGGGCCTTCACCTCCGCCCTGGCGGCCGCGCTCACGGTGGCCTGGATGAGCAAGGTGGGGCTGCCGGCCTCCACCAGCCAGGCGGTGGTGGGTTCGATCATCGGCTGGAATCTGTTCAGCGGCTCCCCCACCGACCTGGGCACGCTGCGGCGGATCATGGCCACCTGGGTGATCTCGCCGGTCCTCGGGGCGATCTTCGCGATGCTGCTCTACAAGCTGCTGGTGGAGTGGATCCGGCTCACCAAGCCCCATCTGCTCTCGCTCGACCGCAACACCCGCAGCGGCCTGATCCTGGCGGGCATCTTTGGCTCGTACGCCATCGGCGCCAACGGCATCGGCAACGTGATGGGCTTCTTCGTGGAAGCCTCGCCTTTCCGTGACCTGACCCTGGGGCGGTTCCATGTGACCTCGGTGGAGCAACTGTTTCTGATCGGCGGCATCGCTGTGGCCGTGGGCGTCTACACCTATTCGCGCCGCGTCATGATGACGGTGGGTGACAGCCTCCTGGCCCTCTCACCCCTGGCCGCCTTCGTGGTGGTGGTCTCCCATTCGCTGGTGCTGTTCATCTTCTCCTCCACGGCGCTGGAGAGCCTGCTTGCGAGCTGGGGGTTGCCGACGATTCCCCTACTGCCTGTCTCGGGATCGCAGGCCGTGATCGGTTCGGTGCTCGGCATCGGGCTGCTCCAGGGCCTTCGGGGCGTGAGGCAGATCCGCTGGAGGGTGCTGGTGGGGATCGCCTCCGGCTGGGTCACCACGCCCCTGATCGCGGCGGTGATCGGCTTCGTGCTGTTGTTCGTGGTGCAGAACGTCTTTGGGCAGGAGGTGTTTCGCCCGCTCGATCAGGGGCTCAGGCCAGCGGCGATCGAGCGCGTCAGTGGGGCCCGCCTCCCTCCGCTGGCTGGGGTGGATCCCCACGGGCTTCAGACGACGCTTCGCCCGTTCGCCATCACCGAACGGGTGCAACAGCACCGCCGTGGCCTTCCTGCCGCTCAGGATCACCAAGAGCTGGGTGATGCGGATGATCGGGCTGGCCCTCCGTCGCCGGTTTCTGCGGCGATGCAAACGGCCGGTGCCAACCTCAGCGCAGCTGCAGGGGGCTGATCACTCCGTCGCCCCGCTTCACCCCCAGCCGGATCGGTCGCGGCGGACCTTGCGCCGGCAGGGTCACCTCCACCCAGAGCTGTTCGCCGGGCTGGCGGCGGGAGGGATCCGCCACCCCGGGCGGGATGAAGTAAGCCACCGACGGGCCAAGGCGCCAGTGTTCGCCCTCCGGAGTTGCAGGAAGGCTCCGGGAGAGGGGGGTGGTGCTGCCCGCCAGCTCGGCTCGCACCTGCCCGGCCTCGGAGTACAGCACCACCCGCTCCCCCGACCAGGGCCTGGACAGGCCGGCCGGCACCTCGGGGGCAGGCACCAGCAGACCCAGGTTCACGTACCGCCCCCGGATCGGCAGATGGGGATCCACCGGTTCGGTAAGGATCCAGCCCCTGGGCCGGGTGGCTCGATCCAGCAGCAGCTGGCCCCCCAGGCTCAGCAGCAGGCCGCCCTGCAGCAGGGCCAGCAGCAGTCCCTTCCGCAGCGTGGGAATCACGGGGTCCCCCTGCCCAGGGCGCGGGCCACGAACCGGCGGCGCAGCAACTCCAGTCCCCAGCCGCCGCCGAGGAACAGCACCCCCAGGCCGATCAGGCTGGCGGAACGGCCCAGGCTGTCCATCACCTGGGACACGTAGAAGGTCAGCAGGTCAATGGCGATCAGGGCGGCTCCGAGGTTGACCCGCTCCGAGCGGCCATCCATCACGCCCCAGGCCACGAGCAACAGGCCGCCGACGGCCCACCAGAGGTAGGTGAACACACCGGCGTCCTGATGGCTCCCCCAGGCCATCGCCAACCCCGGCAACAGCCAGCCGATCGCCACCCCCAGCGGCCAGGCGCGCCGCCCCCGCAGGCGCAGGCCCAGCAGCAGGGGGGTGCCCAGGGCCACGGCCCAGCCGCAGAGCGCCAGCGGCAGCGGCAGCGGCTGGGTCGGCGTGCCCGGATCCCAGTGGGTGAACAGGTGCCAGAGCAGGCCCGCCGGCAGCAGGCCCAGCCCACCCAGCCAGAGCAGCACCCGCCGCGCCGGCGCGACGGGACCTGGCCCTGTCGGCGCCCCCAGATAGGAGAGGCTGAGCAGCAGCAGACCCGCCACCGGCGCCGCCACAGCCGTTGGATCCCCGGATCCCCGTTGGAGTCCTTGCATGGCGGTGTCAACAGCCAGCTGCCATTCGCTGATCAGCCAGGCCGGCCCCACCAGGGCCAGCAGCGCCAGCTGGGGCCACTGGCGCAGCAATCCCCAGCCCAGGCCGGCGCCCAGGCCCCAAAGCAGCAGCCCCAGGGGCCAGTGGGCTTCCAGGTGGAACAGTTGGCCGGCCAGGAAGATGCCGGCCCCCAGGGTGACCGTGCCCACGCCGTGCAGGGTCACCGCCAGGGGCGGGAAGCGCTCCGCCACAGCGGCGGCGCCCCCGTGCAGTCCCACCACCAGGGCCAGCAGCAGGGCGAAACGCTGCGCCGGCCCCAGGGCCTCCCAGTGGGTGGAGACGAACAGCAGCAGCCCGGCGGCCACCAGCACGCCCCCCAGGGCGACGGCCACCAGCACAGGCACCCGCAGCCGTTGGCGGCCGGGTTGGGTCCGCTCCCAGGCCCGGATGGCCTCGGCGTTGGCGGGGTCGATCAGGCCCGCCTGCCGCCAGCGCTCCAGCCTTGACTCCCAGCCATCGCCCATGGCTTGAGGCTAGGGGGAGTGGCGTTTTGCGACCACGGGCCCACGACCCGCGCCTCCCCCCTGCGCCTGCCGAGAACCTCGCCAACACCTACACCCACACCCACACCGAAACCATCGCCATTGGCTGGAGCAACGCGTGCAGGCAGGAGGACGACCTCGCCCGGCTTGCTACCTCTTGAGAGCCCTGGGTCAATCGGGCTTGTTCAGATGCATGGCCTGTCACCCCATTCCATAGCCATCGAACTGTCCCCCCGAGCCTCCTGGTGACTCAGGGTGACCACACAACGATCCATAGCGGAAAACACTGAAGTTCGCAGCAAGACATTCAGATCATTCCAGGCCCGAATCCTTGTGCGAGCCACGAAATGCTCGCAATCGGATCCGCATTCTGATCGCCAACACCAGGGTCAACCTGGCGATGACCACAACATCGATCCGCAGGCTTCTTGCTGTGCCATTCGCATGCCGCACGCCCCCCTTACGACAAGATGACGAGACAAGGGGCCGGCTGAGATGGCAGTGCGGGAGGACGTTTACTACGATTTCGCGGGCCATGGGCCAGCTGCCCAGGAGGCTCTGATTAGCGTTCTCAACAAGACCACTGCCGCTCAGACGTCCCCGATGCCCCTCAACGAATACAAGCCCGGCACCGCCTTCCCCGGTGTGATCGGCCGCACCGCCGATGTGTCGACCCCGGCCTGGCCCGAGCCCAACCGGGCCCGGGAGGGTGCGCCGAACGTGCTGTACATCGTGTTGGACGACACGGGTTTCGGGCAGCTGGGCTGCTACGGCAGTCCGATCGCCACGCCGCATCTGGATGCCCTGGCGGCCGATGGGCTGCGCTATAGCAACATGCACACCACGGCGCTCTGCTCGCCGTCGCGCTCCTGCATGCTCACGGGGCGCAACCACCATTCCAACGGGCTGGCCTGCATCACCGAGGGGTCGATGGGCTACCCAGGCTCCAACGGCTACATCCCCTTCGAGAACGGCTTCCTCTCCGAAATCCTGCTGCAGAAGGGTTACAACACCTACGCCGTGGGCAAGTGGCACCTCACCCCGGCGGAGGCCACCTCCGCCGCCGGCCCTTACGACCGCTGGCCCCTGGGAAGGGGGTTTGAGCGCTTCTACGGCTTCCTCGGCGGCGACACGCACCAGTACTACCCCGAGCTGGTGCGCGACAACACCCAGGTGGAACCTGAGAAAACTCCTGAGCAGGGCTATCACCTCACGCCGGATCTGGTGGAGAAGGCGAAGGCGATGATCGCCGATGCCAAGCAGGTGGCGCCGAACAAGCCCTTCTTCATGTACTTCTGCACCGGCGCCATGCATGCGCCCCACCATGTGCCGAAGGAATGGGCCGACAAATACAAGGGCCAATTCGACGACGGCTGGGACGCCTACCGCGAGAAGACGTTCGCCCGCCAGAAGGAGCTGGGCATCATTGCCCCGAACACCACGCTCTCCCGCCACGATCCTGACGTGCAGGACTGGGCCTCTCTCTCGGACGATGAGCACCGGTTGTATGCCCGCATGATGGAGGTGTTCGCCGGCTTCCTGGAGCACACCGACCACTACATCGGCGAGCTGATCGCCTTCCTCAAGGATCTGGGCGAATACGACAACACCCTGATCATGGTGATCTCCGACAACGGCGCCAGCTCCGAGGGCGGACCCACCGGATCGGTGAACGAGGGCAAGTTCTTCAACAACGTGCCGGAAAATCTGGCGCAGAACCTGGCCGCCATCGACGACATCGGCGGACCGAAGTACTTCAACCATTACCCCTGGGGCTGGACCCATGCCGGCAACACCCCCTTCCGCCGCTGGAAGCGGGAGACCTACCGGGGCGGCACCAGCGATCCCTTCATCGTGAGCTGGCCGAAAGGCATCAACGCCAGGGGGGAGATCCGCAGCCAGTATGCCCATGCGATCGACATGGTGCCCACCGTGCTTGATGCCTTGGGGATTGAGGCGCCCACCACCATCCGGGGGGTGACCCAGAGCCCGATCGAGGGCTTCAGCCTGGCCTCCTGCTTCAACGACGCCACCGCGCCGAGCCTGCATCTCACCCAGTACTTCGAGATGTTCGGGCATCGTTCCCTGTACCACCAGGGCTGGCGTGCGGTCTGCCCCTGGCCGGGCACTTCCTTCAGCGAATCGGGCCGCCGGTTCGGCGATCCCATCTCCTACGACCAGCTGATCCAGCTCGACGCCCATGGCTGGGAGCTCTACAACCTCGAGGAGGATTTCGCCGAAACCAACAACCTTGCCGCCACGGAGCGCGACCGCCTCATCGCCATGATCGGCATGTGGTACGTGGAGGCCGGCAAGTACAACGTGCTGCCGATCGACAGCCGCGGTACTCAGCGTTTCGGGGTGGAGCGCCCTCAGATCGCCGCCGATCGACAGCGCTACATCTATTACCCAGGCACCCAGGTGGTGCCCACCAACGCGGCCCCCAGGGTGATGAACCGGCCCCACTCGATCTCGGTGGAGGCCGTGGTGCCCGAAGGCGGAGCCGATGGGGTGTTGTTCAGCATGGGGGGCAACGACGGTGGTTTTGCGTTCTACGTGCAGAACGGACTCCTCACCTACGGCTACAACTATGTGGCCGAAAGCCACTTCCGCATCACCTCCACGGCGTCGATTCCCAGCGGCCATCACATCTTCAGCGTGGAGTTCTCCCCCACGGGTCCGGCCGACATCGCCAACGGCAAGGGCACCCCAGCGGCGATCAAGCTGTTCGTGGATGGCCAGGCCGTGGGTGAGGGCCATCTGCCGGTCACGATTCCCCTGAGCCTGGGCTTGGCGGCGGGGGCTGCGGTGGGCGCCGATCCCGGCTCCCCCACCATGCCCGATTACAAGCCACCCTTCGCCTTCGCCGGCACGGTGAAGCGGGCGCTGGTGGATGTGACCGGCACATCGGTGGAATCGCAGGAAGAAAAGATGCGGATGATCCTGGCGCGGCAGTAGTCGGCATGACCCAGAGCAAGCCAGTCAAATCCCTGCGCATCGAACTGCGCTGGTCCGCCTCGCTCGCGGTGGTCGTCCTCTGGGCGCTGGAGAGGGGGCTGCCGAACCGGTTCCGGCTCTTTCCCTACGGCTTCGACTTCTTCCTCTTCGCCACCGTTCTGATCCCGATGCTGGCCGTCGGACTGACGGCCGGCAGCGCGAGGTGGTTGCGGATCGAGCGCGTCACCACCTGGCTCTTCGTTGGGGCCGTCGGCAGCATCACACTGGCGAATCTGGTCGTTCTGATTCAGGAGATGCTGTTCGGTGGAGGACAGCTCAATGCCATCGAGCTGCTCGCCTCCGGCATCGCGATCTGGGTCTCCAACGTGGTCACGTTCTCTCTGGCGTTCTGGCATGTCGATCGCGGTGGCCCCGAGGCGAGGCTCAATCGTCTGCCCATCCGCGCGGACTGGTTCTTTCCCCAAGAGGGGGTGCCCGATGCCGTCCGCCCGGACTGGCGCCCCACGTTCATCGACTACCTGTTCCTGGGCTTTTCGACGGCGACGGCCTTCAGCCCCACCGGGGCCATCCCACTCAGCGCCCGGGCCATGCTGCTGATGATGCTGGAAAGCTCCATCTCCCTGCTGACCATCGCCGTGATCGCGGCCAGGGCCATCAACATCCTCGGCAGTTGAGAGCAAGGCCATGACGATCGCCCCCGAGTGACGCCGCCGCACACCCAGCCCAGCGGCGCCCTTTTGCGACCATGGGCCCACTGCCCAACGTCCCCTGTGTCCGCCGAGCCCCTCGCCAAGACCTACGACCCGGCCGCCACCGAGGCCCGCTGGCAGGCGGCCTGGGAGGAGGCCGGTGCCTTCCATCCCGATCCGGCCGCGGGCGGTGAGCCCTTCGCGGTGGTGATCCCACCTCCGAACGTGACCGGCAGCCTGCACATGGGCCACGGCTTCGAGACGGCCCTGATCGACACGATCGTGCGCTTCCAGCGCCTGCAGGGGAAGAACGTGCTGTGTCTGCCCGGCACCGACCACGCCTCGATCGCGGTGCAGACGCTGCTGGAGAAGCAGATCAAGGCGGAGGGCGGCAGCAAGGACGATCTGGGCCGCGACGCCTTCTTGGAGCGGGCCTGGGCCTGGAAGGGGGAGAGCGGCGGCACGATCGTGGGCCAACTGCGCCGTCTGGGCTATTCGGTGGACTGGCGCCGTGAGCGCTTCACCCTCGATCCCGGCCTCAGCGAGGCTGTGGTGGAGGCCTTCGTGCGCCTGCACGAGCAGGGGCTGATCTACCGCGGCGAATACCTGGTGAACTGGTGCCCGGCCTCGGGATCCGCGGTGAGCGATCTGGAGGTGGAGATGAAGGAGCTGGACGGCCACCTCTGGCACTTCCGCTATCCGCTCAGCGGCGGCCCGGCGGCCGATGGCACCGACCATCTGGTGGTGGCCACCACCCGCCCCGAGACCCTGCTGGGCGACACCGGCGTGGCCGTGCACCCCACCGACCCGCGCTACGCCGCCCTGGTGGGGCAGACGATCACCCTGCCCCTGGTGGGACGGGAGATCCCGATCGTGGCGGATGAGCACGTGGATCCGGCCTTCGGAACGGGTTGCGTCAAGGTGACCCCTGCCCACGACCCCAACGACTTCGCCATCGGCAGCCGCCACGGCCTGCACCTGATCACGGTGATGGCCAAGGACGGCAGCATGAACGCTGCGGCCGGCCGCTTCGCCGGCCTGGATCGCTTCGAGGCCCGCCAGGCGGTGGTGGCGGCGATGGAGGCGGAGGGGTTCCTGGTGAAGGTGGAGCCCCACCGCCACAGCGTGCCCTTCTCCGATCGCGGCAAGGTGCCGGTGGAGCCGCTGCTCTCCACCCAGTGGTTCGCACGTGCCGAACCGCTGGCGGCCCGCTGCCGGGAGGCCCTCGACGGCGGCGCGCCCCGCTTCGTGCCCGAGCGCTGGGAGAAGGTCTACCGCGACTGGCTCACCGACATCCGCGACTGGTGCATCAGCCGCCAGCTCTGGTGGGGCCACCGCATCCCCGCCTGGTTCGTGGTCAGCGAGACCGGCGGCGTGATCACCGAGGCCACGCCCTACGTGGTGGCCCGGGATGCCGCCGAGGCCGCCGCCAAGGCGGAAGAGGCCCACGGCGAGGCGTCCCGGGCCGCGGGCCGGGAGCTGCAGCTGGAGCAGGACCCGGACGTGCTCGACACCTGGTTCTCCAGCGGCCTGTGGCCCTTCTCCACCCTGGGCTGGCCCGAGGCGGAGGCCGCTGATCTGGCCCGCTGGTACCCCACCAGCGTGCTGGTGACGGGCTTCGACATCATCTTCTTCTGGGTGGCCCGCATGACGATGCTGGCCGGCGCCATGCAGCCCCTCGGCGCCGGCAAGGCCTGGATGCCCTTCGCCGACGTGATGATCCACGGCCTGGTGCGGGACGAGAACAACCGCAAGATGAGCAAGAGCGCCGGCAACGGCATCGATCCGCTGCCGCTGATCGAGCGCTACGGCGCCGATGCCCTGCGCTTCGCCCTGGTGCGGGAGGTGGCCGGCGCCGGCCAGGACATCCGCCTCGACTACGACCGCAACGACGGCAGCTCCGCCACGGTGGAGGCGGCGCGCAACTTCGCCAACAAGCTCTGGAACGCCACACGCTTCGCCCTGATGAACCTGGGCGGTGAAACGCCCGCCAGCCTGGGCGCCCCGGACACGTTGCAGCTGCAGCTTGCCGACCGCTGGATCCTGTCGCGGCTGGAGCGGGTGAAGCGCGAGACGGCCGAGCGCTACGCCAGCTACGGCTTGGGGGAAGCCGCCAAGGGGCTCTACGAGTTCGCCTGGAACGAGGTCTGCGACTGGACGATCGAGCTGCTCAAGCGGCGCCTCAACCCGCGGCCCGTCGCCGAAGGCGAGCCCCTCACCGCCGAGGTGCTGGCCGACCAGCGCGTCGCCCGGCAGGTGCTGGCCAAGGTGCTGGCGGAGCTGCTGGTGCTGCTGCATCCGCTGATGCCCCACCTGAGCGAGGAGCTCTGGCATGGGCTCACCGGCGCCCCCGAGGGCACCTTCCTGGCCCTGCAGCCCTGGCCAGCTGCCGATAGCGCCGCCCTCGATGAAGGTCTGGAGGCGTCGTTCGCCGAGCTGATCGAGGCGATCCGGGTGGTGCGCAACCTGCGGGCCGTGGCGGGCCTGAAGCCCAACCAGGGGGCGCCGGTGCTGTTCATCACCGGGCGCGCGCAGCTGGCGGCGGTGCTGCGGCAGGGCACCGCCGACATCACCACCCTCACCAAGGCGGACAGCGTGACCGTGCTGGATCCAGCGGCGGCGGCGGCCCGGCCGGCGGCCCGGGCCCTGGCCGCGGTGAGCGGCGAGCTGCAGGTGCTGCTGCCCCTGGAGGGCCTGGTCGACCTCGATGCCCTGCGCGCCCGCCTGGAGAAGGACATCGCCAAGGCCACCAAGGAGATCAGCGGCCTGGCCGGCCGCCTCGCCAACCCCAACTTCGCCGGCAAGGCGCCGCCGGAGGTGGTGGCCGAGTGCAAGGCCAACCTGGCGGAGGCCGAGGCCCAGGCGGCCCTGGCGCGGCAGCGGCTGGCGGATCTGGGCTGAGGGGGGGTGACTTCGGAGGCGATCGACTGCGGAGCTTCGGCATCGGCCATCCGATGCGGCTTTGATGGGTCTGGGTCTGCTGTTGGCAATGGATCGCTTCCGGCGCCGTGGGCACTGGGGAAGCAGGCATCACTGCTCAGGCAACGTCCCCATCGGGCCCAGCCAGGAAACCGCTGACTGGGAGCGGCCAACGTTTGCCATCTCCTGGCCGCAGTGAGTATGTCTTACTGATACTCCATAACATCAACGAATTTGAGGGGGTGGCTCAGGTGAAGGGCTTGGTTTTAAAGTGCTCTTCGCCCTGAGAGGAAACTGTTCAGGATGGCGTATCGACTCAACGGACAAGTCAACGTCTAGGTCAGGCCAATAGAGATGGTCGGCTGAGGGAAGTAGGACGTTGATCACCTGCTGAATTGTGGCCAGCTTGAACCAAGGAATCTCGGAATACGGAAGCGCTAGTTCTTCGTCATCGATAAGCATCCAAATGCAATGGCTGGAAACGTTGGTGACCTTAGCTTCCAAAGTGGTTGTTCCAGGCATTGATACTCTCCTGCTGGCGTGACTCGACCAATCGTTCAGAATCTTTGATCTTTGAGGGACTTCGCCCAATGTTGCGGGCAAGTTCAATGGTCGGCCTTAGCCAGAACTTTGCCTCACCATCTGGATGACTGACATGGATGTGAACATGGCGTTCCTCGCGCGAAAAGAAGAACGCTGCCGATCAGCGGCGGACAGGAAGCATATACTCGAATGATTAATTACTGGAGGTCCGTCCGCTGGATTGGCCTGTTAGGTGCCTGAGTTAACTTATAGGATGCCTGAGAGGATAAACGAGTAACCCGATAATTGCAGCGGCTCCAACCACGTAGGGTTCAGGAAGCTTCTTTCCAAACTTCCAGAGACCAGCCAGTGCAAGGAGTGCGATTAGAACTGTTGGTATATCTTGCAGTGACTGACGAGCTAGAACGACAACGGCGCCTGCAATTGCTCCAGTAGCTGCAGCGGTAACACCCTTTACAAAGGCAGCGATGGAAGGATTCTTCCCATGCTTCCGGAAGTATGGCGCGGGTATCACCGTCAATAAATAGCAAGGCAGAAACATGGCAATAGCAGCGGTACAAGCACCTGGAAATCCAGCGACAAGGAATCCAATGAATCCAGTGGTTATCACAACAGGCCCTGGAGTGATCATCGCAACTGCCACGGCGTCAAGAAACTGTTGTGTGTCAAGCCATTGGAAGTTCTTGACTACTCCTCCATAAAGAAAAGGTATGATTGCAAGCCCACTTCCGAAGACAAATGTTCCGGCCGCAGCGAAGAACCAGAAGATCTGATTCAGCAGCCCTGAAGTCGCAATTGGCACAGATGCGATTAGCGGAAGAATGTAAATTCCTCCAATGCTATTCATCTTGCTTCTGTCGAGTAGTTTTTTGGGTGGAGACTTTAGAAGCCAAATGAGAACTCCTCCAGCAATAATAAACTCAACTCGTTCAGACTCGGTAATCACGGTAGAAGCAGCATTGACAATGTACACTCCCCATAGCCACCAGTCCTTGCCAATGGTCTTTCCCGTTAGCTTGTAAGCACTTATGGCGATAATCCCGATGACAGCAGCGCCAACGCCATAAAATACGGCCTGCATCCACCCAATGCCGCCGTATGAAGTATATGCCCAGCCTAGGGCGACCACCATCAGAAATGATGGCATTACAAAGGCAACTCCTACAAGAGCAGATCCAATTAGTCCGTAGTCAATATATCCCATGTAAAAGGATAGTTGTGCCGCCAACGGGCCTGGGGCCACTTGAGCTAGTGTTAGGCCCTCTTGGTAGCCTTCCTCACTTATCCATCGTTTCTCTTCTACTAAGTCTCTGTGCATGTAGCCCACAAGCGCGATTGGCCCACCAAAGCCAGTCGTTCCCAATACCAAGAAATACTTTACTAATTGCAAAAGTGAGTATTCAGGCTGACCATTGTCAATGCCGAAAGTTGAGGCCGATTGTGAGTTTTGCAACTTTGTTTCTTCTTTGGTGGTCAGTCCTGGGGCACGCGCTGGGCCGAGCTTCAGCCAGGAATAGTGGGCAGCTTAGAGGATTTTACGCATGGTTAGTACCCTACCCCAGCCTTGCATCCTAGTACAGTTGCAAGTACTGGGTGTGGCTCTATGACTCCGCGTGAAAGGAAATCGATTAAACTGCTTCTAACTCAATTGCAGTCTCTGCTGTCCTTTCTGCAAGCCATGTAACAGTTACTGTCGCCATCAGCGCACTTAACACTTATTGGAAGGTTTACGCGAACCACTCTAAGGCCTGCCTCTCTTCCGTGAACCACTGCGAAGCCGCCGGTGGGATTTGGGCAAAGCGATTGCGGGGAAGTGCTTTTCGCTACACAAGTCAACGCCTGATGCCAATGCCATGTGGGGTACCCGGTAGGCGCGGAGCGGAGCCTCTTCTTGGTCGATCCCTCGATAAAGAGTGTTTCTGCAGGTGCGGTAGCCCCCGTCGCCCGCTTCAGCACCTGCGCCAACCCATCCAGGCCTTTCGTCTCCAAGCCCATGCCCCGGGCGGTTTGCAGCAACAGCAGCCGATCCTTGCGCAGGGTGGAGGTGGGGAGGTTGGGGTTGGCTTAGGCGTTGCTCAAATGCTTGGCCAGTGTGGGGGTCACCTCCCCAGCCGCGTCCGGATGCCCTGGAGCCGGGCGACGTTGTTCACCAGTGCCGGTGCGTTGTCCAGGCCCTGCAGATAATCGAACACGTAGGCGAGTGCCGCATAGATCGCGCCGCCTGAATGTCCTCGATCTCGCGCTCGATCTGGTCGTTGAGTCCGCGGTGCAGCTGGCGCGCTCGGCGCCAGTACCAGGTGTTCACGAGCGCCATCGGCAGCAACACCGCCATCGCGATCCATCCCGCCTCAAGGTCGTAGGTGGACAGCATCAGCAGCGAACCGACCACGGTCACCACCTGGGAGAACATCGCCGGCACGTCGGCCTCGAAGAACCCGACCATGTCGCGCATCATCTCGACCCGTGCCGACACGATGCTGGTGCCGTGGCCGCGGCTGTTCTGCTCAGCCACGGTGTTGGCGGCAAAGCGGGCATAGATCCCCATGAAGACACGGGTGTCGTACCGCTGCCGCACGAAGGACGCGACAAGGTGCACGAGCCACACGGCGATCAGCGCCGAAAGGCCCTGGTAGCTGAGCTTCAGCAGCCCGTCGACCGCCCACCCGGTGAGCGCCGGATCGGTGAGCGTGCAGAGGTTTTCAAACAGGGTGAGGCTGTAGGTGCCGGCGATCGCCAGCCGTTCACCTCGAGTGAGCGTCGAAAGGATCGTCTGCGTCTTCTTGAGGCCTTGAGCCGCGCCCAGCGGACCAGACTGACTCCCCCCAGGGCGATCGGCAGCAGACCCATCAGCACAATGACCCAGGAGGAGTCAGCAATGAGTCGTTGGTGGCCTGTCCACTCCAGGGGCCTGTTCGCTTCAAATCCACGGAATGAGTACCCCGGGAAGATGTTGGTTACCATTCGGTCTTCTCGAAATCGGGGAGCACCCACGACCGATCAAAGTGCTCCTGCTTCGGGCCGTATAGGCGAAAATAGCTGAACCAGCCGCGGCCGGGGACAGACTCTACCCAATTCCCTTCTTTCCTTGCAGGCGCCTTCGGCCCGACATAAAGGTCGATACTGCCGTCGTCGTTGACCTTCAGGTCCATGCGTGATGAGCGGTCCGCCTGCTGGGACGGGTTGTCGATCAGGCAGCGCGCTCCCACGTCGTAGACGGTCATGGACCAGAACTGCTCCACGGGGGCATCTGCAGGTACCCGGAGCCGATAGCTCATCGCCCCATCAAGCCAGTCGCCATCCTTGTCCTTGTAGGTTCCCAGATAGATCTGGCCGACGCCCGGCGTCCTGGTCACCATCCCGGATGACGTTGTCACGGCTTCGTAAAACCAGGCCGCACGTCCGTCAAGTTGGTCGTAGAAGTCCGCTCGTTGAGAAGGATCAATCACGAGGGCGAAATGCCAGTGGGTTCCTTCCGCATAGTGCGCTTCCTTGAGTCGCTTCTCGAAATCATTGGCCTTTGCCATCGCCTCGCCCACCAGGGCCCCGTCGGTGAGCAGCCTGGCCTGGCGCTCGTCCGGTTCGAACGGCTTGCCCTTTTCGATGCCGAGCGGCTTGAGCATGGCCATGAACCAGCGATCGCGCTCATGCACTGGCTCGCGCTGGATGATCGCGTGCAGGCTCTTCCAATAGTCGATTCCTCTGGGGGGCGTCTGACTCCAGCGGATTCCCGAGATGTCGACAATCGTCTTCTTGGGTGGGTTGTCGCTCTTCGAGAGAGGGTAGATCTCCAGCATCTCCAGCAATGCCTTCGCCTTGGCGGGATCCTTGTCAAGGGCGCGGAACCCCCAGAAGACATTGCTCGTTGGGGATTCGGCCAAGTAGCCCCCCTTGGGAGCCTCGGCGTTCTGCCCGGGGCCCGAGATCACGTAGAAGCCACCCTGGCCTTTGTCCGGTCCCGTCTGGCCCATATCGATCAAGGGGCGCTGCCACATGTCGTCGGCGAAACCCGCCACCGCGCCGGCAGGCATCCTGACGACCATCGGACCGGTTTCCTCGAGATTGAAAAAACTGATGATGTAGGGCGTCGTGGCGTTTGCCGTGAGAATCCCGAGCTTGGCCAGGTAGTTGTCATAGACCACCACATCGCCCGACCTCGCCTTGAAGGTCACCTCGTGGGCCTTCTGCCACTCGGCGAAGGAAACGATCGGGATGCTCCACAGGTAGGCCTGGCAAGCCCGCTGGAAATCAATCTGATCGAAGAGCAGTTCAACCGAGTCCCCGGAAGGATAGCCATTGATGAAATCAGGGGTGAAGGACAGCCTGCCGATCGGGGTGTCGAGAGTTTCACCTGGGATTTGTTTCATGGTTCTGGTTGATTAGGACTTGACCGGCGGCTATTCATTCAATGACTTCGCCACATAGTCTGGACGCTTGTAGGTGCCATCGACGATCGATTGGCTGGGACCGTAACAGCGCATCACCGTCCAGAACGGGCCGTCTGGGGCGGGCAGCCAGTTGCTCTCCCTGGCGATTCCGGGGGATTCCTTGCCGACGTGGATGACGAGGGACCCGTCCTCGTTGGTCTTCAGGCCGGTGGTGGCACTGCCGATTGAATAGCGATCGATGGGGTTATCCACCAGCAAGCGCTGTGGCAACTTGTACATGGTGATCGACCAGAAGTAATCCACCGGCGGCATCTGCTCCCGTGTGAAGGTCAGGGTGTAGGCGGACTTGCCGCCGTCGAGAGGCGTGCCATCGGCATCGGCGGGCATCGAGAGGTAAACGGAGACTTCCTTCACATTGCCGAAGATTCCCATGTAGACCCCGAGGGCCCGGTCCATGTCGTTCGTGCCGACCCGCTTCCGTGTCCCGAAGAATTTTGCAGCGTCGACGCCGCCCTCGCTGAGCTTCTTCATCTCCGCACGCCCATCCTCCAGACCTTGCTGCATGGCCTCGCGGACTCGAGGCTCCAATGCCGCGGGGTCCCATGTCGTGCCCGATTCGATCCCGAGGCCAGCCAACGCTTGAAACATCGCCTGATCGGCCGGATTCGGGGTGACGAAGGGCAGCAGGAAGGCAACGTAGGTCCAATAGACCTCCTTGGTTTCATCGCCTTCGGCCCACTTCGGCCAGGTGATGGAGGGGGCTGGCTTGGGAGCTGGTGTCCCGGCAAAGGAACTCAAAGGCTCCAGTTTGTAGCTTTCCTGAATGGCCTTGACCTTCAAGAGATCCTCCTGGCCTCCAATGATCTGGGTACGGGTCAAGGTGCCAAGGAAATCCGTTTCACCTTGAATCACCCGTGCCACTCCATTCGGAAGATTGCCCTTCCAGGACGGGGATGCCAGCAGCACGGAATCCCCATCGTTTCCGTCGTTGACCGATCCGGGATTGTCGAGGATATAGCCCCAGTAGTCATCCCATTGGCTTGTGTAAAACCGCTCCTTCTCGATCGTCGGCATCGTCAGCACCCACGGTTCGGCGCGAAGATCCACCCACGCGTAGGAATAGGGCGTGTCGTTGTTTGGTGTGACAATATCGGTGTCTGCTGGTGAGGAAAGCCCAAGATGAAGCCACTTTCCCATCGCCTTGTCCCCGTCGATGGCCTGCATGAACATCGTCCGGTAGTTCATGACCAGGGGATAGGTGAAGAGATAGGCATCCTTGGCGAGGGCTCGGGTGGATGGCGGGTCGTTGGCTTCCGATGATGGGAGCGGTTCTTTTGTGTTCATCCTTTTGCTTGGCATGGTGACATCAGGATTTGCGATTTCGCCAACGCTAGGCAAGACGAAACACCCTCCGCAAGTGGAGATAAAACTTTACTGACGCTCTGCGTAGCCCCCTCTGGCTTGATTGGCAAGGACATTGGGGAATTGCTGAAGCGAAAGCTGCTATCACCATCCCGCCGGAGACTTGGGAGCGCTTTATCGATGACGGGGGCGGGCCTGGTGTATGGCAATGTCAGGCGAGATTATGACTCCTGCAAAGCGGTTGTGGCACGCTCGATTGCTGCGTAGACCACTCGAACTGCACGAAGGTCTCGTTCCTTGGCCTTTTCCAATAGTTGCTCAAAAGGAACCATCAAGTCTTCGCCGTCCTCAGCGTTGCGAGATGCCTGCCGGTAGCTGGTGCGGGGCTGAGGGTCGGCGCGCTCCTCAGTGCGATCCCACCAGGTGGCTCTCGACGAAGTACATCGGCAGCGCTCCCTTCCCCTTGACCGGCACCAGTCCCCGCGGCTGCACGCGGAAGCCGTCGCCGATCTGATCGCGGGTGGCCTGGGAGATGTTGACGCGCCCCGGTGCGCCGGTCTCCTGGAGCCGGGCGGCCACGTTCACGGTGTCACCCCAGACGTCGTAGAGGATGCGGCGTTTGCCGATCACCCCCGCCACCAGAGGGCCGGTGTGGACGCCGATGCGCAGGCGGAGCGGGGGAGGCGGCTGGTCGTCCTGCGGCCGCACGACCCACTCCGCCATGGCCATGGCCGCCCGCACCACCCGGATCGCGTGCTCGTCGTCCGGCACCGGAAGCCCGCCCACGGCCATGTAGCCGTCGCCGATGGTCTTCAGCTTGGTGATGCCGCAGCGGTCGACGATGTCGTCGAAGGCGCCGAAGCAGCGCTCCAGCTGCTGCACCAGCGCCTCCGGGCTCAGGGTCGCCGCCACTTCGGTGAAGCCGATGAAATCCGAGAACAGCACCGTCGCGGAAGCCACGCTGACCGGCCGGGCCCGGCCGGTGCGCTTCAGCTCCTCGGCGATCGGCGCCGGCAGGACATCGAGCAGCAGCCGGTCGGCCCGGTCCCGTTCCGCTTCCGCCTCCAGGCGCGCCACCAGCAGTTCGGCGGTCCGCTCGCGCACCCGGTTGTCGAGTTCCTCGTAGTGGAGGGCGTTTTCCAGGGCGATGCCGGCCTGGGCCACCAGCGACTGGATCGGCGCGACCCGGCGGGCCGGGAAGGCCCCCTCCAGGTCATGGTGCAGCACCAGCACCACGCCGCTCACCCGCCCGCCATGGCGCACCGGAACCGCCAGGGCGCTCCGCACCTCCTCCCCGCCCAGGGCCGGATCCCGCCGCCAGGAGTCGTCGTTGAGGGGGACATCGAAGGGCTGGAGCCGGCGCAGGCTCTCCGTGAGCAGAGGGCTGCCGAGGGGGACGGCCGCCTCGGGCGTGCGCACCTCGACTCCCTCCGGCGTGGTGGTGGCGCACAGGGCCTCCCGGAATCGCGGCTCCTGGGCCTCGCGGCGCCATAGAACGGCGCGGGTGGCACCGGCCAGCACCACCACCCCCTCCAGGAGCGTGGCCGTCACCCCGGAGGCCTGCACCTCCCCCGCGATCCGCCGGGCGGCTCCGAGCAGGGCCTCCAGGTCGAGGGGGGCGCCGCCGGCGTCGTCCTGGTTCCGGGCCGCGGGCCCTGAGCCGCCCAGGCCCGCCACCAGCCCTGCCGCTCCCCAGGCCGTGTAGGCCTCGCAGGCTTCGGCCAGGCAGAGGCGGGCCATCCCCCCATGCCCCGCGCGAGCGTGGAAGCAGGAGGCGCGGTGGAAGGCCAGGCCGCGCTCGTGGGGGAAGCCATGGGCCTCGGCCAGCGCGATCCCCCGCTCCCAGGCGTGGACGGCGGCGTCCCCGTCTCCGGCCTGAGCCGCCAGTTCCGCCTCCACCAGATGGACCCGGTGCTCCAGGTTGACCCCCCCGATCCGGCTCCAGCGGCGCAGATCCGCCAGGCGCCGCCGGGCCCGCCGCCGATCGCCGATCGCCGCATGGGCGAGGGCGTCGAGGAAGCGACCGACCACGTGCAGGGGCTGGGAGCGGGTGTCGTCATCCCAGGGATCGGCGCTGCGCAGGGCCCGGGCGGCCCGGTGCGGATCGCCGAAGAACAGGAAGAGCACGGCCCGGCTCACCGCCAGACAGTGCAGGTTGACCCGGTCGTCGGCGGCGCGGTGCACCGGTTCCATGGCGGTCTCGTCATAGGCCTCCCCCCGCAGGACGAGCGGATCCGCCGCCCGGCCGAGCAGGTTCTCGATGATCTGGTGATGCATCCGGGTGGTGTGGAGCATGGTCTGCTGCCCGAGGGAGCGGATCGAGGCGATGGCCTCGGCGTTGCGCCGATGGAGGGCTTCCAGGGGTTCGCCGGTGTGCAGCCCGAGGGTGCAGGACATGAACGCCGCGAAGGCGGCGTACTCCACATCGCCGTTCTCCCAGCAGCCCCGGTGGATGCCGGTCAGATCGTCCCGGCAGGCGTGCCAGGGGTCGATCCAGAAGCGCAGGTGGGCATTCCAGATGTGCTCGGTCCGGAACCGCAGCCGCTGGTCGGGCAGGCGGCTCTGCAGCGCCAGCGCCGTGCGGCCGTAGCCGATGCCCTGCCGCAGGTCGCCGGTGCTGGCCCTGACGATCCCGTAGACCACCAGGGCGACGCAGGATTCGGGCGTGACCCCATGGCGCAGGGTCTCGCCCACCAGGGTGAACGCCAGCAGGGGGAAGAGCCGCGGCCGGCCATAGAACGCCGGGGAGAACAGGGCCGCCTCCAGGCGCATCCGGGCCTGTACCAGGCGGTCCCGGCAGAGCGGCAGGCGCCGCAGCCGTGCGTCGGACCGCCGGCCCCGCAGCACCCAGCGGCAGCGGGCGAGACCCAGCAGCACCCGGGCCGCTCCCGGGTCCGCGTGGAGACTCCCGCCGGCCCGGTGCACCGCCCCGGCGGCGCGGTCGATGGCCGCGTTGATCTCGTTGGCGGCCACGTGCCGAAGCGTCGCGATCTCGTCGGCGCGCAGACGGGCCAGCGGATCCCGGCTGAACTGCAGCACCCGGGCCACGTGCCGTTCCATGCCGGTCCGGTCGGCGACGAGATGGCAGGCTTCCGCGGCCCCCAGGGCCAGCTCCAGCGCCAGGGCGGGGTCGGAGTTCCAGAGCCCATCGCCGCCCCAGCCGATTCCGGCCTCGAAGATGCGGCGGGCCACGTCGAAGGCCGCGGCCGCGGCCGCTTGCCGTCCCGCCGTGGCCGCCAGGGCGGCGAAACGGTGCCGCTCCATCGGATCGTGCAGGTGCGGGCCGGCGTGGAGGGCGTGATCGACGGCCTCGAAGCACTGCTCCCGGTTGCCGCCGGCGAGGTGCCGGGCGATTGCCAGGCGGATCGCGGGAACCTCCTCCGCTGCCGTCAGGTCGGCCGCGGCCTGCTGCACCCGGTCGTGCAGGAAGCGGTAGGCGGGCAGCAGCGCCGGATCCAGGTCGTCCTCCATCGCGGCCGGCTCCAGTGGGGAGTCGTCGTCCCGTCGCACCATGTCGGCCACGGCCTCGCCGTCGAGCCGCCCGGCCACCGTCGCCACGGGGAGGGCCAGGATCCGGGCCACGTCCAGCGCCGTGAAGCGGGAGCCCAGCCAGGCCCCGATCGACAGGACCCGCTGCACGGGGGGCTCGAGCCGCCGCAACCGCTCCTGCAGGAATACCACCGCATCGGAGGGGGCCCGGGCCAGGTGCCGAGCCTGCCGGTTCCAGCGGAGGCCGTCCGGTGTGATCTGCAGCTCGCCGTCCTCCCAGAGGCCGGCGAGCAGGCGACCCACGTAGAAGGGGCTGCCCCCGGTGCCGGCCCAGAGGGCTCCGGCCAGGTCCTTCACGGACTCCGACGGGACGCGCAGGGAACGGGCCACGACCTCCAGCGTGGCGGCGGAGCTGAGCGGGCCGAGCCGGAGCTGGTCCAGCGCGGCGCCCCGGTCCTGCAGTTCGCCCATCAGGGCGGTGAGGGGATGGTCGGGTCCGACCTCGTTCTCGCGCCAGGCCGCCACCACGAGCACGTGCCGGCAGGACGGCTGGGTGACCAGGGGGCCAAGCATCTGCAGGGTGGCGGCATCGGCCCACTGCAGGTCATCGAGGAACAGCACCACCGGCGCGCCCGGCGCCGCGATCGCGCTGAAGAGCTGCTGCAGCAGCGCCCGCAGTCGCAGTTCCGTCTCGGCGGCCGGCAGGACGGCCGGCGCCGGCTGGGAGCCGAGCAGGAGTTCCAGTTCGGGCACCAGGCCCACCAGCACCGCCGCCTGGTCCCCGAGGGAGGCCAGCACCCGGTCCCGCACCAGGCCGGCCGATTCGGCCGGATCGCTCACCACCAGGCGCGCCCAACGGCCCAGGGCCCGGGCGAGGCCCGCGTAGGGAACGCCGCGGCCCAGCAGTTCGTGCTTGCCGCTGATCCAGGCGCCCCCGGCGGTCGTGACCGTGGGCAGCAGCTCCTGGACCAGCCGGGACTTGCCGATGCCGGACCAGCCCTGCAGGCCCACCAGCCGCGAGCGTCCGCTGGCGGCGGCCTCGTAGGACCGGCGCAGGAGGGCCAGCTCGCGCTCCCGGCCCATCAGGGCTTCCGTCGGTCTCGGACGGCCGCCGCGGTCCTGGCCCGCGGGGGTGAAGGGGGAGACGTCCCCGGCCTGCCAGCGGCGCCCGCAGGCCAGCAGGTCGGAGCGGAGCCCCTCGGCGCTCTGGTAGCGGTCGTCGGGATCCTTGTGGAGGCAGTGGAGAAGCACCGCGGCCAGATCCTCCGGCAGGTCGGCGCGCAGGTTCCGGGGGGAGGGGGCCGGGCGGGCCAGGTGGGCATGGATCAGCCGCAGGGAATCGCGGGCGACGAACGGCGGCCGGCCCACCGCCAGGTGATACAGGCTGGCGCCCAGGGCATAGAGGTCGCTCCGTTCGTCGACGCTCCGGTTGGTGCGACCCGTCTGCTCCGGGGAGCCGTAGGCGAGGTCGGTGAGCGTGCGGGTCCGGTTGCCGGCGGGGGGACGGCCCCGGCGGTGGGAGTGGCTGAAATCGATCAGCCAGCTCGCTCCCGAGGCGGGCGCGTGCAGGAGGTTGGCCGGGGTCACGTTGCCGTGCAGCAGGCCCCGGCCATGGAGGGCGGCCAGGGCTCCGGCCACGGCGGCGCCGATCCCCAGGACGGTGGCCGGCTCCAGGGGGCCGTCGGCCACCAGGCTGAGGGTGGAGTGCCCACCGACATCGGGAAGCACGAGGGCGGGATCGCTGCCATCGAGAAAGTCGAGGGGGACCAGCAGCGCCTCGTGGGGCACCAGGGAGCCCAGCTCGAACTCCCGGCGCAGGTGCCGCACCGTCCGCTCCTGGGAGGGGCCGGGCAGTAGCTGCTTCAGAATCACCGCGCGGCCGTCGGCGCTGCGGCGGGCCCGGTGGAGGACGCTGCTGGCTCCTTCGCTTAGGCGGACGATGTCCTCGTACGAGTCGCTCAGCATTCCCTCCGCTGTGCAGGGGTGCCCATCAGATGTGCACGCTCGCCGGAACCAGGGCCGGATCCAGGAACGGGTAGGGAAGGGCCCGGAAGCGGTTGCGCTCGCCGATGCGGCGGGCGACGCCGTCGAGATCCTGCCGGAAGCGGTCGAGGAGACCGTGCACGCGGGCGTCCTCGAAGGACTCCGCCGGGTAGTGCCCCAGGCGGTTGAGGCGCAGGTTGGACACCTGCACCAGATCGATGAACAGCCCCCGCACCACCGGCTCCGGGGGCAGCAGGCTCAGCAGGTCGTCCTCACCGTAGGTGGAGCCCGCCCGTGGCGGCGGAGCAAAGAGGGCGGAGGGGTAGGCGGGCGCGAAGGCCGTGGTGTCGTAGACGGGGTAGTTGACGACGGCGTGCCAGGGACCGGCCCGCCAGAGCACGGCGGCCAGGGTGTCGACGAGGTCGCCGATGGTGTCGATCCGCGCCTTCCCGGCCCCGAAGCCGGGGAGGTCGGCCCCTTCGGGGGCCTGTACCGTCCGCACCCAGTGCTGCAGCTCCGGATCGCCGCTCACATCCCCATCGCTGGCGTAGTACACCGCGACGTAGCGGCTGACGAAGGAGACGATTGCCTCTGTGTAGAGGGCCAGATCGTCGCGGACGGGCATCTCCGCCATCACCTCCGTCGAGCCCAGCCCCCGGTGGCCGAAGTGCCGATCCAGGCTGCAGCGGTACCAGTCGAAGGCCTTCCAGCAGCGTTGGGTGAGCGTGGCGATGCCCTCCACGCTGATGCTCTGCAGGGTGGGGGTCCGGCCTCCGGGAATGTAGAGGTCGCCAGTGGCGCGGGCGATCGCGATCGTCATCTCGAGGTGGGGTTCCAGCAGCACCCGCACCGGGTGGGTCCGGGCCAGGCAGCGGTGCGTGGCCACGGCGATGGCCCCCATCATCAGATGGCAGTGGGCCCCGTGCTCCACCACCCCGTGGTAGGTGCTCTCGGCGCCGTTGTAACAGGCGCGGGCCATGCGCCAGGCGTGTCCGTCGAGTGGCGTCAGGATCGGGTGGCGCGGGCCGGAGGTCTGCCCGCACTGGATCGCCACCGGACGCAGGGTGCGACGGTCGCGCCCAAGCGCGAAGAGGGCGATCGGCGCCGGCAGCCAGCGCCTCCATCCGTCGTAGAGGCCAGGGTCGATCCCCTCCAGGATCCACAGGTCGCAGACCAGCAGCCGGTGCTCGTCGACGGCCGCGGGCAGGGAATCCCCAGGCACCACCCGGGCGTACAGCTCCTCGCTCAGCGGGATGCGCTCCCGCAGGGACGGCCAGTCGGTGACGAGGGTGATCAGGCCGTTGCAGTCGCTGGCGATGCGCTGTCGGGCGAAGAAGTCGTCCTCGTCCCAGCGGCTCACGCTCTCCGTGCGGGGCAGCTCCCCGAAGAGCAGGGCGTGTTCGGCCACGGTCAGGGGCTCCCGGGCCTGCCAGGGCAGGGGGCGGAACGGGGTGCGCCGCTCCGGGGCGGCGAAGCTGCGTTCTAAGCCCTGCAGCAGACCGCCCGCCAGGGACCGCCAGCGCTCTCCGGGGGTGCGGGTGTCGTCCGCCGCCACCTGCCAGGCCCCGGGCTGGTCCGCCAGTTCCGTGCCGATCGCCAGGGCTTCGGCCTCGAAGTCCCAGCGGAAGGAGAAGCGGTCGGCGTCGGGCACCACCGAGGGCCGCACCATGCCGAGCTGGGTGCGATCGAAGTCCACCTTTGCCCGGTCGGCCGCCAGGCCGGCGGCGCGCGCGTCGGGCTGCGGGTCGTTCTGGGGCAGGGTGGGGAGAGGCATGGTGGAGATCGGAGCCGTCTGCGGGGCCGGGTGGCTGGGTGGCCAGGTGGCGGAGGTGTGCGGGGGAGGGGAGTCAGACGAAGATGCTGTTGCCGGCCTGGGACGGCCGCAGATGGGGATAGGGGAGGAACCGGGTCTGGTCGCGGCCCTGGATCAGGGTGTCGGCGTGGGCGAGCTCCTGCTGGTACGCGGCCAGGGGGCCCTCCACCCTCGGGTCCACGAAGGTGCCCTCCGGGAACTGGCCCAGGGGGTCGAGGCGGGTGTTGGCGAGCTGGTAAAGCAGGGCGGCCTGGCTGATGGCGGCGCTCAGGGGAGGGAGCAGGGCCATCCAGTCGGACTGGGCAAGGGGCGCGTCCCCCGTCGGCGCCTCGCCGTAAAGGGCACCCGGAGCTGCGGGGGCGAACCCCAGGTGGTCGTACTGGGCGTTGTTCAGGCAGGCGTGCTGCAGGCTCGCGGTCCAGATCAGGCGGGCGACCGCCCCGCACAGGCACTCCCTGGTCTCCACCGCGGGCACTCCCGGCAGGGCTCCGCCCTGGGGATCCCCCAGCACCCGCAGGAACGCCTGCAGCTCGACGTCGCCGGCGACATCGGCATCGTTCGCGTAGTAGATGCGGAGGTAGCGGTGCACGAAGCGCTCGACGATGGGCCAGAGCAGCAGGGCATCATCCCGCCAGGGGTACTCCTCCAGCAGCGCCTGGGTGCGGCCCACCCCCCGCTCGGCGGTCTGGGCCTCCGGGGAGAGCAGGTCGAAGTGGAAGCCGGCCAGCCCCCGGGCGGCCAGTTCCAGATTGCCTTCCAGCGTGGCGGCGAACAGCTGGTCCACCTGACCGCCGGGAGCGATGAGGTTATGGGCGGCGTAGTCGTTGATGGCGAGGGTGTTGGTGCCGTGAGCGTCGAGCAGCACCCGCAGCGGATGCCAGAGGGCCATCTCGCGGCGGGCGCTCAGCAGCACGGCCTCCATGATGAAGTGGGTCCGGGCCAGGTGGGAGACGAGCTCCTGGGTGGTGGAGTCCGCCTGCTGAACCACGGTCTTCGCCATCTTCCAGGCGATGCCGTCCCGGGGGGTGAAGACCCGCTGGTGGGGCGCTGCCGAGTCGCACTGGATCGCCAGGGGCTGGAGCCAGCCGGCCTCTTCGTCGGTGGCGGGCATCCAGGCGAACAGGGCGTACGGGGAATAGAGCCGCTTCCGTCGGGTGATGCCCAGCAGCCCGCTGCTGTAGGTGCCCGTCGGCAGGCCCACGGTGTCGCCGTACTCGCAGAAGAACAGCCGCCCCTGGTCCACCAGCGACTGCAGGGTCTCGCCCGGAAGCGTGCGGGCGACGTCCTGGTCGCTGACCAGGAAGGGTGGGGGTAGATCCCCCGGGGCTCCGGAAGCTCCCGCCCCCCCGCGCCGCTGGTTCAGCCAGTGGAGCACCGCATCGACGATGCACTCGTGTACGGGCTCCCGGGGCGGGATGTGCTGCACGTTGCGCAGCACCACCGGATTGGCTCCCGCCAGGCGCTCCCAGCCGAAGAGACGATCCTGCAGCAACGGCGAGGAGTCCAGCACCCCCGCTACCAGCGGCAGGGGCAGCAGGGGAAAGAGCCGCTCGTAGGACCCCAGGTCCGCAGGGAACGAGGAGGTGATGCCGAGCAGCGCGCTGGTGGTCTTCGGGAAGGGAGCTCCCGACGGCAGCGTGCGCTCGATCCCCAGCAGGCCGAGCAGGGTGCGGGAATGGGCCTCGGAGGTGAGGGCTTCGCCCGTCTCGAGCAGCTGCACCGTCAGGGAGTTGACGGCCACCCGCAGATCCAGCGGTGCCACCGCCGCAAGGAAACGGGCGCCGAAGCCGTCTTCGGGGGGGACGTGATCCGCCAGGGCGATGCCGGAGGGAAGCTCCTGGCAGGAGTAGAGGTGTTGGAAGAGATAGCGGGAACGGTCGCGGGCGATGGCGGCCCTGCGGGACGCCGAGCGCGGGTCCTGGCTGGGAAGGCAGGGGATCATGCGGGGCGGTCGCGCGACGCTCGATCTGGATCTGGATAGGAATCGGCTCGATCGCTGCGCACCGTCCCTTCACATGATTCCGATCCATCATTGCCGTTCCGCGCGGCCGTGTCCACGACGGTGCGCCACTCCCCCGCTCCGGTGCGTCGACGCAGGGACCCGGAGCGGAGCGGTTGATGCCCCCCCCCCCCCCGATCGCCCCAGCTCCAGGTGGGCATGAAAGCCGCCACCCCGCCAGAGCCCGAGCCTGGTGGTGTCGGGATCGATCAGGGCATGGAGGCGCCCACCGGTGAGGAAGGGAGTGCCGCGCCCATCCTTGGCAGTGAAGGTGCCCACATCTCCTGACCACTGCCCCTGGTAGGAGTCCGTGGCCCAGAGCCGCAGATTCACTGCCTTGCTGGCCAGGTTGGAGCGCCGGCCCCACCAGCCCCGACCTCACGCCTCCATGCTTAGCCACCCCAATGCCCGCTTGGCCCAGCGGGGCCGGCTACGGCTGGTGATCCAGCATCTGGAGCACGGCCGCAGCCTTGCCGAGCTCGCCGCTGAGAGCGGCATCCGTGTCCGCTGTGCCTACCGCTGGCTGGCCCGGTACCGCTCAGGCGGTTCAGCCACCCTGGCGGACGCTCGATACGCAGCAGCTCCAGCAGGCCGTGGATCTCCGCCATCAGCGGCTGCACCTCCGGCACATCGCCCGGCTCCTACGGGCCCCCTTCTCCACCGTGGCCCGGGTCCTCAGCCGTCTGGGCCTCGGGCGGCTGAGGACCCTGGGGCCCAGGCCACCGATGCAGCGGTACGAGTGGGAGCGGCCGGGCGACCTGATCCCTATCGACGTCAAGTCCCTGGCGAGGTTCCGGAAGGTGGGGCACCGGATCACCGGGAATCGCCAGCAGGGGCGTTCCTATGGCGTCGGCTACGACAAGGTCCATGTGGCCGTGGACAACGCCACCCGGCTGGCGTACGTCGAAGTCCTCGCTGATGAGCAGAAGCCAACCGTGATCGGTTTTCTCAGCCGCGCGGTCGCCTGGTACAACGGCCAGGGGGTGGCGTGCCGGCGGGTGATGAGCGACAACGATCCTGCCTACATCTCCAGTGCGTTCGCCAAGGCCTGAAAAGCTCTGGGTCTGCGCCACATCCTCACCAGGTCCTACACGGCCAGAACCAACGACAAGGCGGAGCGATTCATTCAGAACCTCTGCCGTGAGTGGGACTACGCCATGGTCTTCCAGAACTCCGGGGAACGGAACCGCTGGCTGCTTCGCTACCTGGAGACCTATACCCGGCTCAGGAAGCACTCGGCCCTCGGCTGGCGCTCACCTCAGCAGCGGCTCGCTGAGCTGCTCAGCTGACGAACGTGATGAGACACGACATCTTGTACCAGGTGCGACCTCCGGCCAACGGTTTGCTGGGTACGGATAACGCCAAGTTCAGCGGCGGGAAGAAGCCCAGTGCATACATCAGACATCTTTGGCCTCGGCCGCTGAATCTTGAGGTTAGACAGCTGCCTTAGCCTCATCTACAGGGCTTGCATGCAACTGAAGACCTAGCGCAGAGATAACTCTCAAGATCGTACCGAACTCTGGATTTCCACCAGCTGACAAAGCCTTGTATAGGCTCTCACGACCAAGGCCGGCGTCACGGGCGATCTGTGTCATTCCTTTGGCACGAGCAATATCACCTAACGCAGCAGCGATGACCTTGGGGTCGCCATCTTCGAGTGCTGCTTCAAGATAGGCAGCCTGGTCTTCACTGCTGACAAGATGGTCTGCAGGATCCCAGGGAGTAGTAACCGTCTTTGTCATGAGTTTCTCCTAAAGGTTTTGCGCAAGATTTTGGGCTTGCTTAATATTCTGTGCTTGAGAGGATTTGTCTCCACCTGCAAGAAGCAGAATAAACTCCTCACCATTCTGGATGAAATAGATTCGGTAGCCTGGGCCGAATTGAATCCTTGGCTCGGAGACTCCTTGCCCGACTGGGCGTACATCCCCAGGATTGCCAAGAGATAAACGCCTCACTCGAATGTCGATTCGCGCCTTGGCTGCGCGATCACGCAGGCCCTTAAACCAATTGGCATAGGCAGCAGTCTCTCGGACCTCCAGCATTGGAGCATTGTATCTCAAAAGATACGAACGCGCAACCGGCTCGTCTCGTCTGTCTAACGCTCGCCATCACCTGGCCGCAAGGTTTTCTCGGCGAAGAATATAACGTTACGGCGGCGGCTCAGGTGCATGGCGGTGTTAGCTGACCAGAGCCCTTGCCTGGGGCGCTGGAGCACCTCGAAGCAGGCCTTCCACACTTAAATCCTCATCGACATCTGGCCAGTGGATTCCGTAGCCAGCCCCTGCAATCTCCCAGTTGTCACGCTCCTGGGAGGTTGCATGTAGAAGCCTTGGGAACCAAGCCAGCGGTACCGAGATAGAACGACCGTCAGCCAGGTCGACGATCAGCCTGTCTTCTGTCAACGCAACGTCAGTGACCTGCTCACCAGGGTTAGCCATGAAAGTCCTCCCATGCTTTCAGCAGGATAGCTCTGTTCAAGCTGACCAGCCGTTCAATTTCACGCAGCTCTCTGGCGCTGAAACCAAGGCTCGAGGACAGTGCAACAGGAACAAGCCAGACCTTGCAAGACGCCTTATCTCTGTCGACATGAACATGGGGAGGCTCGTTTGGCGCGTGACTGTAGAAGTAGACCCTATAAGGACCGCTTCTGAGGATTGTCGGCATCCGAAAGCGCCACCATCACATCGACGATACCGACCTCGGCCTTCCTGTGCAGCTAACGCTTCTTGGACGGTTTCCGAGAACCACGGCCTAGGCGCACCTCCCTTCCGTGAACCACAGCGAGTCCGCAGCTGGGAGTCCTTCGATAACGATTGCAGGGCATCGTATTTCACCTCGGGTTGTCCACTATGAACATGTGGTTCTCGGACTCGTGAACCACATGTTCATTCTGATGCCTTAGCCAAGATCTGTTGCCACAGCTGCACCAGTCGATTCTTCCAATCCACTCGGCGGACCCGATCACACCCTGCCCGCCTAGCTACCTCCCCGCCGTGAGCCTGTGCAGGGCGCTGTAGTCGAGATCATCCAGTCCTGCGGCCGTCGCCCGCTCCAGCAGCGTCGCCAGCCCATCAAGGCCCGCCGTCTCCAACCCCAGCCCGTGGGCCGCCTGCAGAAACAGCAACAGGTCCTTGCGCAGGTGGGCGCTGGGGAAGTTGGGTTGGCGTAGTCGTCGGCCAGTTCCTTGGCCAGCTTCTTGTCGAAGGTGGGCGCGTACAGGGCGCTGACGCGCAGGATTGCCATGAAGGCCTCCACGTCTACGCCGGCCCGCTGCACCAGATGCAGGCTGAGGCTGAAGCTGTGGGTGAGGCTGGCGATCAGCTGATTCAGGGCCAGCTTGGTGGCCAGCGCCGCCCCCACCGGCCCCAGCAGCCGCGGTTCACCGCCCAGCGCCGCCAGCACCGGCCGGGCCCGCTCCAAGGCCGCGGGCTCTCCGCCCACCATCAGTTGCAGGGTGCCGGCCAGGGCTTCCGGCGGATGCCCAGCACCGGCACCTCCAGCAGCGCCGCGCCCCGTTCCGCCAGCGCGGCGGCCAGCGCCCGGCTCTCCTGGGGCGCGATCGTGGCCACCTGCAGCACCAGCTGGCCCCCCAGGGCCGCGCCGGCCTGCTCCAGCAGCACGGCCCGTGTGGTGGGGCCGTCGCTCAGCACCGTGATCACCACCTACGCACCGGCCACGGCCTCGGCCGGGGTGGCGGCGACCCGTGCGCCCAGGGCCTGCAGCGGCGCGCAGCACTCCCCGTGGCGGTTCCAAACCGTGAGTGGCTGGCCGCTCTGCAGCCGCCGCTCGCCGATCGATGCCCCCAGCAGGCCGGTGCCCAGCAGGCTGATCTCCATCGGCGCGGCCCTGCGGCGGCCGCCAACCTAACGGGGCTCTGGCCCCTCCCCGTCCGTCTCCAGTGGCTGCCAGATCAGGGGCCCGAAGCGGGCCACCACGGCCCGCAGGCCATCGAGTTCGCGGCCGCTGCGGCCGCTGAAGCCCAGCACCACACAGTCCTCCGGCACCGTCCAGTCGATGGGGCGGTCGCCGGCATCGCCGCCGCCGCCGATGCGCTGGCCATCGCTGCTGCACAGGAACAGCCGGTCGACCCGGGTGCCGCTGAGGCCCTCGATGCGGCGGATCACCACGCCCTCGGCCAGCTGCAGGACGCCCCGGTCGCCACCGCCGCCGCCGCCATGGAGCTCCGGCTCGAGCGGATCCCCCTCGGCGGCATAGCGCAGCCGGATCTGATCCACCCGCGAGCCGGTGCGCAGGCCCACCTCCACCAGCCGCTGCCGCCGGCGGATCGCGTCGGCCCGCCCAGGGAAGGCAAAGGGGGCGCCGCCGTTGCCCCCCATGGGCAGCTCCTCGGCCAGGGTCACGTTCAGCTCGGGGCTGCCCGCCGCCAGGGACGGCAACGCCGGGACCTCCAGGGGGGTGGCGGCGTCGTCCCGGTAGGCGGCCCGGCAGGCGTCGATGGCCCGCCGATCGGCCGCGGCGGCGGCGCGCTGGACGGCCAGGGTCGGGTCCGGCGCCACGCCGTAGAGCCGGTACGTTTCCGCCACCCAATCCATCTGGCGGATCAGTCCCACCACCTGCTCGCGACGCTCCAGCAGCCCCGCGCCCGAGGCTCCGCCGCTGAACAGCCGCCGGTTGGCGGCCACCGCCTCGAAGGCGCTGCCGATGGCCGGCACTGTCTCGTAGCCCCGGGTCCGCACGCCGATCAGCGCCGGCTGATCCAGCGGCAGGCGGGCGAAATCGTGCGCGAACGGGATCAGGGAGGCGGCGTCCGCCGGCGGCTGGGCCCGGGTGCCGCTCACCTGCATCCGGAAGCCGACGTTCACCGCGGCGCTGCGGGCGACCGTCGTCACGGTCTCCACCAGGGCGGGGTTGAGGCTCAGGCCGCCGAGGCCCAGCTCGGCACCGATCTGCTGCTCCACCAGGCGGGCCTGCTCCCGTGACTGGGCGTAGAAGGTGAACACCCCATGGCATTCGCCGCCCACCTCGGCCGCCGCCACGAAGCCATCGCCGTGCAGGGCCACGAAGGCCTCCAGCTCGGCGGCGCCGGCCGGCACCGCCACCCCCTCCAGCGGCCGGGTCTGGCCCACCTCCACCGCGGCGCTCACCTGCCGGGCCCACACCACCAGCGAGAGGCTGAAGGCGGTGGTCTTCAGGGAGTCGCGGAACGACCGCTTGGCCGCCAGCAGGCTGAGGGGCCCCAGGCCGACCCCCAGCGAGGTGTCGTTGTGCAGCGACCGCACCAGCTCCTCGCTGCTGCGGCACAGCTGCCAGCCCACCGTGCTGCCGCCGCCCGCCGCCAGCACCGTGCCGCCCACGGCCGCCTCGAGGGGCTCGCCGGAGTCGGCAACGCTGTGGCGCCCCCGGAACAGGGCCCCCCGGGCGACCTGCTGGGCCAGCTCCGACGGGTCAGCCATGGCGGCATGGGCAGCAGACCCAAGCCTAGGCAGGGTCGATACGGTGGCCCCATGGACCCGCTCTGGCTGTCGGATCAGCTGCTGCCCTGGCTGCGTTCGCCGCTGGGGGCCGTGGCCTTCGTACCCCTCTATGCCCTCTGGGTGACCCTGCTGCTGCCGGGCGTCTGGGCCTCCATGCTGGCCGGGGTGCTCTATGGCCCTGTGGGGGGCAGCGTGCTGGTGTTCGCCGGGGCCTGCCTGGGGGCCCAGGCGGTGTTCCGGCTGGGCCGCAGCCGCTGGCGGGGCTGGGCCCGCCGCCGCCTGGCCGGCGCGCCGCGGCTGCTGGCGGTGGAGCGGGCCGTGTGCCGCCAGGGCCTGGTGCTGGTGCTGCTCACCCGGCTCTCGCCCGCCTTCCCCTTCAGCCTGCTCAACCTGGCCTACGGCCTCAGCGAGGTGAGCCAGCGGGATTACGCGATCGGCCTGATCGGCATCCTCCCGGGCACCGTGCTGTTCTGCGCCCTGGGGGCGGCGGCCGGCGATCCCAGGCGCTTTTCAGCGCTGCTGGCCGGGCCGGCCGATGGGGTCACCTGGGCCCTGCGGCTGCTGGGGGTGGTGGCCACCCTGGCGGCGGTGCTGCTGGTGGGCCGCCAGGTGCGCCTGGCCCTGGATGAACGCGGGGTAGCCTCCCCCGTTGCGATGCAGGCCAGCGATGGTGACGGCCGAGACCCCCCCACGCCCCAGAGCCGGCGCCTGCCCTAACTGCGGCGGCGAACGCCTCACCCGGGTGCGACGGGTGACGGTGAGCAAGGCCAGGGTGGAGGCTGAGCTCGCCCACTGCAGCGACTGCGACTTTCTCTTCCTGGCCGATCCCACCTGGCTGGACGTGGCCTACGAGGAGTCCTTCTACGGCGACACCGGCTACGTCGACCGCAACCTGCACGCCGCGCGGCTGCTGCGGCTGCTGCTGGTGATCGGCCGGCTGGGCCGCTTCGGCCCCAGTGAGCCGGGCTGCGATCTGGGCACCGGGCTGGGCATGCTGCCGCGCCTGCTGCGCGACCACGGCTTCGATTTCCACGGCACCGACGCCTATGCGGCCATGGAGCTGATCCGCCCCTTCTGCGGCCCCCCCGGCGACGGGGCGATCGGCTGCAAGACCGCTTTCGAGGTGATCGAACATGTGCCCGGCACCCCCGATTTCCTGCGCGACGAGGTGGGCGCCACGCCCCTGTTCGTCTTCTCCACCCTGATGCGCCAGTCGGGCGAGATTCCTGATCCCGACTGGTGGTACTACGCCTTCGGCAACGGCCAGCACATCAGCTTCCACAGCCGCCGCAGCTTTGAGGTGGCGATGGCGCAGGCGGGGATGGATCCGGCCTGGCTGGTCTGCATCGACGGGCCGGTGCACCGCCGTGCCCTGCATCTGATCGCCCCGCAGGCCCGCTGGCGGCGGGCCTTCCGTGCGGCTGGCTGGCTGGTGAACCGCGGCCTCGATGGGCTGCTGCTGCCGTGGCTGGAGCCCCTGGTGGGGCTGCGTACACGCATCATCCCCGACCACTACGAGGCCATGGAGCGGCTCAGATCTGCCGTAGAGCGTCCGCCTTGTCCTTGAAGTCGCTCAGCAGCAGCTGCAGGTACGTCACCTTGCGCAGCTTGACGTTGGCGGTGAGGGACATGCCCACCTGCAGCGGCAGCACCTTGCCGCTCTTGAGCTTGAGCTGCTGGGAATTGAGCCGGATGTCCACCGGAAAGCGGTAGAAGTTGTTCATCTGGTCCGGGGGCAGGGCGTCGGAGCCGATGCGCCGCACGGTGCCCTGCAGCACGCCGAAATCGGTGGCCGGGAACGAATCGATGCTGATGTCGGCGGCTTTGCCCACGGAGACGAAACCGATCTCCCGGCTGGGCACCTCCACCCGCGCCTCCAGCTTGTCGAAGGGCACCACCTTCATCACCGGTTCGCTGGTCTGGGCGACGAAGCCGCGGGAGCGGGGCTTGAGCTCAAACACCACGCCGGCTTCCGGGGCCCGGATGACCTGGTAGCGGATGTTGACGTTGAGCTCGGTCAGCTTGCTGCGCAGGTCGGCCAGCTCGCTCTGGATTTCGCGGATGCCCTGCTGCAGGATCGCCTGCTGGCGCAGCCGGTCCACCTGGCCCTCCTGCAGCTTGCCCTCCACCTCCTGCACCTTGTTGCGCTGGGAGAGGTACTGGAGTTCGGCGGTGGCGCCCTCCTTGTTGAGGGTCTCGAGCCGGCCGAGCACGTCCTTCTCCAGCACCAGGCTCTGGCGCAGCACCCGCTGCTCGGTGTCATTGAACTGCAGGTACCGGTCGAGCTCCACCTGTTTGAGCTGCAGTTGCTGCTGCTTGTACCGGATCGTCTGCTCCATGCTCGCCTGGCGGTCGAGGGTGGTCTCGGTGTCGAGGCGCAGCAGCACCTGGCCCTTCTTCACCCGCTCGCCCTCCTTCACCATCACCTGCTCCACCACGCCGCCCACCGGCATCTGGATGTCCTTCACCACCCCCAGGGGTTCGAGCTTGCCCGGGGCGGTGACGATCTCCTCGGTCTGAGCGAAGGCCAGCCAGCCGAGGCCGAACAGGGTGACCCCCATCAGGGTCCAGGTGATCGAACGGGCCCAGAAGCGCGACTGCTGGAGCACCACGTCGTCGCTGTCGGTGTGAATGCTGCGCTCGAGGCCGTTCTGGGCCCGGCGCAGCAGGCTGCCTGGGGTGGGGGGAACCATCAGCCCGCCTCCTGTTGGCGATACAGCGCGAAATAGCGTCCCTTCATGGCCATCAGTTCCTCATGGCTGCCGGTCTCGACGATGGCGCCCTGGTGCATCATCACGATCAGATCGGCGCGGCGGATGGTGGAGAGCCGGTGGGTGATGAAGAACACGGTGCTCTCGCTCATCGCCTCCCGCAGGTTGTCGCACACCTGGCGTTCGGTGTCGTAGTCGAGGGCGCTGGTGGCTTCGTCCATCACCAGCAGCTGGGGCTGGCTCAGCAGGGTGCGGGCGATGGCGATGCGCTGGCGCTGGCCGCCGGAAAGGGAGGCGCCGCGCTCCCCCAGGGGAGTGCTGTAGCCGGAGGCGAGCTCCATGATGAAGTCATGGGCGCCGGCGATCCGGGCGGCCTCGACGATGGCGTCGCTGGGGGCCTCCGGGTTGGTCAGGGCGATGTTCTCACTGATGGTGCCGGAGAAGAGCAGGGGGTCCTGGGGCACGATGCCGATCTGGCGGCGCAGGGAATAGAGCTCCACCTTGTCGATGTCGTAGCCGTCCACGAGGATGCGGCCCTTCGTGGGGGAGTAGAGCCGCGGCAGCAGCTTCATCAGGGTGCTCTTGCCGCTGCCGCTCTGGCCCACGATCCCGGTGAAGGTGCCGGGGGGAACATGCAGGCTGACGTTGGTGAGAACCTCGGGTCCGCCGGGATTGAAGCGGAAGCTGAGGTTCTCGAACACCACGTCTCCTTTCACCGGCGGCAAGGGGATGTGGCCGCGGTCGGCTTCGCTCGACTCCTCGGGGGTGTCGACCACGTCGGCGAGGCGCTCGAAGGAAACCCTCAGCTCCTGGATGTTCTGCCAGATCGAGGAGAGTCGCAGCAGGGGCTGGGTGACATAGCCGCTGATGATCCGGAAGGCGATCAGCTGGCCCAGGGTGAGCTCCCCCTTGAGCACCATGGTGGCCCCCACCCAGAGCACGAGCAGCTGGGAGAGCTTCTGGAGCACCGAGCTGGTCTCGTTGAGGAAGGTGCCGGTGATGGTTTTCTCGAAGGTGCGGGAGATGTATCTGGCGTAGAGCTCCTGCCATTTCCAGCGGCTGACCATCTCCACGTTCTGGGCTTTCACCGTCTGGATGCCGGTGAGCACTTCCACCAGGTGGCTCTGGGTGCGGGCGTTCTCCTCGGCGGCCTGGCGGTACTGGCGCCGGAACAGGGGGGCCCCCAGCAGGGTGAGACCGATCTGGATGGGCAGCACCGCCAGGGCGATGATCGTGAGCAGCCAGCTGTAGATCGCCATCACGATGATGTAGATCACCGAGAAGGCCGCATCCAGCAGGGTGATCAGGGCCTGGCCCGTGAGGAAGTTGCGGATCTTCTCCAGCTCGGCGATGCGGGTGCCCAGCTCCCCGACCGGCCGCTTGTCGAAATAGCCCAGCGGCAGCCGCAGCAGGTGGTCGATCACCTCGGCGCCCAGACGCAGGTCAATGCGGTTGGTGGTGTCGGTGAACAGGAAGGTGCGCAAAGAGCCGATCACTCCCTCCATCAGGGTGACCACCACCAGGGCCATGCCCAGGATCTGCAGCGTGTCGAGGCTGCGCTGGGAGATCACCTTGTCGATGATCACCTGGATCAGCAGGGGGTTGGCCAGGCTGAACAGCTGGACCACGAAGGAGGCCAGCAGCACCTGGAGCAACATGCCCCGGTAGCGCTTCAGGGCCGGCCAGAACCAGCCGGGACCGAAGGTCTGCTCCGGGGTGTCGATGCTGCGCTCCAGCAGCAGCAGCTCCAGCCCCTCGGGGTACTGCTCGGCGATCTGGGCCGGGTTCAGCTGCACCCAGCCCTCGGCCGGGGAGGCCAGCCGCAGGCCGGCGGCGTTGCTGGCGGTGGCGATGGCGAAGCCCTCCTTCCACGGCACCAGGCAGGGGGTGATCAGCCGGGTGGCGGACGCCGCCGGCACCTTGGCACCGGTGACCAGCAGGCCGAGCATGGCGGCGATCTGGCCGCAGAGCTGCAGATCCGGCGGCTGGCCGCGACGCATCTTGTCGCGCAGGATCTTGTCGACCGCGTCGCGGCGGTAGGGCAGCTCCAGCAGCTTGCCGAGCATCTGGAAACAGGCCAGGGTCTCCTCCAGCGGACCGCTGCCCCGCACCAGGACGAGACCGCGGTCGGCCCGCTCCTGGCCCAGATCGAGGCTGCTGGGCTGGGCCAGGCCGCCGGCGTCGGCCTCGATGGGGACGATGGCCTGGGCCGTCTGGCTGATGGCCGGGGTGGACGCCACGGCGGGCGCGGGGGCCAGGGCCAGCAGCCGCAGGGGCAGGGGGGGACGGGGCTGCGGCAGGCCCTCTGCCGCCGCCAGCAGCGAGCCTATGGCCAGGTCGGGCACGTTGGCGCTGGCCAGGAGCAGCTCTTCGCCGTCCTGCAGGGCGATGGGCCCATGGCTGGTGGGCAGCACGCCCCGGGCCCGAAGGCGCAGGCGCTCAAGCTTCTCCCGCCAGAGGGCCGGTTCGAAGGGGCCCGCGGCGGCCCCTTCCCGTTGCAACAGCAGCTGATGCAGTTCGGCGGTCCAGAGGTGGCGGCCACACCACTGCCGCAGTCCGTCCTCGGCGAGCAGCAGCTCGAGCATCAGGGTGTCTGGAACCGCCGTTGCCAGAAGGTCGGAGGCGGCGCTCACCGCTTCGATCCCCTCGGCACGGAGCAGGGACACCAACCCCACGATGGCCCCGGGCTCCAGCCGCTCCAGGGTGAACGGCCGTCCGTCCCGCTCCGCCAGCAGCCGCGCCTCACCCTCGTGCAAGACAAGGATGCGGTCGCCGATGCTGCCGGCGCTGCTGAGGTCTTCGCCGACCCGGAACCGACACGGACGGGACTCCGCCAGCAACCGCTCCCGGCCGGCGGCGGAGAGGCCATCGAAGGGGGGCAGGGTGAGCCAGTCGGTGCGCCCGGGGACGGTGGAGGTCATCGCCCCTGCCCCGGCCGTAGCTGCAGGGCCACTTCCTGGTCCACCCATTCCTCAAACAGCTCCCGTGCCATCCGTTTCTGCATCTCGTCGTCGAAGCTTGCCGAGCGGAGTGTTTCCAGCCGCACCACCAGCCACCAGCGGTCGATGCGCAGGGGGGGATGGAGCTGGCCCGGCCGGCTGGTGCGCAGCAGTTCGGCCAGGGAGGGATGGGCCTGCAGCAACGGCACCGGACCCACCACCCCGCGGGTGGAGCGCTCGGGCCCCTTGGCGTAGGTGGCGGCCAGTTCGGCGAAGTCGGCTTCCCCTTCGGCGATGCGCAGGTAGAGCTCGCGGGCCAGGGCTCCGTCCTCCACCCGCAACAGGCTGTAGATCACCTGATCGAGCTGGTTCTTGCGGGCCAGGTAACGCTGTTCCGCCCGGTGCAGGAAATGCTCCTGGCAATGGTGCTCGATCCTGGTGGGGAGCTCCGCCTGCCAGAGCACATCGGCTTCCGAGAGTTCGTGCCGCTGCAGGTGGTTCTTCAGATCCTCGGCGGAGCGGATGCCCTGGCTGGCCCCCCAGGACTGCTGGGCCCTCTGACGCTCCTCTTCGGCCAGGGTCACCGTCGCCACGGCCGTGGCGATCACCGACTGGCGCAACAGGGGCAGCAGCAACTGATGCCGGGCCAACTGGCGCCGCAGGTCCGCAGGGATCTCAGGCAGCGGCTCCACCTCCACCAGCACCGGCGACCTGGAGGGGCGCACGGGTGGATCGAGACTGATGTCGTGGTCCAGGGAGTGGGCGACGGCCACAGGAACGGCTTTCACCCAGGCATTCTGGGGCTGAACCGGCCGATCCAGATGGATCGGTGGCGGATGTGCAACGCCGGCAGCTCAGGAGCGGCGCAGGATCGGCTCCGCACGGACCACGCTGCCGAGCAGCAGGAAGAGGGCCTCGATGCTGCCCACCCGTTTCACTTTCTGGAACCAGGCATTTTCGCCGTAGATGAGCTGGATCAGGGCGGCTTCCGTCTCCCGGGCCGGCATCTCGAAGTTGAGACCCAACAGGTGGTGCTGCCGCAGCCGGCTGGTCCTCATCAGCCGGACGGGTAACTCCAGGTGGTACTGGGGCACCCGCAACAGGCCATGACTCTCCCCCTTGCCCGGGCCTGGGGTGTTGAGCAACAGGCTGGCCCCCTGTTCGGAAACATCATTGGTGATGCCCCAGTACTCGGTGCCCTGCACCTCAAGGCAGGCCACCAGCCCGAGGGGGAAGCGGTCGGCCTGCCGCCGGATCGGTTTGTCGATGCAGGCGAGCAGGCAGATGAACATCAGGATGGCGTTGTACAGATTCCACCCGAGCATCAGACTTTCGCCCTCGAAAAGAGACCTTGACCAGCGAATGTCCAGCAGTGGCAAGCCGTAATTCAGGATCAGTACGCCAACGAAGAGGAAGAGATAGGTGAGGAAAGGCCAGGCAAAACGAAGGTCAAGAGTCTGCTTCGGATGATTGACGTCCTTGTTGGTCACCAGGCTGCCCACGGATCGGAAGGGCCGAAACAGGATCTGTGACATCCGTTTCAATGCAGGGAAGCAAAACAGAGACTCATAGACTTCCGTCCAGAAATGGAAGTAATGGCCGTTGGTCTGCCAGGACGGCAGAAAATAGAGCAGGATCACAAATGGCAGTCCGTAGGCCATGTATTCCACTGGAGGTGCTGCGATCAGCGTGAAGCCGATCAGCATCGACATCAAGGGGAAAATGATGTAGACGGCTCGAAAGAGCGGCGTCAGAAGACTGAGAAAGAGATTCAGGTAAAAGACCTTCTGCCAGAAATTCAAGGTCTTCCAGATGGGAAGCTCTTTGGGGGACGTGAACACCTGCACGTTGCCCTGCATCCAGCGCAGCCGTTGCTCGAGATAATCACGGAAGGTTCTGGGCACCTCCCCCAGGCTCAGGATCTCATCGAGATAGACCATGCGCCAGCCACGGGTGAGCAGTCGGGTGCCGGTTTGGTTGTCTTCGACGATGCAATGGGTGACATAGCCACCGATGGCATGCAGGGCGGATCGCCTGGCCAGGTAGGAGGTGCCACAGCAGACCACGGAATTGAAGGGATCCCGGATGACCTGGACATAGCGGAAGAAATAGTCCATGTCGTCCGGGACAAGGACGTCCAGGCCGAGATTGCGGTTGTGGAAGTCGGAGTTGAAGTAGTGCTGCGGGGTTTGCACCAAGGCCACCTTTGGATCTTTGAAAAAGCCAACTGTGCGATCAAGGAAACGGCTGAAGGGGATGAAATCGCAATCGAAAACGGCGATCAGGTCCCCTTGGGAGTGAGCAAGGGCGTAGTTGAGGTTGCCGGCCTTGCGGTGCAGATTGTCAGGTCGGCTGAGGTACTGCACACCGAGCTCTTGAGCCAGGGCGGCGATGGCAGGGCGGTGGCCGTCATCGAGCACATAGATCGTCTTGTTGGTGTACTGGATGTTGGCGCACGCCATGATGCAGCGCCGAACCATGCGTGCAGATTCGTTGTAGGTTGGAATCCATAGGTCGACACTGGGCTGATGCTCCTTTGCCCAGGCCAGCAGTTGATCCGCCTGGCGTCTCCGTTGCTCCGGTCTGTAGTTCAGGGAGGGATAGAACTGGAGAGCGGATGTGAAGAGATACGTGAACTCGCAGAGAAAGAAGATCAGGCTGAAGACGAGGCTTGCTGGGTGGGCCGTGTTGATGGTGGTGGCTCGCCAGATGAAGTAGCGAATCGCGAACACCGACAGCAACACCGTGGCCAACAGATAGGAGGCAGGTCGCCTGGGCAGCAGGTTTGCCCCCAGGCAGATCCCCACCGCCAGGGCCAGGGGCAGCAGCACGTCCACCCACACGTCCCGCACCTGCCACAGCTCGGGCAGGACGCGAAAACTCAGCGGATTAAGGAGCCCGATCGCCACCACGGAAAACTGCAGATTGGCCAGCAGCACCGCCATCACCAGGCTGGCCCCGGAGAGCAGCAACACCAGCCAGACCCACGGCGAAATCCTCGTGTTGCCCGTGGGATCCGTGAACGAGTGCAGGAACTTCATCGTTGGAAGCTGACCTTCGCCGTGAACCCCACATAACAGAACTCCCCGGGAGGAGCGGGAAAATCATTGAGGATGCGGATCTTGACTTCGCTTTCCCTGGCCAGATTGATCGGCACGGGCTGGGGAGCTTCCTCGCCCAGCTGGGTACGGCCGATGCCGGAACGGATCCCGATCACTTCGCCACGCAGTTTGTCGCGGCTGCCCACCAGTTCAATCCTGGCCTTGCTGCCCAGTTGAATCCGGTTGAGATCGTTTTCCGCCACCGTGGTCGTCAGCCAGCGTTGGCTGCAGTCGATCATCTGGATCACTGTCTGCATCGCGTCAACGGAGTCCCCCCGCTGGGCCCCCAGCTGCCAGACCACCGCCCTGCGGGGGCTGACGAGTCGGGAGCGGCTGCGCTCCTGCCATTCCTTCCTGGCGACGTTCACCTGCTGCTCCAGGCCGCTGACCTGGAACGTCTGGGTGCGCACATCGCCTTCGGCGTTCTCCAGGGCGATGGTGGCCTCCTGAAGCCGCACCACCGGATCGGAGTTGCTGCGGTTGTTGCGCAGGGTCAGGTCGTTTTTGGAGGCCTGCAGCACGGCCGCTTGCCCGGCCAGCTGGGCTTCCAGGCCCCGCACCTCACGCGCACGCTGCTGTTCGGTCGTGCGGGCCCGATCGACCACGTTGGCGGCCACGGCACCCGTCCTGAACAGAGCGTCCTGCCGCACGGTTTCCCGTTGGGCAAAAGCGAGTTCCTTGCGGGCCCTCTCCAGCGCGAAACCGAGGTTGTCCCGCTCGTTCTGGTCACGGGCGATTTCCAGGCTGCGCTGCTGTCTGGCATCCAGGCCGAGCTGGGCCACGAGCTTTTTGCGGAGATCCCGGCGGGTCCGCAGCTCCTGCAACCGGCCCCGGGCCGTTTCCAGCTGGGTCTCCAGGTCCGTGAGGGCGTCACGGGTGGCCATCGGATTCACCACGATGGCCAGGGTCTGGCCGGGGCGAACTTCCACGCCGGTTCCCACCGTGAGGCTTTCCAGGATGCCGGTGACCGGACTCCTGAGCACGATCGGAGTGGCATTGATGACCGCATCGCGGGAGCGGGCGGTGAAGAAGTTGATCACGATGGCCAGGGCCGTGATCAGCAACCCAGCTGAAATCAGCAGGATGGTGAGATCGGCCCGGCGAGAGCTGGGAATCGCGTCGTCGTCATCCGTCGCTGGGGCGTCAGGCTCAGGACCGGCAGCTCCGGAGGGTTCAAGGTCGTTCGCGCCAGCGGAAGACGAAGACATTCCGGCGGTTCACGGTGGGATTTGATTCTATCAGGACAGCACTTTTTCGCATGAATAAGCGCTTCCGTGGCTCATTCATGCGGGTTTCACTTGTTCTTTGTGACCCTGATCTGACTGGCTCACGGCTTGTCCAAGGCCGCCACTATAGCCGCTGTGGCAGGTTTGGCCTGGTTGTTTTCATCGAAGGGCAACGGCCGTTGTGGCAGGCCATCGGCCCTGGGTAGGAATGCATTCAGCCAGGTGGTGCGATCACTCAATCCCCAGCTGGTGATCAGCTTCAGCCTGGGTTCCGGCAGGACCGCCGCCAGGAAGGCGGTGTAGACCGCCGCCACGGCGCGGTCCCGCTCCGGGATGGCCGCCGGCAGTTCCCGGTCGTTCACATCCAGTTCGGTCACGTAGACGTCGAGATTCAGGGCCGCCAGCTCCCGCAGGAAGGCGGGCAGGGTGCGGAAGGTGGTGGGCCCGCTGCCGTTGGCGTAGAGATGGGCCTGGAGCCCCACGGCGTTCAGGGGCACGCCGCGATCGCGCAGCTGGCGCAGGAGCTTCAGGAAGGCCTGCCGCTTGCGTGCCGTCTTGGCGTCATCACCCTCCAGCCCGTATTCGTTGATCACCAGGGCCGCCTTCGGGTCGGCCTGGTGCGCCCGGGTCAGGGCGCGGGCGATGTAGTCGGGCCCCAACCGCTCCAGCCAGAGGTTCCGGCGCAGGCCCGTGCCGTCGTCGGCGATCGGTTCGTTCACCACATCCCACGACGGCAGCTGGCCGTGGTAGTGGCCCACCACGGTGCCGATGTAGGTCGCCATGGCCTTGTCCAGGTCCGCGGCCGGAAGGGCCTTGACCCAGGCCGGCAACTGCTCATGCCACAGCAGGGTGTGACCCCGCATCGCCAGCCCGTGCTCGCGGGCGAAGGCCAGCAGCCGGTCCGGGGCGCTGAAATCGAAGCGGCCGGGCGCCGCCTCCACCCCATCCCACTTCAGCTCCGATTCGGGCACGATCAGACCGCTCTGGCTGGTCACCAGGCGTTGCACTCCTGGATCCCGAAGCTGTCCGTTGGTGACGGCGGTGCCCCAGCGCAGGCCGCGCGCCGCCGCCAGGCCCTGCAGGGTCTTCGACGCGCCCGGCCGCGGCAGAGCCCGCGCCACGCTCCAGCCCAGGGCCCCCACGACAGCCAGAAGAATCAGTTGCCGTCGACGCATGGCCCCGCTGCAGACGTGCCCTCCCACTCTGACCGTTCAGACCGGATCGGTCCGCAGCAGTGCCCGCAGGCCGTCCTCATCCAGCACGCTCACCCCCAGGGCCTGGGCCTTGGTGAGCTTGCCGCCGGCCTCCTCCCCCGCCACCACGTGGCTGGTCCGGCGGCTCACCGAACCACTCACCTTCCCCCCGGCGGCCTCGATCAGGGCCTGGGCGGCGGAGCGGCTCAGGGAGGGGAGGGTGCCGGTGAGCACGAACGTCAGCCCCGCCAGGGGTGCGGCCGCCGGCGGCCCCCCATCCCCGCCCCCGTCCGGCTCCGGCGCTGCAGCCAGGGAGAAGCCCTGCGCCCCCAGCTGCTCCAGCAACAACCGGTTGGCCGGGGTGGCGAACCACTGCCGCAGGGACTGGGCGATTTCTGGGCCGATGCCGAAGACCGCCGTGAGCCGATCCGGCGCGGCGTCCTCGTCGGCAGCCAGGGCGGCGGCCTCCAGCTCGGCGGCGCTGGGGAAGGCCCGGGCCAGGGCCTTGGCATTCACCTCGCCCACGTGGTGGATGCCGAGGCCGTAGAGCTGCCGGTGCCAGGGCTGTTGCTTTGACGCCTCCAGGGCGGCCACCAGCTTGGCGGCCGAGGTCTCCCCCATCCGCTCCAGGCTGGCCAGCAGGGCGGCATCCAGGCGGTAGAGGTCGGGGATCGAGGCCACCAGTCCCCGGTCCACCAGCTGCTCGATGAGCTTCATGCCCAGGCCGTCCACGTCGAGGGCCCCCTTGCTCACCCAGTGGCGCAGGGAGCCCCGCAGGATGGCGGGGCAGCCGTTGTTGACGCAGCGGGTGGCGGCCTCCCCCTCCTCCCGCACCAGCGCCGAGCCGCATTCTGGACAGGTGGGCGGCAGCTCCAGCCGCCTGGCGCCCTCCGGCCGCAGCTCGACCAGCACCCGCACCACCTCGGGGATGATCTCGCCCGCCTTTCGCACCACGATCGTGTCGCCGGCGCAGAGATCCAGCTCCGCCAGGCGATCGGCGTTGTGGAGGGTGGCGCGGCTCACGGTGGTGCCGGCCAGGGGTACCGGCTCAAACTCCGCCACCGGGGTGATGACCCCCGTGCGGCCCACCTGGCAGGTGAGACGCAGGAGGCGGCTGGGGGCCTCCTCGGCGGCGTACTTGAGGGCGATCGCCCAGCGGGGCGCCTTCTGGGTGAAGCCCGCCTCCTCCTGCAGGCGCAGGTCGTCGAGTTTCACCACCACCCCATCGGTGGCATAGGGCAGGCCGCGACGCTCCTGCTCCCAGTGGTCGCAGAAGGCCTTCACCGCCGCCAGGTCGGGGCAGAGGGCGCAGTGGGGATTGACGCGGAACCCGGCCGCCTGGAGCCAGTCGAGGGCCTGCCATTGGCTGCTGGGCCCGCCCTGCCAGTCTTCGCTCAGGTGCAGGGTGTAGGCGAAGAACGACAGGCCCCGGGCGGCCACCACCTTCGGATCCAGCTGGCGCAGGGTGCCGGCGCAGGCGTTGCGCGGGTTGGCGAAGGGGGGGTCTCCCCGCTCGGCGCGCTCGGCGTTGATGGCGGCGAAGGTGGCCTCGGGAATGAACGCCTCGCCGCGCACCTCCACCCAGCTCGGCGGCGACGCCAGCTCGAGCCTCAGGGGCACGCTGCGGATCGTGCGGACATTGGCGGTGATCTCCTCGCCCCGCTCCCCATCCCCCCGGGTGGCGGCCCGCACCAGCACCCCCTGCTCGTAGCTCAGGGCCAGGGCATTGCCGTCGATCTTGAGTTCGCCCACCATCGGCAGGGCCGGCGCCGGGGCGTCCTCCTGGGGTTCCCGGTCGAGCACCTTGAGCAGGCGTCCGAACCAGACGTCCAGGTCCCCGTGCGAAAAAGCGTTGTCGAGGCTCAGCAGGGGAACCCTGTGGGCCACGCTCGTGAAGCCTTCGGCCGGGGCTCCCCCCACCCGGCGGGTGGGGCTGTCGGGCTGGATCAGCTCCGGATCGGCCTGCTCGAGCGCCACCAGCTCCCGGTAGAGCCGGTCATAGACCGGATCCTCCATGACAGGAGCATCGAGCACGTAGTAGGCATGCGCGGCGCGATTGAGCAGACGCCGCAGTTCTTCCGCCCGGGCTTGGGCCACGGCTCAGGCGGCCGCCAGCTTGGTGATGCGATCCACCCGCCAGGCCTCCTCCACCTTCACGAAGGTGAAGTCGAGGGGGAGTTCCTCCTTGCCGTCGGTCTTGAGCTTGACCGTCAGGATCACCTGGCCCTCCTGCAGCCGCGGCCGGCCGGACTTGAGGTTGCGGTACTTGTTGAGCTGCAGCCCGGCCAGGAAGCGGATGAACTGCTGCCGGTTGACGTGGGAGCGGTAGTTGCGAGTGGTGAGCAGGTAAGCCCCGTCCACCTGGCCGGAGGCCACCTGGGTGAAGAACTGCTTGATCAGCGGATTGATGCCCCGGGCGCTGAGCACCAGCCGGACCGCCGAGATGGTCCAGTACAGAAGCAAGCCACCGGCTCCCGCCAGCAGGAGCTTGGAGCCGATATCGCGGGCCAGTCCCCAGTCCATGGTGATCCCATCCGTTCGCAGCGTTGCAGAGTCTGACGGACGACCCCACCAGAATGGGCCGATGCCCCTGGAACCGCTGCTGCCCCTGTTCCACCGGCTCAATCGCGAGCACTTCGACGGCCAACTCACCCGCGACGACAGGCCGCTGGTGGACGTGCGCTGGAGCGACGGCCGCCTCACCCGCACGGCCGGCTTCTACCGGCGCGGTCCCGACCTCTGCGAGATCGTTCTCTCCAGGCCCCTGCTGGAACCGCTGCCGCGCCAGGCCACCCTGGGCACCCTCTGCCACGAGATGATCCACGCCTGGGTGGACCGGGTGCTGGCGGTGCGGGAGGTGCACGGCCCCCACTTCCGTGCCCGGATGGCGGCGATCAACCAGGCCGAGAACGGCTTTCAGGTGAGCCTGCGGCACCGCTATCCCCTGCCGGTGGCCGCCAGCCGCTGGATCGCCCGCTGCCCGCGCTGCGACAGCCGGACGCCCTACCAGCGTCGCCGGCAGGGCCTGGCCTGCCGCCACTGCTGCGAGCGCCTCCATGGCGGCCGCTGGGATGCGAGTTGTCTGCTGGTGTTCGAGCCCAACACCGCCTAGGTTCGCCGCAGGTGTTGGGGCCGATGGCGACGTTTCTGTGGACCCTGGAATGGGGCGGCTTCACCATTGCCCTGGTGGGGATGGGCCGGGAGCACTGGCTCTCCGGTCGGCGCCGTTAAAATGCCCTGATGCCTACGACGGATCAGGGCTACGGCCGCGAACGGGATCCCTGGGACCGTGATCCCAGAGAACGGGACCCAAGGGATCGTGAGCCGCGTGATCGTGAGTCGTTCCGGCGGCCTCGGGCCGGCGGCGACCCGCTGGATCAACGGGTTGACCGCTGGGTGACGGCTGGGCGCCAGTTCGTCGAAGGGGTGGCGGGCTCGCGCCCCGGCGGCCGTCCGGCGCCTCGGGGCGCCGACCGTCGCCCCCCGCTGCGGCCCCGCATGGACGAGCTCGGCCGCTGGGTGGAGGGGCGCCTCGACTGGCTGCTCGATGACGGGGACGACTGGCGCGAACCGTGGCAGGAGTCCGCACGCAGCACGTCGGAGCCGCCGCCTCAGCAGCAGCAGCAGCCCGCCGCCCCGGGCCGTCCACGCCGCCAGGGGCTGGAGGCGGTGTCTCGCCGCGGCCAGCCGGGACCGTCCCCGTCCCAGCCGCCGGCCCCAGAATCCCGTCTCAGCACGGGCACCGCCGCCACCGGCGACGACGATGGTGACTGGCCCGATGACGCCAGCTTCACCTTGCCTCGGTGGCAACGTCCTGAGGGTGCCGAGCGTTCAGCTGCCCCGGAACCGACGTCCCTTGCCCCGGTTGAAGGCCGCCGGCCCCTGCCGCGCTCCAGCCGTCGACGTCCCTGAGCCACGACACCGCCATTTCGGGCCGAAGTGGGTTAGGAATAGCCAGTTATCGCACGTATGTCGGCCATGAGCAGCCTGGTGGTCGTTGGGTTTCCGTCCATGGAGGAAGCGGACCAGGTCCGGCGCCAGTTGGTGGAGATCCAGAAGGAGGAACTGATTGCCCTGGAGGATGCCGTGGTGGTGGAGGCCGAGCCGGACGGCAAGGTGCGCCTGCACCAGTCGCTCAACCTCACCAAGGCGGGAGCCCTCGGCGGGGGCTTCTGGGGCACCCTCGTGGGCCTGCTGTTCCTCAATCCCCTGCTCGGAGCCGCCGTGGGGGTGGGTATCGGGGCCGCGTCAGGCTCCCTGTCCGATCTGGGCATCAATGACGGCTTCATGCGCGAGGTGGGAGAAACCCTCGCCCCCGGCACTGCGGCCCTCTGTCTGTTGCTGCGCGATGCCACCCCCGATCGGCTGATCGAGCGCCTGAGGATTCACGCCCCCCACGCCAAGCTGCTGCGCACCAACCTCAGCCATACCGACGAGGACCGGCTGCGTCAGATGCTCGAGCAGGCGAGCAAGCAGGCCCAGGGACTGCGGTTGTCCTGAGCTTCGGGCTAACCCGGAAGCTGCAGCCCCGCTGACGCAGTTCCCTGTTGACCGGCTTGACCAGGTCGCGGGGAACGTCATCGGCCATCTCCTCCGCCGAAATGCTGATCGACGGCGAGCCGTTCTGAAGGGCACTGAGCAGGTCCGCCCAGAGGCTCACCATGGTGCGCTGGGCCTGGGGCACCAAGCCCAGCCGTTCCAGGTGGGGGGCGCATCCCTGATGCAGCCAGAGGCTGGAGTGGTGATGGCCGGGCTGGGGACGCATGGCCAGGCCGGCCGCCAGGGCTTCAGGGGTGGGCTCGCCGCTGCTGCGGCGCAGGCCGGAGGCCACCAGCAGTTTCCCGGTGTGGACGGCTGACACGCCGTAGCGGCGGCCCAGTTCGGTGAGGGTGAGCCAGTCCCCACCCGGCGGGGTCTGGGCGCTGTGGCGGGTGGACATGGCGACGAAATCGAGTAACCGAATCCTGCCCAAGGACCCTGAAGCGTCAATTCGTCAACAGCAAACCGCCACATGGTGTTACCGAATTGATGAGACTTTACGAACAATTCAGGTTTCGGCCGGGCCCAGCCAGCTCTCCAGCGCCGGGGAGAACACCTCCCGGATCACCGTGAGTTCCCTCCCGTGGCGAAAGAAGCGGTAATGGCGGCTCCAGAAGGGGCCATCGCAGCCGAAGCGCTCCGCCAGCCAGGGTTCCTGCACCTGGCCCAAGCCATCCACCTCGCGGTACAGCTCCGCTCTGCCGGCCGAGAGACTGCGCCAGATCGGCAGCCGGCGATCCTGCAGATGGGCCTCCGCCTCGGCCTGGTTCCACCAGCTCTCCGCCCAGCCCAAGGCCTGCGCCCCGCAGGTGAGCCACACCTGTCGCCGCAGCAGGGGCTCCGCCAGATGGGCCACCTCCGCCGGGGCCCCGGGCCCCCCCCCCGGTTCGGAGGCCATGGCGATCAGTTCCACCTCCACCGGCAGACCCGTGAGCAGCTGCAGGTGCCGGGTCGGGCTTCCATCTCCGAGCAGCAGCAGTTTCCAGGGTCCTGTGAGCTCCCGGCCGTCCGGGAGCTCCTGGCGTTCGCCGGCGCTGACCTGCCACAGAAAGCCTGGAGACGGCCACAGGCCACCGGAGTGCATGGGCATGGCGGGCTGGGGCGCGGGTCGGAGGCCGTTCAGGTCAGTAGCCGTTGCTGATCGAGAGGCGCCGCACCTCGCCACCCCGCTCGATCAGGGCGGCATCGCCATCGGCGGAGCGAAGGCGCCAGCCGCTGCCCCCGATCGCTTCGCCAGCGTTGACGCTGGTGGAGCTGCCCCCCATCTGGAAGATCGCCGAGGCCGGTCGTCCCGCCGAGCCCACGACACCGACCAGCTCCGGCACGGCGCCGCCACCGCCCACCGGAGCGGCGCTGCGCTCGGTGTAGCCACCACCGCCGCCGGCACCGCCGCCGGCGGGTGGGGCGGCGGCGGCCAGTTTCGGGCTCACCGGCACCCGCAGGACCGGGGCCCTGGCCCCCTCCTGGTGGGGCAGCTGGGACAGCTGCTCAATCCAGGGTTCCTCCGGGGGCGGCGGCAGTTGGTCGCCAGAGGTTGTCAGCAAGGGCTGGACTCCATTGGCCAGGGTGCCACCGACGGCTCCGAGAGGGGCTGGATTGGCCGGCCCGAGGCTGCGCAACCGTTCGACCAGCAACAGGCTGCGCTCCTGGGTGAGGGCCTGCTGCATGCGACTGGAGTGGGTCAGATACAGCACAGAGCTGGCCACGCTGATCATGCAGACGCCGCCCATCGCCGTCAGCAGCAGGGTGTGGCGGTCGGGCCGGGTCGGGGCGGGGGCCGCTGAAGGGGATGGAGTGGTCGGTCGGCCCCGCAGCCGGCGGATGGGGGTGACCACCGGCAATGATGGGGGGGGCTCGGCCTCGGCCGCCACATCCAGATCAATGGTGGCCTCAGGGTCGAAGACCCGGTTCATCATCTGCTCGGCCTTCAGCTCCCAGTACGCACGGGAGGTGGGGATGCCGCGCAGGGGGCGCCGAGGGGAGGGGCTCACGTGCAATCCTCGGCGTCAGGCGTGCGTCACTGTAACGATGGTTCCGCGCTGTGACGAGGGCCCGGTGCTTCCCGGCGCCGTTCCAGTTCCAGCCAGAGCAGCAGGGCGTTGACATCGGCAGGACTGACGCCGGGAATCCGGGAGGCCTGCCCGAGGCTGCGGGGCTGGATGGCCGTGAGTTTCTCGCGGGCCTCCGCCGAGAGGGTGCGGATGCCGGCATAGGCGATGTCGGCGGGGATGGCCCGCCCCAGCTGACGCCGGACCCGCTCGATCTGTTGTTCCTGGCGGGCCAGGTAGCCGCTGTATTTGATGTCGATCTCGGCGCCATCGCGCACGTCGGGCGGCAGATCTGGGTCACAGAGCCCCAGACGCATCAGGTCCTCGCCGTGCAGGCCCGGGCGGCGCAGCAGGTCGGCCAGGGTGATGGAGCCGTTGATGCCGGCGCCGGTGGCGGCGGCCACGGCGGCGGCGGCGGGATCGGAGGCCTTGAGCCGCACCGTCTCCAGGCGTCGCTTCTCGGCATCGATGGAAGCTTGCTTCTGCTCGAACAGGCGCCAGCACCGTTCATCGATCAGGCCCAGCTGGTGGCCGAGGGGTGTGAGGCGGCGATCGGCGTTGTCACCGCGCAGCACCAGCCGGTACTCGCTGCGGCTGGTCAGCACCCGGTAGGGCTCCTTGAGGTCCTGGGTCACCAGGTCGTCCACCAGGGTGCCGATGTAGCTGCCCTCCCGGGGGAAATGCACGGGCTCCTGGCCCCCCAGCAGGCGGGCCGCGTTCAGCCCGGCCACCAGCCCCTGGGCGGCGGCCTCCTCGTAGCCGGTGGTGCCGTTGAGCTGACCGGCCGAGAACAGGCCCCGCACCCGCTTGGTTTCCAGGGAGGGCTCCAGCTGGGTGGCCGGCAGGATGTCGTAGTCGACGGCGTAGGCGGGCCGCAGCATCACGCAGGCCTCCAGCCCGGGCAGGGTGCGCAGCAGGGCCAGTTGCAGGGATTCGGGCAGGCCGGTGGAGAAGCCCTGGACGTAGAGCTCGGGGGTGTCGCGCCCCTCCGGCTCCAGGAAGATCTGGTGGCTGTCCTTGTCGGCGAAGCGGACGATCTTGTCCTCGATCGAGGGGCAGTAGCGGGGCCCCTTGCTGTCGATGAAGCCGCCGTAGATCGGCGTGAGGTGGAGGTTGTCGCGGATCAGCTGGTGGGTGGCCGCCGTGGTGCGGGTGATGTGGCAGGCCATCTGCTCGCCGCTCACCCGGGCGGTGGGATCGAAGCTGAAGAAGCGATCGGCGGCGTCGCTGGGCTGCTCCTCCAGTTGGTCGAGGGCCACGCTGCGCCGGTCGACCCTGGCGGGGGTGCCGGTCTTGAGCCGGTCGGTGCGGAACCCCAGCTCCTCCAGGGCTTCGGTGAGGCCTTCGGCGGGCTGCTCGCCGGCCCGGCCCGCCGCCATCGAGCGGTTGCCCACCCAGATGCGGCCCCCCAGGAAGGTGCCGGTGGTGAGGATCACGGCGCCGGCGCCGTAGACGCTGCCGAAGTAGGTGCGCACGCCGATCACCCGGGCCGGTGGGCCGGACGGATCGTGGGGATCACCCTCCACCTCCAGCCCCGTGACCATCGCTTCGCGCAGGGCCAGGTTGGGGGTGTGCTGCAGCAGCTGCAGCATCTGGCGGGCGTAGAGGCGTTTGTCGGTCTGGGCCCGCAGCGCCCACACGGCCGGGCCGCGGCTGGCGTTGAGCAGGCGTTTCTGCAGGGCGGTGGCATCGGCCAGCCGGCCGATCACCCCACCGAGGGCATCCACCTCATGGACCAGCTGGCTCTTGGCCGGGCCGCCTACGGCCGGGTTGCAGGGCTGCCAGGCGATGCGGTCGAGGTTGAGGCTGAACAGGGCCGTCGAGACGCCCAGACGGGCGGCGGTGAGGGCCGCTTCGCAGCCCGCATGGCCGCCGCCGACCACGATCAGGTCGAAGCGTTCGGTGGGGTCTGCGCTCAGGGCCATCGTTTGAATGTATGGCGCTGCACGTCTTGCTGCAGCGGGGCCCCAGGCAAGGAGCGCTCAGGTCTAGCCATCCTGGAAGCGATCCCGGATCGATTCCACCGCGTCGCGTCGCCGCCTGACGGCCGCCACGCAGTCGGCATCGAACTGGCCTGCGGCCACCAGGTGGTCAAGTTCCGTTAGGGCCTCGCCCATTGTCCAGGCCTCCTTGTAGTGCCGGTGGCTGGTCAGGGCATCGAGCACATCGGCCACGGCGATGATGCGGGCTTCCAGGGAAATGGCCTCACCCTTGAGGCCGAAGGGATAGCCGGAACCATCGAGTTTTTCGTGGTGGCCCGCCACGACGTTCTTCATCACGGCTGCGTCGGGGAGATCCTCAAGGCCAAATTCACCTACCATTCGCTCCAGGATCTCCATGCCCTTTTGCACGTGGGTTTCCATCAGCCGCCGTTCCTCAGGATCCAGGGAGCCGGGTTTGAGCAGGATGCGATCCGGGATGCCGATCTTGCCGATGTCATGCAGGGGCGCAAACAGGTAGAGATGTTCGATGTATTCATCGCTGAGTCTGTGACTCTGCTGGAGTTCCCGGGCAATCAATCGTGCGTAGTGGGCCATGCGCTCAAGATGGGCGCCCGTTTCAAAATCCCGCAGGTTGGCAAACTCACGGGCCACCTGGGCCGAAGCCGTGATCGAGTGCACCAGATTGAGTTCGCTGCTGATCAACATGTTGATCAGCGAAGCAATCAGAGAGAGTTTCCGCTGCACACTCTCTGTGAACACAGCAGGCTTCAGTGAATCGAAGAAGAGAAAGCCGATGAACGAACCCTTGTCGAGTAACGGAACGGTCAGCGAGGAGCGGTAGCCCTCCTTCAGCAGCCAGGCCGAGTGCTTGGTGTTACCGCGCACCGCCGCCGGGATGTTGTCCAGTACCCGGACGGTCCGGCTGGTGGCCAGGTGGCTGAGGGACTGGCTTTTCGAGAGGTGGAACTCGTAGCCGGTGATCGCCTCTCCCGTCCGGGTGCTATTGACAAACGTCTTCAATAAATCGACTTGAGGGTCGTAAAGAGCGACGGCCACCCGATCCACATCGGGCGTCATTTCCATCAATTGCTGGTGCAGCTGCCTCAGCCGCTGATTGAGGGCTTGTCCCACTGACGGGGCTTCGGCACGGGTTTCAGCCACCGATGAGCCGTCGTCTGGACATGGGCTTGGTCGCGAGGTCATCACCCGGACTCAGCAGCGATCCCTCCAGTGTGGCGGTTCCAGGAACGGTCCCCCATGGCCGGAAGCTAGGGGCGTGGTTCCCGGCCGGTTCAGGCAGGCCTTCAGCGGTTGATGATGGGCCCGTCGGCAGCGACGCCTAGCGATGCGCACCGCCCTGGTGCTGATCGATCTGATCAACGACCTCATCCACCCTGACGGGGCGATGCCCACCTGCGCCGCCGAGGTGGAACGGCGTCGGGTGCTGGAGGCGGCCAACCGGGCCATGGAGCTGGCTCGAGCCCGGGGCTGGCCCACGATCCTGGTGAAGGTGGGCTTCCGCCCCGGCTATCCGGAGCTGCCCGCCCACGCGCCGCTCCTGGGCCGGGCCCGGGAGCTGGGGGCGCTGCAGCTGGGCCGGTGGGGCACGGAGTTCCACTCCGATCTGGCGGTGGAGCCCGTCGATCCGGTGCTGGTGAAGCACCGGCTCAGCCCCTTTCACGGCACCGCCCTGGCGACGCTGCTGCGGGCCGCAGGGATCGCGCGGCTGCTGCTGGGGGGTGTCAGCACCGCCTGGGCGCTGCAGGCGGCAGCCCGGGAGGCCAGCGACCGGGACTTCCATGTGGTGCTGCTGGAGGACGCCTGCGCCGCGGCGAGCCCGCAGGAGCACGACCAGGCGATCGGGCAGCTCTCCAGGCTGGCCAGTGTGCTGCGGGCCGCCGACCTGGCCGGGCTGGACGACCTTGGCTGAGGGCCACACCCAGCTCACAGCCCTGGTGGATGCAGCGAGGCTGCGTAGGCGGGATCCTCGCTGCTGAATACCCAATCCCAGAAGGTGAAATAGAGGCCGAAGTGCTTGCCGTGGCGGCGGTGGTGGATGGAGTGGTGGGCGGGGCCGATCAGCCAGCGCCCCAGCCAGTGGTGGGGGAAGCTCAGCGGCAGCACCTCCAGGCCCAGATGGTTCACCACGGCCCACACCGTCATGGTGGTGAGCACCGCCAGCAGGGTGGCGAAATGCAGGGGGATCAGCATCACAACGCCGATCAGGAACAGGGCCTGAACAACGGCTTCGAGGGGGTCGAAGGCGAAGGAGGTCCAGGGCGTGGGCTGACGCGATCGGTGGTGACCCTGGTGAAACCAGGGAAACAACTTCGGATGGTGAAACAGCCGATGGGTAGCGTAGAAGTAAGCGTCTTGCAGCACGAGAATGGCCAGGTAACTAAGTGGCAGGGACCACCAGTTCTCTGCATCCAACTGGCCGTGGAGTTTGGTCATTCCCTGGTCGTACAGGGTCATGAGCACCGCCGTGGCCAGGGCGAAGATGCCCGTCGACAGCACAGAGAGGTGGATGTCCTTGAGGACGGACACATTTGCCGGCTGGCGGTGATAGAGAAGCCAGTGGGCAAAGCCCGCCATCGCCAGATAGCGCAGCAGGATGATGGCGAAGAACGCTACAACGTAAAACCAGAAAGAATGCTGCTGCACGTATAGCTTCACCATGCCTTCCGGCTCAGGCTACTGGCCCTTTCCCTGGCTGGATACGGCGGATATCCCTATGCCGCGAGCCTAAGCGGCTAGATTTCGGAAACGGGTGAACTGCGGTTCGAACAGCAGTTTCACGGTGCCGACGGGGCCGTTGCGGTGCTTGGTGACGATGACTTCGGTGATGCCGCGGTCGGCGGTTTCGGGGTTGTAGTACTCGTCGCGGTAGATCATCAGCACCAGGTCGGCGTCCTGCTCGATCGAGCCCGATTCCCGCAGGTCGCTGAGCATGGGGCGCTTGTTGGTGCGCGACTCCACGCCCCGGCTGAGCTGGGAGAGGGCGATGACGGGCACGTGCAGCTCACGGGCCATGCCCTTGAGGCCCCGGGTGATGCGGGAGAGCTCCTGGACGCGGTTGTCCGGGGTGCTGCCCTCCATCAGCTGCAGGTAATCGATCACGATCAGGCCGAGCTCCTTGCCTGTTTCGGCCATCAGGCGCCGGCAGAGGGAGCGCATCTCGAGCACGCCCGAGTTGGGCTTGTCGTCGATGAACAGGGGCAGCTGGCCGAGGCTGTTGATGCCCTGGCCGAGCAGGGGCCACTCCTCCTGCTGCAGGCGGCCGGTGCGCAGGCGGCCGCTCTCGATGCCCACCTCCATCGAGAGCAGGCGGTAGGTGAGCTGTTCCTTGCTCATTTCCAGGCTGAACACGCAGACCGGCAGCTGGTGCAGCTGGGCCACGTTCTTGGCGATGTTGAGCACGATCGAGGTCTTGCCCATGGCGGGCCGTCCGGCGACGATGATCAGGTCGCTGCGCTGCAGGCCCTGGGTGATGGCGTCCAGGTCGTAGAAGTTGACCGGGATGCCGGCGACGGCGGTGCCGAGGGAGCGGCTCTCGATCTCGTTGAAGGTGCTGGTGAGGATCTCGGCGGTGGGGGTGAGGCCTGAGGTGGGCTTCTCCTGGCTGATGGCGAAGATCTTCTGCTCGGCCTCATCGAGCACCTGCTCCATGGGGATGCTCTGGTCGAAGCCCAGGCGGATCACGTCGTTGGCGGAGCGGATCAGCTGCCGTCGCAGGTGCTTGTCCATCACCAGGCGGGCCACCTGGTCGATGGAGGCGGTGGAGAGGGTGCGCTCCACCAGCTCGACCAGCCGGGCGCTGCCTCCCACCTTCTCCAGCTGGCCGGTGTCGGCGAGCCAGGCCGCCATGGCCGTGAGGTCGGTGGGCTTGCCCTGGCTGTGCAGCATCAGGGCGGTGCGGTAGATCTCGCGGTGGGCGCCGAGATAGAAGGCCTCTGGACGCAGCACGTCAGCGACGCGGCCGATGGCGTCGGGATCCAGCAGGATGCCGCCGAGGACGGACTCCTCCGCCTCCAGGTTCTGGGGGGGAACGGAATCGGGCAGGGCTTCGAAGCCAGCCTGCTCGGCACGCCTGGTTGCCGGCTTCGGCCCGTCGGGGCTGGGGGAATCGGATCCGGCCAGGGGCACGCTCACCATCGACGCCATTCCAGAACGCGACTCACCGCTGAAGCGGCCGGATCGGTTGGGATCGGGCGCCGGTGAGGAGGATCACTCTGGCGCCCGGAGCGAAAAGAATCGGTTCGCTGCTGGCCGATCAGTAGCTGACCACTTCCAGGTTGACGTCGGCGACAACCTCGGGATGCAGCTTGACCTGCACCTTGTAGGAGCCGGTGCGGTGGATCTCGGGAACGGTGATGACGCGGCGGTCGACCTCTTTCTTGGTGGCTGCCTCGATGGCCTCGGCCACGTCACCGTTGGTGACGGTGCCGAACAGGACGTCGTCGCCGCCGGTCTGCTTCTTGACGGTGAAGCGGCCGATGGTGTCGAGGGCGGTGCGGAAGGCGACGGCCTCGGCCTTCAGGGCCGCCTGACGCTCCGCCTCCTTGGCCCGGCGGTGCTCCACCTGGCGCAGCACCGCGGCGGTGACGGCCAGGGCCTTGCCGGTGGGCAGGAGGTAGTTACGGGCGTAGCCAGGAGCCACATCCACCAGATCCCCGTTCTTGCCCAGGGAAAGGATGTCCTCGCTCAGGACCACCTGCACACGCTTCTTAACCATGACAACGCCCCGGCTGAGCCATCTGAAATCCGATTGGACAGCCTACGACATGGACCCGGTGGGGGCCGCGGCGCGGGGCAGGCGGACCCGGGTGGCCAGGCCCAGGGCGCGCATCAGGCGGATGTGCTGCCAGGTGAGGTCGAACTGGCGGGAGCCGAAGCCGTGGCGGGCGGAATGGGGGAAGGCGTGGTGGTTGTTGTGCCAGCCCTCACCGAAGGTGAGCGCCGCCACCCAGGGGTTGTTCTTCGACTTGTCGCCGCTGTCGTGGACGGACTCACCCCACATGTGGGTGGCGGAATTCACCAGCCAGGTGCACTGGTAGACGATCACCAGGCGCAGGGGGATGCCCCACAGCACCAGGGCCCAGCCGCCGGCACCGGTGACGCTGCCGATCCAGAAGAGCAGCAGGCCCAGGGGCACCTGGAGCAGCAGGAAGCTGTGGTTCAGCCAGCGGTAGTAGGGGTCGGCGGCGAGGTCGCCCGTGAGGCGGGGCACGGCGGCCATGGCGGGAATCTCCTCGAACATCCAGGCCATGTGGGACCACCAGAAGCCTTTGTTGCTGTCGTGGTGATCCGCTTCCGTATCGGAAAACTTGTGGTGGTGGCGGTGCAGGCCGACCCAGTCGATCGGGCCGTGCTGGCAGCTGAGGGCGCCGCAGGTGGCGAAGAAGCGCTCCAGCCACTGGGGAACGCGGAAGGAGCGGTGGCTGAGCAGGCGGTGGTAGCCGATCGTGACGCCCAGGCAGGCGGTGACCCAGTACATCACCAGCAGGGCACCGACGGCCTCCAGGCTCCAGAAGCGGGGCAGCAGGGCCACCACTGCCAGGACGTGGATCAGGACCATGAAGCCGATCGTGCCCCAGCGGGTGCCCTTGGGGGAGACGCCCCGGGGTTCGCCCCGGCGCGGGTCGTGCAGGGCCCGCGCCCGGACCAGGGCATCGGCCCCCTGGTTGATCGTGGCGGGGCGGCGGGTGTGGCGGGCTTTGGTGCCGGCATCGCGGCGGTTGCCGGATGGGGCGCCTGGCTGGGTGCCGGGGCGGGAGAGGGGGGTGACGGCCATGAAGGACCGGGCTCCTGATGAGTGATTAAGATGGTAGCAATACGAATCCAGATCGAGTGGGGTATCGAGACGAACTCGTATCTGGCCGCATTGCCTTCGCCCACCTGATCCGGGTCTGGCACGAGCGCAACGGCTGGTCCCACCGGGTTTTGCCGATGCTGGCCGAGGCCCTCGACCTGGGTCGGGTGCACAACTCCCAGCTCTCGATGCTGCGCAACGGCAAGCTGGCCTCCCCGGGACCGGAGGTGTTCCTGGCCCTGGGTAACGTCAACCTCTGGCTCGACGCCCAGGCCCCCGAGGGGCGCTTGGAGCCGCTGGCGGCGCGCACGCTGCTGGCGGCCCACCCCGAGCTCTTCGAAGCCCTCTGCAGTTCGGCCCTGCCGGTGCGCGACGAGCGCCAGCGGGTGCTCGGGCCCGGGGCCCTGCTCGAGGTGTTCGTGGGCCTCTCTCAGCCGCCGGCCAGTTTCGACCTCCGCATCTGCGAGGCGGAGGCCGCGGGGCTCAGCGCCGCCCTGGCCCAGCTGCTCACCGCCGGCCGGCCCTGGCGTGATTGCCGCGACCGGTTGATGGCGGCCTATCCGGTGGCGAAACGCCAGCGGCGGGAGCGCTTCGCCGAGGTGATCGCCGGTCAGCGCGACTACACGGCGGTGGAACTCGATGCCGAGTTGCCGGAGCTGCGCCGCACCCTGGCCGCCCTGGGGGCGGCGGGGGAGGAGGAGCTGGGCCCGGACCGCTTCCTGGAGCTGCTGCGGCAGCGGGCCCGCCGATGCCAGGGGGATGGCTCCGAGCCGGCCCCGGACGACCTGGCCGCCGCCATCCGCCGGGAGATCGGGGCGGCGATCCCGGCGCCGGCCGACCAGTCGGAACGCTGATCAGGCGCTGGCGGGCGCGTCGCCGCGGTGGCCGAAGACGGGGGCGATGCGGACGCGCCTGGCCAGGCCCAGGGCCCGCAGGGCGCGGATGTGGTGCCAGGTGATGTCGAACTCGAACCAGCGCAGCCCGTGGCGGGCCGAATGGGGGTAGGCGTGGTGGTTGTTGTGCCAGCCCTCGCCGAAGGTGAGCAGGGCCACCCACCAGCAGTTGCGGGAGCGGTCGGGGCAGTCGAAGTTGCGGTAGCCGAAGGCGTGGGTGGCGGAGTTCACCAGCCAGGTGACGTGATAGACGAGCACCAGGCGCAGCGGGATGCCCCAGAGCACCAGGCCCAGGCCGCCGCCGGGCACGTTCGCCCAGTTGCCGTACCAGTAGAGGGCGGCCCCCAGGGGCAGCTGCAGCAGCAGGAACCAGCGATCCAGCCAGCGGTAGAAGGGATCCTTCTCCATGTCGCCGGTGAAGCGGTGGATCTCGGTGAGGGCCGGGATCTTGTGCAGCATCCACTCGCTGTGGGCCCACCAAAGACCCCGGGCGGCGTCATGGTGATCGTTGGGCTGGTCGGAAAAGAGGTGGTGGTGCCGGTGCAGGCCCACCCATTCGATCGGGCCGCTCTGGCAGGCCAGCGTGCCCATCAGCACCAGCAACCGTTCCACCCAGCGGGGTGCCTCGAAGCCCCGGTGCGCCACCAGCCGGTGCAGCCCCAGGGTGACCCCCAGCACCGTGGCCCAGTAGAGGACCGCCAGCACGATCACCCCCTGGAGGCTCCAGAAGCGGGGCAGCAGGGCGAACACGGCCCCCACGTGGATGGCCAGCATGAAGCCGGTGGTGCCGCTCTTGAACTTGCGCTGAGGGCCCGGCAGGGGCGGCCGGGGCAGCTCCATGGCTGCCAGCAGCTGGGTTTTCTTGCGCGAGTGGGTGGGTTCCTGCCGGGGGACGCGCACGGTTTCGGCGCTCTGGCCGGTTCGGAAGGACTCGGATCGTGCGACCAAGCGGTTCTCCGGTGGAAGGGCGGGTGTGGTCTGGGACTCGGCCTCCCATCCTGACCCACGGCAGCGATGGCAGAGTGATCCCTGCTGGCCCCAGGGCTTTGGAGCAGGTTTGTCCCGGCCCGGGCGAGGCGGCTGACCCGGCCGATACGGTCGCCGCTGACACCGTCGCCGCCGCCCTCGAGCGTCTGGCCCCGGTGGCGGCCCGCCGCACCGCCGCCGTGCGGCCCCGCCTGGCGCGGGTGCTGGAGGCCTTCGCCGCCGAACGCCTCGGCGTGCATCACTTCGCCTCGGTCAGCGGCTACGGCCACGGCGACCTGGGCCGGGAGGTGCTGGATCGGGTCTTCGCCCGGGTGCTGCAGGCCGAAGCCGCCGCCGTGCGGCTCCAGTTCGTCAGCGGCACCCACGCCATCACCGCCGCCCTGTTCGGGGTGCTGCGCCCCGGCGACCGGCTGCTGGCGCTCACCGGCCGCCCCTACGACACCCTCGAGGAGGTGATCGGGCTGCGGGGCTCGGGCCAGGGGTCCCTCGCCGAGTTCGGCATCACCTACGACGAGCTGCCCCTCACCGCCGACGGCCTGGTGGATGAGGCGGGCCTGGAGGACGCCCTGGCCCCGGAGACGCGGATGGTGCTGATCCAGCGCAGCTGCGGTTACAGCTGGCGCCCCTCGCTGCCTGTGGCCAACATCGGGCGCCTCTGTGAACGGGTCAAGGCGCTGCGGCCGGACTGCGTCTGCTTCGTCGACAACTGCTACGGGGAGCTGGTGCAGGACCTGGAACCCACCGCGGTGGGCGCCGACCTGATCGCCGGCTCCCTGATCAAGAACCTCGGCGGCACCATCGCGCCGACGGGGGGCTATGTGGCCGGCCGCCGGGAGTTGGTGGAGATGGCCTGCTGCCGGCTCACCGCCCCGGGCATCGGCAGTGAGGGGGGCACGGGGTTCGATCAGTACCGGCTGCTGTTTCAGGGATTGTTCCTGGCCCCCCAGATGGTGGCCGAGGCCCTGATCGGTGCCGAGCTGGTGGCCGAGGTGTTCGCCAGTCGTGGTTATCCGGTGAATCCCGCCCCCGGCGCGGAGCGCAGTGATGTGATCCAGGCGGTGCGGCTTGGCCATCCCGACCGGCTGATCGCCGTCTGCCGGGCGTTCCAGCAGGCCTCCCCTGTGGGGGCCTACCTGGATCCGGTGCCGGCCCCCATGCCCGGCTATGCCAGTGATCTGGTCATGGCGGGGGGCACGTTCATCGACGGCAGCACCAGTGAGTTCTCCGCCGACGGTCCGCTGCGGGAGCCCTACGTGCTTTATGCCCAGGGCGGCACCCACCACGGCCATGTGGCCCTGGCCCTGGAGCGGGCCCTGAAGGCCCTGGGCTCCCTGCCGCAGGCAGACTGAATCAGCCTCCTCCGCACCCCTCCGGCCTTGGCGCACTCCTTCCCCGACGACTGCCGCTATTCCGAAAGCCACGAATACGTGCGACCGGAGGGCGACCTGGTGCGCCTCGGCATCAGTTCCTTCGCCGTGGATCAACTGGGCGACATCGTCTTCGTCGAACTGCCAGCGGTGGGGGCCGCCCTGGAGCGGGGCACGAGTTTCGGCAGCGTCGAATCGGTCAAGGCGGTGGAGGATCTGATGGCCCCGGTGAGCGGCACGGTGGAGGCCCGCAACGAGGCGGTGCTGGCGAGCCCCGAGGAGCTCCAGAACGATCCCTATGGCGAGGGCTGGCTGTTGCTGGTGCGGCTCGGCGCGCCGAACGAACTGGAGGCCCTGATGGATGCCGTCACCTACGGGGCCAAGGTGCAGGCGGGCTGAATTCCTTAGGATCCCGCCACCTCCACTCCGAACGCCCGTGTCCGCCTCCTTCCTGGTCCGGCATCTGGGTCCGGATCCTGAAGATCAGCACCGGATGCTGGCGGAGCTCGGCCTGGGGTCCCTCGATCAGCTGGCGGCTGAGGTGGTTCCAGCCGACATCCTGCTGACAGCGGCCGAGGCCGAGATCGGCCTGCCGCTCCCCTGCCCGGAGGCGGAGGCCCTGGCGGAGCTGGGGGCGCTGGCCGCCCGCAACACAGTGCTGCGCAGCCTGATCGGCCTCGGCTACCACGGCACGGCGACGCCGGCCCTGATCCAGCGCCACGTGCTGGAAAACCCCTGCTGGTACACCGCCTACACCCCGTACCAGGCGGAGATCGCCCAGGGGCGCCTGGAGGCCCTGCTCAATTTCCAGACCCTGGTCAGCGAGCTGACGGGGTTGCCGATCGCCAATGCCTCGTTGCTGGATGAGGCCACCGCCGCCGCCGAAGCGATGGCGATGGCAGCGGCGGTCACGACGCGCCGCGGCGCCCGCCGCTTCCTGGTTGACAGGGCCGTCCTGCCCCAGACCCTCGCCGTGCTCCACACCCGCGCCGAGCCCCTGGGGATCGTCATCGAAATCTTCGACGCCGAAGCCGCCGCCAACGGCCCCGAGGGGGTGCTGGGAGAGGACGTCTTCGGCCTGCTGCTGCAGCTGCCGGGGGTCGAGGGCCGGCTCTGGGATCCCTCGCCGCTGTTGGCGGCGGCCCGCTCCGGCGCGGTGATCAGCACGGTGGCCGTGGATCCCCTGGCCCAGGTGCTGCTGGCCCCGGTGGGTGAGCTGGGCGCCGACATCGCCGTCGGCAGCCTGCAGCGCTACGGGGTGCCGATGGGGTTCGGGGGGCCCCACGCGGCCTTCTTCGCCACCCGGGAGGAGTTCAAGCGCCAGATCCCCGGCCGCCTGGTGGGCCAGTCGAAGGATGCGGAGGGGAACCCGGCCCTGCGGCTGGCCCTCCAGACCCGGGAGCAGCACATCCGGCGCGACAAGGCCACCAGCAACATCTGCACGGCCCAGGTGCTGCTCGCCGTGATGGCGAGTTTCTATGCCGTCCACCACGGCCCCGATGGCCTCGAGGCCATCGCCCGTCGCCTTCTGGTGCTGCGGCAGGGGCTGGTGCTGGGGCTGGCGGCCCTGGGGCTGGCGGCCGATCCGGGGGCGGCCTTTGACACCGTGGTGCTGCGCACCGCCGCGGCCCCCGCCCTGTGCCAGCGAGCCGTGGCCGCCGGCTTCAACCTGCGCTGCGGGATCCGTGGCGAAGACGGTGAGGCCGCCCTGGCGATCAGCCTGGATGAACTGTCCACGCCTGAGGAGCTGGCCAGCCTGCTGGAGGCCCTGGCCGCAGACCCCGCCGCCGCCGCCGCCGCGCGCAGGGCCCTCCAGGCGGGCCTGATGGCCCTGGAGGGCAAGCCGCTGGCGGACTTGCTTGAGGGAGTGCCCAGGCGGGAACGCCCCTGGCTTAGCCAGGAGGTGTTCCATCGCTACCGCAGTGAGACGGAGCTGCTGCGCTACATCCAGCGCCTGGTGAGCAAGGACCTGTCGCTCGTCCACGGCATGATCCCGCTGGGCAGCTGCACCATGAAGCTCAACGCCGCCGCCGAACTGGCGCCGGTGAGCTGGCCGGCCTTCGCCCAGATGCATCCGTTCGCGCCCGCCGACCAGACCGGGGGCTACGCCGCCCTGGCGGCCGACCTGGAGGCGTGGCTGGGGGCGATCACCGGCTTTGCGGGGGTGTCCCTGCAGCCGAACGCCGGCTCCCAGGGGGAGTATGCCGGCCTGATGGTGATCCGGGCCTGGCACCGCAGTCGGGGGGAGGGCCACCGGCAGGTGTGCCTGATCCCCACCAGCGCCCATGGCACCAATCCGGCCAGCGCCGTGATGGCCGGCATGCGGGTGGTGGCGGTGGCCTGCGACGCCCACGGCAACATCGACATCGCCGACCTGGAGGCGAAGGTCGCCGCCCACGCCGCCAACCTGGCGGCCGTGATGGTCACCTACCCCTCCACCCACGGGGTGTTCGAAACGGGCATCCGCCGCATCTGCCAGGTCGTCCACGACCACGGCGGCCAGGTGTATCTGGATGGGGCCAACCTCAACGCCCAGGTGGGGCTTTGCAAGCCCGGGCTCTACGGCGCCGACGTCTGCCATCTCAACCTCCACAAGACCTTCTGCATCCCCCACGGCGGCGGTGGCCCCGGGGTGGGGCCGATCGGCGTGGCGGCCCACCTGGTGCCATTCCTGCCGTCCCATCCCCTGGCTGCCGACCCAGGCCGCCAGGCCATCGGCCCGGTGTCGGCCGCGCCCCTCGGCAGCGCCGGCATCCTGCCGATCAGCTGGATGTACATCCGCATGATGGGCGGCTCGGGCCTGCGCACCGCCAGCCAGGTGGCTCTGCTGGCGGCCAACGTGATCGCCGAGCGCCTCGAGCCCCATTTTCCCGTGCTCTACCGCGGTCGCGGCGGCCGGGTGGCCCACGAATGCATCCTCGATCTGCGACCCCTCAAGCGCAGCTGTGGCCTGGAGGTGGATGATCTGGCCAAGCGGTTGATGGACTACGGCTTCCATGCCCCCACCGTCAGCTGGCCCGTGGCCGGCACGGTGATGGTGGAGCCCACCGAGAGCGAATCGCTGCAGGAGATCGACCGCTTCTGTGCGGCGATGGAGGGGATCCGCCGCGAGGCCTGGGCGATCGAGAGCGGCGCCGCCGACCCCCTCGACAACCCGCTCAAACAGGCGCCCCACACCCTGGCGGCGGTCACCGCCGACGACTGGGATCGGGCCTACAGCCGCAGCGAGGCCGCCTTCCCCGCTGGGGAGGGCCAGCGGCAGGCCAAGTTCTGGCCGGCCGTCGCCCGCATCGACAACGCCTTCGGTGATCGGAACCTCGTCTGCACTTGCCCGAGCGTCGAGGAAGTGGCAATTGCCGAACTGGCCGCCTGAGTGTTCCGCCGGTACCTTTTCCCCCGGCCATGGCGCATCATTGCTGTGCCATCCCTTCGTGGCGTTGGCAACCGCCTTTCATTTCATGGGGATCATGAACGGCAACGACAATTCAGGCGATGGGTCGGGCCCGGGCGCCCTCGTACCCGGCCTGCCGGAGGCCAGCCAGCGGGTGGATGGCACCAATGTGGTCCGGGTGCCCTTCGGGGTGCGCCGGGCCCAGCGCCGCCGTCCCGAGCGACCCGACCACTGGGCCACCCTCGTCCTTCCCTTCCAGGCAGGCGGTGGGGGCACTCCCCCTCCGCCCCACGCGGCCTAGCCCTGCGGGTCAGTAGTTGGCGCCGCTGCGCCGCTGGTGCACGGCGGTCGTGGCGGCCGCATCCAGCAGGTCGCCGCTGAGGGCCTCGGCGTAGAGCAGCCAGTGGTCGCCGCATTCCATCCGTTGGCTGACGCGGGCCTCGAGCCAGGCCAGGGCCTCCGGCAGCAGCGGTTGGCCGCTGGGAGTGGCTTCAAGCTCCAGCCCCGACAGGCGATCGGCCCCCGGGGGGAAGGGCTGCAGGAATCGCTTCATCGGGCCGCTTTCCTTTCCGGCCGCCAGCACGTTGAGGGTGAAGCTGTCCCCCACGTGCAGGAGGCTCTCCATCGCCCGGTCCTTGGCCACCGCCACGGTGAAGCCGGGGGGGCTGAAGCTGGCCTGGCTCACCCAGCTGGCCACCATCGCTCCGCCGATCGCTTCTGGGCCGTCTCCCTTGCGGGCCAGCACCACGCACAGGGCACCCACCACCCGGCCGAGGGCCTGGATCGCCGGGTTGGTTCGGCTCTCGCTCAGGCCTCCGCCGGTGCTGCGCCTCTGGGCCTGGCGGTGCTGGCTGCGCAGGCGCCGGCCCAGGGCGGTGCCGGTTTCCTCCAGGGTGCGCAGGGTGGCCAGATCGGGGCTGAACTTGATCCGGATCGGTTCGAAGGCGAACTGGAAGCCGCCGTCGCGGAGCTTGCCTTCGAGCAGATCGATGGCTTCGCCACTCCAGCCGAAACTGCCGAACACCCCCACCGGTTTGGTCCGGTCGCCTTCGGCCAGCACGGTGCCGAGGGCTGAAACGATCGGCGTGGGGGCATGGCCCCCGAGGGTGGGGGAGCCGATCAGCAGGGCGTCGCAGGAGTGAATCGCCTCCAGCAACTGCTCGGAGGGCGCGAATTCGCAGTTGATGCTTTCCACCCGCACGCCACTGCGGGCCACCCCCTGGGAGAGGGCATCGGCGATGGCCGCGGTGTTGCCGTAGGCGCTCGCATACAGCAGGGCCACCGACAGGCTGGCCTTCTCCTGGCTCTCCCCCCAGCGGCGGTAGTCGGCCAGCAGGCTGCGCCAGCTCTGGGCGATGGCCGGGCCGTGGCCCGGCGCGATCGTGCGGATCGGCAGGTCGTCCAGCCGGTCGACCACCGTCTCCACCTGGCGGGCCATCGGCGCCATCAGGCAGTCGAAGTAGTAGCGGCGGTCCTCCTCGGTGCTGCTGCGGTTCGCCTCGGCGAAGTCCTCGGTGCAGAGGTGGGCGGCGAAGAACTTGCCGCTCATCAGCAGCCCGGTGGTGTCCTCGAAGGCGATCAGGCCGCCGGGCCAGCGGGGGGTGGGGGTGGGGAGCAGGGTGAGGACATGGCCGTCGGCTAGGGTGCGGCTGGTTTCCTGCTTCACCACCTCGATCGTCGGCAGGGGCACGGCGTCGGCGGGGGCGGCGGCCTCACCTCCCGGGCCGGGCCGCTGCTGCTCCCAGAGTTCGGCGAGCACCTGGGCGCCAGGATTGGAGGCCACCAGCACCGTGGCCGGCCAGCCCGTCGCCAGCTGTTTCAGCAGGGCCACCCGGTTGGGGTTGACGTGGCCCACCACCACCTTGAGGGGGGCGTCGGCCGGCACCAGCAGGGCCAGCTGCTCCAGAAAGGGGGCGGCGAAGGAGGCCCCCGGCGGATGCACCAGCACGGGGGCACCCCCGGAGGCGCCCTGCTGGAAAAGGAAGCTGTTGGCGGTGGTGCCCCGCTCAAGCCCGTATTCCACCTCAAAGCGCAGCCGCCGGGGGCTGAGGCCGCGCAGGCAGAGCAGGCCGGGTTCGATCGGCAGGGTGATGACGCGCCGATCGGTCGCGGTGGGAGAGGACGTCATCAGTAGTGGTTGCCCACCTTGCGGTGATGCACGGCCGTGGCGGCGTTGGTGTCGGCCACGTTGCCCTCCTCCACCACCGCGTAGATGATCCAGTGGTCAGGGCCTTCCAAGCGCTGGGTCACCCGGCAGCCCAGGTAGGCCAGGGCATCCCCCAGGACGGGCCCGCCGGCGGCCACGCCTTCGAGCACGCTCACGCCGGCGAACCGGTCGGCCCCCGGTGGAAAGCGGCGCAGGAAATGGCGCAGCAGGGGCTGGTGGTTGTCCTCCCGCAGCACGTTGAGCACGAAACGGTCGTCCACCTGCATCAGGGCCTCGATGGCCCGGTCCTTGGCGACCGCCACCGTGAGCCCCGGCGGATCGAAGCTCGCCTGGCTCACCCAGCTGGCCACCATGGCGCCGCTTCGGCTGCCGGCTTCGTCGTCCTGGCGGGCTGTGACGATGTAGAGGCCGCCGCTGAGGCGCCCCAGGGCCTTGTCCAGATCTCCATCGATGGCCTTCATGGCGGCGATGGTCTTCTCCTTGGTGAGCAGCTGGCCCAGGTCGGTGCCGGCCTCCTCGCAGCGTTGGTAGTCGGCGCCACCGGGAACCTGGCGGATGCGCAGGGGTTCGAAGGCCCATTTCTGGCCCAGGTTGCGCAGCTGGCCGGCCAGGGTGTCGATCGGCTCGTCGTTGCCGCCGAAGGCGTCGTAGCACCCCACCCACTGCTTGGGATGGAGGGCCGCCAGCAGGGTGCCGATGGCCGTCTGCAGGTCGGCGTCGGGGGAGGCGGGCCAGGTGGGAACCACCACGGCACTGGCCTCGCCGATCAGGGCAGCGAGCTCCTGGGCATCGGTGGCGCGCAGGTCGACGAGCTGCACCTGGCCGGAGGCCTTGCCGACGCCCCGGGCGATGGCCTGGCTGAGCCGGTCGCAGAAGCCGTACTGGCTGATGTAGCAGACAGCTGCGTAGGCCTCACCGGCGCTGCGCTGGCCGCTCCAGTCGCGGTAGTCGCCCACCCAGAGGGGCAGGTGGTCCCGCAGCAGGGGGCCATGGCCCACGGCGATCGTGGTGATCTCCGGCAGCCCCTCCATCCGCTTGAGCGCCTGCAGCACGCTGCGGGCGTTGGGGGCCATCAGGCAGTCGTAGTAGAAGCGGAAATCCGGTGCGATCGCCCCTGGATCGACATCGAACAGGTCGTCGGAGCAGTAGTGGAGGCCGAAGGCGTCGCAGGTGTAGAGGAGGCCGGTGCCGTGGTCGAACGAGAAGATCGTGTCGGGCCAGTGCAGGTTGGGGGCGCTGAGGAAGCTGAAGCGGTGGCCTACGCCGCTGTCGGGATGTACCCCCAGGTCGAGCTCGTCGCCGCTCTTGACGGCACGGCTGCGGAAGGGGCGGTGCACCTGGTCCTGAAGGAACTGGATCGCAACCTTGGAGCCGACGATCTCGATGTCCGGATGGCGGTCGATCAGATCACCGATCAGGCCGGAATGGTCTGGCTCGGTGTGGGAGACGACCAGGTGGTCGATCGCGGTGGGTTCGATCAGACCCTCCAGCAGGGGGATCCAGGTGTCGCGGAACTTGGCGTGGCTGGTGTCGACCAGGGCCGTGCGCTCGCCCCGCACCAGGAAGGCGTTGTAGGTGGTGCCGTTGCGCAGGCCGAATTCGATGTCGAAGCGACTGCGTTCCCAGTCGAGGGAGCGGATCGCCGTGGTGTCGGCCGCGATCGGCTCGCACTGGAGGCTGAGGCGGCCAGCCGCGGCCGTGATCGAAGGCGGGGCGCTGGCGGTGCTGCTGCTCATGGGGTCAGACTCCTTCCGCAGGCCTGTGACTGTAGGCAGGTCAGTGTCCCTTTCGGTCTGTTAGACCACGCCCAAACAACTTTGCGGGCAGGTGGAAGATGAGTTGGATCATTCCCAAGGCGAGCCGATAGGTGGTCACTGAAGACTTGGACCGGTTTCGGGAGGCTTTTCGCCGCCTGGAGGAGCGTCTTCAGGAAGCCTCGCGTTCTGATCGTTTCAAGCCTCCGACGGGCCTGGCCACGGCTCGCCTCCACCACCAATCGATGGTCGGCTCTGAGGGGGTGCTGGGAGAAGTCCTCGATCTCAACGTGGACGGGATGAAGATGGCCATCAATGCCGGCAAGGACGTCGCCGTCGGCCAGCACTGCAGTGTCGTGGTGGGAGACGGGGAGGGAGAGACCTACGACCTGAGAGGCACCGTGCGCTGGATCGAAGCCACCAGCTACATCTCGGTGATCGGGCTCTCCCTCGATTCCGCCCACCGCATCGAGGAGTGAGGGCCTTAGTCGGCCAGCTTCACAGTGACAGACGTGAGTGACTGTGCCTTGGGTGCCGTCACGGTGAGCAGGCCATCGCGGTAGTGGGCTTCCAGGGCGTCCCGCTGAATGCCGCCGGGGAAGCGGAAGCTGCGGCTCCAGGTGCCGTAGCGGAATTCACTCAACAGGGGCGCACGGCGGCTGCCTTCGGTTTCGGTGCTGCTGTCGTCAGCCAGCTGGGGAGCACGACGTTCGGCGGTGATGATCAAGGAGCGGTCCGTGGCCTTGACGTCGATGGACGAGCGGTCGACGCCAGGAAGTTCCAGGGCGATGGTGTACACCGCCTCGGTTTCGTGAATCTCGGCGGCGGGAACCCGTTCGGCTGTCTGCAGCTGTTGCTCCAGCCGGTCGAAGAGATCGAAAGGGGAAGAATGCAGAGTACGCATGGTTGTGGTTGCCGATACAAGGAACGGGAAGGGTCGGGTGAAGCACCTCCCGTCCCGTCAATGTGCCCGCCTGGCCCTCAATGGTTGAGGGGGAGAACCGCCGCCTGGGGTTCGGTCCCCCCAACCAGGTTCGGCCTCTACGCCAGCGGGGGTGGAGAACCGGAATGGGGTGCCTCCAGCCACCACCAGGTGGCGAACGCGGCCGCCTGGCCGCAGGGTTGGCCGTCGCCATCTCGCAGGGTCCACAGCCGGGCCTTTTCGATGCGAAACCGGCGCCCGCAGCTGTCGATGCGGACACCGGCGTAGCCAGTGAGGGCCTGGAGGCGGCGTGCCTGCTCAAGGGCGAAGGCCCGGCTCTGGCGTTCGGCCGGCTCGGCCGTCAGCCGGGACGGCAGACCCACCATCGCGTCCCAGGGGCGGCGCCACAGCAGAAGCGCGGCGCGGTTCGCGTAGATCAGCCGCGGATCAACGCCGCCGTCATGGGCCAGAACGACCGTGGCGGCCACGAACAGTTCCTGGGCCGCCTGCACAGGCGACGCGCCAGGGTGAACGCCCGCCAGCAGCGGCCGCCCGAAGGCCAGCCGGTGGCCAGCCAGGAGACGCCCGGCGGCGGCGATGGCGCCCTCGCCCAGCCAGGGGGGCGGCGGCGGCGCTGGCATGGCGGCGGCCCTAACGAGGAGACTCGCTTTCGTCGGGCATCATCATCCGCATGGCCGCGTCCATTTCCGGGGGGGCCTGATGCCGCCGGCTGCCGAAGGCGGAGAGCAGCCGGCCCGAGAGCACGCTCTGCAGCAGGGTGGGCTGGTAGGCGAAGCGCTTGCCGATGGCGGCGAAGCTGAAGAACAGCAGCAGGGCGGCGACGACGTTCCTGGCGAGCTGAACGAACCAGTCGTTGAGGCGCTTCATGCCCATGGCGTCGGCTTCGTTCTGGTAGCGCTTGATGAAGGGATTGAGGTCGTTGCTGAGCTTCGTCTTGACGACGTCCAGGGGGACATCGATGCTGGCGGGGAGGGCCGGAGCCTGGCCGGGCAGCAGCCGCATGGCCTTGAGGATGTCGTCGTAGGAACGGGCGCTTTCGATCGCCCGGGTGGTGGCGATGTAGGCGTTCAGTTCCCGGGTGTCGTTGGCCCTGAACTGGCGCAGCAGGCTGATGCCGCTGTAGATCTGCAACGGGATCAACAGCAGAAAGCCGAAGGCGATCCAGAAGCTGAGGCGCCGCAGCAGGGTGACACGGCTCTCGATCGGAGCGGACTGGGGATCGAGGATCTTGGCGAGCAGCAGCAGCACGGCCCCCACCATGGCGATGGGCCCCGAGGCGAGCAGCTTGTCGCCCACGGACTGGAGCCAGAGGGGATCGATCAGGCGCACCGGCCAGGCCGAGCCGAGGATCCCCATCAGGAACAGGACCAAGAGGAGGATTGCTCCCCAGTTAAGGGCGCTGGCGACGTCCTTGATGTAGCTATCGGCCGTGGGCTGGGGGTCGGCGTGGGGGCTCATGGGTGGCGGCTCGGGCGTCAGGCGTTGCTGGGGTCAGGTTGGTCGATGGACAGCCGGCTGGCCAGGAGGTCGCCATGAAAAAAGCCCGGCACAGGGCCGGGCTGGAGGATCTGCCGGCGGCGGCTGATCAGCCCTGGTGAAGGTTGGCGGTGTTGATGCGGCGGCGCAGCTTGCGGGAGAAGCCGAAGGCGGCGGCGGCACCAAGGACGGGCAGGGGGCCGGGCACCGAATCGCCACGAGGGCCGGAATCGGGATTGATTTCGCGGATCAGCTTGGTGGTGATGGCTGCCTGGAAGTCATCGAATTCAGCAGCAGTCTGCACAAAGCCGGCCTTGGTGTCTCCGCTGGCAGGGGTGGCCACGTTGGCCGTCAGGAAGTTGGTGGCATTGGAGCCAATGCCCAGGCCATTGATGATGATGCCACTGGCGACCGCCTGGGCCCTTCGGTTCTTGGAACACTGGGAGACACTGTTGGTGTTGTTGCAGGCCTCTCGGTTCCCGGCACCATCCGTGGAAATGTCGATCACGCGGCCGTTGATGCGCGTTGTCTCGAAGAGATTGTTGTTGATTTCATTGATCGCAGCGAGCATGCCGCAATCGATGCAGGTTGTTTCTCCAACGACTGACTCCGGCACCCGGGTCATGCCGGAGAGGGCGGTGATGAAGCTGTTCAGGGACGTCTGATCGGTGATGTGGGTCCAACCGACCGAGAGGGAGGGTGCAGCAATGCGGGACCACTGGCCCACGGCAATCGCCAGGCCGTTCCGACCGGGGGCGAAGGTTTCAGCGATCTTCGTCTGGACAGCGGCGTCCTGGAAGGCGTTGACGTACCCGTTCTTGTAGGTGTTGAACTCGCTGGTGTTGATACTGCCCGAGACGTCCAGCGAAAGGAACAACTCCTGGAACACGTTGGTGGCGGCCTGGGACTGCTGGGCGCCGCCGAGCAGGGTGATGGCGATCGCCGCTGCGGCCGCTCCTCCTCGGAGCAGGGGCTTGAGGGTGGTTCTCATGGCGGAAAGGGTGGGGGGACGGTGTGGTGTCCCGGGATTCCGGAACCTGCCTGAACGCAGGCAGTGCACAGGGCCTCCGAGGAGGTGAGTGACCAACGGCCAAAACTTAGCAGCAGGTGATAGAGCTTTCACCCTTTGTTCAGGAACTTAACAATGGCTTAAGTGCTGCGCCGGGCTGGCCTCAGGGATCGGCTGCCGCTGCGGGGCTTCTGCTCCGATCCCTCAGGCGTCGCTGTCGCTTCCGGGGGCCATCGCCCGGGCCATGGCCTGCTGGGCCATCCCGGTTCCATGGGCCTTGAGCGTTTCCAGGAAGATCTGGTTGGCCTCCGGGAAGCGGGGCTCCTCGGCCAGGGGCAGGGGGCCGGCCCCATCGAGGCCCGATTCCCCTTCCATGGCCGGCGTGATCACCACCAGATCGGGATCGAGGGGGGCGTCGTAGCGCCACCAGCGGGCCGGATCGGCGATGGCGGGATGGGTCGGATGGGGCGCATGCTCCACGGGCGCCACCACCCCCTCCCTCCGGCGCTTGGCCAGATCGCCCAGCAACTGGCTGCGGGTGCGACCCCGCAGCTGGAACAGCACGAAGGGGTCCTCGCTGAAGCGATCCCCCATCAGGTAGTAGACGGCGCTGATGTGCTTGCAGGGATTGGCCTTGTCGGGGCAGCTGCACTCGCTGCGCACCTCCTGGAGCTTGAACGGGAACAGCCGCTTGCCGCTGGCGGCGAAGGCCCGCTCGATGTCGGCCGGCATGATTCCCGCCAGCAGCTGGGCCGACCAGCGGGCCTTCTGGCTCAGGGCTTCCAGCACATAGCCCCAGTCCTCGTCGTTGAGCACATCGAGCCAGAGCTTCACCTTGTAGGGGTCTGGATCGGTGCCCTGTACCCGGGCATGGACCCGACGTCCCTCGAAGCGGATCGAGACGACATTGCCCTCCCGGGCGTAGGTCCAGGCGCGCTCCAGGCGTTTCTTGAACCGGTAGGAGTGGATCAGCTCCATCCACTGCTCCACCCACCAGGGCTGCTGCCCCAGTCCCTGCTGGCCCAGCTGGGTGGTGATGGCGCCATTGGCGCCGGGGAAGGAGCTGGTCATGGAGCCGGCCTCACGCCGCCCATCCTGACGCCTGCCGGACCCACTGACCTAGGTTGTCCCGACGCAGGGCGTGGAGTCCTTGAATCGCATCACGTTCGGCGCCGGCGACGGTTTTCACAGTCTTCTGAGGGCAAGGGTTCACCAGCACTTCGAGAGCACGGGCCAGGACCGGCGCGATTCCCCGGCCATGGCGGTCAAATCGGCCGTGATTCTGGCCTGGTTCGCGCTCACCTACGGGTTGCTCGTCTTCCAGGCCAGCAGCTGGCCGGCGGCGGTGGCGCTTGCGGCCTGCCTTGGTCTGGCGATCGCCGCCATCGGCTTCAACATCCAGCACGACGGTGGCCACGGCGCCTACTCGCGCCACCGCTGGATCAACAAAGCCGCCGCCATGACGCTCGACCTGCTGGGCGGCAGTTCCCTGATCTGGGCGCATAAGCACAACGGTATGCACCACACCTTCACCAACATCTCCGGCCACGACGACGACATCAACCTCGGCTTGATCGGGCGCCTCTCGCCCCACCAGCCCCACCGCTGGTGGCACCGCTGGCAGCACCTCTATCTCTGGCCCCTCTACGGCATGCTGCCGATCAAGTGGCAGTTCTTCGATGACTTCGCCGACCTCGCCAGCCGGGGCCGCGGCGACCACTCCCTGCCCCCCCTGGCGCCGGCCGACTGGCTGCTGGTCGTGGGCGGCAAGGTGATCTTCTTCTCTCTGGCCTTTGCGCTGCCGCTCCAGTTCCATCCCCTCGCCGCGGTGATCGGCTGCTATGTGGTGACGGCGATGGTGCAGGGGATCGTGCTGAGTGTGGTGTTCCAGCTCGCCCACTGCGTGGAGGAGGCCGATTTCCCTGCCGTCGGCGCCCCTGACTCCGGCATGGGTCCCTGGGCCGACCACCAGCTCGCCACCACGGTGGATTTCAGCCGCTCCAACGGTCTGCTGAGCTGGCTGCTGGGGGGCCTGAACTTCCAGGTGGAGCACCACCTGTTCCCCCGCATCTGCCACGTCCACTACCCCCAGCTCTCCGCGATTGTCGAGCAGACCTGCCGCGACTGCGGTGTGCCCTTCCGCAGCCACCGTTCCTTCCTGGCCGGTGTGGCCTCCCACTACCGCTGGTTGCGCCGCATGGGTCAGACGCCCGCCGCCTCCGCCCCCCTGGCCCTGCCAGTGCTTCTGCCGGTGATGGGGGAGCCTGACGTCGCGGCCCTGGTCAGCCGCTGAGCCGGCCGGCCGCCCAGCCCTTACGCGTCGTCAGGCGCCGTCGTCCAGGGCCACCAGATCCCTCAGCTGGCCCACGTCGAAGCCACCGAGCCATTCCTCGCCGCTGCCGACGATGTCGGCGGCGAGCTTGGATTTCTCCTCGATCATGCGGTCGATCTTCTCCTCCACCGAACCGCTGGTGATGAACTTGTGCACCAGGACCCGGTTGGTCTGGCCGATCCGGTAGGCACGGTCGGTGGCCTGGTTCTCCACGGCGGGATTCCACCAGCGGTCGATGTGGAACACGTGGCTGGCCCGGGTCAGGTTGAGGCCCACACCGCCGGCCTTGAGCGACAGCAGGAACAGCTGGGGACCCCGGGGATCCTCCTGGAAGCGATCCACCATCGCCTGGCGATCCACCTTGCTGCTGCCGCCATGCAGGAAGGGCACATCCTGGCGCCAGCGCTGTTCCAGGTAGGCCTTGAGCAGATGGCCCCATTCGGCGAACTGGGTGAACAGCAGGGCCCGATCGCCCGCCTCGATCACCTCCTCGAGGATCTCCTCCAGGCGCAGCAGCTTGGCGCTGCGGCTGGCGAAGCCGTTATCCACCCGGCCCTCCTTCAGGGCCAGGGCAGGGTGGTTGCAGATCTGCTTCAGCCGGGTGAGCAGGGCCAGCACCTGGCCATGGCGCTGGCCCAGGGGCGCCCGGGCGATGGCGTCGAGGCTGTCGTCGACGGTCTGGCGGTAGAGCTTCGTCTGCTCCGGCGACAGGCCCACCCATTCGCGCAGTTCCACCTTCTCCGGCAGGTCGGAGATGATCGAGCGGTCGGTCTTCAGCCGCCGCAGGATGAACGGTCCGACCCGGGCCTTGAGGTCCCGCAGGGAGCTCATGTCGCCGTAGCGCTCGATCGGCAGGCGGTAGCGCTGGCGGAAGAAGCCCTCCTCCCCCAGCACCCGGGGGTTGAGGAAGTCCATCAGGGCCCACAGCTCACTCACCCGGTTCTCCACGGGCGTGCCGGTGAGGGCGATGCGGAAGCGCCCCTGCTTGCCGGGGCGGGCCAGGTCGCGGGCCGCCTGGCTCTGCTTGGCCGATGGGTTCTTGATCGCCTGGGCCTCGTCGATCACCATGCCCTGCCAGTCGATGCTCTCCAGCAGTTCGCTGTCGCGCTGCAGCAGCCCGTAGCTGGTGAGCACCAGGTCCACCCCCTCCAGGGCCTTGGCCAGCTTTTCCGGGGTGGACGGCCGGCGGGGGCCGTAGTGCTCGCGCACCTCCAGATCCGGTGTGAAGCCCGCCGCCTCCCGCTTCCAGTTGGTCAGCACGGAGGTGGGCGCCACCAGCAGGACGGGGCGCTTCAGCTCCTGTTCCACCTTGAGGTGCTGCAGGAAGGCCAGCAGCTGCACGGTCTTGCCCAGGCCCATGTCGTCGGCCAGGCAGGCCCCCTGGTCGAAGCGGTGCAGGAAGGCCAGCCAGCCCAGGCCCCGCTCCTGGTAAGGCCGCAGCTGGCCGGCGAAGCCTTCCGGTGCCGGCAGGGGATCCGGGGCCTTCTGCTGGTGGTACTGCTCCAGGACGGCGTGCAGTCTGGGCCCGGCGGTGAAGCGATGCACCGGCAGCCGCATCAACGTGTCGCCGTCGCTGGCGGTCAACCGCAGGGCATCGTCGAGGCTGAGGTTGGGATCGGCGGCGCAGAAGCGCTCGGCGTTCTTGAGATCGCTGGGGCGCAGCTCGATCCAGGCCCCCTTGTGCTGCACCAGCGGACTGCGCTTGGCGGACAGGCGCTCGAGGTCCTTCAGCGTCAGCGTGACCCCGCCGATCATCAGCTCCCATTTCCATTCGAGGCTTTCCCCCAGGGAGAAGCCGCGGGAGCGCTCGGGCAGCTCGGCTTCGATCGAGAGGCCCAGGCGGCTGGCCAGGCCCCCACTGAGGCTGGCGGGCAGCACCACCCCCACACCCACATCACGCAGCTGGGCGGCGGCGGTCCGCACCAGCACGAACGCCTCGGCCGGCGTGAGCTGCATGGTTTCGGGAGCCGCCGCATCCAGACCCCGCCCGATCGGTTCGAACACCTGCAGGGCCCGGCCCATGCCCTCCAGCAATAGCTGGCCCGGTTCGGCCACCTCCACTTCGCCCAGCTGCAGCCTGCCGTCGCCCGCATTCCAGACCGTGCGGGCCGGCATGCGCAGGCTGGGATCCGCCTCGGCCTGCAGGGAGAAGCGCAGCTCCCAGAGCTCTTCCCCCTCCTCGGGGGTGAACAGCTCCAGGCAGGTCCTGGCCGGCGCCACGCGCCCGGCCACGGCTTCGCGCCAGTGGTGGGTGGCCACGGCCAGCCGTTCCCGCTCCTCTTCGTCAAGTTCGAGGCGGCCGGGGCCCGGGCCGAGCGCCTTCTGCCAGGCGCCCAGCAGGGGATCCAGACCCTCGGCTCCGGGCCGGAAGCCGCTGCGCAGCTGGCCATCCAGGAGGGCCTCCAGCAGGCTGGCCACCCGCAGCCGGCCGCTGCCGGGGCGTCGGCAGGCCAGGCCCAGTTCTCCGGAGGCTCCGGCGGCCATGGCGCAGGTGGCCACCTGGGGAAGCCGGATGGCCAGTTCCTCGAGCCGGCGCCGGTCCCCCTCCCGGTTGAGCAGGGGCAGCCAGCGGGCCCGGTCCTCCTCCACCTGGGGCAACCAGCGGCCCCGGGCGATCAGGCTCAGGGCCCAGCGCTCCAGGTGGGTCCACCAGCGCAGATCGTCCGCCAGCCCGGGATCGTCGCCCGAGAGGGGCAGACCGGCGAGCCAATCGCCGGCACCGGCGGGATCGAGGGCCAGGCCCTCCACTCGCCAGGGCCACCACTGCACTTCCTTGGGAATCGGCTCGCCGGCCTGCAGCGGCAGGCCGCTCCAGGCCGCCAGCCCTTCAGTGGCGGCCTTGCGGCGGCCGCGGGCCCCCTGGCTGCGGCTGGGCAGGGTGAGCAGCGCCTCCGCCGGGCGGAAGGCCTCCGACCAGAGGCCATGGTCATCCAGCCAGGCGCCCAGATCGTCGACGCTGAGGGACAGGGGATGGTCGGGAACGGTGCGCAGCGGCGCCACCGGTGCTGCGACCCTCCAGGTGTCGGCCCAGAGCAGCAGCCGGCCCCCGGCCCCTTCGGGAGGAAACAGCCAGGTGGCGTGCAGGAGGCTCATGGCCGCAGGGCGGGCAGCAGGCGTTGGGCGCCCCTCAGCAGCAGGGCGCTGCCGATCAGGGGAAGCCAGAGCGGCAACCAGCCGCGCATCAGTTCGATGATGGCCGCCATGGCGCTGTGCGCCAGGGGCTGGTGGAGCAGGGAGTGGATCTCCGGAACGGGCAGGGCCAGGGGGGTCACCACGACGGGTCCCCCCAGGCTGCGGATGCCGCACACCGCCCCCACCAGTCCGGCGGCCAGGTGCTCGTCGTCAGGATCGACCCGCTGCAGGTGGAAGGCCAGCAGGCCGTAGAAGAAGCCACAGCCCGCCGATCGCAGCCCACTGTCCAGGCCGGCCGGCAGGCCGATCAGGGCGGCGGCCAGTCCGCCCAGCAGCGCCCACGACAGGGACTGCAGCCGCAGACGGGCACGGGAATCGTCGGACGCCTGGGTCAACGGCAAGGCCTTGGCGATGGCCCGATCATGCCTGGCCATCGGCAGGCTTACATTATTCAGTGATGCTGGTAAGGCCAGCGGTTCAACCAGCACAGCATTTTTTTCGGCACCCTGCCAAACTTCCCCACAGCCCTGGCACGGTCATTGGGCGTTGTTCCGTTCACGGCCATCGGGCATGACCCGGCCTCCTGACCGGCAATCAGGCCCCCCTTTCGGCAGGCATCCCTCTTGACCGCCGCCCACCCGCCACCGCACGCCTCCGACGCCCATCAGGCGCGGCGCGCGCTGCCGGAGATGCTCCAGATCGCGACGGCCATCAGTGGTGCGGTCAATCTGCCCGCCCTGCTGCGGCAGATCCTCTCGAGCGCCAGGGATCTCACCCTCAGCGATGCCGGCACCATCTACCTGGTCGAAGAGGAGAAGGGGGAGAAGCGCCTCTGGTTCACGGCCTTTCAGAACAGCTCCCTGGCGGCCCGCGGGGCCGGCATCGATGCCGGCCTCCTGGATGTGCGCTTCCCGATCACTCCCGATCGCCTTGTGGGCTGGGCGGCCCTGCACGGCGAGGTGCTGAACCTGCCAGATGTCTACGCCATTCCCCCGGACCGCCCTTATCAATTCGACGCCGGCCTCGATCGGCGCACGGGTTACCGGGCGGTGTCGATGCTGGTGGTGCCGCTGCGGACCATGTCCGGAGACGTGTTGGGGGTGATGCAGCTGATCAACAGGAAGCGGGAGTCCTCCTCCCTGCTCACCCCCGAGACGGCCGCCACCCTCGTGCGTCCCTACGACGCCGGCGACCAGCAGCTGATCGAGGCCCTGGCGGCCCTGGCGGCCGTCTGTGTGGAGCGGGTCCAGGCCGTGGAAGGGCAGCAGTGGCAGATTGATTCGATGATCGCCCTGCTGGCGGGGGCGATCGATGCCCGCAGCTCCCACACCGGCCGCCACTGTTCCCGGGTGCCGGAACTGGCTCTGCTGCTGGCGGAAGCGGCGGAAGCCGCTGAGGCGGGGCCGTTGGCTGCTTTCCGCTTCCGGGGGGAGGCGGAGCGGCGGGAGTTCCGCACGGCGGCCTGGCTGCACGACTGCGGCAAGATCGTGACCCCCGAAGCGGTGGTGGAGAAGGCCACCAAGCTGGACGCTCCGACCAACCGAATTCATGAGATCCGCACCCGCTTCGAGGTGCTGCTGCGGGATGGACACATCGCCATGCTGGAGGGCCTGCTGGCGGGCGGTGACCCGGAAACCCTGCGGCGGGACTATGCGCAGCTGGAGCAGGAACTGCAGCGGGATTTCGCCTGCGTGGCCCGCTGCAATCTGGGCAGTGAAGGCGCCGAACCTGACGATATCGCCCAGCTCCAGCGGCTGGCGGAGCGCCGCTGGTGGCGCCATTTCGACGACCGTCAGGGGCTGGGCTGGGAGGAGCAGGCCAGGCGCAGCGGTCCGCCGGAGCCCCTTCCAGCCCCCGAGACCCTGCTCTGTGATGCCCCCCACCATCGCCTCCCCAGGCCCACCGCCGAAGTGCCGGAGGCCAGGTGGGGCTTCAACCTGGCGGTGCCGGAACTGCTCTACAACCGCGGCGAGCTCTACAACCTTTCCGTGGCCAGGGGCACGCTCACCCCTGAGGAGATCTACAAGATCCGTGAGCACATGATTCACACGATCGTGATGCTGGAGAGCATGGCCTTCCCACCGTCGATGGATCGGGTTGCCGAGATCGCCGGGGGGCACCACGAAACCCTCGATGGCCGCGGCTACCCGAGGGGACTGACGGCGGAGCAGCTGTCGATCCCGGCCCGGATTCTGGCCATTGCCGATATCTTCGAGGCGCTCACCGCCTCCGATCGCCCCTACAAGCAGGGGATGCCCCTGTCCCAGTCGCTGGCGATCCTGGCCAACCTGCGGGATCGCGGCCGGATCGATGCGGACCTGTTCGATCTCTTCCTGCGATCGGGGGTTTACCTCACCTACGCGCAGCGATTCCTGGCTACCGACCAGATCGATCCGGTGGATCTCGACGCACTGCGGCAGCCCGGATTTCAGGCGTTCTGAGGGCTGCAGGCCCCAGCCACACCGTTCAGTGGCATGGTGGGTGACGGGGCCAGAAAGGCTGCCCAGTTTTTGGTATCTGTTGCTACTAATGCCTGACCATCTTCGGGGCGACGACCAGCTGCGGCACCAGGATGCCGATCGCCATCCCAACGTCATCCAGGAGCTCCTGGGCGAGCTGCACGCGTCCTGTTCGGGGGTTCGGGAGGGCCGGGTGGCTGACTACATCCCCGAGCTGGCCAAGGCCTGCCCCGATGATTTCGGCATCGTCATCGCCACGTCAGGGGGACGGATCTATGAGATCGGCGATACCAGAAAGGAGTTCACGATCCAGTCAATCTCCAAGCCCTTCATCTATGCCCTGGCCCTGAAGACGCTCTCCTTCGACTTCATGGCCAGCAAGATCGATGTGGAGCCTTCCGGGGAAGCCTTCAACGCCATCAGCCTGGATCCCGAGTCGGGGAAACCACGCAATCCGATGATCAATGCCGGCGCGATCGCCGCCTCCGCCCAGATCTGTGACGCCGACCCCAGTGGTGCCATCGATCTGCTGCTCGACTACTTCGGGGAGTTGGCCGGCCGGCGCCTGAGGATCAATGAGGACGTTTACCGCTCGGAAAGGGAAACGGGCCACCGCAACCGCGCCATCGGCCACCTGCTGCGCAACTTCAACATCATCGAATCGGATCCGGAACCGGCCCTCGATCTCTATTTCCGCCAGTGCGCCATCTCCGTCACCTGCCGCGACCTGGCCGTGATGGCCGCCACCCTGGCCTGCCAGGGACGCAATCCCTTCACCGGTGGTCAGCCGCTGTCGTACGACATCACCGTTCGGGTGCTGGCCCTGATGGGCACCTGCGGCATGTACGACTTCGCCGGCCAGTGGCTCCACGACGTCGGCATTCCGGCCAAGAGTGGCGTCGCCGGCGGTGTTCTGGCGGTGATTCCGGGGCGGCTCGGCATCGCCACCTACTCCCCTCCCCTCGACAGCTTCGGCAACAGCGTCCGGGGGGTGGCGGTCTGCCGCCAGCTGTCGGTTGGGGTGGGCCTGAGCCTGTTCAACCAGTACTCCCAGGCCGATGCCACCATCCGACGCTCGTACCAGGGATCCCAGCGAAAATCGCGCCGTTGGCGCAGTGACCGGGAGCTGGAGATCCTGGCGCCCCACCGGGACAAGGTGCGCATCATCCACGTGCAGGGGGTGCTCGATTTCGGTGGCATCGAGCAGCTGGCCGCAGAACTGGTGCGGCTCAGCAACGACGTGCGCATCCTCATCCTCGATCTGGCCCATGTGACCGAGTGCCCGATGGAATCCTCCGACCTGCTGGACCGCCAGCTCTGTTCACTGGAGGACAACGGTGTCGAGATTCTCCTCTCCCGTGCTGGCCGACTGCCCCTGGTCTCGAAACCGGACTGGGCCATCACCGATCGCATCGACGCCTACGAGCACCTGGATTCGGCCCTGGAGGCCGCCGAGGAGCTGCTCCTGTCGTGGTACCACCCCCAGGCCGCTGCGGGCGCACCGGGCGATGGCGACGACCTCGGTGAGCAGGGCTTTCTGGCGCCCCTGAGCGAGGAGCATCGGCGGATCCTGGTGGATCGCATGGCCAGACGCTCCTTCGCGGCCGGGGATTTCGTCATCCGCCGAGGTGATCCCGGCGATGAGCTGTTCCTGGTGCGTTCCGGCTCCTTCGACATCGCCCTCGACATCAAGACCGGCGACGGACAGAGCCATTCCACCCGGCTGGCCACCTTCGGCCCGGGGCTCTGCTTCGGCGAAATCGGCTTCGTGGCCCAGACGCCCCGCACCGCCGACATCATCGCCACCCGGCCCGGTGAGTGCTGGGTGCTGCACCGCAACGCCTTCGACGAGCTCTGTGCCAGCTATCCCGCTGTGGTGATCGCCCTGCTCAAGGCACTCACCTGCGACATCGGCGCCAAGCTCAGCCAGACGAGCGTCCAACTGACGCTGATGGAGCACTACTGAGCGCCCGGCGGGCTCCCACGCTGGGCGATCATGCCTGTCCCAGGACCTCTGCCTGCGTTCCCGTCATGGCTGCCGACCCCACCCTGCCCAGGCCTCGCAGCGGGGCTGAGATCCGTGAGGCCTTCCTCGCGTTCTACGAACGACGGGGACACCGGCGGATGGCCAGTGCCTCCCTGGTGCCGGACGACCCCACGGTGCTGCTCACCATCGCCGGCATGCTGCCCTTCAAGCCGGTGTTCCTCGGCCAGGCCGTGCCACCGGCTCCCCGGGCCACCAGCAGCCAGAAGTGCATCCGCACCAACGACATCGAGAACGTGGGCCGCACCGCCCGGCACCACACCTTCTTCGAGATGCTGGGGAACTTCTCCTTCGGCGACTACTTCAAGGAGGAGGCGATCGCCTGGGCCTGGGAACTCACGACCGAGGTGTTTGGTCTCGACCCGGCCCATCTGGTGGTCAGCGTCTTCCGGGAGGACGACGAGGCGGCCACCATCTGGCGTGATGCCGTGGGGGTGGACCCGAAGCGGATCATCCGCATGGACGAGGCCGACAACTTCTGGGCCTCGGGCCCCACGGGCCCGTGCGGCCCCTGCTCGGAGATCTACTACGACTTCCACCCGGAACGGGGCGATGACGCCATCGACCTGGAGGACGACGGCCGCTTCATCGAGTTCTACAACCTGGTGTTCATGCAATACAACCGCGACGCGGCCGGCGCACTCACGCCCCTGGCCCGGCGCAGCATCGACACCGGCATGGGCCTGGAGCGCATGGCCCAGATCCTGCAGCAGGTCCCGAACAACTACGAGACCGACCTGATCGTTCCCCTGGTCGAGACGGCCGCTGCGCTGGCGGGGTTGGACTATGCCGCCCTCGATGCCCGTGGCCAGACCTCCCTCAAGGTGATCGGCGACCACAGCCGGGCCATCACCCAGCTGATCGCCGACGGGGTCACGGCCTCCAATCTGGGCCGGGGGTACGTGCTGCGCCGCCTGCTGCGCCGGGTGGTGCGCCATGGCCGCTTGCTGGGCATCGACCGCCCCTTCCTGGTGGCGATGGGGGAGGCGGCGATCGCCCTGATGGCGGCGGCCTACCCGCAGTTGCTGGTCCGTCGGGAAGTGATCCTGGCCGAACTGGTGCGCGAGGAGGCCCGCTTCCTGGAAACCCTGGAGCGGGGCGAGAAGTTGCTGGCCGAGGTGCTCGCCGCCCGGCCGGATCGCATCAGCGGTGATGTGGCCTTCGAGCTCTACGACACCTATGGCTTCCCTTTGGAGCTCACCGAGGAGATCGCCGAGGAGCACGGCCTGACGGTGGACCTGGACGGCTTCGAGGTCGCCATGGAGCGGCAACGCCAGCGGGCCAAGGCGGCGGCCGTGAGCATTGACCTCACCCTGCAGGGGGCGATTGACCAGGTGGCCGGTGCCCTCGAGCCCACCGACTTCCGTGGCTACGAGGCCCTCGACCAGCCGGCCTGCGTGCTGGCCCTGGTGGTGAACGGCGAACCGGCCACCGCCGCCGCCGCCGGCGATGCGGTGCAGATCGTGCTCGACAGCACCCCCTTCTACGGCGAATCGGGCGGCCAGGTGGGCGACCGGGGCGTGCTGCTGGCCGGCGACGCGGCTGCCGGCCTCGAGGCCGGCCTGATCGTGCCCATCGAGTCGGTGAGCCGCAACCGCAGCGTGTTCGTGCACGGCGGTCACGTCGAGCGCGGTCGCCTGGCGGTGGGTGATGTGGTGCAGGCCCGGGTGGATCGCAGTTGCCGCCGCCGCGTCCAGGCCCACCACACCGCCACCCACCTGCTGCAGGCGGCCCTGAAGCAGGTGGTCGATGACGGCATCACCCAGGCGGGCTCCCTGGTGGACTTCGACCGGCTGCGCTTCGATGTCCATTGCCCCCGGGCCCTCACCCCGGCCGAACTGGAGCAGGTTGAGGACCTGGTCAATGGCTGGATCGCCGAGGCCCACCCCCTCGAAGTGGGCGAGATGGCGCTGGAGCAGGCCCGGGCGGTTGGTGCCGTGGCGATGTTCGGTGAGAAGTACGGCGAGGTGGTGCGCGTGGTGGACGTGCCCGGTGTCTCGATGGAGCTCTGCGGCGGCACCCATGTGGCCAACACCTCCGAGATCGGCCTGTTCCGGATCATCGCCGAGACGGGGGTGGCGGCGGGCATCCGCCGCATCGAGGCGGTGGCCGGTCCCGCCCTGCTCCCCTACCTGCGGGAGCGTGACCGGGTGGTGCGCGAGCTGGCCGACCGCTTCAAGGCCCAGCCCGGCGAGATCCTCGAGCGGGTCGCCGCCCAGGCCGATGAATTGCGGGCCACCGCCAAGGAGCTGGTGGCGGCGCGTGGTGCCCTGGCGGTGGCCAAGGCCAGTGCCCTCGCGGAGCGCGCCGAAGCGTTCGGCCCCCATCGGCTGCTGGTGCAGCGCCTGGATGGGGTGGATGGGGCCGGCCTCCAGGAGGCGGCCCAGCGCCTGCAGCAGCAGCTCGGTGACGGGGCGGCCGTGGTTCTCGGCGGTCTGCCGGACCCGGCGGAGCTGGGCAAGGTGATGCTGGTGGCGGCCTTCGGAGCGACGGTGGTGGCCTCCGGCGCTAAGGCGGGAGCCTTCATCGGCGGCATCGCCCAGCTCTGTGGCGGCGGTGGCGGCGGCCGTCCCCAGCTGGCCCAGGCGGGGGGGCGAGACGGTGCTGCCCTCGATGGGGCGCTGGTGGAGGCCCGCCGGTTGCTGGCCGAGCAGCTGGGCGGGGTCTGAGCCTCGGAATCCGGGACTCAGAAGCGGTAGTTCACCCTGGTGTAGAGGCCCTGCCCCAGCAGCCAGTCATTCCAGACCCCGAGGTTGTCGGTGGTGGAGAACGGCTGGGCCCATCCCATTTCCACGGTCCAGTTGTTGCTGGCCAGCCAGCGCACCAGCAGCCCACCGGCCCCCACCGTGTCGCCGAAGGAGCCACCGTTGAAGTTGGTGCGGATGCCTCCGGCGCCGATGAACGGCACGAGCTGAAGGGCACTGGACTTGCCGTTCCAGAAGGTCCAGGCCACTTCGGTGCTCGCCAGCCAGCCGCTGTCGCCACTGATCAGCTGGCCGGGCAGGCCCCGGAGACCAACATCGGAGCCCAGGGTGAACTGCATCGATGAGGTGAGCGGCGCGAAGGCCAGCTGGGCGGCGGTGCGCAGGTTGACCTGCCAGCGGGGTGCCACGCTCCAGGAGCCGGAGAGGAAACCGCCGATGGCGGTGGCAGCACCCACCGCGATGCCCGCTTCGGCCAGTTGCTGGCGCTGGACCGCCGGGGTCGCCGCCGTGACGCCCTGCAGCAGGTAGGCGCTGCCGTTCCAGCTGGCCTGGCGGCTCAGACCAGAGCCGTTGATGCCGAAGCGCAGGTAGCCGCCGGCTGGGCTGCGGACACTTTCGGGCACGGCGGCCGGCAGGGCGGTGTCCTGCTCATAGGTGTTGCTGCGACTGTTGCTGTAGCCGGCGAAGAGGCTCCAGCGCTGGCTCAGGGATTCGCGAAACACCCATTCCAACTGGGCCAGGGCCTGGTACTGGCTGGTGGAGAACCCGTCCACCGGCGCCGGCAGTTCCACCAGGTTGCGGCGGCTGAAGCCGAACCCACCGGTGAGGCTGACGGTGTCGCTGAAGGGGTAGGTGTAACTCAGCGAGGTGATAGCTGCCCCCAGCTCGGGGGTGTCGGTGGCGTCGAGCTCGCCGTAGACCAGCAGGGTGTCCCCCCGCCGCAGCAGGCTCGGCTTCAGCAACGTGGCCACGGCCCGGAACTCCCCGGAGCCACTGGTGCCGTCGTTGCGGAGGGCCAGATCCCCCTGCCATGGCTCGCGGGCCGGTTCCACGACGACCCTGAACACCCCTTCGGCGGGATCACTGCCGAGCCGTGCCAGGGTGCCCCGCACGCTCTCGATGCCCGGCTGTCGCTTGAGCAGTTGCAACTGCAGCTCCACCGTGGACAGCCGCAGGATCTGGCCCCGCAGGGGGCCCAGCAGCCGCCCGACCCGGCGGTTCAGCCGCGGCTCGCTGCCGGTCACCTGGATGCCGACGACACGACCTTCCACCACCTCGAGGTACCCCGGCGCCGGGTCGTTCACCACAAAGACGCGGCTGCTGACATAGCCATCGAAGACGAGCTGGGTGCTGAGGGCGACGGCGCAGGCCTTGAGTCGCTCCTGGGGGTCGGGGATCCTGCTGCATTCCGCGAGCAGATCCCGCACCTTCTCGGGGCTGTATAGCGTCAGACCGCGGATCTCAGGCAGTGAGCCGGACGGCAGGAGCGTCGGTGGCTGGGCCGGGATGGGGAGCTGCTTGGTGCCGTCGGGCTCGGGCGCTGGGGTTTCAAGGGGCCAGATGTCGACGGGGGCGGGCGGTGGCGTTTCTGTGGGGGCCGGTCGTTCCAGTTGGCGGGGAGGCCCCGGAAGGCGGACCGGACCGTCCTGCAGGGGTGGCGCCGTCAACTGGGCGAGAAGGAGCAGCATCAGGGAGGGCAGTGTTCTCGCTTTGAAGGGAAGCTGGTAGCGTTCTTAGATGTTGATGGGAACAGGTGGAGTAACGCCTGATGCGTGAATGATGACCAAAGGAATGCGGCAGCCGCCGATAGCTACAGAACTTACCGGCCTTTCAACGCTGTGGGCGGGACTTTGAGTAGCAACAGATACCAATTTCCCGGCGAGTTGGCCGAGAAGGCATCGACGGACGCAGCGCCTGTTCTGAAATCCACGCTTTGGCTCGCCTCCCTGCGTGTCCTCCTTCTGCTGGGCCTGACCGTCTCTCCCGTCGCCGCCGGCGAAATCACCGCCACCGGTGGGGCCTTGGGACTGGGCAGTGTGGTCAATGGCCGTGCCGGAGGCAGTTGCCTCAGCGGGGCCTGTGCGATCCAGGGCGGCACCTCCGCCGGGGCCAACCTCTTTCACCGCTTCTCCGCTTTTGACACACGGGGCGCCATCACCGGCGTCAGCCTCGACGTGGGTGGTCACCGCAACGTGATGGTGGGCGTCACCCACCCCTTGGGCAGCTTCATCGACAAGGCCATCACCCTGAGCGTTCCGGCCAACCTCGTCTGGCTCTCCCCGGGGGGAATCCGGCTCAGCGGAGCCGGCACCTTCACCAAGGTCCAGCAACTCAACCTCTCCACCGCCACCGGCCTGCGGGTGGGGGAGGGTCGCTTTGACGTGCACGGCACCACGGCCGCCGCCGCCGCCTCCCTGGCCGGGACACCCGTCCTGGGCCTGGACGGGCTCAGCACCGACCCCTCCGCCCTCGGCCAGCTGGGCCTGTCCGCCCAGGGGGATCTGGCCATCGAGGGGGGCTTGCTCACCGTGGATGGCGGGCTGCTGCTGGATGCCCAGGGTGGCAACGTGCTCCTGGGGGGCGCCCGGCTTCAGGCCCCCGGGGGCCAGGTGACCCTACAGGGCCAGCAGGTGGCCCTGCAGGACAGCACGGTTGATGTCTACAATAAGGATGGGACGGGCGGAAGCATCAGCCTCTCCGGACAGCAGGTTTCGCTGGCTGCATCCAACCTTCTGGCCGCAGGCCGCACGGCCGGTGGGGTTGTGCATGTTGGTGCAGATCCGCGCGGAACCGTGACCGCCTCGACCACCAGCGTGGATGGGGCTTCAACCCTGCGGGCGGATGGCAACGGTGCCGGCAGCGGCGGCCGCATCCTGGTCCTCGCCAAGGATCGGGCAGAGGTGGGGGGCGCCATCGAAGCCCGTGGCGGTCCCGGGGGGGGCGGGTTCGTGGAAACCTCGGCGGGTTGGCTGGCACTGTCCACCTCGCCGGATCTGCAGGCACGCCGGGGACAAGGCGGCACATGGCTGATCGATTCCCGCGACATCGAGATCGTCGCCCCCGGCACCGGCGGTGCCCCCCCCCCCGGCGGCTCCCCTGGTCTTCCGGGTTCGGCGTCGCGCGTTGATGTCTCCCTCATCAACACGGCCCTCAATAGGGGACAGACTGTGATTGTTGACACCACCGATCCCCAGGGCACCCAGGCCGGAAACATTTCCCTGCTGGCCACTGTCGAGAAAACGGCCGGTGCGAACACCACTTTGGATCTGAGGGCGGACGGCAACATTCGGATCGACGTCCCGGGTGTGAACCCGGTCGCCTTTTCGAACACCTCTAGGCAGGGACGACTGGATGTCAATCTCTGGTACCAGAAAGGGGCCGACGCCTCCGCGCCGGTGGGCTCCATCAGCTGGCAGAAGGGTGCGGTGAATATCAACACCGGAACCCTCAGGACGATTCAAGGTGCGTCCAAGATCGACGGAAACATTGAACTGACGGGTGCTGTAGCACCCTTCAATCTGTTCTCGGGCACTGTGCGCACAGGGGAATTCACCTGGAGTGCAGCAAGCCTGGGAGGGGTTGAGCTTGGCGTGTTTGAAAGTCAGAAGCCTGCCATTTTGGACATCTCCAGGCGGTACGTTCAGGGGCCCGGCCGCACCGTCACCGCTTTCTTTAATGCAGAGCTGAAGATTGGCGCTTCCGCCCAGAGTAGCAGTATTGACGGTGGAATCTTTGTTGATTCTACAAGTATACCCACAACCTTTGTCAGGGTTGCCGATGGCGCCACCCTCGCTCTGAATAATGCGACGATCACTGGTTCCACGCTGGCCGTGGATGCTGGGGCCCAGTTGCTGCTGTCGGGATCCAACGACGTGGCGGGACTTGGCGGTACCGGATCGATTCGGATTGCTCCCGGCAGCACGTTCACTCTCAAGAGAGATAACATCGCTTTTGGCACTTCGGTGATTCTGGAGAGCGAGGGTTCGCAAAGGGCAAAGCTGTTGGTCGACAGCGCCACGTTCAGGAATAACGGCACGATCCAAGGCGCCGGTGATATTGAGGTGGGAACGGGTGAGGTGGGAAGGGGCAAAGGCACGTTCAACAACGGTTTTCGTGGGCCGGGAGAACAGGTGGCGGTGGTTGATCCCATTGGTTCGCTCGTCATCCGCGCCCGAAGCCTGTGGCTGGAGCCCAACAGTCAGCTCCTTTTTGATCTCTCCACCAACGATCAGCTCTCCTTTTTTGGGGACACCATTCTCGGCGGTGGAATGAAAGTGGTCTCTCCGCCGATCGTCGCGGTCCCCACCCCCTTTGAGCTGATCAGGGCCGGCAGCATCAGCGGTTCTTTCGTCCCCAGCCAGACCTTTCTGCCGGTTGGTTTCGAGCTTCAGGGTGTGGTCATGACGAGTGACCCGGTCCTGCCCGCCACCTTGGTCGGCAATCTGGCGGCGATCGTGCCTCCCGCCCCTGCGCCTCCCGACCCGCCCGAGCCCCCCTTCACGCCGAGCCCCCCTTCAACGCCAGCGTTGCCCCAGGCGGTCAAGATTCCCCTGGAGCCCGCCCCGACGTTGCCCCAGGCGGTCAAGATTCCCCAGGAGCCCGCCCCGACACCGAGTCCATCCCCTCAGCCGAGCCCACCCCCTCAGCCGAGCCCGTTGCCGCAGGTTCAGATCTTTCCCTCGACCCAGACGAGTCCCCTCGGCTCCACTATCGGCCCCACCCTCATCGCCAGCGGCATCCGCCCTGTTTTCAATGCCCTGGCGGTGAATCTCTCGGAAGCCGATTTCAGCCTGGCGGGCAGCGCGCTGATGTCCACTGGCCCCCTCGTCACCACCACTTTCACCGCCACCACCACCACCACCCTGTCGCCCTCCCTGGTGGCCGCGGCCCTGTCCGATGGGGATCAGCAGCGGACGGAGGATGTCAAGAAAACCCTCGGCGATGTGGGCCTGGGGGCTGATTCCAACGGAACCCTGAGTCTCGAGGAGTTGCAGCGCCTGCTCAGCAAGGCCTCCCAGAAGGGGGACAAGGACGACGATCGCTTCAACCCTGCGGTCCTGATGGTTTCCTTCACCGAACAGAAGGAGGCTGCGGGCCAGGATCAACCATCCGCCTCCGGCCCGAAGCAGCACGCCGCCGATGGAACCGGCCAGAAGTCTGCCAATTCATTCCTCGATCTGATCCTGCTCAGCCGCAAAGGTGAGCCTGTCGGCAAGCGGGTCGAGCTGTCCCGGGAGCGCTTCGGCGAACAGCTTCGGGCGCTTTACCAGCAGCTGGCCCGCCTCGAACCGCTTCAGGTGGACAACCCCGACGCCCCGTCCAGGCAGATCCACCGGGCCCTGATCACGCCCATCGCCGAGGAGCTCAAGGCCAAGGGCATCACCACCCTGGTGATCGTTGCCGATCGGGGCCTCCAGGGTCTTCCCTTCGCCGCCCTGCACGATGGCACCGGCTATTTCGGCGATCGTTTTGGGTTCTCGATCACCCCATCACTGAACCTCACCTCCTTCAGCCCTCCCCGTCAGACCCGGGGCCGGGTGCTGGCGGCGGGGGCCTCGGAGTTCGAAGGACTCAGCCCCCTGCCCCTCGTGCCCGAGGAGCTGGCCGGCATTCCGGATGGGGTCGGCATTGATCGCCTCCTCAACAAGAATTTCAGCTCCGAGGTGCTGCTGAGCCAGGCGGCCGACCCACGCTACGAGCGCCTGCATGTGGCGACCCACGCCGAGTTCCTGCCGGGTGGTCCTGCCCAAGCGCGGATCTACACCGGCACCGGCTCCATCAGTCTGCAGGAGTTTGCCGGATTGCGGCAGCAGCGCAGCGGCAGCCCGCTCGAACTGTTCGTACTGAGCGCTTGTCGCACGGCCCTCGGTGACAGCGACAGTGAACTCGGTTTCGCCGGCCTGGCCCTGCAGGCCGGATCACGGAGTGCGATCGGTACCCTCTGGTATGTCGATGATGTCGCCACCTCCGCCTTCTTCCTGCAGTTCTATCGCTATCTCGATCAGGGCCTCCAGAAAGCCGATGCGCTCCGGGCCACACGGCAGGCGATGGCCTCTGGCAACGTGCGGCTTCAAGGCGATAAGGTCATCGGGTCCGATGGCGTTCCCCTGCTCACGGAATTGACGCCGTCCCAGCGACGCCGTGTCGCCTCAGGTATGGCCCATCCTTACTTCTGGGCAGGGGTTCAGTTGATTGGCACTCCCTGGTGATTCCTCAACAGCGGCTTTCTTGGCCTGATTCCTTCCCTCTTCCTGCCCTACGTGTGGTGGGTCTCCACGGTCCACCCAGTTCCTCATTCAGTGCCTGATCTTCCAGCGGTCATCAACGTCTTTCTGATGCTGGCGATGGCCCATTTCCTCGGGGACTTCGGGCTCCAGAGCGATCGCATGGCCCGGGAGAAATGCCCCGGTTGCGGGGTGACCCTCGGCTGGGGGTGGTGGCTCACTGCCCATGCCGCCATCCATGGATTTCTGGTGGGCATGGTGACCCAGTCACCCCTTCTGGGTGTGGCAGAATGGGGAGTGCATCTGTTGATTGACTTCGGCAAATGCCGACGTCTGTGGACCTTGTCCATTGATCAGGCGCTTCACATCATGTGCAAGTTCCTCTGGGCCTGGCTGGCGATTCGACAGGCCTCCTCACCGCTCTGGTTCCAATGAAGAGAATGGTTCTTGGTTCCCCTATGGCTGTCAGATCCCGTCCCGTGGTCCCAACTCCCTTCCTGGGTTCTTCGCGGCGTGCGTCCTTCATGCTGCTGGCCGCTTCTTCCCTCCTGACCCTGGCCCCCCTGGCGGTGATCGAGCCGCCGCAGGCCCACGCCCAGAGCGAGCTGCGGAAGAGCTTCCCGGGCAGGCGGGTGGGCGGAGGAACCCGGGGCGAATGTGCCAGTCGCCTTCTGGCCCATCTGGTGCCCACCAGCAGTGTCTTCGCCCCCGGCAAGGCCCGTTTCCTCGGCGTGCTCGAAGGTCCCAGTGCCGCCCCCAGTCCCCTGGAGATCACCTTCCGACCCCTGAGCGATCGCGGCACGGTGGATGGGGCGCAGGCCTCGGGCCAGCGCCGGGTGCTGCCGGCCTCCGCACCGGGCATCACCCTGCTGACGCTCCCCCCGGTGAAGGTGCCGACCATGTGGGAGTCGAGTTACATCTGCCCCGGGGCGGCGGCCACTACCACCCCGGCCGATCCGCTCAACTTCGTGGCCGCCGACTCTCCGCCGGCCCTGAGCCTGCTGGTCACGGAAGCCTCCAAGGAGGACGCCTCCGTGCAAGCCTCCCTGGCCAAGCTGCATCGCTCCTGTGGTTCCAGCGTGTCCCGCGAGGAAGTGGGCGCCACCTTCGGCCTGGCCGATCTGATCACGGCCCAGTGGCCGGAGCGGATTCCAGTGCGCTGTCCCGCCTGAGGCCTCCCCGCAGCTCCCAGATGCGCAGGGGTTCACTGCGCCCTTTGACGTTCAGTTCTCCCCAGTCAAGCCACTCGAGTGGCAGCCCCTTGGGCAGCAGATCCACCGTGCTGGAGGACACCAGCACCCGACAGAGATTGGTCTGGCGCTCCTTGTCGATGCTCTCCAGTCGGGCGGCGCAGTTCACGGCATCGCCGATCACGGCATACTCCAGCCGTTCACTGCTGCCCATCGATCCGGCCAGCACGGCCCCGGAGTGGACGCCAATGCGCAGGCCCATGGCCGGCAACCCTTCCTGCTCCAGCTCCTCGTTGAGGCTGGCCACGGCCCGCTGAATCGCCAGGGCGGCATCGATGGCGGCCTTGGCGTCGGCCTGCTCGCCGGTGCTCAGGGGGGCCCCGAAAACCGCCAGCAGGCCGTCGCCAGTGAACTTGTTGACCATCCCGCCCCGGCGCGTGATCGCGGGGACGAACAGGGCCATGCCCCGGTTCAGCCAGTCGAGCAGCTGCCCGGGGGTGAGCCGTTCCGACACACTCGTGAACGAGCAGGTGTCCGACATCAGCACGGTGACCGGCAGCTGGCGTCCCTCGAAGCGCCCGTCGCTGAGCAGTCCATCCCGCTGGTTCCAGAGCTGGCGGGCGACGGCCGGGGAGGTGGTCTGGCCCAGCAGCCGCTCAATCTGCTGGCGTTGTTTCTGGCTGGAGGCGCCCCGGCGCACCCAGGCCGCACCGGCCATGGCGATGAAACCCGTGAGGGGCAGGCTCAAACCGACCCAGACGAAGTTGTAGAGCAGCAGCACGGCGCCACCCACCATCAGGGCGGCCACCAGCAGCACCACGAGCACGCTGCGGCGCAGCAGCTTGAAGGCTTCCCCCAGTGCGATCCCCAGCACCACGGCCAGCACCTCGGCGAAACGCTCTACCCAGCCGGGCAACGTGCGCAGTCGGCGCGGGTCGCCGGCCACGTCTCGGTCCATCAGGGCGGCCAGGCGATGGGCATGGATCTCGACGCCTGGCACCATCAGTTGCTTCTCCCCGAGGGCGGAGCGGGTCTGGGGCACCGGGAACAGATCCCGCAAGCTGGGGGCGGTGCTGCCGATCAGCACGATGTGGCCACGGATCTGGTCGGCGGGGATCGGCCGGCGGCCGAGAACATCCTGGAGATTCCAGAGGTGGAAGCTGCCGAGCTGGTGGAACGACAGCATCTGTTGGAACCCGGCGGCATCCAGCTGGTCGTAGCCCCCGGAGGCCGGATCCAGCCATGGGCCCGGTTCGCTTCCCTTCTCCAGCCGCTGCCGCAGGTCGCGCTGGCCCTTGCCCACCTCCAGCAGGCGCAGGGGCAGGGACACGGTGGCTTCGTCCTGGCCCGCCACATGCACCAGATCTCGCCGGATCACCCCATCGGCATCCAGCACCAGGTCGTTGAAACCGCGCCGATCGGCCGGCGTCCCCGGCACCGGCCCGATGGCTTCGGCCACGTTGAAGATCGAGACGAGGCGGGGATTGTTGCGGAAGCGCTCGCGCAGGCAGGCCTGGTCGGGGCCGACGCCCTGGTCGCGGTAGATGTCGAGGCCGATCGCCACCGCTCCTGCGGCGCTCAGCCGGTCGATGGCTTCGCACAGCACCTTGTCGTCGATCGGGAACCCATAGGTGGCGAGGTCGGATTCATCGATGCCGATGATCGTGATCGGCTTGTCGGTGCCGGACGGGGCCGGGCGCAGGCTGGAGATCAGGTCGTAGAGCAGCAGGTTGAGGGTTTCGTTGATGGGGCTGCGCTGCAGCGCCAGCAGCAGCAGCCCCGCCGCTGCGTAGGGCACGAGCGAGCGGACGCCATCCCCAAGATGGTGCAACCCCAGCCGTGCCAGCAGGGAGGTCAGTGTTGATCCTGGCCCTTTCTTGCTGTCCATCAGGTGCCTTTGAAGGCGAAGAAGAGGCGTTTCATGGTCTCCAGCAGAGCATTGGAGCGCTCCATGTGCTGCTCGCGGTCCAGGCTTTTCAGCTCCGCCTGCCGCTCCTGCACCATGGCGGCAAAGCGCTCCAGCAGGTCGGGGTTCTCGTCCAGCAGGCCCTTGATGCTGTCCCGGTCCACCTCCAGCAGCAGGCATTCCTCGGTGGCCCGCACCGTGGCGCTGCGCGGGGCATCGAGGAAAAGGGTCATCTCGCCGAAGACCTCGCCGGGCCCCAGCTGGCGCACGGCCACGGTGTGGCCCGGCTCGATCTGCTTGAGGATCTCCACGGCCCCCCGCAGCACGTGGAACATCGAGTGGCCCTCGGCCCCCTCCTGCACCACCGCCTCGCCGGGCCCGTAGGCCACCTGGTGGCTGCCTTCCACCAGGGTCTCCAGTTGCTCGCCGCTCAGGTCCGTGAAGATCCCCACACTGGCCAGGGTCTGGCAGCAGTGCTGGCGGGAGGGGCGGCCGGGCGCCTGGTCCCTGTCCTGGGGGCGGCGCGGACGCAACTCCCGCACCGGGAAGGGAATGCTCTGGCCCTCCCGGGCCAGGGAGTACCAGATCTGCTCCAGAAGATCACTGCGCAGATCGCCGATGGCGCCATCCCCCAGTTCCCGCTGCCACACCTGCAGCTCGTAGGCGATGGCACTGTCCTGGAACTCCTGGACCCGGATGCGGGGGGCCGGTTCGCGCAACACCTTGGGGTGCTGCAGCACGACCTTCTCAAGCAGGGCCCTGGCCTGGGCCGGGGGCAGGTCGTAGTCGAGGCCGACGCTGAACCGGTTGCTGACGGCCCCGGAGCGGCCCAGGTTCCGCAGCACCCGCGCGGTGACGAGGCTGTTGGGGACCACCACCAGCTGGCCGTCCATGTTGCGGAGCATGGTGTCCCGCCAGCTCACCCGCACCACCACCCCGCGCACCCCCTGGTCGAGCTCGAGGAAATCCCCTTCGGTGAAGTCGTCCCCCAGCTGCAGCTCCAGACCCGCGAACAGGTCCTTGAGCGACTCCTGGGCCGCCAGGCCGATCACGGCGGTGAGCACGGCGGAGGTGGTCACCAGCCCCACCAGATCCAGCCGCGCCGACTGCTTCACCAGCACCACCGTGGCCAGGGCGCCGCTGCCGAGCGTGAGCAGCTGCATCAGCAACTGCGGTGGAGGGCGCCACAGCCCCAGGTGGGCCGGGACCTCGAGGGCCGCCCAGAGGGCGATGAGGATGGCGGCGTAGGTGAGCAGCAGGTCGTCGGTCAGCAGCACCCACACCCGGTAGGCCGGCGGCAACCCCTGCAATGGCAGGGAACTCAACAGTGCCCAGGTGGCGATGGCCAGCAGCGGCAGCCGCAGCGGCAGGGTCGGGAGGTGCCTGTGGTGGCTGAGACGGGCCAGCACCAGCAACCCGGCTGTGGCGACCAGGGCGCTGATCCAGATCTGCAGCAGGGCCAAGGCGCTCGCTTCGACAGCCCCATCCTGCCGCCGATCCTGGCCGTCGGCTCCTGAAGCGAGCAGGCTGGGAGCAGCCGTTCCCCCGCTGATGCGTTCGCCCCGCCTGCGCCCCACTGTGCTTCTGCTCGCTCTGGGGGCGGTCGCTGCCTGGCCAGGCGCCGCCGGCGCCCAGGTGCAGCTGCGCTGTGAGGGCACCCTGCTGGAGGCCAGGGGCAGCGCCGAACAGGAGCGGCCCACCCGCCGGCTCTCGTTCTCCCTGTCCCTGGAGGCGGAAGCAGCCACGGCCGATGGCGCCCTCCAGAGCCTGCAGGAGCGCCTGGCGGCGGTGCGGACGGCACTGCAGGGGCAGCAGGTGGAGGACCTGCGGGTCACCTCGCCAAGCACCTGGCGGCGGGACGCCGAACGCAACCGGCCGGCCGCGGTGACGGCCAGCCTGCAGGTGAGTGGCCGGCTGGTGCCCCAGAGGCTGCAGGCGCTGATCCGGGAGGTGGGGGCCCTGCCCGGGGTGCGCCTGGCGCCCGTGGGCACCGAGGCTGATCGGGGTCTGGACGGGGGTGTGCGGCGTCAGCTGCTGCGGGCGGCCTACCAGGACGCCCTCGCCCAGGCCCGGGAGGTGGCCGCCGCCGTGGGCCTGAGCAAGCTCAATCCCCTCGAGGTGCAGATGGACGGCAACGAGCTGCGGCCGGTGATGATGCGGGCCGCGGCAGCCGATGCCGCCCCGCCCTTTGATCCGGCCGAGCTGGCGCTGCCGAAGGACCGCTTGACCCTGACGGTGCGGTTCTGCGCCCGGTGATGGCTTTTGGGCGTGCGGATGCGTTTTGGGCGCCTCCGAGCAGAATGCAGCCATCCGGACCCGGAGCCTTGAGCGAATGCGCAGCCGCCGCCTGCCGAGCCTGTCGTTCCTGCCGATCGTGATCCTGCTGGTAGGTCCGGCCGTCGGGCCGCTGCCGGTGGAGGCCTCCGAAAGTGCCGTGGTGCAGGAGATCCTCGACGGCAACGAGATGTTCATCGACGGCAAGACGGCCAAGGTGAAGCAGAAGGCCGTCGCGCCCCAGAAGGTCAGCACCCAGAACAGTCGCGGTCAGATCCGATTCGACAGCGGCGCCGCCGGACGCCTCAACCGCTTCGCCCTCCTCAAGCTGGGCCAGGGCTGCTTCCTGATCGAGAAGGGCCAGATTCTGGTGTCGGGCAAGCAGAGCGGCTGCACCCGTTCCGCCCGCCTGAGCGTGCGTGGCACCAACTACCTCCTCGACGTCAGCGAGTCAGGGGAGGCGGAGATCTCCGTGCTGGAGGGGTCCGTGGAGGTGGAACCTCTCGCCGATGGGGAGCCCACCGGCAAACCCGCCACCACGGTGGAGGCGGGCAACAAGCTGCGACTCTCGGCCAGTGGGGTGGTGCTGGCGCTGCTGGGGCTCAGCGTGAGCGACTACAACGGCATCCTCGGCGGCCCCCTGTTCCAGGGCTTCCGGGTGCCGCTGCCCGCCTACGGCTCCCTGGAGAGCTACATCCGCTCCCGGGTGCCGGGGGTGAACCTGCCCGTGCCAATCAGTCCGCCTTCGCTGCCCTTCGGCCTGCCGCGCTTCTTCTAAGCCGGTGGTTCGACCGCACCGGCTTCTGTTGACGGCCTTGGCGGCGGCACTGGTCTGGCCCAGCGGCAGCGTGGCCAGTCCGGCAGCGTCGGCGGTCGTTCAGGAGATCCTCGATGGCCCGGAGCTGTTCATCGAACGCCGCCAGGCCCACGTGCAGGAGCGGGCGTTCACACCCGAGCTGGTCCGCACCCAGAAGAGCCGCGGCCAACTGGGCTTCGCCGGTGGTGCCGCCGGCCGCCTCAACCGCTTCACCCAGCTGCGACTCGGCAGCACCTGCTTCCTGCTCAGCAGCGGCCAGATCCTGGTGTCCGGTCCGCAGAACGGCTGCACCCGCTCCTCGCGGCTGAGCACCCGTGGGACCAACTACCTGATCACCCTGCTCGACGGCGGCGAGCAGGAAGTGGCGGTGCTGGAGGGCTCGGTGGAGCTCCAGCCCCTCGCCGATGGACGGCCCCTGGACGGGGGGCCGATCCTCGTGGCCGGGGGCACCAGGGTGGGGCTGTCCAGCCAGGGGGCCCTGCTCTGGCAGCGACCCCTGACGGCAGCCGACTACACCGCCATCCTGCGGGGGCCCCTGTTCCAGGGGTTCACGGCCCCCCTGCCCGGCATGGCGGCGCTGGAGGCCTTCGTGCAGCGCCGTTTCCCCGGGGTGATCGCCGCCCCGTCCAGGCCGGCGCTCAGCCGCGATCCCCTGGTGGAGACCATCAACCGCTACCGGGCCCAGGGTGGGCGCCCCGACCTGCAGCCCCTGCCGGTTGACCTGGCCAGCCAGAACGCCGCCTATCTGGTGCCGGTGCTGGAGGGGGTGCTGAACAGCCGCGACTGTGACCACGACCGTTCCAGCTGGGGGGCGTTCCAGAACCGCATGGCGGCGACGGCCAGGCTCATGCCCACCAGTGAGGTGATCGCCTGCCCGATGCCGGCCGCCGCCTGGAATCCGGAGGTGATCGTGTCGCGCTGGATGGGCTCGCCCCTGCACACCCAGATTCTGATCAACCGTCCCAGGGCCCGGGCCATCGACTGCGTGCGGCTGGAGCGCTCCGGCCGGGCCGTCGCCATCTGCACGCTGTGGAGTCCGGTGGCGGGAGCCTCCCCTTAGGGCCAGAGGAGGGCCCGCAGTGGCGGCTCCCCTGATGATGGGGGCCTGACAGGCGTCAACGCCACCACCACCGGGAGGGGTCCGACGAGATGGCGCGCTCCCGAACCTTCCGCGTCCTGGTGGTGGCCGTGCTGGCCTGGGTGGGGGTCAGCGCCGGTTGGCCCGGGCCCCGGATGAGGGTCTGGGAGCGGGGGGTGGAGCAACAGCTGCTGCTGCTGCGCGGTCCGCGGCGCCCCCCGCCGAACGTCGTGCTGGTCACGGTCGATGACGCCACCCTGCAGCAAGGCGACTGGTTCGAGGATGAGGGACGTATTCCGGAATGGGCCAGGGGCGTCGGCAGCCTGCCCTGGCCCCGGGCCACCTACGGGATGGTGGCGGAGAAGCTGCTGCAGGCCGGCGCCAGGGCCGTGGCCGTGAATGTGGTCTTCGAGGGGCCCAGCGGCAAGGGGCCGGCCGATGACGATGCCCTGGAGCTGCGGCTGCGGCGTTACCCCGGCCGGGTCGCCCTGGCGGCCGAGATGCTCGAGTCCAATGACACCCAGGGGGCCGGCTCGCTCACCTTCGTGCGGCCGGAGCGCTTTCTGGCGGCCATCGGCGGCGCCGGCGCCCTCGGTCTCACGAACATCCTCGCCGGCACCTCCAGCGAGGCCAGCCGCCATCCGGAGGCCTACGCCAGCGGCGTGCTCCCCGCCCGGGGTGCCGAGGGCCACCGTGCCCTCTCCTCCACCTTGCTGCGGCTGGGGGGCCACCGCAGCCGCCAGGACGACCGGGCCAGTTCCCTCAATTTCTATGGTCCGGAGGGCAGCTTCCGGCGTCTGCCGGCCTGGGAGGTGCTCGACCCCGCCCGCTGGAAGAATCATCCCCTGCGCAAGGACCTGGCCGGGTCGGTGGTGCTGCTCGGCCCCGTCGTCGCCCAGGGGGCCGATGGTTACCCCACCCCCTTCGGCAGCCTGTCGGGGCTGGAGGTGCTGGCCACCGCCACGGCCAACTCGTTGCAGGGGGACGGCCTCCAGCCCTGGCCCCGCAGCGCGCCGGGACGGGCCCTGCTGGCCCTGCTGCCGCTGCTGATCGTCCTGGGGGCGGCCCGCCGCTGGACGGACCTGCGCTGGCGCCTCGCCCTGGTGGTGCTGGTGCTGGTCCTCCAGGGGGCCCTCGTCGCCGTGGCGCTGCAGCAGGCCAACCGCTGGCTGCCGCTGCTGGCGCCCTCCTCGGGCCTGGTCCTGCTGGGCCTGCTCTACGGCGGGGATGCCTATCTGCGGGAGGGGCAGGAGCGGCGGCGCCTGCGCCGCACCTTCGAGCGCTACGTGGCCCCCGGGGTGGTGGCGGAGATCCTCTCCGACCCGGAATCGGCCCAGGGCATCCTGCGCGGCCGCCTGCTCGAGGTGACCGTCCTGATGACCGACATCAAGGGCTTCACGGTGCTCACCAAGCAGCGCAGCGGCGAAGGCCAGAGCGAGCTGCACGTGCTCCAGCTCAACGAGTATCTGGGCGCCATGGTGGAGGTGGTGATGGCCCATGGCGGCACCGTCGACAAGTTCATCGGCGATGCGGTGATGGCGGTCTTCGGCTCACCGGTGAGCCGGGGGGTGGCGGAGGAGGCCAGCCAGGCGGTGCGCTGCGCCCTGGCGATGCGGGCGGCCCTGGCCGGCCTCAACGAGGACTGGGCGCGGCGGGGCATCGCCACGCTCGACAACGGCATCGGCCTGGCCAGCGGCCAGGTGATGGTGGGCCAGATCGGCAGCCCCAAGCGGATGGAGTTCACCGTGATCGGCGACACGGTGAACCTGTCGGCCCGGCTCGAATCGGCCACCCGGAATGTGGACGCGGCGGTGGTCTGTGACGCGCACACCGCCAGCCTGATTCAGGCCGATGCGGGTCTCGCCTCCCGCTCCCTCGGCCCCCAGCCGGTGAAGAGCCTGGGGGAGGTGGAGATCTTCACCGTCGCCCTCGCGGATCAAGCCTCCGGTTAGGTCAGGCCTCCAGGTAAGTCGTCTGCTCCAGGCTGGCCCGCAGGTGGGCCATTAGGCGCCGGGCGTCGCTGATCGCCAGGTCACCCCGGCCGATCGCCTGCTCGCTGGCCAGCCGCAGCCGCTCTAGCAGCAGGTCGGGGTCGTGCTCCATCGCCTCGAGCACCTCGGCGTTGGTGTTGCCCCGCACCACGTGGTCGACCCGGTAGCCGCCGCCGGCCGCCAGCCGGATGTGCACCGCGTTGGTGCTGCCGAACAGGTTGTGCAGGTTGCCCATCACCTCCTGGTAGGCACCGCCGAGGAACAGCCCGATCCAGTAGGGCTCGCTGGCCCGCAGGCCGTGGAGTTCCAGCAGCGGCTTGACCTGGCCCCGGTCGATGAAGCGGGCGATCTTGCCGTCGGAATCGCAGGTGAGGTCGGCGAAGCTGCCCAGACGGGTGGGGCGCTCGTCGAGCCGGTGGATCGGCAGCACCGGGAACAGCTGGTCGATGGCCCAGGTGTCGGGGGCCGAGCGGAACACCGAGAGGTTGGCGTAGTACGTGCCGGCCAGCGCCGCCGGCAGGGCCTGCAGCTCCTGGGGGATGACGGTACCTGTGGGCAGGCCTTCGAGCTGGCGGGCGATCGCCTGGCAGCTGGCCCAGGTGAGGCGCTCGGCCGTGGCCCGCTCCGGCAGGCTCAGGTAGCCGAGTCGGAAGGCGGTGAGGGCGTCCTCCTTGAACTTGAGGGCATCGTTCCAGGCCTCCTGGAGCTGTTCCACCACCGCCCGCTCGCCCCTGTCGTCCCCCTCGACGTCTCCCCCCGCCGCGATCGCCGTGATCGCCGCATGGGTGTCGCGAAGGTTGCGCAGGATCAGGGCCTCCCCCTCGGCCGGCGGCGGCACCGTTTCGCTGTGGCCACCGGCCCCGAGCACGTCGAACACCAGCACGCTGAAGTGGCTGGCCAGCGCCCGGCCGCTCTCGCTCACCAGCGTGGGGGGGCGGATCCCGTGGGGCTCGCAGCACTCCCGGATCGTGGCGACGACGTCGTTGGCGTAGTTCTGCAGCGAGTAGTTGGTGGAGGCGGCGGTGGCGGTGCGGCTGCCGTCGTAGTCGATGCCCAGGCCGCCGCCCACGTCGAGGAAGCCCATCGGCGCCCCCAGACGGGTGAGTTCGGCATAGATCTGACCCGCCTCCTGCAGGGCGTCCTTGAGGACGGCGATGTCGTTGATCTGGCTGCCGATGTGGAAGTGCAGCAGGCGCAGGTCGTCCAGCAGGCCCGCCTCCCGCAGGCGCTCCACCGTGGTGAGAACGTCGGGGATCGAGAGGCCGAACTTGGCCCGCTCGCCCACCGAGCTGCCCCAGCGGCCGGTGCTGCGGGCCGAGAGCTTGGCGCGGATGCCGATGAACGGGGCTCCGCCGAGGGCGCTGCTGGCGGCGATGATCCGATCCACCTCATCGGCCTGCTCGATCACCACCACCGGCTGGCGCCCCAGGCGCCGGGCCAGGATCGCCGTCTCGATGTAGCGCCGGTCCTTGTAGCCGTTGCAGATCAGCAGGGCGTCGGGATCGTCGAGCAGGGACAGGGCGATCAGCAGCTCGGCCTTGCTGCCCGCCTCCAGGCCGAAGTGCCAGCGGCGGCCGCTCTCCACCAGCTGCTCCACCACATGGCGCTGCTGGTTGCACTTCACCGGGAACACCCCCTGGTACCGGCCGTTGTAGCCGTACTGCGCGATGGCCCGCTCGAAGGCGCCGTGGAGCCGCTCGAGCCGGTCCTCGAGAATGTCGTCGAAGCGGATCAGCAGCGGCAGGGTCAGGTCGCGGCCCTGCAGCTCCCGCACCAGTTCCACCAGATCGAGGGAGCCACCACGGTCGCCCCGGGGCTGCACCATCACGTGGCCCCGGGCGCCGACGCCGAAGTAGGGGTCGCCCCAGCGGTCGAGTCCGTAGAGGGCCGCCCCGTCGGCGGCGCTCCAGGGTTCGGAATGCCCAGGGGGGGCAGAGTCGGGAATGGAGGTGCTGGGCGGATCGGCGAGCACCATGCGTCCCAGTGGGTGAATGTGCACTGCTGCCGGAATCTAGCGAGGCTGCCCTACGCCGAATTGCGGGGGTTCCAGGCTTGTCGTGGGGCGGCGAGGAGGACCGCTGCGATGACTTGCCCAGCTCCTGTGAGCAGGATCACTCCGGGCCGTGACCTTCTCGGTCCGGGACGGATAGCAGACAGTCATAATGATGTCTTTACCGAGCACCGGCTGCGATGGATTCAGCCGCTCTACCCAGACCACCCAGAATCGTCTCCCTGGCGCTGGCGGTCGGCCTTTTGACGACTCTCCCTGTTGGCCTTTCCATCCCAGCAGCCGTGGCCAGGGATCGCACGAAATCCTTCCCGATGAACAGGGAGTCCGGTGGCAGCCGCGACCCTTGCGAGTCACGCCGTCTGGCTCACCTCGTCCCGACCAGCGGCCGCTTCGCTCCCGGTCCCGGCAGCACCATCGCCCTGCTGGAGGGCACCGCTCCCCGCCCCACGCCACTGGTGGTGAAGCTGGGCCTGATCGGTGAGTGGACGCTCGCCGCCAGACCCACCGGGGTGAGGCTGCTGACCATTCCGGCCGTGTCCCGTGGGCTGCTGTGGGAGAGCTTTCCCCTCTGCGGCGCCGACATCGAGAGCGCCACTGCGCCACCGGCCCGCACCTGGCTCGATCCGCTGACACCCACGGCCGCGCCGCGGGCGGAGGATCGAGAGGTGACGGACCAGTTGAGGATCCTGGCCAGGGCCTGCGGCGCCTCCGTGGCCACCGCTCCTCTGCTGGGGGCCTTTGCCCTCCAGCATCTGGCCGAGGGCCTGCCGGCTCAGCTCCCCGTTCGTTGCGAACCGCTGGAAACCTCCAGTGCTTCGGGTTCCGGACTCTCCAGCAACTCCCAGATCTCCACCGCCGAGGAACGTCCAGACAGCGCCCTGCTGCCCCAGCAGAGCCAGCGTCCCTGAACCGTGTCCCCCACCAGCGTGCGGGTGGCGTCGGAGATCAGCACCCGGCAGAACGGCGCAGGGGTGGCCCCCATGTCCAGGGCTTCAATGCGGGCGGCGCAGTTCACCGTGTCGCCGACCACGCCGAATTCCCATCGGCTCGAGGTGCCCACCGAGCCGGTCAGGACACGACCGCTGTGCAGCCCCACCCGCAGCTGCATCGCCGGCAGTCCTTCTTCTGCCAGCCTTGCATTCAGCGCCATCACCGCACGGCGGATTCCGCTGGCGGCCCGTACCGCCGCTACGGCATCGACGGCAGGGCCCCGGCCCAACGGCGCTCCGAACACCGCCAGCAGGCCGTCGCCGGTGAACTTGTTCACCAGTCCCCCCTCGTCCTCCACGGGCTCGACCATCGCGGCCATGCCCCTGTTCAGCCAGCTGAGCAGGGCATGGGGGTCCAGCAGCTCGGCGACGCCGGTGAAGCGCTCGATGTCGGTGAACAGCACCGTCACCTCCGACGTGCGACCGGGGAAGCGACCGCCCTCAAGCAGCACATCACGCTGTCGCCACAGTTCACGGGCCACCGCTGGCGAGGTGGTCTGCCTGAGAAGCTGCAGGAGCTGTTCCCGCTGGCGCTGCTGTTCCCCGGCCCGGCGGATCCATGCCGCGCTGGCCATCACGCCCAGCCCGGCCAGCGGCAAGGCGGTGTCGAACCAGAGCCCCTGCGCCAGGGCCAACCCGCTGGCAAGCACCACGATCCCCCCTGCGACCGCCACGGCCATCTGGCTGCGACTCAGTGTTCTCACACCTTCCCCGAGTCCGATCCCGATGCCGATTCCAGCCACCAGCAGCAGGCTGTTTAGCCAACCCGGCGCCGCCCGCAGGCCGATCGGCTGTCCTGCCTCCAGGGCCAGCAGGGCCGCCAGCCGATGGGCATGCACCTCCACGCCGGGCATGCGGAGCGCCGGACCCTGCCCCATCCTCCCAAAGGGCACCCGGAAACCATCCCGCAGGGAGGGAGCCGCGTTGCCGATCAGCACGATCGAGTTGCGCAGGCTGGCCTTGGGTACCTCGTCCGCCAGCAGCTGGCTGAGCGACCAGGTGGGGATGCTGCCGGGTCGCTGGAACGCGAGCATCAGCTGCACACCACCGTGATCGAGATGGCTGTAGCCCCCGGAGTTCTCACCGAGGTGGGGCACCGCGGCAGGATCCCGCTCCAGGGCGCGACGCAGCCGATCATGGCCCACTGCCACCTCAAGCAGCCGCATCGGCAGGGCCACCATCTCCGGCCCCTGGCCCCGCACATGGACCAGATCACGCCGAACCACTCCATCAGGGTCCACCAGCACGTCGTTGTAGGCGCGGCGCGGCGGCGGCGTTCCGGGGATCACACCGATGCCGTCCACAGCGCTGAACACTGAGACCAGCCGCGGATCGCTGGCCGCCAGGGCCCGAAGCTGACCCTGCCTGTTGCCCACGCCGATGTCTCGAAACAGGTCGAGGCCGATGGCGCGCACGCCAGCGCGATCCAGCCGGTGGATCGCCTCGCTCAGCAGGTCGTCGTCGAGAGGCCAGCCCAGCCTCCTGAGGTCGTTCTCGTTGATGCCGATCATCCGCACCGGAGTGGCAGCGCCATTCGGAGCCGGCCGTAGCTGGGTGGCGATGTCATGGAGCAGCAGGTTCACCGTTTCGGTGACGCCTCCGCGCTGCAGGGCCACCAGCAGCAGAGCGGCGAAGGCGTAGGGCAGCCATGGCCGCAGGGGAAGGTTGAAGGGCGAATGCCGCAGGAACCTGGGCTGGAGAGCCCATGGTGTCGATTCGGCCATGGGGCGACGCGCCATTCAGAAGCGGTAACTCAGCTTGGAGTAGAGACCGCTGCCAAGGAGCCAGTTGTTCCAGTAGGTCGGGGATTCATCGCCGAACTGGGAGACCCAGCCCAGCTCCATCAGCCAGTGGCGGCCCTGGAGCCAGCGCACCAGCAAACCTCCTGCGCCGATGCTTTCCCTGAAACTGCCATCGGGCAAGCGGGTGTGGACCTGGCCCGCCCCGAGAAACGGCACCAGCTGGATCTCCGCCTGGTGCTTGCGCCAGGCGGTCCAGCTCAGCTCGAGCGCTCCCAGGAGGCCGCTGTCGCCGCTCACCACCTGCCCAGGGAGACCCCGAAGACCGTTGTCGCTGCCAAGGCTCAGGCCCATCGGGCTGGTGAGGGGCGCGAAGGCTTGCTGGAAGGCGGCCCGCAGCTCCAGCTGCCAGCGTGGCCCGATGCGCCACTGGCCGTAGATCTGGCCTCCCGCAGCGCGAGCCTCACCGGGTCGGATGCCGAAAAGGGCTTGGTTCTGGAGCTGTTCGGCGGTGCTGAAGCAGGCGATCCCCTGCAAACCAAAGACGCTGGCTGCCCACTGAAGTCGCTCGCCCCCTCCCTCCGACCCCAGTCCGACCCGCAGGAAACCGTTGCCTACCCACCCGTCGGCACCGGCACCGGTCACCAGTGGCAGGGCTTGGCCCGCCAGGTAGGAGTCGGTTCGGTTCAGGCTCAGACCGGCGAAGCCATACCAGCGCCTGGTGAGTGATGAGGCCAGGGTCACCTCCAGCTGGCTTAGCAACTGGAACTGGCGGAACGACAGGTCTTCCGAAGGTCCCAGGGCTTCGACCAGGTTGCGGCGGCTGGCCCCGAAGGCTGTGGTGAGGCTCAGGCGATCACCCAGGGGCAGGCTGTAGCTGAGCGACGCGAGGCTGTAGCCCAGGTCGGGATTCTGGTCGCCATCGAGCTCGCCGAACAGGAGCAGGATGTCGCCATCGAGGACCAGATCGGTCTTCACCAGGGTGGCCAGGGCACGGAACTGACCGCTGCCGCTGTTGCCGTCGTTGCGCAGGGAGATCTCGCCCTGCAACGGCTGTGGGGCCGGTTCGACGCTCACGTCCAGCACGGCACGGGTGGAGTCACTGCCCAGCCGGTTGAGGCTCACCTCCAGCTGACCCACGCCGCTCAGCCGTTGCAGCTGGGCCACGGAGCGCTCCAGGCTGGGCAGGTGCAACACCGTGCCCCTGAGGGGCAGCAGCAGCCGGCGCAGCCGCCGGGCCAGCTGCGGGCTGGCACTCTCGACCCGCACCTCGGCGATTCTCCCTTCCACCACCTCCAGCCATCCGGGGGGGGGATCAGCCTGCGGGTACACCCGGCTGTTGACGTAGCCGTCGCCCGTCAGACGGCTGCTGAGGGCGGCGGCGCAGGCCCGCAGCCTGGTCGCTAGATCGGCGATAGCGCCGCAGGGGGCCAGGATCCGCCGCAGCTCCGTTGCGCCGTAGCGATTCAGTCCGCGCACCTCCGGAAGCAGGCCCTCGGGCCCGGGTGGGGGGGGCTGCTCCAGTGGACCACCCGGCGGCGGTTCGGCGCTGGGGGCCCGCTCGTCGGGGAGGAGCCGCTGCAGCCGTGGGGGCTGCAGCGGCCTGGTGGGTCCGTCTCGCTGCTCTTCGATGGCCGGCCCGGGCAGTCGTGCCGGCCCTGGCTGCAAGGGCGGGGCAACGAGCTGGGCCAGGAGGGGCAGCATCGGCGTTCAGTTCGCCGTCGAACCGGATTTCCCCCTCTCGGTGGGAGTGGGCGGGACCAGGCTCACCCAGTCGAGGGCGTCCTGGTTGATTCCTGCACCGACCTTCAGGGCCCGTCCTCCTGGCCGCACCAGCTGGGCGATCACGCTGCCGGGATTGGCCTCGCTTCCGTAGGGCGCCTGGTCGGTGCTGTAGGAGGCCAGCACGCCAATCTCCTGGTGGTAGATCAGTGCCTTACCCTCGGCAATGGGGTCTCGATTGCGTGCCTGCACGAACACCTTCGTCTGCTCAGGGGTGAGGGGGGCGTCATTGAAGCGGAGGCCCCCCGCTTCAATGACGATGCGATCGCCCTCTGCCCCCCCGAAGAACGCGGGCTGAACGATCCGGGGGGTGCCGACGTAGAGGGGGACCCGACCGGTCAGCTTGAAGTTGATGGAACGAATGACATTCCTAAGCTTTGTGCACAGCGATTCGAAGAGGCTTGCGGTGCCATCGGGCCGCTGAGCGGTGAGCGAAGAGATCAGGGTAGTTACCCCTAGGCGGCAGTTCACCGCCATGGGTTCGGTGAAGGGATTGGGCGGCAGGGTGGTCCCGGGGGAGGCGATGGCAGAACGTATGGCGTCGCCGCCCTTTCCCGGATCCCCAGTGGCAATGAGCTGAAGACATTTATTGATGTAGATGATATCTATCCCGCTGGGAGATCCACTGAGATTAACGATGTCCTGCTCTTGGCCAGGGCTGATGCGGTAGACGCAGTCGTTGGTGCTTGTGGGGGAACAGCTTGCCAGGTTGCTGGTGACGGATGTTTCGCTGCCGATGACGTAGGTATCGCCGCCGCCAGCACCGGTCAGCGTGTTATTGCCAAGACTCCCGATCAGGGTTTCCTTTTGTGATGAGCCTGTCGCATTCAGGCGCATTGTGGTTGGTCCACGAAGTGTCATTTTTGCCACTTTCACATTGCGATCGCGCCCAAAGTTGATGCTTGGGTTGTTGGGCGGTTGGCTCATGGGCGACCAGAAATAGGTGTCGTTAAGGCTGTGTACCTGGAGGGAACTTGTGCACGGTGTCGTAAAGAGCGCATTGGTTCTTACGCAGTACTCGTCCTGGGCCTGGGCGGGCTCCGTCCAAGCCCCGAGAAGGATGAGCGCGACAACGGCCAAGCAGCCGATCAGCCAGGCGTTGCGGGGGTGTGAGCAGCGGCGGCGGGGGGAAGGCATCGCGGTTGGGGCAGTGGAACGTTGGCGTCTGAGGAGGTCGTGGCAGGAGAGAAGCGCTACCAGGGTGAGCCGGAGAGAACCACCCCGGCCCAGAAGTAGGGATGGCTCAGGCCTTCGGCGAAGCGCGCCCTGTCGCCCGGAGACAGGCCTTGGATCAGGGGGCTGCCATCGGGGCCAAGCAGGCTGTCGCCCCTGACCCGGATCTCCCCGTTTCGGAACGCCCTGCGGGTGGACTGCAGGGCCTCGTCCTTGGACAGGCCCCGGGCCAGTTGGCGGTAGAACTGCACGAAGAAGCCTGCGCTGGCGGCATCGTCCACGAACCAGAGGGTTCCCAGGCCGCTGCGGCTGCCGGTGCGCAGGGCAAGGCCAACCAACCCCAGTTCGCTGCTCTCGTCGCCCAGAGTGGTGCGGCAGGCGCTCAGGCTCACAAGATCCACGCCCCCCCTGGCCGGACCGCCCCGCAGGCGCCTTCCCAGTTGGGTGAGGCTCACTTCCCCGTTGGCGGTGAAGAGCCGGGCGATGGGGGGGGGGCCTGGGCGGAACTCGGCATGGCTGGCCAGGTGCACACGGCGGTAGTCGCGGCGTCCGGCTTGCTCCAGCAGGGCAGCGCTGCTGAAGGCGTCGTCGAGGAGCAGGTCGGCGGGATGCTCGGCAGCCAGCGTTTCCAATTCATGACGCACCAAAGGCAGATGGGCAAGACCGTTCTTGAAGTTGCTGGTGCCTGCCAGCAGCATGCGGCCTGCTGGCAGGCTCGACGCCGCGTCCAGTGCCGTAAGGCCCAGGGAGGGGGTGAGGGTGAGGGAGAAGGCCTCACCCAGGGGACGACCGTCGTCTAAGGGCAGGGCCGCGTAGGGAATGGCCTGCAGCCCCCGGTCCACACTCAGCAGCAGGGCCGTGATGCCGTCGTGCCGCAGCGTTGGCAGCAGGGGGGTGAGCAGGTGGTTGGAGAGCTGGCGGCCTGCACCCTGGGTCGTACCATCAATCTCTTCCATGCGACTGATCTGTCGCTGGAAGGTGGTGATCCAACCCCTCAGCTGCGCTTCCGGCATCTCCACGCGCCAACCCTTCATGGGGCCGCTGGGGGGCAGATAGAGAAGATCGAGGGCAACTTCCGCCCCGGCACGTTTGCTGAGGTTGAACAACACGATGGCCGGTCGGTAGGAGGTCGCCCGGTACGGGCTGGGCAGGGAGAGGGCAGCACTGATGCGCTGCAGCTGCAGTTGGAGTTGTTCGCTGCTGGGTTCAGCCGTTCCCTTCCCTGCCTCCAATCCCAGGCCAGCGATGGTTTCCTGCCGGGAGCGCTCCTCCGCCTGCGCGAAGGATCGGCTGGCCTCGGCCGCTTCCAGGCTTGAGACAGAGGCGGGCATGGAGGTGAGGTTGCTGCTGGTGGCGACGGCCTGCGGGGTGGACTCCCGCTCGAGCGGGGTGGACTCCAGTTTCAGCGGGGTGGACTCCCGCTCAAGCGAGGTGGACTCCCGTTTCGGCGGGATGGTGTACCGGCTGCTGGCGCCCGGGCCGATGTTGGGGCCGGTCGCAAAGATGAGTGGACTGTCCGCTGGCCGTTGGGCGGTGGGGACCAGGGCGGCGGCCCGCTCCTCCCCCACCAAGGCGGTGAGCAGCTCGGGGCTCGGATCGCGCAGCACCGTGATTCCCCCCTCCGGATCGATGGTCACCACCTTCACCCGGCCATCGGGAGTCACGATGAGCGTCTGCCTCGCCGACTCCCCCACGACCCGGCTTCGAAGGGCGAGCCGCTCCAGGATGGCTGGGGCGGTGGTGGAATCCGGGCTCCCGGGGACCGCATAGGGGTCTCGCACGGGGGAGGGGGGTGTGCCGATGGCATCACGGACGGACAGCCGCGCCGCCGGATCCCCAGCGCCGCCAAGCTCCAGCTGGCTGCTCAGCAGCTGTGGTGGCAGCCCGCTGGCCAGGCTGATCCGGCCGGCATCGCCCACATCCACGGAGCTGTTGCTCAGGCGCAGGGAGCCGGCGCTCCAGAGCTCAACGCTGCCCGGCTCGCCGATCGGCAGGCTTTCCTGCGCAGAGAGGTCAGGGAAATCCGGGTTGGGGAAGCGGATGCTGCTGGCGCTGTCAACCCGACTCAGGAGCGTGGAGTCCGTGATGCTCAGGGAGCCGGCTCCCGGGCCCGTGCCGGTGTTCACCACCACCATCCGGCCTCCGAAGGCCTCGAGGAGGTCGGGTTGACCTTCGGGATGGCTGCCGGCATCGAGTATCGACCCGTTCGAGATGGAGATGCCACCCGCGCTCATGATCGCCACCATGCTGCGGGGAAAGAGGCCTGCGAGCCTGGGTGGATCCAGGGTCTGGTCGAAGCTCAGCTCGATCAGATCGCGATCATCGTGAAGGTCCAGGAACGGAACCACGCCCATGCCTTCGTCGCCTGGGTCGGGGAGACCCAACGGCAGCCCACCCTCACGGGTGTGGTAGTTGGCTTCGAGCCGGCTGCCATCGATCCCCACGGGCCGGGTTGGAGAATCATTGGTGAGGGTGATCTCCCCGGCGGCAAAGGGATACCCGGATCCCCAGTCGATGCCGCCGTCGCGGGAGCCCGGCCCGTGGCTGCTTTCGGTGCGCAGCGTGCTGCCGGTGATCGTGATCCCGTCGCGGCTGCTCAGACGGATATCGCCCGATCCGGCGCCGCCGCTCGCCGAGAGCGTGCTGCGCTCGATGACGATGCCACCTGTGCCCTCGCGGCCCCTTGCCACCAGGGCGATGTTGCCGGCCAGGTTGTCGCTGGCATCGGCCACCAGCGTGCTGCGGATCACCCCGATCCTTCCAGCGGCATCGAGCACCACGTTGCCGCTGGTGGACTCCAGCTTCACATCACTTTCGGCCAGGGGCGCCCCCCCGTTTCTGAGCAGTGCCGCCCGGATCGGCCCCAGATCCTGGCTGGCCGTGAGGGTGGAGTCGGCCTCCACCAGCACGTCTCCCTGGGAGAGCAGATGGATCAGGGGTGTGGGCGCCGAGAAGCGCACGGTGGCGCCATCCTGCTTCTCGACGGTGACCGATCCGTCCGCGCGCAGATCCTCAAGGGTGTGCACCCCTACATCGAGACGGGCGTTGCGGAGCAGGATCCCGTTGTCCCCACGGGCGTTGGTGCTCTCCAGCCGGATCACACCCTTGGGTGCCGCCAGTGTGCTGCCGGCCACCGTCACCGCCCCGGCCCGGAGGATGACCTTGCTCCCCTCCAGGTGGCTGTTCGAGAGGCGGATCGCCCCGCTGTCCTCGCTGGTTGCGCTGCTGGTGGTCTGGAGGATCACCGGCCCCCGCTGCCCGGGCTCACCCGCCGAGATGGTGAGAGCGTCGAGATCCAGGGCCCGACCGCTGAGACGCACACGTTCGCCGGCTTCGAGTCGGCTTCCCGCTCCCGTCAGCGACCGCACGTCGCCGTTGGCGCCATCCAGGACCAGGGCCCGATCCACCCTGAGCCGGCCGCCAGCCAGCACAATCGGGCCGGGTTCCTTCAGCCCCAGGTCGGCCAGGCTGGCCAGGGAGGTGAGGGTGGTCCAGCCCGTTGACGGCGCGCCCGGGTAGCCGGAGGCTTCCTGCGCCGTGGTCCGCAGGGCGTCGAAGGTGGCACCTCCCTCCAGCGGCAGCGCCGTGGCCGTGGTGAGCAGCAGGTTCGACACGCGCACCAGGTCTGCTCCGGGACCCACCCAGATGCCTCCAGGGGAGAGCCAGAAGAGGTTGGCCTGTTGGGTCAGGCTCAGGGGCCGGTTGAGGAAGGTGCCAGCCGGGTTGGTCACCCCCACGATCACATTGGCCAGCCCGCGGCTGTCAATGCTGACGCCGCTGATGCCACCGCGGGTGTCGAACTGCCGGAAGCGATGAAACAGGTTGGCACCCGCGGTCGTGCCGCCCTCCACCCGACAGGCACCGGATGCGCAGCTGCCTTGGGCCGTGCCGTTGACCAGGGTGCCCAGGCCACCGCTCATGACCTGGGCCCCTGCCGGAGCGGGGAGCCAGGGAGACAGCACCAACGCCAGGATCTGGATGGCTTGCCGGCACGCTGTCCATACCGACCACGCGGGTCGTGGCGGCTCCGTCATGGTGCCCGGCTCACCGTAAGGACCTATTGAAGCGAAGCCGAATCGCCCCTTCTGTGCTAATGGTCACAACCCCTGGCCGCCCTGCTGTGATGGGCGCCTGGGTCCCCATCGGGTTTGTTGATGGGCCACCGCGTTCCATGCCCACCAGGCCTGAGAAATCGGGCCACTTCAACCGGGTGTGCTGTTCGCCGATCTCGGTGAGGCGGAGCGGCGGCAGTTGCTCGAGCAGCATCGTTGGGGCTTATCTGCAGCGGAACTGCTGCGGTTGCTGGAGCTGGAGGAGTCGCAGGGTCTGCTGCTGTGCCGCGCCGGCCTCGCCCAGGTGGGCAGCTTCGGGGTGGACGGCGTCGAGGGGGTGCTTTCGCTCCTCGGGCCCGGCGACATCTTTGGACAGATGGCGGTGCCGCATGGAGGCCGCCGCATCGCCGATGCCACCACCCGGAGGCTGGCCGTGCTTCTGGATCTGGCCTGCCCCAGCGTGAGTTGGCGACTCTCTCCGGTTTGGCCAGGGAAACGACCTCACGGACCCTAAGCAAGCCGCGCAGGCAAGACATCGTGGAGGAGCTGGATGGGGGCGGTTTGCACATCGTCGATCTGGGTCCCTTGCGGTGGCGCGGATTGCTTCCCTGATGAGCCGGTGATCGCCTGGAGGTGACGTGCAGGCATCTCAGGCCGAAGGCAGGATTCCCGCTTGCCAAGCGGCAGGCCCAGCGCGGACGATGGCCCCATCCCCACTCCCTTTGCCATGGCCACCGAACGCACCTTCCTCGCCATCAAGCCCGACGGGGTGCAGCGGGGCCTGGTGGGCGAGATCCTCGGCCGTTTCGAGACCAAGGGCTTCAAGCTGGTGGGCCTGAAGCAGCTGGTACCCAGCCGGGAGCTGGCCGAGAGCCATTACGGCGTGCACCGGGAGCGCCCGTTCTTCGCTGGCCTGGTCGACTTCATCACCAGCGGGCCCGTGGTGGCCATGGTGTGGGAAGGGGATGGCGTGATCGCCAGCGCCCGCAAGCTGATCGGCGCCACCAAGCCCCTGGAGGCCGAGCCCGGCACCATCCGCGGCGACCTGGCGGTGAACATCGGCCGCAATGTCATCCACGGCTCCGATGCGCCGGAAACGGCCGTCTTCGAGATCGGTCTCTGGTTCCAGCCCTCCGAGCTGTGTGAGTGGACCCCGGCCGACCAGGTGTGGCGGGTCGAGCCCTGAGCGGCCATCCTGGGGACTTTCAGGTCCCCGGGCCATGGTGCTGCGCAGGAGCCTCCGGCCTCCCAGGACCCTGAGAGTGGCGGCCGCGGCCATGCTCGTCGCCGGCCTAGCCCTCGTCTTGCCGGGGGTTGCGGCCACTCCCCGGGTTCCCCGGGTGGTGGATGTGCCGTCGCGGCCGGCGTTCGTGAAGCCTCCGACGGCATCGGAGCGGCCGGCCCTGGTGGGCCAGGTGCTCGGCCCCTCCACCGTGCTTCGCACCGAAAACCCCGGCCGGCTTCAGATCCTGCTCGCCGATGGGCGCAGCTTCCGGCTGGGGGGGAACGCCCAGGTGCGGATCGAGCCGACCCTGCTCGACCTGGTCCGGGGCCGGATCATCGCCTGGATCGCTCCTGGGGCGAAGGGAACCACCCCGCTGCGGGTCCGCACCCGGGTGGGCACCGCCTCGATCCAGGGCACCACGGTCTTCATCGAGACCACCGCCGACACGGTGCTGTTCCTGAGCTGGGAGGGAGCGGTGGAGGTCCGCGCCATTGACGGCAAGGTGTTCCGGCTGACCAGTGGCCAGCGTCTGTTGGCCACTCCCCAGGGTTGGCAGGGCCCCCACCGCATCGATGCGGAGGAGGTGCGCAAGCGGCGGCGCAACAGCGAGCTGCTCAACGGCTTCGAGGCTCCGATGGAGACGTTGCCGGTGATCGAGCGGGAACTCGGGCTCAGCCCCTGATGCCCCCCTGGCCTTGGCTGGGGGGCCGACTCTGGTGGCTGGCCCTGGCGCTCCCCCTGCTGGCGGGCCTCGACCGGTCGCCCCTCACCCCCCTTGGCCAGGGGCCGCGGCTGCTCGACGACCAGCTGCTGCAGGCCTTCTTTCTGCTGCGGGGGCCGCGCCCCGCCCCCCCCGATCCGCTGATCCTGGCCATCGACGCCGACTCCCTGGAGCTGGGGGAGCTGCTGGCCCCGGCCGAACGCCAGGCGTCGCCCCTCTGGCGCCAGATGGGCCCCTGGCCCTGGCCCCGGGCCCTGCAGGCCCGGCTGGCGGCCCATGTGCTGGAGCAGGGCGCCACCCAGGTGCTGTTCAACATCGAGTACAGCCAGCCCAGCCGCTACGGCCCCGCCGATGACCGGGCCTTCGCCGCCACCCTTGCCCCCTGGCGCCAGCGGGTGCATTTGGCTGTCCATTACGACGTGCGCCAGGAGGGGGGGCTGGAGCAGAGCCGGCTGCGGCGGCCGATCCACCCGCTGGGTGCCCCCGGTCTGACCACCCTGCTCCAGTCCCCCCGGGGGGTGGTGGAGGCGGTGCCGGGGCAGGACTGGATTCGCTCCCGGCTGGGCGCCTTCCCGCCCCCCCTGCCCCGGCCGATGGCCTTCCTGGCCCGTCCGGCGCCGCTGCCGGCGGCACCGATGGGGCTCGACTATCCCGGTCCCGCCGGCACCATGCCCCGGGTTCCGGCCTGGAAGCTGCTGGAGGTGCCGGCCTCCACCTGGCGGGGCCGCACCGTGCTGATCGGCGTCACGGCAACCGGTCTGGGGGACCTGCAGGAGACCCCCGTGGGGCCCATGGCCGGCACCGAGATCCAGGCGGTGGCCCTCGCCAACGTGCTGCAGAACCGGGGCCTGGTCCGGCTACCCCTGGCGGGGGACGCGCTGCTGTTGTTGGCCTGGGGAGGGCTGGTGGGCCTGCTGCTGCGGCGTCCCGTCTCGGCTGGCGGCACCCTGCGGGCGGCCCTTCTCCTGGCGGCTGGCGTCCTGCTCGCCGGCTGGGCCCTGTGGGTCCTTGCCTTGCTGCGGCTGCCCTTGGCGGCCCTGCTGCTGGCCCCCGTCGCCGGGGGCGGGGTGCGGGCCGTGGGTCAGGGGCTGGCGGAGAGCCGGGAGCGGGCCTATCTGCACCAGGTGCTGAGCCGGCGCGTTTCCCCCGCCCTGTTGCGCGACATCCTGCGCAGCCCGGGGCCGGTGTGGAACCAGGCGGTGGGCAGCCGGGCCCGTTGCGCCGTGCTGTTCAGCGACCTGGTGGGGTTCACGCCCCTGAGCAGCACGTTGGAGCCCGCCGAGCTGTTCGCCCTGCTGAACCGCTACTTCGAAGCCATGGCCGGGGCGGTGCTGGAGCAGGAGGGCCTGCTCGACAAGTTCATCGGTGATGCGCTGATGGCCGAGTTCGGGGCGCCCCGCAGCCGCGGCGATCAAGCGGAGGCCAGGGCCGCTGTGCGGGCGGCCTTGGCGATGCAGGAGCGGCTGGAGGTCCTCAACGCCGAGCTGGCCGCGGCGGGCCTACCACCTCTGCGGCACGGGATCGGCTTGCATTTCGGTGAGGTGATCGCCGGCAACCTGGGCTCTTCCCAGCGCCTGGAGTTCACGGTGGTGGGGGCCAGCGTCAACGTGACCAGCCGCCTGGAGGGGCTGACGCGCCTGTTCCCCGAGCATCCGGTTCTGATCAGCGGCGATCTGCTGGCGTTGCTGCCGCAGGAGCTCGACGTGGTGCCCCTGGGGAGCCACGGGATCAAGGGCTGGCCCGTTCCCCTGGAGGTGTATGCCCTCCAGGGGCTGCACCCCCCTGCCGCTGGAGAGCACTGAGCCGGCTCAGGCCGCCACCGGGAACGGCCGGTCCCAGCGAAAGGGCGCCAGCAGTTCCGCGCTGGCGCCGGAGCCGCCACCGGCCGTGCTGGCCGCCTCGGCGATCAACTCAGCCGTGATCGCCGCCAGCAAAACGCCGTTGCGGTGGTGGCCCGTGGCCAGCCAGACCCCTTCGATCGGGCCGGTGCCCAGCAGCGGTGCGTCGTCGGGGGTGCCGGGCCGGAAGCCCCACCAGCGCTCCATCGGCGGCCACAGGGCCGCCTCCGGCAGCAGGGCGACGAGACCCTGCTGCAGCTGCTTCTGGCCTTCGGGGGTGAGGCCGTCGTCGAAGCCGGCCTGCGGTTCGCTGGTGGCGCCCACCACCAGCAGGCCGTCCTCCCGCGGCACCAGGTAGGTGCCGGGTCCGAACACGACCCGCTCCAGGCTGGCCCTGGGGCCCTGCAGCGACAGCATCTGCCCCTTCACCGGACGCACCGGCAGTGACGGCAGCAGCCGGCCGCTCCAGGCGCCACAGGCAAGCACCGCCGTGGTGGCGCCGATCGTGTGCTCGCCCCCCTCGGCCCGGCGCAGCCGCACCCCCCGCAGGCGGCCGTCGTCACCGGTGAGCAGCTCCAGCACCTCGGTGCCCTCCTCGAAGCACACCCCCAGGGCGACACAGGCCCGCTCCAGGGCGCGCATCAGGCGGCGGCGGTTGTCGATCTGCCCGTCCTGGGGGAACAGCAGGCCCGCCCCCCAGGCGGGTCCGATCCCCGGCACCTGCCGCTCCAGCCCGGCGCGGTCGAGGGGCTCGCCGAAGGGGGCCGTGGGGTAGATATCCCGCTCGGCGGCAGCGCTGAACGGGACAACGATGCCGCAGGGGCGCAGGCCGCAGGGCAGGCCGCTGTCGGCCTCGATGCGGGCCACCCAGGCCGGAATGCGCTCCAGGCTGGCCTGGCCCAGGGCCAGCATCGGCCCGCTGAGCCCTTCGGCGTGGGGGGCCAGCATGCCGGCAGCCACGAAGCCGGCCGCCTCGCTGCGCCGGCGGCTGAGCACGGTCACGGCCTGGCCGAGACGGGCCAGCTGGTGGGCGATGGCCAGGCCCATCAGGCCACCACCGAGGATCAGGACGGGTTCGGCGTCGGGAGGGGGGCCAGCCAGGGCGCTCGTCTCCAGCTCGGAAGGGTTCCATTCAAGCGGCTGCCCGCCGCTGCCTAGGATCGCCCCCAGTGCCTCCGGCCGAGCGCGGGGGGCCGACAGCGCCGGCAGGACTCGCGACCATGGCTGAAGCAAAGGAACAGGGGGCCTGGGAGGCCGTCATCGGCCTGGAAACCCACGTGCAGCTGGGCACCGCCAGCAAGATCTTCACCACCGCCTCCACCAGCTTCGGCGACGATCCCAACACCCACATCGACCCTGTGGTGTGCGGCCTGCCGGGCACCCTGCCGGTGCTGAACCAGAAGGTGCTGGAGTACGCGGTCAAGGCGTCCCTGGCCCTCAACCTGCAGGTGGCGGAGCACAGCAAGTTCGACCGCAAGCAGTACTTCTATCCCGACCTGCCCAAGAACTACCAGATCTCCCAGTACGACCAGCCGATCGCCGAGGACGGCTGGATCGAGGTGGAGGTGGCTGAGAAGGGCAAGGAGACCTACCTGAAAAAGGTGGGCATCGAGCGGCTGCACATGGAGGAGGACGCCGGCAAGCTCGTCCATGCCGGCAGCGACCGCCTGGCGGGCTCCACCCACTCGTTGGTGGATTACAACCGGGCCGGCGTCGCCCTGGCAGAGATCGTCTCCAAGCCGGATCTGCGCACGGGCCGGGAAGCGGCCGAGTACGCCTCCGAGATCCGCCGCATCATGCGCTATCTCGGCGTCAGCGACGGCAACATGCAGGAGGGGTCCCTGCGCTGCGACGTCAACATCTCGGTGCGCCGCGGGCCGGACGCCCCCTTCGGGGTGAAGGTGGAGATCAAGAACATGAACTCCTTCTCGGCGATCCAGAAGGCGATCGATTTCGAGATCGCCCGCCAGATCAAGGCGTACGAATCCGGTGAGCCGGTGGTGCAGGAAACGCGCCTCTGGGATGAGGGCAAGCAGCTCACCAAGAGCATGCGCAGCAAGGAGGGGGCCAGCGACTACCGCTACTTCCCGGACCCGGATCTGGGGCCGATCGAGGTGAGCCCCGAGCAGCGGGAAAGCTGGCGCTCCGAGCTGCCCGAACTGCCGGCGGCCAAGCGCCACCGCTATGCGGAAGGCCTGGGGCTCTCGATCTACGACGCCCGCGTGCTCACCGATGAGCGCCCCATGGCGGAGTACTTCGAGGCGGCGGTGGCGGCTGGGGGCGACCCCAAGGCCGTGGCCAACTGGGTCACCGGTGACATCGCCGCCCATGTGAACGCCAACCGGCTGTCGATCACCGAGCTGCCCCTGGGGCCCGCCCAGCTGGCCGAGATGGTGCAGCTGATCGAGGCGGGCACCATCAGCGGCAAGATCGCCAAGGATCTGCTGCCGGAACTGCTCGAAAAGGGCGGCTCGGCGGCTGCGATCGTGGAGTCCCGTGGGCTGGGCATGATCAGCGACCCGGCAGCGATCGCCGCCATCGTGGCGGAGCTGCTGGCGGCCCACCCAGAGGAGGTGGAGGCCTTCCGCGGTGGAAAGAACAAGCTGCAGGGCTTCTTCGTGGGGCAGCTGATGAAGCGCACCGGCGGCCGCGCCGACCCCAAGCTGGCCAACCGGATCCTCAGCGAGCAGCTCAAGGGCTGATCGGCGTCGCCCTCCGTTGTCAGACCCAGGAGGTGATCGGCGGCTGAATCAGTAGATCGGCAATGGTGTGGATGATGGCCGGGGCGTCGAAATAGTCGCCGTGATCGATGGTGCGATTGGTGAGGCGGGTGGCGTTGTACCCCGTCATGTTGGGCGGAGCCAGGGAGGGCAGGGGATTGAGACCCAGGCTGCTTTCCCAGCGTTTGGTGAGTTCGGGGCCCGTGAGTCGCTGCTTGAGTTTTTCGATCGGTTCGCGCAGGGCCTCTTTTTCCAGCACCGAAGCCTGAAGGGCGCTGTCGTGGCGTGAGTAGAAGAGATGGGTATGACCCACCAGGTGCTTGAGTCCACCGTAGAAGGGTCCGTTGTAGTGAAGTCGCTCGGAGCGGATCTGCACATTCGGACACTGGGTGACCTCCCTTCGTTCCACATCGGGGGCCAGCATGATGTATTGATCCACGAAGGATTCGGTGCCATTGTCTTCTCTGCGCGACAGTCGGCCCGTCAGTCGACGGCCGGCATCGTCGCCGCTGAAGGCCTGCTTCGGCCAACTCTCTTCGTTGAGGAGGTTGGCCAGCATGTTACAGGTGAGGTAATTGCCCATGCTGTGGGCGATAATCGCGATGCCGGCGCCAGGATTCACGGTCCGGATCGTGGCGATCATGTTGGCCAGCGCGGCGGTGGACTGGGTCGCTTCGTTGCGATCCGACTGATAGGCCAGCACGCTGCCATCGGATGGCCAGGAAAAGCCGATGAAGGCCATGTGATCCCTGCTTTCGTCGATGGCGTCCGGGCCCATCAGCAGCGAATGTCCTTGCTGGGCCAGTTGTTGCTGCAGCAGCTCCGCCAGCAGCGAAAAGGAGGTGATGGCTCCATGCAGCGGCACGTTGAAGCCGTGAATGCCGATCACCACCGTTCGGATGCACGGTTTGGCGAGAAACCTCTGCAGGCCCTCGCGTTGTTCTTCGGCGATCACCGCCTCGATCGGAAGGCTGGAGGGATCGGTGCTGCCTAGGTACTGGGCCATGCAGATCTCGGTGTCGATCCAGTGGTAGCCACTGCGCTGCAACTTGATGCGCTCCGCATCATCAAAGGCCCGCCCGAGCTTCTGGCGATCACGATTGGTGGCGAAGTAACGAATGGTGCGTGACATTCATGTCTTCCGGCCAACGTCCATTGTCATGTAAGTCCCAGTGCTCCAGTTGGTCCGTGGAGCTTTTTGCTGAAATCTTTACATCAAAGCCGCTTGTCTGCCCCCCTCCTTGTCGATCTTGTGACATCGCGTTAATGGCCGCCAGAGCGTCTATCAATGCGGAGACAGGAGCAGGTTGATCAGCTGTGAGGGAAGGTTGCCGCTGGCCTGGTTGTTATCGATCACGGCGTTGGCGAGGGCCCGTTTGCGGGCCAGTGGCCACTGGGAGTGGATGCGGTCGGTGGCCTCCCCAGCGTCGAGCCCATCGCGGGCCATCAGGCGTCGAAGCTGCTCGGCCTCGTCGCAATCCACCAGCCACACCTCGCTGCAGAGGCTCTCCAACCCTGCCTCAAACAGCAGCGGGATCATCAGGACCACGGTGGGCATCTGCTGGAGACGTTCCAGCTCGACGGCAAAGCATTGCCGCACCAGGGGGTGCACCAAGCCCTCCAGCCAGGCCCGCTCGGCCGCATCGGTGAACACGATCCGCCCGAGGGCGGCCCGGTCCAGGGCAGGGACAAGGTCGGTGGCGATCAGGGAGGCCCCGTCGTGCGCCCGAACCTGCTCGCCGTAGCGCGCCAGCACCGCCGCCGCACCGGGACTTCCCGGCGCGAGGGCCTCGCGGGCGTAGCGGTCGGCATCCAGCACCGGCAGCCCGAAGCGGTGCTCCAGCAGGGCGGCCACCGTGCTCTTGCCGGTGGCGATTCCCCCGGTCAGTCCGATGCGGCGCTGGGGCAGGCTCAGGGCGCGTTGGATCCGCTGGGGTGCACTCTGGGGCCTGGCGTCCCTTGATGAACACCCCAGCGGCCGATCAGAGCGTCCGCCCGAAACGCTGGTCACCGTGAGCCGTCAGCCCGAGCACCTCAATGAACAGGTGGAGGCCGGTGCCCCTGCAGGATGGCCCCAGCGTGAATCGGCCCCCATGGCGAGCGTTCCCGGCCCCTGGCATCCCATCGACGGCGGCGTCACCGCCCCGGCCGGCTTCACGGCCGCCGCCGTCACCGCCGGCCTGAAAGCCTCCGGCAAGCCGGATCTCTGCCTGCTGCTCGCCCCGCCCGGCGCCGTCTGCGCCGGCACCTTCACCACCTCGCTGGTGCGCGCCGCCTGCGTCGACCTCTGCGCCGAGCGCCTGGCGGCCGGCGGCGGGCACGCCCGGGCGGTGCTCACCAACTCGGGCCAGGCCAACGCCTGCACCGGTGAGCGCGGCCTGGCCGACAGCCTGTGGGCCACCGCGGAGCTGGCCGGGCGGCTGGGCCTGCCGCCGGAGCAGGTGCTGATCTGCTCCACCGGGGTGATCGGCGTGCCGATCCCGATGGAGGTGCTCGTGGCGGGCCTCGACCCGCTGGTGGCCGGCCTCAGCCCCGAAGGCGGCGGCGCCGCCGCCCAGGCGATCCTCACCACCGACCTGGTGGCCAAGGAGATCGCCCTGGAGGCCCAGCTGGGCGGCCGCAGGGTGCGGATCGGCGGCATGGCCAAGGGCTCGGGGATGATCCATCCCCAGATGGCCACGATGCTGGGCTACCTGACGTGTGATGCCGGCGTGCCGGCCGATGTCTGGCAGGCGATGGTGACGCGGGCGGTGGATCGCTCCTTCAACGCGATCACGGTGGACGGCGACACCAGCACCAATGACACGTACCTGGCCTTTGCCGCCGGCGAGCCCCTGGGCCCGGAGCACTTCGAGGCGCTGGAGGTCGGCCTGACGGCGGTGTCGCAGCACCTGGCACGGGCGATCGCCCGCGACGGCGAGGGCGCCACCTGCCTGATCGCGGTGCGGGTGGAGGGTGCCGCCGATGAGGCCGGCGCCCGCGCCATCGCCCGCACCGTGGCCGGCTCTTCGCTGGTGAAGTGCGCCGTGCATGGCCGCGATCCCAACTGGGGCCGCATCGTCGCCGCCGCCGGCCGGGCCGGGGTGGCCTTCGATCCGCAGGCCGTGGCCCTGTGGCTGGGGGAGCACCAGCTGATGGCGGCGGGCCAGCCCCTGGCCTTCGACCGCCCGGCCGCCTCCGCCTACCTGAAGGCCCGCGCCGCGGGCGCCTATCTGGTCGACGACACGGTGGTGATCTGCCTGCGGGTCGGGGACGGCCCCGGCAGCGGCAGCGCCTGGGGCTGCGACCTCTCCGATCAGTACGTGCGCATCAACGCCGACTACACCACCTGAGCCCACTGGCTGGCCCCCACGGGTGCCGGGGCCACGCCTGGGCAAGATGGCACTGACTGCGCTGACGTCGATGGTCACGGCCAGGCCCTCCTCCCCGCCCAGCGGGGCCCCCCCCAGCGGGCCCCGTGCCCGCGCCGGAACCCGCCCTGGCTTGGACTGGCGGGTGTGGTGGATCGTCGGGCTCTGCTTTGGGCTCGGCTACGCCGCCAGTCTCCGGCTGCTGACTCTGGGCGGTGAGGAGGAGCGGGGCAATCGCCAGCGCTTCGATGTGCAGGCCGCCCCCGGCACAACGCTGGAATCCCTGCGCCAGCGTTACGGCGGTGAGGCCCGGGAGATTCGCGGTGACCTCGACCTGATCGACCTGGAGCAGCAGCAGAAACAGGAGCAGGCCGACCTCGAGGAGCGTCGTCGGGACATGGAGGAGCGTGAAGCGCAGGAGCGGCAGCGGTTGCTCGAGCCGAGCGAGGATCCCCTCCAGACCGACCAGCCGGCCGCGCCTGGGGCCATCGAAGCCGCCCCTCCACCGGCCCCCTCCCTGCCGGCGCCCCGGACACCGCCGGCCCGCGAGCGCGAGGCCGCCGGTCCCCCACCTGTGGCTCCGCCTCCCCTGAGCGCCCCACCGGCTCCCGGAAACCAGCCCTGATCTGCCACAGTTCGGTGAACCCTCCGGCCTTGTCATGAGCGCGCCGCAGTCCCTCGCCATGGCGGCCTTGAACCGTCTGGCCGCCCGCCTGGGCAGCGGCCTGGCCGATGCGGCGGCCTCCCTGGCGGTGCTCGCCCAGGACGCTCCCGCCCGGGTGCAGCAGGAACTCAGCCTGTTCTGGGAAGAGGTGGCCATGGAAGCCGAACGGATCGAGAACGACCGCAGCACAGCGGCGACCCCAGGTAGGGGCGGCACCGCCGACGACCCCCAGGAGCGGATCGATGCCCTGAGGGCCAAGGTGGCCGAACTCTCCAGACGCCTCGATCAAGCCCCAGCCGCCGCCCCCGATGGCCCGCCCCGGTCTCCGGGGCAGGCCTGATGGCGGCCCCCTCCAGCCCCGGGGTCCTGCTGTCCCGCTTCTGGCGGCCCCTGCGCATCTGGCGTCTGGTCATCCAGCTGCTGGCAGGCCTGTGGTGGGATGGCCGCCCCTGGACCTACCCGGGGGGACGCACCCCCGAACGCCAGGCCGCTCGCCAGCGCCATCGGGCCCGTTGGCTCACGTCCCAGTTCCTTGAGCTGGGCTCGGCCTTCATCAAGCTGGGGCAGCTGCTCTCGGCCCGCCCCGATGTGCTCCCCGCCGATGTGGTGGAGGAGCTGGCCCATCTGCAGGACCGGGTGCCGGCGTTCCCCTTCCCGGTGGTGGAGTCCCTGCTGGAGCAGGAACTGGGGGAGCGGCGGGCGGAGATCATCGATCTGGAGGTTGTTCCGCTGGGGTCGGCCAGCCTGGCCCAGGTGCACCGGGCCAGCCTGCGCAGCGGCCGTCAGGTGGTGTTCAAGGTGCAGCGGCCGGGGCTGGAGCGGCTGTTCCGGCTGGATCTGGAGGTGCTGCAGCAGGTGGCGGTGGTCGTCCAGCGCCATCCCCGCTGGGGTGCCGGTCGTGACTGGGTGGGCATCGCCAAGGAATGCCGGCGCGTGCTGCTGCGGGAGCTGGATTTCCGCCTGGAGGCGGAGCACGCCGCCCGTTTCCGGCAGCAGTTTCTCGATGACCCCGGCATCCGTATTCCGGCGGTGATCTGGGAACTGAGCTCCCGCCGGGTGCTGTGCCTCGACTATGTCCCCGGTATCAAGATCAACGATCGGGAGGCCCTCGTCCGCGCCGGCATCGACCCGGCGGCCGTGGCCGAAAAGGGGGCCGCCAGCTACCTGCAGCAGCTGGTCCGCTTCGGTTTCTTCCATGCCGATCCCCATCCGGGGAACCTGGCGGTCGCCGCCGACGGGTCGCTGATCTACTACGACTTCGGCATGATGGGCCAGATTTCCGAGCGGCTGCGCAGCCGGCTCGGGCGCATGGTGCGGGCCGCCGCGGCCCGGGACGCGTCCTCCCTGGTGGACGAGCTGCAGCAGGCCGGCCTGATCGCCGCCGGCATCGATCAAGGGCCGGTGCGGCGGCTGGTGCGGGTGATGCTCACCGAAGCCCTCACGCCACCCTTCAGCGCCAACGTCATCGACAAGCTCTCCGGTGACCTCTACGAACTCGTCTATGGCCAGCCGTTCCGGCTGCCGCCGGAGCTGATCTTCGTGATGCGGGCCCTCTCCACCTTCGAGGGGGTGGGCCGCAGCCTGGATCCGGGCTTTAGCCTGATCGCCATCGCCCGTCCCTACCTGTTGCCCCTCATGACCGCCAGCGGCAACGGCCCCAACGAACTGTTCAGCGAGCTCTCCCGCCAGGCGGCCGAGGTGGGCAGTCGCGCCTTCGGGATCCCGCGGCGGCTGGACGAGAGCCTGGCCCGCATCGAACAGGGTGATCTGCAGGTGCTGATCCGGGCCGGCGAGACGGACCGGCTGCTGCGGCGCCTGGCCCTGGCTCAGCAGAGTGCCGGCCAGTCCTTCCTGCTCGGTGCCCTGGCGGTGGCGGCCTCGCTGCTGGCGGTGAGCAGCCGTCCTGCCCTGGTGGCGGCGCCCCTGGTGCTGGCACTGCCGGTGGGCCTCTCCTGGTTGAAGCTGCAATCCCGGCTCAAGCGCGATGGCCGCCTCGACCAGTTGGCCGCCGTTCCCGCCGCCCCGCGGCGGGAGTGACCGAGGGCCTGGCGAAGGGGGGGCTCAGCCCCGGCCCCGCGGCCCCCGGTCTTCCACCCCGGCGTAGATCGCCTGGCTGCCCAGTTCGTCCTCGATGCGCAGCAACTGGTTGTACTTGGCGACCCGGTCGCTGCGGCTGAGCGAGCCGGTCTTGATCTGCCCGGCGCGGGTGGCCACGGCCAGGTCGGCGATGGTGACATCTTCTGTCTCGCCGCTGCGGTGGCTGATGACGCTGGTGTAGCCGGCTCGCCCGGCCAGATCGATGGCTTGCAGCGTTTCGGTGAGCGAGCCGATCTGATTCACCTTGATCAGGATCGAATTGGCGATGCCCTGTTCGATTCCCTGCTGCAGCCGGGTGGTGTTGGTCACGAACAGGTCGTCGCCCACCAGTTGCACCGTGCTCCCCAGGCGCTCGGTGAGCAGGCGCCAACCGTCCCAGTCGTCCTCGGCCAGCCCGTCCTCGATCGAGACGATCGGGAAGCGGTTCGCGAGGGCTGCCAGCTGGTCGACCATCTCGGCGCTGGTGTAGCTACCGCCGCCGAAGGCGTAGCGCCCATCGGCATAGAACTCCGTGCTGGCCACGTCGAGGGCCAGGGAGATCTGGTCGCCGGGGCGGTAGCCGGCCTTCTCGATCGCCTGCATCAGCAGCTCACCGGCGGCGTCGTTGCCGGCCAGGTCGGGGGCGAAGCCGCCCTCATCGCCCACGGCGGTGGAGAGGCCCTGATCCTTGAGCAGCCCCTTGAGGGTGTGGAACACCTCGGCGCCCATGCGCAGGGCCTCACGGAAGCTGCCGGCCCCGTGGGGCACCAGCATGAATTCCTGGAAATCCAGGTTGTTGGAGGCGTGGGCGCCGCCGTTGATGACGTTCATCAGCGGCACCGGCAGCAGGGTGGCCATCGGGCCGCCCAGGTAGCGGTAGAGGGGCAGACCCAGGGCCTTTGCGGCGGCGTGGGCCGTGGCCAGGCTCACCGCCAGGATGGCGTTGGCGCCCAGGGCGGACTTGTTGTCGCTGCCGTCCAGTTCGTTCATCGCCTCGTCCACGGCGCCCTGGTCGAGGGCACTCAGGCCGCAGAGGGCTGGGGCGATGCGCTCCTCGATGTTCTCCACCGCCTTGCTGACGCCCTTGCCGAAGTAGGCCTTCTCGCCATCGCGCAGCTCGTGGGCCTCATGGGCGCCGGTGCTGGCGCCGCTGGGGACGATGGCGCGGCCACTGGCGCCCCCCTCCAGGTAGACCTCCGCCTCCACCGTGGGGGTGCCCCGGGAGTCGAGCACCTCACGGGCCACGATGGAATCGATGACGAGGTCGAGGGAGTCGTACACAGGCAGTGTGCTGGTGGGCGAATCCTATGGGTGGCCCTCCACCCTTGCCTGTGTTCCCTGCGCCACCGTCTGGCGATGGCCCGGGCCCCCGGCCCCGTCGTCAGAATGGCTGGAGCTGGTCCAGCGCCGATGCGACTGCTTCACACCATGCTCAGGGTGGGCGACCTGGAGCGCTCCCTGCGCTTCTACATCGAGGTGCTCGGCATGAAACTGCTGCGCCGCAAGGACTATCCCGGCGGCTCCTACACCCTGGCCTTTGTGGGCTACGGCGAGGAGCAGGACACCACGGTGCTGGAACTCACCCACAACTGGGGCACCGAGGCCTACGACCTCGGGACCGGCTTCGGCCATCTGGCCATCGGCGTCGATGACATCTACGCCACCTGCACGGCCATCGCCGCCAAGGGCGGCCGGGTCGTGCGGGAGCCCGGGCCGAAGCAGCACGGCACCAGCGTGATCGCCTTTGTGGAGGATCCCGACGGCTACAAGGTGGAACTGATCCAGACGCCGCCCCGCTCCGATGCGCCCTGATTCCCGCCTGGGCGACGACCGGGGGCCGGCGGGCAATGCCGCCAGCCTCACCAGCGATCCCGACCGCTTCAGTGACGCCGCCTGGGATCTGCTGATCGCTTCCCAGGAGCAGGCGAAGCGCTGGCGCCACGGCGCCATGGACGTGGAGCACCTCCTGCTCACCCTGCTGCTGAACAGGCGCTTCGCCTCCTGGGTGGCGCCGCTGCCCCTCGACGAGGACCGGCTGCTTGACCGACTGGAAAGTTTCTGCGCCGAACAGCCCGGCGGCGACGGCGGCACCCTCTACATCGGCGATGCCCTCGAGGAACTGCTGGAGGAGGCCGATCGCCGCCGGGCGGCCTGGGGATCCCGGCTGCTGGATGTGCCCCACGTGCTGCTGGCCCTGCTGGTGGAGCCCCGCATCGGCGCGTCCCTGCTGGTCGAGGAGGGGCTGAGCGAAGACCTGCTGCTGCGCCAGTGGCGGCCGCTGCCGGCCGTTGCCGATCCCCCTGCCGCCATGCCCTCCGCCGCCATGTCCTTCCCCGCCGCCCCGCCGGCACCTGCTCCTGCACCGGCGCCTGCGCCTGTAACGGCGCCGGCGTCACTGCCGGACACCAGCCTGACCCTCCAGCGGGAGGGGGATCCCGAACCCGGTGCCCTGGACCGCTATGGCCGCGACCTCACCGCCGCCGCCCGGGCAGGGGAACTCGATCCGGTGGTGGGACGGGATCCGGAGATCCGCCGGCTGATCCAGGTGCTCTCGCGCCGCAGCAAGAACAACCCGGTGCTGATCGGTGAGCCCGGCGTCGGCAAGACCGCGGTGGCCGAATCCCTGGCCCAGCGGATCGTGGCCGGTGAAGTGCCCGATGCGCTGCGGGGCCTGCGGCTGGTGGCCCTGGATCTGGGGGCCCTGATCGCCGGGGCCAAGTTCCGCGGCCAGTTCGAGGAGCGCCTGCGCAGCGTGCTGGCCGAGGTCCGCGACAGCGACGGTGCCAGAGGCGCTGGCGGGGTGGTGCTGTTCATCGACGAACTGCACACGGTGGTAGGCAGCGACCGCTCTGGCACCGATGCGGCCAGCATCCTCAAGCCGGTGCTGGCCCGGGGCGACCTGCGCTGCATCGGCGCCACCACCCCCGAGGACTATCGGCGCAGCATCGAAAAGGACCCGGCCCTGGAGCGCCGTTTCCAGCAGGTCGTGATCCGCGAGCCCGACGGCCCCACCTGCCTCGAAATCCTGCGGGGGCTGAAAGAGCGCTACGAGCTCCACCACGGTGTCACCATCACCGATGGGGCCCTGGTGGCGGCCTCAAGGCTGGCGGCCCGCTACATCAGCGACCGCTGCCTGCCCGATTCGGCCATCGATCTGATCGATGAAGCCGCCGCCAACCTGCGCATGGAGGCCACCTCCAAGCCCCAGGTGGTGGAAGCGGCCGAGGCGGATCTGCGGCGGGTGGAGCTGGAGCTGCTGGCGGCTGAGGTGGCCCCCCTGGAGGTGCGCCTGCAGCTGCAGGAGCAGCGGCGCCTCGCCCACGAGCAGCTCGACCGGCTGCAGCGCCGCTGGGCGGGGGAGCGGGAGCGCCTTGAGGAGCTGCGCGAACTCATGCACCAGGACGAGGACCTGCGCCACGCCATCGCCGAGGCGGAGCGGGACGGGGACCTGGAGGAGGCCGCCCGGCTCCAGTACGACCAGCTGCACGGGGTGCAGCAACGCCGCGCCACCGTCGAGGCGGAGCTGCAGAGCGATCCGATGCTGCGCGAACAGGTGGAGGAGGGGGACATCGCCGATGTGGTGGCCCGCTCCACCGGCATCCCCGTGCAGCAGCTGCTGGCCGGGGAACGGCAGAAGCTGCTGGAGCTTGAGCAGCGCCTGGCGGGGCGGGTGATCGGCCAGCCGGAGGCGGTGGCCGCGGTGGCGGCCTCGATCCGCCGCTCCCGGGCCGGCATGCAGGCCCCCACCCGGCCGGTGGGGTCGTTCCTGTTCCTGGGGCCGACGGGTGTGGGCAAGACGGAACTGGCCAAGGCCCTGGCGGCGGCCCTCTTCGATGAGGAGGAGGCCCTGGTGCGGCTGGACATGAGCGAGTTCATGGAGCGCAACGCCGTCGCCCGCCTGGTGGGGGCACCCCCTGGCTACGTGGGATACGAGGAGGGGGGGCAGCTCACCGAGGCCGTGCGCCGCCGCCCCTACGCCGTGTTGCTCCTGGATGAGGTGGAAAAGGCCCATCCCGATGTGTTCAACCTGCTGCTGCAGGTGCTCGACGACGGCCGGCTCACCGATTCCCAGGGCCGCACGGTGGACTTCCGCCACACGGTGGTGATCATGACCAGCAACCTGGCCAGCCGGGCGATCCTGGAACGGGCCCGCTCCGGCGTCAGCGCCGATGGCGGCGGGGATCCGCATCACCCGCAGGACGGCGAACTGGCCCAGGAGCGGGCCCTGGATCTGGCGGTGGAGGAGGCCCTGTCGCGCCAGTTCCGCCCGGAGTTTCTCAACCGCATCGATGAGGTGATCCGTTTCCGGCCGCTTGCCCGCACCGATCTCGAGCGCATCGTGCGGCTGCAACTGGCGGAGCTGGCCGCCCTGCTGCGGGAGCAGCACCTGGAGCTGGAGCTGGATGAGGCCGTCGTGGTGGCCCTGGCCCAGCAGGGCTACGAGCCGGAGTACGGCGCCCGCCCGCTGCGGCGGGTGCTGCGGCGTCGCATCGAGAATCCCCTGGCCACCGAATTGCTGGAGGATCACTTCAGTGGCGCCAGGGGCGTGCGGCTGGAGTTGACCGGTCCCGGGGAAGCGGCCTTCCGCTTCCTTCCCCTGGGGACGGAGGGGAAGGACGTCCGGTAGGGTGATCGTTTGTCGATGCTTGCCGACGTAACGGCAGCCATCGGAATCCACACCGTGGAACCCATCCCCCCCGTCACCACCACCACGAGCAGTCCCGATGGGCCCCTGGCCCAGAGGAACGGCCTGTCCGAACCCGACGCGGGGCCGGATGGTGCTGCGACCGAAGAGGAGGCCCCCACCGGTTTCCTTGCGGTCACCCTCGCGGAACTGCGCAAGGTTGTCTGGCCGAGCCGCCAGCAGCTGTTCAGCGAATCGGTGGCGGTGATCCTGATGGTGAGCCTTTCGGCCGCGGCCATCGCCGCGATTGATCGCTTCTATCACTGGGGATCGGCCCAGATCTTCCGTTGATGACCCTTCCCCTGCCTGCCGTGCCCGAGACCGTGCCCGAGTTCGAACCGGACGCCCCCGAGGTGCTGGAGCTTCCTGGCGAAGGCCCCGGCCTTGCCGCTGAGGGGGGCGACCTTGCCGCCGCAGATGGTGCCACTGAGGCGGGGGAAGCCACCAAGCCCCAGGTGGCCCGCTGGTTCGCTGTTCAGGTGGCCTCCAGTTGCGAGAAGAAGGTGAAGGCCACCCTTGAGCAGCGGGCCGTCACCCTGGGGGTTAGCAACCGGATCCTCGAGATCGAGATCCCCCAGACCCCTGGTGTCAAGCTGAAGAAGGACGGTAGCCGCCAGTCCATCGAGGAGAAGGTGTTTCCCGGCTACGTGCTGGTGCGCATGGTCCTCGATGAGGACACGATGATGGCGGTGCGCAGCACCCCCAACGTCATCAACTTCGTTGGCCAGGAGGAACGCCGCGCCACCGGCAAGGCCCGGGGGCATATCCGCCCCCGGCCCCTCAGCCGCCAGGAGGTGGATCGCATCTTCAAGCGTGCCGCCGAGAAGAAGCCTGTCCTCAAGGTCGACCTCACCGAAGGCGACCAGATCCTTGTCACGGCCGGTCCCTTCAAGGACTTCCAGGGCGAAGTGATCGAAGTCTCCGGGGAACGCAGCAAGCTGAAGGCCCTCCTGTCGATCTTCGGCAGGGAGACCCCGGTCGAACTTGAGTTCTCCCAGATCAGCAAACAGAGCTGATCAGCGGCGGCCGCCTCCCTGCGGAGGGCGGCCCAGGGTGGTCCCTCCCAGGATCGCCACGCTGCCGGGCCGGCCACCGCCCCGGCCATCCGCAGTGCTCCCGCGAGGGAGTTCCGTCCCGCTCTCCCGCAAGGGAGTTCCGTCCCCTAGCCCAGCCGATGGCCAAGAAAGTCGTAGCTGTGATCAAGCTGGCCCTCCAGGCCGGCAAAGCGAACCCCGCACCACCGGTGGGCCCTGCCCTCGGTCAGCACGGGGTCAACATCATGGCGTTCTGCAAGGAATACAACGCCCGCACCCAGGAGAAAGCCGGGTACGTGATCCCGGTGGAGATCTCGGTCTTCGAAGACCGCAGCTTCACCTTCATCACCAAGACCCCGCCCGCCTCGGTGCTCATCTCCAAGGCCGCCGGCATCGACAAAGGTGCCGCCACGTCCGCCAAGGGCTCAGTGGGTGCCATCAGCCGTGCCCAGCTCGAGGAGATCGCCAAGACCAAACTGCCCGACCTCAACTGCGCCAGCGTTGAGTCGGCCATGCGCATCATCGAAGGCACCGCCCGCAACATGGGCGTCGCCGTCAACGACTGACGGCCCCCGGTCGTCGCTCCACTCCGTTCACCTACCTGGGGGAGACCGATCACGGTCGTCCGCACCCCTTCCTGCCATGACAAAAATCTCCAAACGCTTCACGGCCCTCGCCGCCAAGGTGGAGGACCGCTCCTACGAACCGCTCGAAGCCATTGAGCTGGTCAAGGACACCGCCACTGCCCGCTTCGACGAAACCATCGAAGCCCACGTGCGCCTCGGCATTGATCCCAAGTACACCGACCAGCAGCTGCGCACCACCGTGGCCCTGCCCCACGGCACCGGTCAGACGATTCGCATCGCGGTGATCGCCCGGGGCGAGAAGGTGGCCGAGGCCAAGGCCGCCGGCGCCGACCTGGCCGGCGACGATGAGCTGGTGGATCAGATCGCCGGCGGTGCCATCGAGTTCGATCTGCTGATCGCCACCCCCGACATGATGCCGAAGGTGGCCAAGCTCGGCCGGGTGCTCGGTCCCCGTGGTCTGATGCCGAACCCCAAGGCCGGCACCGTCACCACCGACCTGGCTGGCGCCATCAACGAGTTCAAGGCCGGCAAGCTGGAGTTCCGGGCCGATCGGGCCGGGATCGTGCACGTGCGCTTCGGCAAGGCCAGCTTCCCCAGCGCCAAGCTGCTGGAGAACCTCAAGGCCCTGCAGGAAACCATCGATCGCAACAAGCCCAGCGGCGCCAAGGGGCGCTACTGGAGGAGCCTCTATCTCGCCTCCACGATGGGCCCCTCGGTGCAGGTCGACTTCGCCGCGCTCCAGGACATCAAGCAGGACAGCTGAGCCCCTGCCGTGCCTGGGTCGTCATGGCTGCGGATCGGTGGCTGGGTGGCGGTTCCGCTCACCCAGCTGACCCTGGGGTGGGGCCTGCTCTCCAGGCCCAGCGCCATGTCCATCGCTTCCCCGGCGCCGGAGCCGTCCGGATCGTCGCCCAGCCGGGGCGGTCCGGTGACCTTCGTCGGCGACTCGCTCACGGCCCAGGGCGACTGGCAGGCGGCGTTCCCCGGCCGAGTCGTCCACAACCAGGGCGTCAGTGGCGACACCAGCTTTCAGCTGATGGCCCGTCTGCCGGCGATCCGCCGGACCGGTGCGCGCACCTACCTGGTGATGGTCGGGATCAACGACATCGTCTGGGGCTACGACCCCGGCCGCATCGCCGGCCGGATCCAGTGGCTGCGCACCGGCCTGCAGCTCGGCAGCGGGGCGCGGGTGATCGTCCAGTCCACCATTCCCTGTGCCCGCTTTCGCTGTGGCGCCGAAGGTGTTCGGCGGGTGGCGGAACTCAACCAACGGCTCGCCCAGCAGACGCCAGCCCGGGACTACGTCGATCTCACCCCGGTGATGGCGGACGCCGATGGTCTCAAGCGTTCCTACACGGTGGATGGCGTGCATCTCAACGCCGCCGGTTACGCCCGCTGGCAGGCACGGCTGCGGGAACTGGGCCTGCCGTGATGTAGGGTCAAGAGCTGGATTCGTCCAGAAGGGCACGCGCCCAACCCAAGACAGCAGGTCGTCAGGTTCGTCGATTCCGGTCGCTCGTTCCCGCTCGTAAGTCCTGCCGAGGTTCACGCGATTGGTTTTTGCCTGTGCTGGTGACTCCGCCGGAGTCTCTCAGATCGGAGCGGAGCGATGAGCGGCCTCGAAGCTTCCCTTCCCGGGGGGCTGTCCGGGCTGCGTTCCCTGCTTGTTCCCCCGATCCGATCCACTTCCTATGGGCCGCACGCTGGAGAACAAGCAACAGATCGTCGAAGAGCTCAAAGGGCTCCTCGGTGAAGCCGAAATGGCGCTGGTCCTCGATTTCAAGGGCCTGACCATCAAGGAGATGACTGATCTGCGGACCCGTCTGCAGGCCAGTAACGGTGTGTGCAAGGTGACCAAAAACACCTTGATGCGCCGTGCCATTGATGGTGACAGCGCCTGGTCGGATCTCGATTCCCTGCTCACCGGCACCAATGCCTTCGTCCTGGTCAAGGGCGATGTCGGCGGTGCGGTGAAGGTCCTGCAGTCCTTCCAGAAGGACACCAAGAAGTCGGATGTGAAGGGAGGCCTTTTCGAAGGCAAGCTCCTGTCCCCCTCCGACATCCAGGCCATCGGGGATCTGCCCTCCAAGGAGGTGCTCATGGCCCAGATCGCCGGTGCGATCAATGGCCTGGCCACCAAGCTGGCTGTGGGCATCAACGAGGTTCCGTCCGGTCTTGCCAGGGCGCTCAAGCAGCACGCCGAATCCGGCGAAGGTTGAGTTCGCCTCTCGCGAACCCCTGGGCTCCACCGATCCTCCCGTTCTGTTGCTGATTCCCCCCCCATGTCCGCTACCACCGACCAGATTCTCGAACAACTGAAAACCCTCTCGCTGCTTGAGGCTTCCGAGCTCGTCAAGCAGATCGAAGAGGCCTTCGGCGTGTCCGCCGCCGCTTCGGCTGGCGTCGTCATGGCCGCCGCCGCCCCCGGCGCCGCCGCTGAGGCGGTTGAGGAGCAGACCGAATTCGACGTCATCCTCGATGGCTTCGATCCGGCCGCCAAGATCAAGGTGCTCAAGGCCGTCCGCGAGGCCACCGGCCTCGGTCTGGGCGAAGCCAAGGCTCTTGTGGAAGCCGCTCCCAAGGCCGTCAAGGAAGGCATCTCCAAGAACGATGCCGAAGCTCTCAAAAAGAGCATCGAAGAAGTGGGCGGCAAGGTCTCGATCAAGTGACCGGCCAACGTCGGGCCTCCAGGCCCGGCGACCCTCTTCGTTTTCCGGGCCGGCCCTTCGGGGCCGGCTTTTTCATGGTCGAGACCGTTGACGGGTGGTGCGCGCCACCCCGCTGTGGGCAGCGCAAGCCATAAAAAAGAGCCCCGCCGAAGGCAGGGCTCTGGAGATGGAACGATTCCGGGAGTCTGTCCTCGTTTCGACCCTGGAAGAGCGTCCTTCACTCCTCACCAGATCAGATTAAGTGAGGGGGAAGGCCGGTGAGGGGTAAGGAGTCCGGTGATTCAACTGGTCCCAGACCGGGGCCCGAGACACGGGATCCAGCGGCGGGGTCAGAGCCCTCCACCATTGGCTTCGGTGTAGGGAATGACCTGGAGGGCGATCGCCCGACCGGAGCGGTCGGAACCCATGCTGTCCTCGCGCTGGTCGAGCAGGGGCAGGGTGGCGGCCATGCCGGGGAGTTCGGCCTGGCCCGGGGGACGCCGGAACGTCTGGCCGCCGCCAGAGCGCGCAATCAGCTGCTCCAGGGGGGCCGGACTGGCGAAGTAGAGGTGGGACAGGGACCGCTGCTCGTAGGTGCGGCGTTTGAGATCCCAGCCGGGTTCGAGCGTGAGGGACACGAAGCCGTCTCGATCGCGACGGGGCACCTCAGCCCTGCCCACCACCAGGACGGCGGCATTGCTGGGGGAGACGGCCTGCAGCTCCAGGCGGGATCCCACCTGCTGCACCTGCAGGCGGTAGGTGGTGCCCAGGTCCTGGTCGGCGACCCGCAGGGAATAGCCGTTGCTGTCCAGGTAGCGATTGCAGATGCCGGTGTAGTCGAATCGGTTCAGGGTCGGATCCACCAGCCCGTCCGGGCGGGCCTGCCAGCAGGAGGGCTGGGCGGCCAGCTGCTCCAGCACCAGGAGGGTCCATTCACTGTTGCCCACAGGCCTGGCCAAAACGGCAAAGCGATTGGCGTCAACCTCCGTGGTCTGGAAGAGGCCGGCGGCGATGGCCAGCCTGGGCTGCACCATCGGCAGGCCGGCTCCGGCCAGGGCCAGGCCCGCCAGGGCCAGGTAGGTTCGCTGCATGGGAACACCTCCAGGACCCGGGCGTTCTCCGGGAGAGAGGATCTAATTCAAGCGATGCTGTCAAGGGGACTCCATGGGTGATCGTCTGGTGCGGGTCGTGGCCGCCGCCTGCGACGGGGCCTGCAGCGGCAACCCCGGCCCGGGCGGCTGGGGTGCCCTGCTGCGCTTTGAGAACGGCTCCCGGCGCGAGCTGGGGGGGGCGGCCCCGGCCACCACCAACAACCGGATGGAACTCACCGCCGCCCTGGCGGTGCTGGAGGCCCTGCGGGACCTGCCGCGCCATCCGGATCTGGTGCTGCGCACCGACAGCCGTTACCTCATCGATGGCTTCGAGAAGTGGATGGCCGGCTGGAAGCGCAAGGGCTGGCGCACCGCCTCCGGTGGGGCCGTGCTCAACCGCGACCTCTGGGAGCTGCTGGATGCCGCCCGGCTGCCGGGGCTGGCCCTGCGCCATGTGCGCGGCCATAGCGGTGATCCGGACAACGACCGCTGCGATGCCATCGCCGTCGCCTATTCCCGTGGCCAGGCCCCGACCCTGGCGGTCGAAAGCCGGTCCGACGTCGCCCCGGAGGCGGTGGCGGCGGCAGAGACGGTGGCCGTTCCTGACGCCGTCGATCGGGCCCCCCGGTCGCTGCAGGAGCTGCTTTCCCGCCTGGAACTGGCCGATCGGCTCGCGGCGGGCGGGTACAGCCTGCGGGCCGTGGAGCTCGCTCGGTTGCTGGAGGTGCCCACCGCCACCCTCGAGGGGAAACAGGATCCCTGGCACTGGCGCGACTGGCTCGTCAGACCGCTGGGCAATGGGAGCTGGCGCCTGGAGCGCGGCGCGGGAGGATTGGCCAGGCCGCAGTGAGGAGACAGGGATGCCGCAGGAGCAATCGGCCGGCGGCGGCCAGGTGGGAACCGGCGCTCTCTATGCCCGGTTCGTCGAGCCGCTGTTGCGCCGCGATGACGGTGCCGATGCCGAACAGCTGAGTCGACTGACCCTTCTGGCCCTGGGCCAGGCCTCCCTGCGGCGCCGCTGGCCGCTGGTCAGCGGCAGCCTGGCGGGGCTGGGGGCGGAGCTGCAGCGGCGGGATCCCCGCCTGGAGCAGACGCTGTTCGGCTGTCGCTTTGCCAACCCGGTGGGGCTGGCTGCGGGCTTTGACAAGAACGGGGTGGCGGCCGCGATCTGGCATCTGTTCGGTTTCGGCTTCGCCGAACTGGGCACCGTCACCTGGCAGCCCCAGCAGGGAAATCCTCGGCCGAGGCTGTTTCGGCTGGCCGAGGAGCGGGCCGCCCTCAACCGCATGGGCTTCAACAACGACGGGGCCAGGGGCGTGCGTCGAACCCTGGAACGCCAGGATCTGCCCCCGCCGGGGCAGCGGCCCGCGGTGCTCGGGATCAACCTCGGCAAATCGAAGGCTGTGTCGCTGGAGATGGCCCCCGACGATTACGCCGCCTCCCTGGAGTTTCTGGCCCCCCTGGCCGATTACGCGGTGGTCAACGTCAGCTCGCCCAACACTCCGGGGCTGCGTGATCTGCAGGAGGAGGCCCAGCTCAGGCGGCTGGTGGAGCGTCTGCGGCGCCTGCCGGCCTGTCCGCCCCTGTTGGTGAAGATCGCCCCCGATCTCGAAGATGATGCCATCGATACCATTGCCCGGCTTGCCTATGAGGAGGGTCTGGCCGGCGTGATCGCTGTGAACACGTCGGTTCACCGACTCGGACTGGAAGGGCGCCGGTTGGAGGCCACGGGGGTGACCCTTGCCGAGGAAACCGGAGGGTTGAGCGGCCGGCCCCTGCGGCGGCGGGCCGTGGAGGTGCTGCGACGGTTGCGGGCGACCGCAGGTCCGGCTCTGCCGCTGATCGGTGTGGGTGGCATCGACTCGGCGGAGTCCGCCTGGGAGCGGATCAGTGCTGGAGCCTCGCTGATCCAGATCTACACGGGTTGGATTTACGAAGGCCCTGCACTTGTGCCATCGATTCTGGAGGGATTGACACGCCAGCTCGATCGCCATGGCTGCCGGACGCTTTCTGAAGTTGTAGGTTCGGGGATGCCTTGGCTCCCATAATTCGGTAGGTTTCGCAAGCATCGGATCGGAGCCTTGGCTTTTTCTGGTCTGATTGGCTTCAAAGATGATCTGGACGATCGTCTGCGACCGATCCGCGCGCAGCTCTTTCCGCGTCAACTGCTGCTGGAGCTTCAAGACGACGCCCTGATGGGCCAGGTGCTCAGGGGCGGCGGCCCGGAGCCGGTGAGCATCGATCTGCCGTTGCCACCGCTCACCTGCCTGGATGGCCAGCCCCTGGAGAAGGAGCCCCTGGGTGATCTGATCGGCGATCTGCTGGTGCGGGATGGGCTGCTGGATGCCGTCGTCCTGGCCTCACTCCCCGAGGGGGCCGTGGAGTGGCGCGTCATCGACTGGCCCCTGGAGGCCATCCCCGACGACCCGATTGAGGCGCTGCGCACGATCGACCCGACCCTCAGTTTCGGGGTGCCCCTGGCCGAAGCGACCATCGATCTGAGGCCCCTGCCGGGAGCCACCCCGCGCATGTTGCTGGCCGTGGCCTCCAAGAAGCTGGTGGAGGACTGGATTGAGGTCTTCAACCTGGCCGGTGCCCAGCTCGAGCGGCTGGCCCCGCCCCAGTCCTGCCGCCTGGCGGCGGTGACCGCACTGCTGCAGCAGGCCCCTGATGATCAACTCACCCTGCTGATCCATCCGTTGCCGGCTGGGGGGCGGTTGCTCCTGCTGCGCCGGGCCGAGCCGGTCTTCGACTGGTCCCTGCCGCAAGCGGACGACGATCTGGTGGGAGAAGTGAACCGCTGCGAGGCCTTCTATCGTCGCCACGATCCTTCCGTGCGTCGCCTTCGGCTGCTGCTCAGTGCTCCCCTTCCATGCCAGGACCGCCTCCAGGATGCGCTGGGGGTGAGGGCTGAAATCCTTACCCCTGAGCCCTTCGGCTCCCTGGTCCTCCAGGGTCTGGCGATGGCGGAGCCCGCCCCATGACGGTTCCCCTTGACCTGCTGCGGGAGCGGCGCAAGGAACTCGGCCAGGAGAGCATGGTCTCCGCCCTGCTCGAACAGCGCCCCCTGTTGCTGCGGGGCGCCCTGATCGGTGCGGTCGTTCTGGGGGCGGCGGTGGTCTCCACGGCCCTGGTGTACTTCCGTTTTCAATACGTGAAACTCCAGACCGCCCAGCTTGTCCGGTTCGAAGCGGAGTCGACCCAGCTGCAGGCCGAGATGGTGGCCAGCAAGACAAAGCTTGATCAGCTCACCGCCACGAATCTCCGCCTGACTGAAGGCCTCACCACCCTTCGGACCTCCTCGGCGCTTCTGGCCGATCTGCAGTTGCGCACCCCCGAGCGCGTTCAGCTCCAGAGTGTGCAAGTCGCGGGTCAGAACCTGGTGCTGAAGGGACAGGCCCTGGATCCGCTGGCCTTTGCCCGCATCAATGCCTTGCAGCTGGAGCTGGCCAGCTCCCCGCTGCTGAAAACCAAGGCAGTGACGCTCGTCAAGCTGGAGCGGGTCCCGGCCGCCGCCGCGGTCCCCGGGCAGGCCGGGCCGGCGGCGCCGGCCGCTGTCCGTTTCGAGCTTTCCGGACCCTTCGCCACGTTGGCTCCCGCCCGTCAACTGGCCGTGATGCGGCAGCTTGGATCGGAGGGCATGGTGCGCCGGCTCCAGCTGCTGCAGGGGGAGGGCCTCATCCCATGACGAATCTTCAGCAAGGCTCCTCCAGGCTCCCGGTCCGCACCCTGCGCCTGATCTGGCTGCTGCTGCCGGCGGCCGTCCTGGGGGCGCTTGGCCTGCTGGTGGTCCTGGCCGGCTTTTTGCCCCTCTGGACCTCGCTGCAGCGGGATAGCCAGCGTCTGCAGGAGCTGGAGCAGTTGCGTGACCAGGTCGCCCTGATGCGCACCCAGCTGGTGACCACCCAGGAGAACACGGAGGCCGCCATGGCCAGCAAGGCCAAGATCGAGCGGCTGATCACGGGCAACGGCGATCTTTCCACGTTTCTGGCCTCGCTCGACCGCGAGGCAAAGGCTTCGGGGGTCCAACTCACGCTGTTCGAGCCCACCCAGTCGGCGTCCGCAACTGGGAAGCCCGCCGCCCCTGCCCCCCCCACAGGGGCACCCCCTGCCGCCCCCACAGGGGCACCGCCCGCGGGCACCCCACCTGCCGATCCACTGGCCTTGCAGGGCCTCACCCAGCGCACGCTATTGCTGTCCGCCAATGGGGAGTTCCCCTCGCTGCTGGCGTTTCTGCGTCGCCTCGAGGCCCTCAACGTTCTGGTCGTGCAGAGCGACCTCATGCTCACGCTCCCCGATGCGCCCCCCACCGGCCCGGGCCCGACCAGTCCCAGCAACGATGTGGTCATGAAGCTCACCCTGGGCCTCTACAGCAGCACCGAGGCGCCCGCATCGCTCCCCGCCGGCGCGGCACCGGCGGCGACCCCAGCGCCAACCCCTGCTCCTGCTCCCCCTGCACCCCCCAACTGACATGCCTTTACCATGCGCCGGATTCGGAGAACCTTGGAACGTGGCAAAACGTCAGTGGCGGCACGTTCTCAACGCATCCTTCGGCGTTCTGCTCCTGCAGCAGACCACCGGACTTTCCGCCGTCGCCGCCATCCCCTCCCCGGCGGGGAACGCCCCCAAGGGGAAGGGTGACGCCATCGCCCAAGCCGGCGGCGTGCAGGCCAGTGGCGCCCTGGAGATCAAGCTGCGGCGATTGCCTGATTCCGTTGAGGTGGTCATTGAGGGGACTGGTCCTTCCCCCGTCCTCCAGCAGACCACCCAGGGGGCGGACTGGGTGGGCCGGCTGCAGACGGCCGTTCCGATGTCACTGCGTCGCGGCCCCGTACGGCTCTCCCTGCCCGAAGCGGGGCTGCAGAGCATCAGCTTCGACGGTTCGGGCAATTTCTTCGAGCTGAAGGTCTCCCCCACCCCGGGCTTCCCGGTCGGCCGGCCCGTTGTGAGCGCCGACGGCCGCAGCCTGATCCTCACGTTCAACGCCCCGGCGCTCAGCACCCTTCAGACCCTGACCCCGAACGTCAACACCCCGGGCAGGGTGCCCCAGCCCGGTTTCATCCCGCCCCTGCAGCCGCGCGCCGTGGCCCCGCCGCTGGGTGACATGGCCGTGGGCACCATGACGATCAGCAACCCCAGCTATGTGAGCGTCAGCGGGCCACCGGTCACCATGACCCTCCGCAACGCCCCTGCCAAGGATGTGCTGATGGCCCTCAGCCAGCTGGGCGGCTACGGGTTTGTCTACGTCGATGAATCAACAACTGCCGGTGCCGCCGGCGCAGCGACAACGCCTGCGGCGGGGATGCGGCCCATCTCGATCTCCTTCCGCCGGGAGAACTACGGCCGGGCGATCAACTCGGCACTCCTGGCGGCGGGGCTGCAGGGCAAGCGGGACGGCAACACGATCTTCGCCGGCCCCAACGTGCTGGCCAAGAGCTTCGGCGCCCAGCTGTCGAAGGTCTACCGGCTCAACCAGGTGCCCGCCAACTCAGCGGCTGACTACCTGGCCAACCTGGGGGCCCAGGTCACCAAGACCAACACCATCTCGACCGCAGTCTCTGAGGGCGTGGCTGCAACGGCTGCTCCTGTCGGCAGCCCCACGGCCTCGACGACCACTTCCAGCACGATCACCAGTGTGGAATCCTTCGGAGCCACCAACGGCCCACTCATCGGCCTGCGGGCCACCACCGACACCCGGCTGGGCACCATCACCCTGGTGGGCGCACCGCGGTTGGTGGCCATTGCCGAGCAGTATCTGAAGCAGCTTGATCTGCGCCAGCGGCAGGTGGCCCTGTCGGTGAAGATCCTCGACGTAAATCTTGAAAACGACAGTGAGATCAATAATAGCTTCGCCTTCCGCTGGGGTAATAACTTCATCGTCAACGATAACGGACAGTTGCTAGGGGCCTTTGGCAGGAATCTGCCTGCTACCGCTGATAACTTTAGGGAGACTGAGATTCTCACGAGAAACAGCTCCGTCGACTCCTCTTCTTCTGGGCAGCTAAGCCTTGACTCAGATGTGAGAAGCAGCCTTACTTTGAGCCAGCTTTCTTCAATTAATTCAAGCCTGCTTCGAGAGACTGGCTTTCAGATAGATGCTAATACTGGGGTGCTCCAGCAAATAAATACCCTCGTTGACTCCTCTGGATCTAGCTTGGCCTCTAGGATTGAAGATGTCTTGTCAAGAAATCTTGGCCGCAATGTTAATCTTCAGCAATCTTCTAATTTTTCTAATTCCTCTTCTTCTAATTTTGTTGGATCCCGGAGGCCCAACCCTGGCCTTAACTACCCCCCGGATAACTTCTTCGACTTTGTGCAGGCTCGAATCATCTCTCGTAACACCAAGGTGATCGCCAGTCCAACCTTGATCTTGCAGGAGGATCCATCGGTCGTCCGCGAGAATAGTTCTGGTTCTAGTAGCGCAGGTGGTTCAGGTGCTTCAGGATCAGGGCTCTTCGCCTCAGCCTTCGATGACACTGAAACACCGATTGGGCGTAAGCGGGGGAACGAGGGGGTTGTGCGGGTGGGCACAAATGTACCCACCAATGTCAGTGCAAATGTGACTGGAACCTCGGCCACCGTCACCTGCACAATTAGCCAGCTGTCAACGGCTGGTCTCGTGCTTGGGGCCCGCGTCCAGAAGATCGACGACAACGGCTTCGTTACCTTTTCCCTCTCCCCCAGCATCTCCGCGGTGGAACGGGAAGTTGGAAGCGGCAGTCAGCTTTGCCCTCCCATCAGCATCCTGCGGGTCCGGAGGTTGGATACAGGTGTCTTGCGCGTCCGAGATGGCCAGACCCTGATCCTCACCGGGGTGATCTCAGATTTCGATCGAGCCGAAGTCACCAAGTGGCCGATCCTTGGAGACATTCCCCTGATCGGCCAGTTCTTCCGCGCTTCTGGCAATAACCGAGAAAAGCGGGAACTGGTTATCATGGTGACGCCACGCATCATCAACGACACCGAGGGTGGCACCTACGGATATGGCTACCAGCCCTCCACGCCTGCGTCACGCGCCTTCCTCAGTGGTTCTCCACAACCATCAGTGAATCCCTAATCAGAAGGCCAGGGGAATCAGGAATTTCACTGCCAGTGGTGCCAAAGTCTTGGCAAACCCGGCCGCACCACTGAGGATCTGCCCGCCCATCCCGCTGCCCTGGTTGGCTTTCTTGCCGGGTTTGAGCAGGGCGGCGGCGACCTCGGTGAGTTGCTTCGCCTGGGCCTCCTCGCCGGCCTGGCCGTAGAGGACGGCGGCGTAGTTCAGGTCGGCGGCGGCCAGTTCGGTCTTGCCCTGTTCGGTGCGGCTGAGGCCCCGGGCCACCCAGCTGATCGCCGCCTCCGGCTGCAGGCGGATCGCGTCGGAAAACAGCTGTTCCGCCTGGGGATGGCGGCCTTCCAGGGCGGCCGTGACCCCGGCATTGTGCAGCTCGGGATAGCTCAGCACCGACGGTCCCACGCCCCGGGCGTCCTGCCAGTGGCTGCGGGCCAGTCCGCCGGGATCGAGCTGGGCGCCGCTCAGATCGCTCTGGCGCAGGTCGGTGCCCTCCAGGTTGGCGCCGCGCAGATCGGCACCCCGCAGGGAGGCTCCCTGGAGGCTGGTGAAGCGGAGGTCGGCCCCTTGCAGTCGCGCCCCGTCCAACTTGGCCTGGCCCAGATTGGCGCGTTGGAGCTTGGCGCCGCGCAGATCCGCATCCCGGAGGTCGGCATGGACGAGATCGGCGTCCTGGAGCTTGCAGCGTGGGCAGTCCCGCTGATTGAGCAGCCGGATCAGGTCACCGTCGCTGCTGGCCTGACCAGGAGCCGGCGCCAGAAGCAGGGCCAGGACCGCCGATCCGCTGACCAGCAGACCCCTGAGGTGGCCCAGGCCGGCCCCGGAGACGCTCCGGGCGGACCCATGGACGCTCGTCATGGTGGCCTGTTCAGGGGTGCTCCCGTTGTACCGCTTCCTGAGACTGGATGACGGTTCGGATGGAACGGCGCAGGGCCCGGCCCAGCCGGCGGGCCTGGCGTCGCCCCTTCTGACCCTGGGCATCGGCGAACCGTTGCCGCTGGTAGTGCGCCACGAACGCCTCCAGGGGACCGCTCAGGGCCGGCCAGCGCTGGCCCAGCCGTTGCGCGAAGCCCGCGAGGGTCTCCCCCGCCTCGGGCACCATGCCCTGCCGGGCGAAGGCCCGCAGGGTGCGCTCCAGCTCCAGGCGCAGGGGATCGCCGCGGCGGCGACGGCCCAACCAGCCCAGGCCCCCCAGGCTGGCGGCCAGGCTGATGGCCACCGCCAGCAGCACCACAACCCCCAGCAGGTGGCGCTGGTCGCCCAGCAGCCTGGCCACCAGGGCCTGCTGCTGCTCGCTGTCGTACCCCAGCCACCAGCGGGCCCAGGCGATGTCGAGGCCCCACCACTGCTGCTGCAGCCAGTCCAGCGGGCCGCCGCCGGCACGGCTCCCGGCGCCCGATGCCGCTGAGTGCGCCAGGGGGTCCCCCTGCGCCCAGGCGGTGGGATCGACGCGCCGCCAGCCTTCCCCGTCCAGCCACACCTCGCTCCAGGCATGGGCGTCGGCCTGGCGCAGGTCCACGTAGCCGGTGCCGCCCACCGGCTGCACCCACTGGCCGCCGCGGTAGCCGCTCACCACCCGCGCCGGCACCCCCGCCGCCCGCATCAGGGTGGTGAAGGCGCTGGCGTAGTGGCCGCAGAAGCCCAGCCGGCTCTCGAACAGGAAATGGTCGAGGGGAGCCTGGCGGGGCAGGGCCCCGGGCTCAAGGGTGTAGCGGAAGGGCTGGCTGCGGAACCAGCCGGCGGCGGCGTTGAGCCGCTCCCGGTCGCCGCTGAGGCGCCCCCATGGGGCGGCCAGGGCTTCCAGCCGTGGGTTCTCGCCCCGAGGCAGCACCAGATCGACGGGTCCGGGCGGTTGGCTGCGCCAGTCACCCGGCTCCGCCGTACGGGTGAGGGCGTAGACCCGCCGCTGGCTGCCCGGGGCCCGGTTCAGCAGTTCGCCGCTGCGCTGCAGGTTCAGCTCGGCGGACAGGGGCCGGCCGGATCCGCTCCAGGGAACCGCCGCCAGGCCGCTGGGTTCGATCAGCCAGAGCTGGATCCCCTCTACCGGGGCGGCGGGCGGCGGCGGCGGGGCGGGCTGGCCGGCCGGAGGCCTGGCGAACGGAGGGGCCGTGCTGCGCCAGCTGCGGCCATCGAAGCGTTCATGCACCAGCACCCTCCAGTAGCGCTGCTCCAGGGGTGGGGGCTCACCGCCGAGGGGGAAGGCGACGCGGGCGGCGGACTGGCGGCTGACGGCGAGCCTGGCGATGGAGCCCGGCTCCATGCTGTCGCTGAGGCCGGTCATCGCCCCCATGCCCTGGCCCGCGCCGAAGTTGGTGAAGGGCATCAGCCGGGGCAGCAGCAGGAACAGCACCAGGGCGATCGGCAGCGCCGCCAGCAGCACCTGCAGGCTGCGGCGCATCAGGGCTTTCCAGTCGGGCCCCGCCCCCAGTTCCAGGGCCAGCAGCCCGGCCAGGGCCATCAGGATGGCCAGGCCCTGCAGCAGGCTCGGGGCCAGTTCGGGGCGCAGGGCCGCCAGCAGTCCGGCGCAGACCAGCTGCAGCAGGGCCACCACCCGCCGTTCCTCCAGGGTGCGGGCCTCGCGCAGCTTCAGGGCCGTCAGCACCGCCAGGCCGAAGGCCAGCAGGCTCAGGGACAGGGCCGGCGAGAGGCCCAGCAACCCCAGCGCCAGCAACCCCATGGTCAGCCACTGCAGGGGGGCGGCGGCGCGGCTCATCGGCAGCAGGCCAGGGCCGTCAGGCACCGGTCCCGGTGGAGCACCCCCCGGCCCGGTGCGACGGTCTGACCGTTCAGCACCAGGCCGTAGCTGAGGCCGCGGCCGTGCCAGCTCCAGATGCGCTCGCTGAGGTGTTCGAGGGCCGCCTCCAGGGGCACGCCGGGCTCCGGGGCCAGCAGGGGGGCCGCTTCGGGGCGGTCCAGGAAGCGCTTGGCGTACTCGCCCCTCCCCTGGGCCAGCAGCTTCCAGGCCAGCCGGCTGGGGCTGTCCTGGGGGCGATGGGGGGCCAGGTCGCGCCAGTCGTCGCTGCCGTCCTGGCGGCTGGCCAGGGCCGGCTCGCCGACCACCGGTGCGGACCCGGCGGCCAGCAGCCGCACCGGCCCGGCTTGCCGGGCCGGGTAGATCAGCTGGGCCGCCTCTGGGTACCAGCGCGACCAGCAGCAGAACAGCCCCAGGGGTGCTGTCGTCTGGATCCGCAGCAGCCCGGGCCGCTGCCAGCCCCGGCCCGGCGGGGTCCAGGCCACGGCCAGTTCATGCTCCCCCGCCGCCAGCGACAGCGGCGGCCCCGGGGCCGCCTTCCCCAGCCGCAGGCGCACCCCCTCGCTGCGGCCCGGGCAGCGCAGTCGGATCGGATAGGGGACCGGGGCCCCGGCGAAACCCGGTGCGGGCGTGCAGCAGCCCAGTTCCACGCCCTGCAGGTTGAAGTGGGTGAGGTGCAGGGTGAGCAGGAACAGGCTGAGCATCAGGAAGCTCAGCAACAACGTGCCGTTGCTTTGCATCTGGACGCCGATCACCTGCAAGAGCACGGTGCCCGTCAGCCAGAGCCAGCCGAAGCGCGTCGGCAGGATGTACAGGTTGCGCATCCGCAGGCGCACCCGCTCCCCCTGCTGGGGCTTACCGAAGTCCATCGACACCCGCCTGGAGCCGCTGGCTGAGCTCCCCGTCGCGCTCCCCGCGCTGGCCGCCGTCCATGCGGTGCTCGCAGACGGGGGCCAGCACCGCCTGGACGTCGTCCGGAATCACATGGTCGCGGCCCTCCAGCAGCGACCAGGCGCGGGCGGCGGCCACCAGGGCCAGGCCAGCTCGGGGGGAGAGGGGATGGCCCTGGGCCGGCTGGCGGCGGCTGCGCTCCAGCAGGTCGAGCACGTAGTCGAGCAGGGCGGTGCTGCAGTGCTGCCGGTCGCAACGGGCCTGCAGTGCCAGCAGGTCCTCCGGGCCGAAGGCGCCGCTGAGGCCGTCGGGCCGCAGGCCCTCGCCCCGCAGCAGGGCCCGCTCCGCCTGGCGGGGGGGGTAGCCGAGGCTGAGGCGCATCAGGAACCGGTCGAGCTGGGATTCCGGCAGGGCCGAGGTGCCCCCCTGGTCGAGGCCGTTCTGGGTGGCGATCACCAGAAAGGGCCGGGGCAGGGGATGGCTGGTGCCGTCCACGCTCACCCTCCCGGCGGCCATCGCCTCCAGCAGGGCGCTCTGGGTGCGGGGGCTGGCCCGGTTGATCTCATCGGCGAGCAGCACCTGGCTGAACAGGGGACCGGGCTGGAAGCGGAAGCTGGCGGCGGTGGGGTCGAACACGTTCAGGCCCGTGAGATCGGCGGGCAGCAGGTCGCTGGTGAAGCTCACCCGCTTGAACCCGAGCCCGAAGCTGCGGGCCAGGGCCTCGGCCAGGGTGGTCTTGCCCATGCCGGGCAGGTCCTCGATCAGCAGGTGGCCGCGGGCCAGCAGACAGGCCAGGGCCAGCCGCACCTCGTGCTCCTTGCCCAGCAGCACCGCACCGATCGCGCCGATCACCGGCTGGAGGGGGGAAGGGGGCACGGGGGAGTGCGGCGCACCGATGGCCAACCCATTGCAGCAGCCCCGCCTCCCATCCGTGTTACAACCGCCTGAATGTTCCCTGGAGCCGGTGTCAGCTCCCCACCCGGTGACGGGGCCTCCTGAACCGCCGGAGCTCCATGGGGGCAACCTCCAGGCGGCCGCGCGCCGGCTCGGCTGTCGTCCGGACCAGCTGCTGGATGCCAGCGCCTCCCTGGTGCCCTTCGGCCCGCCACCGCGGCTGCGGCACCTGCTGCGGCGGGCGCTCGGCACCGATCTGCGCGACTATCCCGACCGGGATTACGGCGCCCTGGGTGGCGCCATCGCCGCCTGGCACGGGCTGGATCCGGCCCGGGTCCTGCCCGGCAACGGGGCGGCCGAGCTGTTCACCTGGGCCGCGCGGGACGCCGCTGCCGCTGGCCTGAGCCTGCTGCCGGCGCCGGGGTTCGCCGACTACCGCCGGGCCCTGGACTGCTGGGACGGCCCGTGGCGGAGCCTGCCGCTGCCACTGGATTGGTGCGGGCCCGGGCCCACAGCCTGGCCCCTGGATGCGGCCACCACCAGCGTGGCGGAACCGGCGGTGTTGTGGCTCACCAATCCCCACAACCCCACCGGCCAGCTCTGGAGCCGGGCCTCGCTGGAGCCCCTGCTGGAGCGGTTCGCCCTGGTGATCGTGGATGAGGCGTTTCTGCCGCTGGTGCCCGACGGGGAGGAGCAGTCGCTGGTGCCGCTGCTGGGGGGCCATCCAAATCTGGTGGTGATCCGCAGCCTCACCAAGCTGTTCTCGATCGCCGGCCTGCGGCTCGGTTACGCCCTGGGCAGTGCCGAGCGGCTGGCCCGCTGGGCCGCCTGGCGGGACCCCTGGCCCGTCAACGGCCTGGCGGCGGCGGTGGGGCAGGGCCTGATGGCCGATCAGTCTGGCCTGCGGCGCTGGCAGCAGCGGGTGCAGCACTGGGTGGCCGGGGAGGGCCCCTGGCTGACGGCCCGTCTGGCGGCGGTGCCCGGACTGCAGCCCCTGCCCTCGGCCGCCAATTACCTGCTGGTGCGGAGCACCCCTGGGGCCGAATCGCTTCAGCCGCTGCGGCTGGCGCTGGAACGCCAGCACCGGATCCTGGTGCGCGACTGCCGCTCCTTCGAGGGCCTGGGGGAGGGCTGGCTGCGGATCGCCATCCAGGACAGGGCCGGCAACCGGCGCCTGCTGGCCGCCCTGGAGCCGATCAGGCGCGGCCGATGAGCTGCTCCAGCACCTGCATCAGCCGGCGGTCGGCGTCCCGCACCGCCAGACTCCCCATGCCGTCGCCCATCGGCACCAGGGGGTCGGCGGCGGCGGCGGTGCCCCGCAGGCGGGGACCCAGCAGCCGCCAGACGGCCCGCTCCAGGGCGGGCTCGTCGGGCTCGTGCTGCCAGACGATCACCGCAGCCCCCAGGCTGGCGGCGGCGGCGGCATTGGCGTCCTGATGCCGGTCGGCGGCCGCCGGGAAGGGCACCAGGATCGCCGGCGTGCCGCAGACGGCCAGTTCGCTGAGGCTGCCGGCGCCGGCCCGGCTGATGGCCAGATCGCAGTGTTGCAGCAGGCCCGGCAGCTCATCGCTGAAGGCCCGCTCCACCACCCCGTCGAGGCGCAGCGTTCCGGCCTCGGGATCCTGGCTGCCCGTGAGGTGCACGACGCGGCAGCCGCTGGCCGCCAGCTGCGGCAGCAGGGGCCGCACCATGCGGTTGAGGCGCAGGGCCCCCTGGCTGCCCCCCATCACCAGTAGCAGGGGGCCATCGCCTCCGGGCACCCACTCCGGCAGGGGGGTGGGGGTGAGAAACTCCCGCCGCACCGGGGTGCCGCAGACCAGGGGCCGGCAGCGGGGCAGCCGCTCGGCCGCCTGGGGAAGCCCCACCGCCACCCGCGTGCACAGGGGGCCCAGCAGCCGGGTCACCCGTCCGGGGATGGCGTTGCTCTCATGCAGCACCACCGGCACCCCGCACCAGCGGGCGGCCAGGATCGCCGGCGCCGCGATGTACCCCCCGCTGCTGAACACCACGCTCACCCCCTCCCGCCGGATCAGGCGCCGCATCGGCAGCACGGCCAGCAGCAACTGCAGCAGGTTCCAGAGCTTCCGCAGACCCCGGCCCTGGAGTCCGCCGGCCCGCACCATGTGCAACGGGTAACGGCTGGGGACCAGCTCGGTCTCCAGCCGATCCGGTACCCCCACCCAGTGCACCTGCCAGTCGGCGGGCAGGGCTTCGGCCACCGCCAGGGCGGGGAACAGGTGGCCACCCGTGCCGCTGGCGGCGATCAGCAGGGTCGGCATGGGCGGGTGGGACAAGCGCGCCTAACTTAAAAGCCGATTCCGGTCCGCTCACCGCCGCTCCGGTTCCCTCCCTCTCCATGGCCCCGTCCCGCCCGCTGAACGCCCCCCTGTCCCCGGTTCGGTCGCCGCAGCTGCTCGGTACCCTCCTGGCGACCATGGCGCTGGCCGGCGTCGGCGTGGCCCCCGCCCTGGCGGCTCCCCCTTCCCCCGCCCAGCTCCAGGCCCTCGAAAGCGCCCTCAACAGCAGCTCCGACACCGCCTTGGCCGCGTTGCTTCAGGCCGGCCCCGGGCTGGATCCCGCCCAGCTGGAGAACCGACGCCGCCTGCTGCGCCAGCAGTTTCCCGATGCCCGCTGGCAGCTGCGCAGCGGCACCCTGATGCGCAACGGCCAGCCCACGGTGACCCTCCGGGTGGACGGCACCCGGCGCCAGGGCGGCACCACCTACCGGCTGGAGGCGGAGCAACAGCTGGCCCTGCAGAGCGATGGCACCCGCATCAATGGCCAGACGGTGCTGCGGGAGCGGTCGCTGCTGCGCAGCGGCGAAAAGCCGCTGCCGGTGAGCCTGCTGATCCCGGACGCCGTGCTGACCGGCCAGCGCTACGACGTCGACGTGATCTTCGACGATCCCCTCGACGGGGCCCTCGCGGCGGGGGGCATTGCGGCGATCACCCCCCAGCAGCAGGCCACGATGGCCAGCCCGAGCATGGAGCTCGGCGCCCTTGGCGGCGGCGGACTGTTCAAGACCGTGCAGGCCCCCCTGTCCCCCGGCTCCCAGACCTGGGCGGTGCTGCTGGTGCATCCCGACGGCATCGTCAGCGCCACCAAGCGGGTGCGCGTCGTTGCCGATCGCCAATCGCTCGAGCCCTGAACCATGGGCCGACCGCATCGGATCTGGGTGGTGGATGACGACCCGGATCTGCGCCACCTCCTGTCCACCTACCTGGGGGAGCAGGGCTACGAAGTCCGCTGCATGGGCGATGGCGCCCAGCTGATGGCCCGGCTCGAGGGCCAGCGCCCCGATCTGCTGGTGCTCGACCTGATGCTGCCCGGCGACGACGGCCTCAGCCTGCTGCGGCGCCTGCGGGACGGGGACGACGACCTGCCGGTGCTGATGCTCACGGCCCGGGCCGATGCGGTGGACCGGATCATCGGCCTGGAGCAGGGGGCCGACGACTACCTGGCCAAACCCTTCCTGCCCCGGGAGCTGACCGCCCGGATCGAAGCGGTGCTGCGGCGCCGCGGCACCCTGCCCGGTGGATTGCCCCAGCCCGACGGGGCCCGGATCGGCTTCGGCGACCTGGAGGTGGATCTGGCGGCCCGCACCCTGGAGCGCCACGGGGAAGCGCTCACGATCACCGGCGGTGAGTTCGCCCTGCTGGCGGCTTTCGTGCAGCACCCCCACCGGCCCCTGTCCCGGGAGCGGTTGATCGAACTGGCCCGGGGCCCCGGCAGCGACACCGACAGCCGCAGCATGGACGTTCAGGTGTCGCGGCTTCGGCGGTTGATCGAACCAGAGCCGGCCCGGCCCCGCTACGTGCAGACGGTCTGGGGCTACGGCTACGTGTTCGTCCCCGATGGCAAGCCCCGCCAGTCCTGAACGCTCCTGGCGGCCGTCCCTGGGACGCACGCTGGCGTACCTGGTGGCGGGCACCGGTGCGGCCGCCCTCAGCCTGCTGCTGCTGCACCTGCTCGTGGGCCGGCGCCTGGCCCAGCAGCAGCTGATTCAGACGGGCTCCGAGGTGGCCTCGAACCTGGTGCTGGGGGAGGTGGCCCTGGAGCGCTTCAGCCCTGAGGTGCTCGGCCAGATCAGCGGCATGCAACTGGTGGTGGGCCGCCGGCCGGAACCGGCGGCGACACCGGCCTGGGTGGGCCGGGGGGATCGGCGGTTGCGCTGGCAGACCCAGCGGCTGCAGGCGGAGCTGTGCCGCCTGCTGGGCCGTTGTCCGGCGGTGCAGCCCGCCTTCTCCCCACGGCGGGGGGTATGGGTGGAAATGGCCTCCCCGCTTGAGCCTGTGTGGCTGTTCGTTGACCTGCCCTCGCCGCGGGGCTGGCCCCCCGATCCGTTGCTGCTCTCCCTGTCCATCGGCCTGGGGGCGCTCGGGGCCCTGCTGCTGTTCCTGACGCTGGAGATCCAGCGCCCCCTGATCCGTCTGCAGGAGGCCCTGGCCGACGTGGGCCTCGAAGCCCTGCCCGAGGCCCTGCCGGACCAGGGCGCCCCGGCGGTGCGGCAGCTGATGGCCCGCTTCAACGCCATGCTGCTGCGGCTGGAGGACGCCGGCCGGGAGCGCACCACGATGCTGGCCGGCATCGCCCACGACCTGCGCAGTCCCCTGACCCGGCTGCGGCTGCGCCTGGCCCTTGCCGCTGAGGGACCGATGGCGCCCCAGGAGCTGGAGCGGGCCCAGGCCGACATCCGCTCGATCGAGCGGATCACCCGCCAGTTCATGATCTTCGCCGGGGCCGAAGCGGGGGAAAGTCCCGTGCTGGTGCCGCTCGATGCCCTGGTGGCGGAGTCGGCGGGATCGGTGGGTGAGGTGCCCCTGGAGCTGGATCTGGAGCCCCTGGTGCGGCGGGTGCGGCCGATCGCGCTGGCGCGGGCGGTGGGCAACCTGCTCGACAATGCCCTCACCTATGGCCGGCCGCCCCTGCGGCTGGTGCTGCGGCCCCTGGGCCCGGCGGACGGGGCGGTGCGGCCCCACGGCGACTCCGGGCCCGTGGAGAGTGGCTTCGAGATCCAGGTCTGGGACTCTGGTGAGGGCATCGACCCGGCGCAGTGGCAGAAGGCCATGACCCCCTTCCAGCGCCTCGATCAGGCCCGCGGTGGTGAGGGGCACTGCGGCCTGGGCCTGGCCATCGCCGCCAAGGTGGCCCGGGACCACGGCGGCGATCTGCGCCGGCTGGAGGCCCCAGCCACCCCCGAGCCGCCGCTGGGGCGTTTCGCGGTGGCCCTGAGGGCCTGGCCCCTGCCAGGGGCGTGAGGCAGCCATCACGGTCGTCCACGGCTCACGGGTCGCATCCGGTCACATCTGGACCTCAGCCAGTCCGATTGCCGTCACACCTGCCGGTCACGATGGAAATGTTCAAGTCAGTTCCTCCCATGCCCTCCTACCTGCTTCAACCCCTGCGCATCGCCGTCCTGGCCGCGGTCCTCGGCTCCACCGGTGTTGCCATGGCCCAGAGCGGCCCTTCCGAGGCCTCACGGCCCACGCCCGCCCAGATGCAGAAGATCTTTCCCGAGCAGAAGCGGCTGGCGATCAGCGACCAGCAGGCCCACATCTCCATCCTCCAGAGCGGCGAGCGCTGCCTGAGCGCCGCCGCCAGCAGCGAAGCCCTGCGCGCCTGCATGAAGCAGCAGCGGGAGGCCAGCCAGCGCCAGCGGCAGCAGCACCTGGCGTCCATGAAGGCGCTCTTCCAGCGCAACGGCATCGCCATGCCCCAGTGGGGCAAGGGTGAGCGCAAGGGGGCATGGGGCGAAGGACGGCCCGGCACCCCCGGGACGATCTGAGGCCGGGCCTCAGGCCTCGTCGAGGGCGGCCACGCCGGGGAGCACCTTGCCTTCCAGGAGCTCCAGGCTGGCGCCCCCGCCGGTGGAGATGTGGCTCATCTTGTCGGCCACACCCACCTTCTCCACCGCCGCCACGGAGTCACCGCCGCCGATGATCGTGCAGCAGCCCTTGGCGCTGAGATCGGCCAGGGTGTGGGCGATGGCGTTGGTGCCGGCGGCGAAGGCGTCGAATTCGAACACCCCCATGGGGCCGTTCCAGATCACGGTCTGGCAGTCGGCCAGGGCCTCCTGGAAGGCCTTCACCGAGTCGGGGCCGATGTCGAGGCCCATCCAGCCATCGGGGATGGCGTCGATCGCGGTGGTCTGGCTGTTGGCGTCGGGGGCGAAGTTGTCAGCCAGCACCACATCGGTGGGCAGCAGCAGCTGGACGCCCTTGGCGGCCGCCTTGGCTTCCAGCTCCTTGGCCAGTTCCAGCTTGTCCTCCTCCACCAGGCTCTTGCCCACCGCCAGGCCGCGTGCCTTGTAGAAGGTGAAGATCATGCCGCCGCCGATCAGCACCTTGTCGCACTTGTCGATCAGCGACTCGAGCACGCCGATCTTGCTGCTCACCTTGGAGCCACCCACGATCGCGGCCAGGGGACGCTTGGGTTCATCGATGGCGCCCTGCAGGTACTGGAGTTCCTTCTCCATCAGGAAGCCGGCCACGCTGGGGCTCAGGTAGTTGGTCACGCCCTCGGTGGAGGCGTGGGCCCGGTGGGCGGCCCCGAAGGCGTCGTTCACGTAGACGTCGGCCAGGGCGGCCAGCTTCTCGGCGAAGCCGGCGTCGTTCTTCTCTTCCTCGGCGAAGAAGCGCACGTTCTCCAGCAGCACCACATCGCCATCGGCCATGGCGGCCACCTTGGCCTCGGCGTCGGGGCCGATGCAGCTGTCGGTCTTGGTCACGGGTTTGCCCAGCAGCTCGCTGAGGCGGGCCGCCACCGGGGTGAGGCGCATGGCCTCATTCACCTGGCCCTTGGGCCGGCCGAAGTGGGCGGCCAGCAGCACCCTGGCGCCGTGGTCGATCAGGTGGCGCACGGTGGGCAGGGCGGCCCGGATGCGGGTGTCGTCCGTGATGGCGCCGGCGTCGTCGAGGGGCACGTTGAAGTCAACCCTGACCAGCACCCGCTTGCCGCGGAGATCATCGGCGCTGAGGCTGGAGAGGGATCGCTTCGCCACGGTTACGTGTAAGGAAAGGCGGGGGGAGATTAGCCTCCGGCCCCTCCCGCCCCACCACCGGCGCGATTCGGTTCTTCCCACCTCCCATCCCTGGCGGCCGCAACGGTCGGCGCTAGGACATGGGAGCTGGGCCTTCCGCCATGTTCGACACCGTCCTGTTCCCCATCGACCAGAGCCGCCAGACGATGGAAACGGCGGCTGTCGCCCTTCAGCTCGCCCAGCGCCACGGCAGTCGCATCGTGCTCCTCTCGGTGGTGGAGGCCGAGGAGGGGGCGATGCATGATCCCGCCGCCGTGGCCCAGCTGCTGGAGCAGGCCCGCGCCAGCTTCACCCAGGCCGGTGTGGCCTGCGAGGTGCTGGAGCGGGAGGGAAAGCCGGCCTTCGTGATCGGCGATGTGGCTGATGAGATCAATGCCGATGTGATCGTCATGGGCACCCGCGGCATCACCCTCGAGGGCGATCACCAGAGCACCGCCGCCCGGGTGCTGCAGCTGGCGCCCTGTCCGGTGCTGGTGGTGCCCTGATGCCGGACGTCGGCGACACGGTCCGCCTCAGCACCGCCGCCCCACCGATCCAGTGGTATCCGGGCCACATCGCCAAGGCGGAGAAGGCCCTCAGCGCCAACCTGGAGAAGGTGGACCTGGTGATCGAGGTGCGCGATGCCCGCATCCCCCTGGCCACCGGCCACCCGCGCCTGCAGCGCTGGATCCGGGGCAAGCATCACCTGCTGGTGATCAACCGACGCGACATGGTCAGCGCCGCGGCCCGCCTGGCCTGGGATGGCTGGTTCCGCCAGCGGGGGGAGGTGCCCTGGTGGTGCGACGCCAAGGTGGGCACCGGCGTCAAGCAGCTGCAGTCGGCGGCGATCCGGGCCGGCGAGGCGCTCAATGCCCGCCGGGCCGGTCGGGGCATGAAGCCGCGCCCCGTGCGGGCCCTGATGCTCGGCTTCCCCAACGTGGGCAAGTCGGCGCTGATCAACCGGCTGGTGCGCCAGAAGGTGGTGGAGAGCGCCCGCCGCGCCGGGGTCACCCGCAGCCTGCGCTGGGTGCGGCTGGGCCAGGACCTGGATCTGCTCGACGCCCCCGGCGTCTTGCCCCCCCGTCTCGACGACCAGCTGGCCGGGGTGCGGCTGGCCCTCTGCGACGACATCGGCCAGGCCTCCTACGACGGTGAGGCGGTGGCCCAGGCCTTCCTGCGCCTGCTGGTGCAGCTGGAGCCGGTGGCGGCCGCGGGCGTGGCGCCGGGACTGGTGGAGCGGCGTTACGGGGTGGCGGTGCCGTCCTTGTCGGGAGGGACCGGCGGGATGCCCGTTCCCGATGCCGAAGCCTGGCTCGCCGCGGCGGCGACCCGCCACACCAGCGGCGACACCGCCCGCATGGCCCAGCGCCTGCTCGATGATTTCCGCCGCTCGCTGCTGGGGCCGATCTCCCTGGAGCTGCCTCCTCTCGCCCTGCCTCCGGTGGAGACGCCCCCCAGCTGATGGCCTGCTTCGGGGAAGGCGAAGGGGAGCTGCTGACGCTCCACTACCCGAAGCCGCTGCCGATGCGGCTCGACCGCTGGCTGGTGTCCCAGCGGCCCGAGCAGAGCCGGGCCCGCATCCAGAAGTTCATCGATGCGGGCTACGTGCGGGTCAACGGCGTCACGGGCCGGGCCAAGACACCCCTGCGCACCGACGACACCGTCGAGCTGTGGATGCCGCCGCCGGAGCCCCTGCCCTACCTGGTGGCCCAGCCGATGGCGCTGGACGTGCTGTTCGAGGACGCCCACCTGATCGTGCTCAACAAGCCCGCCGGGCTCACGGTCCATCCGGCCCCCGGCAACAAGGACGGCACCCTGGTGAACGGCCTGCTGCACCACTGCCCCGACCTGCCCGGCATCGGCGGTGAGATGCGGCCGGGCATCGTGCACCGCCTCGACAAGGACACCACCGGTTGCATCGTGGTGGCCAAGAGTCAGGAGGCGCTGGTGAAGCTGCAGGTGCAGATCCAGAAGCGCATCGCTTCGCGGGAGTACCTGGCGGTGGTGCATGGCCATCCCGCGGCGGACAGCGGCACGATCGTGGGGGCCATCGGCCGCCATCCGGTCGATCGCAAGAAGTACGCCGTGGTGACGGACAGCACCGGCCGCCATGCCTGCACCCACTGGCGCCTGATCGAACCGCTGGGCGATTACGCCCTGCTGCGCTTCAAGCTCGACACGGGCCGCACCCACCAGATCCGGGTGCACTGCGCCCACACGGGCCATCCGATCGTGGGGGATGCCACCTATGGCCGCTGCCGCAAGCTTCCGGTGGCGCTTCCCGGCCAGGCCCTGCACGCGGTGCGGCTGGCCCTCGACCACCCGATCAGCGGCGAGCGGCTGGTGTGCGAGGCCCCCCTGCCGGAGGTGTTTGAGAAGCTGCTGCTGGCCCTCAGGCGCCGCAGCTCCTGAGGGCCAGCTAGACCTGCGGCTATGGCAGCTTGTATCGCCGGGGGCCGGAGGCAGACTTGGCATCCTGGCTACCGGTGTCATGGCCCCGCCGCCGCGTCGGCTGTTCGTTGATCAGTTCTTTGTCGGCTGGGTGTACGGCCCCTGGGTGGTGGCCGGCCTGCTGGTGATCCTGGCGCTGCGGTTGCTGCTGGCCGAGGATTTCAACCTGCACAGCCACGCCTGGGGCCTGTTCGGCAACGCGGCGATCTGCTTCTCGATCGGCTGTGTCTGCAAGCTCTCGTGGGCCATGGCGCGTTTCAACGCCGTGCGCCAACTGGAGTTGCAGCTGCGCCAGGAGCTGGGTCTGCGTTGATGGCGATGACCCGTTCCCAGCTCGGGATGGTTGTCACCCTGCCCTGGTTGGCCGCCGGGGTGGTGCTCCTGGCCATGACCCGCCTCGAGGGCGAAACCCGGGAAGCGCAGCTGGGCCTGTTCGGCAGCGCCGCCATCTGCTTCTCGATCGGCTGCCTGGCCCGTACCAGCCTGGGCCTCCACGACCTGATGCAGGCCTCCCCCACCAAGGATGCGCCGCCAGCTCCAGGCCCCCGGCAGCCATGATCCGGCGCCAAGCCCACCGCTGGCTGGCCCCGGCCCTGGCGCTGGCCGTGGTGGCAGCGATGGCCCAGGCCCGGGCCCAGGCTCCCGTTCCGGCCCCCCAGCCGCGCCGGCTGCCGCCCCCCTCCCCGGCGCTGCTGCGCAGCCTCCAGGGGTTCCAGCAGGATCTCGAACGGCTTGACCGCAGCCTGCTGCCGGCGGCGCCGGAGGCGGACAACCTCGGCCCGGCCGAGCCCGACCTGGCGGCCCCGGCCGCGACGGCCCTGCCCCAGGTGCCCGAGGCGGTGCGCATCGAGCGACGCCAGCGGCTCAGCCTGGCCGAGGCCCTGGCGGTGGCCGTGCGCAACGATCCCGATCTGGCCGCCGCCGTACTCGGCGTGCGCGAGCAGCAGGACCTGGCCGGGTCGGCCCGGGGACGCTGGTGGCCGGAGCTGGGCCTGAACCTGGACGGTGGCTTCCGCCAGCAGCGCTCCTACAGCCAGGTCTGGACCGACAACGCCGGGATCTATCCAGCGGGCTCCCCGTTTCTGGTCCGCAACCAGGGCTGGAATGTGGTGCAGTCCAATGTCGGTGCGGCCGCCGCCCGGATGGAGCTGGGCTGGGAGCTGATCAGCCCCTACCGCTCCGCCAGCATCGCCGAGGCCGACGACGGCCTCAAGGCCTCCCGCCAGCGCTACGCCGATCGGTTGCGGCAGCTGCAGCTGGATGTGAGCGTCGCCTACTACGGCCTGCAGCTCGCCGACCAGTTGCAGCGCATCCGCCGGGCCGTCGCCGACAGCGACACGGTGGTGCGCGACCAGGTGGCGGCGCTCCAGCAGGCGGGCCTGGTGCCGCGGCTGGATCGGCTCCGGGCCGAGGCCGCCCTGCAGCAGAGCCTCTATCGCCTTGAGCAGGCCGAGGCCCTGCAGCTCAGCCGTCAGCGCCAGCTCAGCAACCTGATCAACGTGCCCTTCGACGTCAGCCTGCGGGCCAGTGATGCGGTGCGGCTACAACCCCCCTGGCCCCTCGACCTGGAGCAGACGATCGTGCGCGGCTGGCGCGACAACCCCCAGCTCAGGGCCCTGCAGGCGGCCCGCGACGCCCTGCTGCGCCAGGCCGATCGCCGCGCCGCCGAACTGCTGCCCAGCCTGCGGCTCGTGGCCACCGGTGGCTACGGCCAGGGGCTCATCACCCAGCCGGTGATCGAGCTGGAGGGCTGCTGCAGCTCGGCCCTCATCCCCCAGTTGCTCAACCAGCGCTCCGACTGGGCCGCGGGCCTGCAGCTGCATTGGCGTTTCTTCGATGGTGGCGTCACCGCCGGCGCCGTGGCCGCCAGCCGCACCGCCGCCGCCCGCACCGACCAGAGCCTGGCCCGCGAACGCAATGCCATCCGCCAGCGTCTCGAGGCCGCCTTCTACGACCATCGGGCCGCCCTGCGCCAGATCGTGGCGGCCCGCGCCTCCTACAGCGCCTCCCGGGAGGCCTTCCGGGATGTGCGGGCCCGTTACCAGCTCGGACTGGCCGACTACAGCGATGTGGCCACCACCGTGGCCACCCTCACCGGCGCCATGGAGGGGGTGGCCGAATCCACCACCCTGGCCAATGTCAGCTACGCCCAGCTGCTGCGCGAACTGCTGCCGGTGCCGGACCGGCCCGATCAGCCGGTGGCGTTGCCGCTGGTGCTGGGCGGCTCCTGAGCGTCGCCTTGCAACTGCTGCCACCGTTGCCAGCGGCGATGGCGCCAAGCGAACGAGCGCCACAGCAGCAGCACCAGCAGGGCCGCGAACCAGAACCACACCTCCGGGGCGTTGGCGTGCAGCAGCACCACCAGCAGGGCCGCCTCCAGCACCAGCCAGGGCAGCTCGCGGGTCATGGCAGGGCCTCTCGCTGCTGGAGTGGGGGCTGGTCCTGGCGCTCCTGTTGCCGCAGGGTGCGGTAGCTGCCCGTGAGGTCGCGCAGCATCGGCAGCACATAGCTGACCGGCGCGCGCCATTCCACATACCCGTGGGCCTTGAGGGTCAGCCCCTCGCGGATCGGGAAGACGCTGCTGCCGCGGCTGAGGGTCCAGCGGAAGCCATCGAAGCCGGGGGCGTTGCCCGTGGGCTGCAGGGCGATCTCGGTGCGCAGCACCGGTCCGTGGCGCACCAGGGCCTCCGCCAGCTGGGGGTTGCCCATGGTGGTGTTGACGTCTTCGCGGGTGGCCGGCAGCAGGTTGACGCGCACGACGCGACCGCGGATGCCACCGAAGCGGCCCCGCTCGTTCCAGTCCGGCACCACCTCCATGGCCAGGCCGGGGCGCAGGCGACGCCCATCGGCCGGGGCGAAGTAGGCCACGGCCTGCAGGGTCTGGCCAGCCTCGGGCCCTCCCAGGGTGCCGAGGCGCTGGCCCGGCTTCACCGTCTGACCTCGGACCACCTGCAGATCCAGCAGCCGCCCGTCCCGGGTGGCGCTGAGGCTGCCGTCGAAGCCCAGGCGGGTCTGGGTGACCCGCACGGCGCGGCGGGCGTCATTGATGGCGAAGCGCCGCCGCTGGGCTTCGGTGTCGATGCCCAGCTTCACCGTCTCCCAGGCATCGATCGCCTCCCGTTCGCGGATGCCGAGATCGGCGACGCTGTTGTCGAGCTGGATGGCCCGGTCTTCGCTGGCCACCACCTCGCCGGCCAGGGGGGCCACCACCTCGCGGCGGGCGAGATGGCGGAAATCGGCCACCTTCTGGTCGTAGACGCGACGCAGGGCATCGAGGCGTTCGCGGTTGCCCTGCAGCTGGGCCAGGGCCGTGTCCCTCAGCCGCCGGGCCGAGGCCAGTCGTGCCTGGTCGCGCCGGTCGAGATCGGCGTTGATGCGGATCAGCTCCGCCAGATCCTTCTCCTGGCGGCGCAGCTGCTGCTCCAGGGTGGGCAGGTAGAGGCGCAGCAGGGTCTGGCCCCGGCTCACCTGCTGGCCCACCCGAACCGGCAGGCTGAGGATCTGGCCCTCGGCCCGGGCATCGATCACCGTGGCACCGCCGGGCACGATCACCACCCCCCGGCCGACCACCTCGGTGGGCACCGGCCAGAACAGGAACCACCCGGCCGTCAGGGCCCAGGCGGTGCCCAGGGCCACCAGCACCCGCCGCTCCGACGCTTCCTCCGGCGTGCCCATGGCCACCCTCAGACCCGCAGCCGCTCCACCAGGTGGGTGCCCACCCGCAGGGCGTTGGCGATGGCGGTGAGGGAGGGGTTCACGGCGCCGATCGTGGGCATGAAGCTGGTGTCGACGACGTAGAGGTTGTCGAGTTCGTGGGCCTTGCAGTTGAGGTCGAGCACCGAGCCGGCCGGATCGCTGCCGAAGCGGCAGGTGCCGGCCTGGTGGCCCACGGCGGCGATGCCCATGCTGTTGGCGATGTAGAACTGGCGCTCCACCAGGTGGTTGCGCAGATAGAGGCGATCCAGCAGACCCTCCAGCCGGCTCACCAGGCGCGCCGAGGCGGTGAGGTTGTTGGGGGTGTAGCTCAGCTGGATCTGGCCCGATCCGGTCACGGTCACCCGGTTGTTGGGATCGGGCAGGTCTTCGCTGGAGATCCAGAAGTCGAGGGCATGTTCGGCGATCTTGTCCATGCTCCAGCCGGGCATCATGAAGGTTTCCAGCGGCGCGTAACCCTTCATGATCGTGCCGTTGGTCTTGCCCGTCATCTGGATATTGCCCATCGGGTAATCGAAGTCGGCATCGCCGAGATACCAGTCGTTGATCGACACCGTTTTCTGGAAGACGGTGCGGTTCGGCTCATGGGCCAGGGCCACCATCGCCTTGCTGTTGTGGAACATGTAGTGGCGGCCCACCTGGTCGGAGCCGTTGGCCAGGCCCCGGGGATGGCGGTCGTTGGCTGACAGCAGCAGCAGCCGGGCGCTGTTGGCGGCGCCGCAGCTCACCACCACCACATCGCCGCTCACCGTCAGGGGCTCGCCGTCCCGCTCCAGCTCCACCCCGGTGACCGTGCGGCCGGAGGCGTCGGTGAGCAGCCGTTTGACCTGGGCCCGCGTCAGCAGGGACACGTTCGGCTGCGCCAGGGCCGGCCGGATGCCCAGCACCTCCGCGTCCGATTTGGCGTGCACCAGGCAGGGGAAACCATCGCAGCAGTTGCACTTGCGGCAACGGCTGAAGGCCATGTTGGCCTCATCGAGAAGCACACCGCTGGGGGCATGGAACGGGTGCAGCCCGGCGGAGCGCAGGTCGTCGACCAGCTTCTGAATCCGCGGCTCGTGGGCTATCGGCGGATGGGGGTAGGGGCCGCTGCAGGGTGGCTCGGTGGGATCCTCCCCACGCTGGCCGTGCACGTGGTACATCTCTTCGGCCTTCTGATACCAGGGCTCGAAGTCGGCGTAGCGCAGGGGCCAGGCCGGCGATGTGCCATCGAAGTGGGCGAGCTGCTCGAAGTCCTGCTGGCGCAGGCGGAAGTGGTGGGCGCCATACATCTTGGTGGCCCCGCCGACGAAGTAATGGCTGCCGGGCTGGAAGGTCTTGCCGTGCTTGTCGAGCCAGGGATCCTTCGACACGTAGCGGTTCTGCTGGAACACCGCTTCGGCGTCCCAGTTCTGCGGTTCCTGGGGGAGCCAGTCGCCCCGCTCCAGCACCAGCACCTTCAGGCCCGTGGGGGCCAGGTGGCGGGCCAGGGTGCCGCCTCCGGCTCCACTGCCGATGATCACCACATCGAAGTGGGCCCCATGGCTCACCTGCAGCTGGGCCGCCTCCGGCAGGGGCGAGCTGTGAACACTCGGATTGGCGATGGCGGTGCTGGGGGAGGGGGAGCTCATGACGGGGGGGTGTAGCGGTTGAGTTGGTTGAGCATCTTGCAGACCATGGCGCTCCAGCCGGTCTGGTGGGAGGCACCGACGCCGCTGCCATTGTCGCCGTGGAAGTATTCGTTGAACAGGATCAGATCGCGCCAGTGGGGATCGTTCTGGAACAGCTCCACGCCGCCATTGAAGGGGCGGCGGCCTTCGCCGTTGCGGCGGAATAGATCCACCAGCCGTTTCTCCAGCTCCAGGGAGGCCTCCCAGAGTGTGATCCAGTGGCCGGAGCGGGTGGGGAACTCCACCTTGAAGCTGTCGTCGTAGAAGTGGGCGAACTTCTGCAGCGATTCGATCAGCAGGAAGTTCATCGGCATCCACACCGGCCCGCGCCAGTTGGAGTTGCCCCCGAACATCGCCACCGGACTGTCGGCCGGGCTGTAGGCGAGGGTCTGGCTCTCGCTGCCTTCGGTGTAGGTGTAGGGGCGCTGTTCGTACACCTTGGAGAGGGAACGGATGCCGTAGGGGGAGAGAAACTCCTCCTCGTCAAACAGTCGCTCGCAGATGCGTTGCAGGCGCTCCCTGGGCACCAGGGTGAACAGCACCCGGTCGTTGTGCCAGATCCCCAGGTTCTGCACCATCCAGGAGGGCGTGGTGCGCTCGTGGGTGAACCAGGCCAGGGTTCGGCTGACATCGAGCATCGGTAGCCGTGCCACGGTGTCGATATCGAAGCTCTGCACCGCCAGCAGTGGCACCAGGCCCGAGAGCGAGCGGGTGCGCAGGTAGTCGACGCTGCCGTCGGGCCGCTTGATCACGTCGTAATAGAAGCCGTCCTCCTCGTCCCAGTTGAGGTAGTTGCGGCCGGCCGGATTGTTGAGGCCGATGGCCAGCTGCACGAAATCCACCACGAAGCGCTCGCAGATGTCGGCGTACTCCGGCTCTTCGCGGCTCAGCTCCACGGCGATCTCGAGCAGATTAAGGCTGAGCGAGGCCATCCAGGCGGTGCCGTCGCACTGCTCGATGATGCTGCCGTCGGCCAGGGGGAAGCGCCGATCGAACACAGCGATGTTGTCGAGGCCCAGGAAGCCCCCCTCGAAGACGTTGTCGCCGGAGCGGTCGTTGCGGTTCGCCCACCAGCCGTACTCCAGGATCAGCTTGCGCAGGGCCGCCCGCAGAAAGGCCAGGTCGGCGGTGTCAGAGTTCTTGCGATCGATCTGGTAGATGCGCATCGCCGCCCAGGCGCCGATCGGCGGATTGGGATCGGACAGGGCCCATTCGTAGGCGGGGGTCTGGGCGTTGGGTGCGGTGTAGTGGGGTTTGCGCAGCAGCATGCACTGCTCCTTGGCGGTCGCCGGATCGAAGACGGCGAAGGCCACCGCGTGGAACATCAGATCCCACTGGCAGAAGTAGGGGTATTCCCAGCAATCCGGCATCGAGATCACGTCGTGGGCGTGCAGCCGTTGCCAGTAGGCGTTCTGGGTGTGACGCCGCTGGGTCGGTGGGGGCGTGCCGGTGGGGTCGCCCTCCAGCCAGCGCATCACACTCCAGCCGTAGTACTTCTTGCACCACAGCAGCCCGGCGGTGCCGGCCAGGTGGATGCGCCGGTCGTCTTCGGACAGCCCCGGCACACGATGCTCGAAATACTCCAGCCACTCCCGTTCGCGCTCGGCAAAGGTCGCTGCAACGGCGTCCCGGTCCAAGGCCGGGGCCGGTGTGGGGCCGTCGACGCGGTGCAGGCGCAGCTCCACCACCCATTCCTCGCCGGCGGCCAGGGTGCGCTGCAGCAGGCGACCCGCCTTGCTGCCCTGCAGCGCCGGATTCACCGCGCCGGCTTCGCCGTCGACCACGTGGCGATGGAAGCCGTCCTTCTGGAAGGGTGTGGCGTTGGGCTGGCCCCAGAGCCGCTCGCTGTTGGTTTCGTTGTCGGTGAAGATCCAGTGGCCGGGCTCCTCGCAGTTGAGCTGATACACCCCGAGATGGGGGATCCCATCGGTGACCACCGATGGGCCACTGGCACCAGCCCTTGGGCGGATCCGGTGCTCGACTTCATCGGGATAGCCCCAGCGCCAGGTGTTGCGCAGCCACAGGCTCGGCAGCAGGGTGAGCGGGGCCGCTTCGGGGCCGCGGTTGGTGACCCGCAGGCGGATCAGCAGGTCCTCCGGTCCGGCCTTGGCGTACGTGATGACGACATCGAAGTAGCGGCTGTCGTCGAAGATCCCCGTGTCGATCAGTTCGTACTCGGGCTGGTCGCGGCCGCGGCGGCCGTTCTCCGCCCGCAGCTGCTCGTAGGGGAAGGCCCGCTGCGGGTATTTGTAGAGCCCCCGCATGAAGCTGTGGGTGGGGGTGTTGGCGAGATGGAAGAAATAGTCCTTGAGGTCCTCGCCATGGTTGCCTTCAGGATTGCCGAGCCCGAAGGGCCGTTCCTTGAGGATCGGGTCAACGCCGTTCCAGAGGGCCAACGAGAAGCAGAGGCGGCACTGGTCGTCGCAGAGGCCCAGCAGGCCGTCCTCGCCCCAGCGATAGACGCGGGAGCGGGCGTGGTCGTGGGGGAAGGAGGTCCAGGCGTCCCCGTCAGCGGAATAGTCCTCGCGCACCGTGCCCCACTGGCGCTCGCTCAGGTAGCTGCCCCACAGGCTCCAGGGGGCGACGTCGTGGTCACGCTCCGCCATGCGCCGGCTTTCCGACGGGCTGATGGCGTCGAGCGCGGCGCGGCTGGGGACGCTGGCCGTCACAGGGCGGCCTTCATGGCGGCGCCGATGCGCAGGGCGTTGGCGATCACCGTGAGCCCTACCCCCACCGACGGGCAGTAGGGCAGCACACTGGCATCGACGATCCAGAGGTTGGCCACCTCGTGGCTGCGGCCCTCCAGGTTCACCACCGAGGTGGCCGGATCCGAGCCCATGCGGCAGGTGCCGCAGGCGCCGCCGATCACCGGCAGGGGCGCCTCTCCGCGCGGGTGGGTGGGGGCGGCCTTGGCCACCTGGGTCAGGGGGTCGGCCTCGACGGCCTTGAGGCAGTCGATCCAGCGGTAGACGAGGCGATCGTGGGCCTCCCGGTTGTTGGCGGTGTAATGGATCTGCAGCAGGTTGCCCCGCAGGGCGACCCGGTTGTGGGGATCGGGCCGCACGGCGCTCATCGCCCACCAGGTGATGGAGCGGGCCGCGAGCTGCTCAAGACCGAAATCCGGCAGCAGCCGGGTCACCAGGGAGAGCACCGGCGGCGATTCGGCGAACAGGGCGTCCTGGAGCACCCCGCCACCGCTCTGGATCGAGCCGAGCGGGAAGTCGACGTTCTTGTCGCCCCAGTAGAAGTCGGTGATGCCATGGCCGCGGCCGTAGCGGCCCGAATTGGGGGCGGCCGCCAGCTGCAGGATCGAGGTGAGCTGGGGCTTCATCAGGTTGCGGCCCACCTGGTCGGAGCCGTTGGCGAGGCCGCGGGCGTGGTGATCGGTGGCGGAGCGCAGCAGGATCTCCGGCGTGCCGATGGCCCCGGCGGCCAGCACGACCTGGTGGCCGCGGAACAGCCAACGCTGGTTGTCGATCTCCGCTTCGACGCCGCGCACCTCCTGGCCCGACGGGTTGACGTGCAACTGCATCACCCGGGCGCGCTCCTTGACCGTGACACCGCTGCAGGCGCGCACCGGATCGACGCCGAACAATTCGGCATCCCCGGTGGGATCGACCGCCGAATCGGACCAGCTCAGCGGCAGGTCGTAGGGATGCAGGCCCTGGCGTTCGAGGGCGGCACGTAGCTCCACCTGGAACGGCTCCACCGGCCGGGGCGCGGCGGGATAGGCGCCGTCGCGGGCCGGGGCGGTGGGATCGGCGCCGGCCACGCCATGCACGTGATAGAGCGATTCCGCCTGGTCGTACCAGGGGGCCAGGTCGTCGTAGCGCAGCTCCCAGTCGGGCGATGGTCCCTCCTGCAGGGGCACGCCAAGGAACTCCTGCTCGCGCATGCGTTCCAGCACGCCGCCCCAGATCTTGGTGTTGCCGCCGATGGCATGCACCATCTGGGGGGAGAAGGGATCCCCGTCGGTGCCGAACCACTTCTCCTCGGGGTGATAGCGGGGCTTGCGGAACAGCCCCACCTCAGCCACGTTCTGGTCGGCCTGGGGCATGACGCCACCGCGCTCCAGCAACAGCACCGTGTGGCCCGCATCGGCGAGGCTCGCGGCCAGGGTGCCGCCACCGGCACCACTGCCGATCAGAATCACGTCGTAATGGTGCTCGTCAATGATCATGGTTCAGGCTCTCCAGACATAGAGCAGCACGAACAGGATGATCCAGATCACATCCACGAAGTGCCAGAAGAGGGACGTGGCGATGACGCCTTCTTCGCCACCGGCGTAATTGCCGGGGACGAAGGATTTGGCCAGCATCAGGCCCATCAGCAGGATGCCGGTGAGCACATGCAGGCCATGGAAGCCGGTGAGCAGATAGAAGGTGCCACCGAAGGTGCCCGAGGTGAAGCCGAACGTGAGGCCGCTCCACTCCACCGCCTGGCCGTAGAGGAAATAGGCCCCCATGGCCATGGTCAGCAGCCAGAAGCCCCGGAACAGCCAGATCTTTCCCTTGCCTTTGAAATGCTCGGCCACCACCATCGTGAAGGAGCTGGACACCAGCACCACCGTGTTGATCAGGGGCATGCGCCATTCGAGGCCGTCGACACCGGCGGGCAGCCAGTCGAGGGCGGAGAGGCGCAGGAGGGCGTAGCCACTGAAGAACGCCAGGAAGATGACGCTCTCGGAGCACAGAAAGATGATGAAACCGGTGAGGTTGTGGTTGGCGTGCTGGCCTTCGCTGTGGGCCACGGACGGGCTGGCGGGGGGGATGGGTGTGCTGCTCATCGGTTGGCCTCCTGAAGGGTGAGCGCCCGCTCGATCTCGGCCTGGTGCTCCACCAGCGGTTCACCGGTGCCATAGCCGTAGGGTCGGCTGATGACGGTGGGAACGTGGTCGCCGAAGTTGTCCTCCGCCGGTGGTGACGGCAGCAGCCACTCCAGGCCGATGGCGTTCCAGGGGTTGTGCGGCGCCCTGGGACCCCGGGCCCAGGAGCTGATCATGTTGAGCAGGAAGGGGATGATCGAGACCCCCAGCAGGAAGGCCCCCAGGCTGGCCAGCACGTTCCAGAAGGCGAACTCCGGGTCGTAGGAGGAGACCCGCCGGGGCATGCCCATCAGGCCGAGGGGGTGCATGGGCAGAAAGTTGAGATTGGCGCCCACGAAGGTGAGCAGGAAGTGCAGCTTGCCGAGGCCCTCGTAGGGCATCCGACCGGTGAACTTGGGAAACCAGTGGTAGATGGCGGCGAACACACCCATGACGGCCGCGCCATAGATCACGTAGTGGAAGTGGCCCACCACGAAGTAGGTGTTGCTGACGTGAATGTCGATGGGCACGGTGGCCAGCATGATGCCGGTGATGCCGGCGAAGACGAAGTTGAACAGGCCGCCCATGCAGAACAGCATCGGGGTGGTGAGCCGGATCTTGCCCCGCCACATCGTTCCCAGCCAGGCGAACACCTTCACCCCGGTGGGCACGGCGATCAGCATGGTGGTGACCATGAACAGGTTGCGCATCCACTGGGTGACGCCACTGGGGAACATGTGGTGCACCCAGACGATCAGCCCCAGGCCAACGATGATGAAGGAGGCCAGGCACACATAGACGTAGCCGAACAGCGGCTTGCGCGAATAGACGGGGAACAGCTCCGAGAAGATGCCGAACACCGGCAGGATGATCACATACACCGCCGGGTGGGAATAGAACCAGAAAAAGTGCTGATACAGCACCGGATCGCCGCCCCCTTCCGGCCTGTAGAACGACGTGCCGACGCTCAGATCGAGCAGCAGCATCACGGCGCCGCCGGTGAGGGCGGGCAGGCCGATCAGCTGCAGGGTCTGGGCGGCCAGGGCCGTCCAGCAGTAGACGGGCATGCGGAAGAAGCCCATGCCCGGCGCCCGCATCCGCAGGATCGTGGTGACGAAGTTCACCGCCCCCATGATCGAGGAGATGCCGGAGAGGGCCACCGCCAGCACCCAGAGGAACTCGCCGTTGATCAGCTGGCCGAGGGGGTTCTGGAGACTCACCGGCGGGTACGACCACCAGCCGGAGGTGGCCGGGCCGCTGGGCACGAAGAAACTGGCGATCAGCAGGAGGCCGAACACCGGCACCAGCCAGAACGCAGCGGTGTTGAGCCGCGGGAAGGCCATGTCGGGGGCGCCGATCATGGTGGGGATCAAGAGGTTGTTGAGCCCGTTGAGCACCGGAAAGATGAACAGGAACAACATGATCGTTCCGTGCATCGTGTAAAGGCCGTTGTACACGGTGCGATCCACCAGATCGGCCTCTGGCGTGATCAGCTCGCCCCGCATGATCATGGCCAGCAGGCCACCCACCAGGAAGAAGAAGAAGGCCACCACGATGTACTGGATGCCGATCACCTTGGCATCGGTGCTGAAACCGAAGTAACGCCGCCAGGAGGCGGGAGGTTCGGGGGAGAGGGCGGTGCTGGTCATGGCCTCAGGCGTCGTGGGGAAGGGAGTTGGAACCGGGAACGTTCACCTGGGGCGGGGGGGCCGGCACCACCGTGGGCCAGCCGCCGCGGGGGTTGGTCTGGCGCTCGGCGTATTCGGCGGAGGCCACGCTGAGGCCGCTTTGCAGGGGGGCGGCGGCGGCCTGGCGGAGCCAGAGGGCATGGTCCTCGGCGGTCTCGACCACCACATCGGCCTGGTTGGCGGCGAACCAGGTGCCGCTGAACTGGGAGTCGCGCAGGCGGTAGCGGCCCAGGCGGGTGGGGGTGAGGCTGAAATCGATGGCCCGCCCAGGAATCACGTCCTGCTTGAGCCGGAAGGCCGGGATGAAGAAGCCGTGCAGCACGTCTTCGGAGACCAGGCGGAACGTGATCGGCCGGTTCAGCTCCAGGTGCAGCTCGGTGCTGGAGACGTGCTCGCCGGGATAGCGGAACTCCCACGACCATTGCCGGGCGATCACCTCCACCTGCTCCGCCGGCAGCCGGTCGCCGGGGTAACCCCCCTGCTGCTCCTGGGGACTGCGCAGATGGATGTGCTCCATCGGCCCCAGCACCCCCAGTTCGGTGTTGATCTGGATGGCGTACCAGGCGATGGCCATCACCAGCACCAGCGGGATGGCGGTCCAGATCACCTCCAGCCGGGTGTTGCCCTCGATCGGCTCAGCGTCGCTTTCGTCGTACTTCTCGGCGCGGTGCACGAGCATCACCCAGCCCATCACCGAGATCACCCCCAGAAACACAAAGGTGCCGATGCCGGTTTCGAAGCTGAACAGGCCATCCACCAGGGGGGCGGCATTGGAGGCCTGCACCGGCAGCCAGCGCAGGGACGCGCCGGCCATCCAATAGCTGATCAGGGCCAGCAGGCCGATCCAGACGGCCAGGGCCGCCAGGGCGATGGGGCCGGGGCCGCGTGGGGTGGAGGAGGTCATGGGGAGGGGGCCCTAGGGAAGGGCGGTGCGGAGGTCGGCTCCGCTGGCCAGGAGCTGGTCGGCGGTGATGTGCACCCCGAATTCGGCCGCCAGTTCGGCGCCGAGGGTGCCGTGCAGGCCGATCACCAGGAACAGGCCGAGACCCACCAGCAGGTAGAGCCACTGCACCTGCCGGCCCATGTCCCGGCGCCAGAGAAAGCGCTGGTAGCCGCGCCAGACCGTCATGGCGATGATCGCCACCAGGATCGCCACCCCACCGACGCCATGCCAGAGCATGGTTTCCATGCTCTGGAGCCCGATGCTGCTGGTGACGCCGGGCAGGGGCACCGCCAGCAGCATCTCGAAGAAGCCGGCCGCCACGGTGAAGAAGCTGACGACGGCGCAGGCCAGCAGGTTGTACCAGCCGACGTCGTGGAAACCGGCCCGGGTGATCGGCAGGGCCAGGAAGCGGAACACCCGCTTCTCGATCGGGTAGAGGGCGCCGACGACGTCGAAGGCGATGGCGATCACGAACAGCCCGATCGTGAAATGGACCAGATTCGGATGGATCGGCAGGCTGTAGGGCAGGTCGTTGGGGCCCAGCCAATCCCTCAGCTGCTGGATCGGGGCCTCGGCCGGGAGCAGGGAGACGGCCATCAGATCAGTCCGGCACGGCCGGCGGCCACCACCGGCACCGTATGCAGGCCGTACACCCAGATCAGCTGATTGCCCAGGGTGACCTGCACCACCACCAGCGCGGCCAGCACCCCACCGGCGGCCAGGAAGGGCAGCGGCAGGGTCTCGGGGTCGCGGTTGCGCAACACGTAGCGCCAGCCGGTGAGCACCGAGAGGATGCCGGCCAACGACCAGCCCAGGGTGCTGTGCAGGTTGAGGATCGAGCGTGAGGCGCCGTAGGGATCGGCCAGGCCCGCTTCCACCTGGCCGAAGATGATCGCCACGAAGATGGCCCCGGTGGCGAACAGCAGATTCCAGAAGCTGACTTCAAACAGATTTGGCCGACGCAGCACAACGCCGATCAGATCGAAGACCACGCTGATCACCGCCATGGCGATGACGAAGTGGACCACGATCGGATGGAGGGTGTCCATCCAGGGCAGGTTGTGATCATTGAGGGCTGGCAGCAGCTGCTGCATCGGGCACCGGCCACGCTGGGCACCCTCACCATGGCCAGACCCCGGCGGCTGTCCTGGGTCTGTGATCATTTGCTACAGCATTGTGGCCGTACCCCGACCTGACAAGACAGCCGCTCTCAGTCCTGGTCGCTGGCGCCGAAGGCCTCCATTCAGGGCGTCGCCCCAGCTGTTGATCGCTTCCAGCCTGTGGTCCGGGGCGCTGCTGATGGCGGCGGCATGGGCCTTGAGCAGGGTGGCCTTGCTGAACGCGTGGCCGTGGCTGCTGGCCAGGGCAACGATGTCATCGACCCCAGCGGCGGCCTGGAGTTTCTGCCGCAGCTGACCATCGGCGGCGGCGCTGCTGAGGAAGGCCTGCAGGGCGGAGTGCGACACGGGCAGCCAGCGGGTGAGGGACTCTGCATCCTGGCAGGACCGCGCTCCCAGACCGGGAGATTGCCCCTACCTTTCAACTATCCAGAGCGGCGCATCGATGCCAAAGGAACGCTTCTTCCTTGAGCTTGAGCCGAGCGACGCCGTGATGAAGAGCTGGCCCCATGTGGTGATCGTGGGTGGAGGCTTCGCGGGCCTTAAAGCGGCCCACCGGCTGGCGGGCCAGCCAGTGCGGGTCACCCTGGTGGATAAGCGGAATTTCAACCTTTTTCAGCCCCTGCTCTATCAGGTGGCGTCCGGCCTGGTGTCTGAGGGCGATGTGGCCACGCCCCTGCGGCTGTTGCTGGCCAAGGCGGCCAATGTGCAGGTGCTGCTCGGCGAGGTGGTTGATCTCGATGCCGCCTCCAAAGAGGTGGTCTTCAACGATCGCCGCCTGCGCTACGACAGCCTGATCCTGGCCACTGGCTCCGGCAGCACCTACTTCGGCCATGAGGAGTGGCGCGAACTGGCGCCACCGATGAAGATCCTCGAGCACGCTGATGAGATCCGGCGCCGGGTGCTGGCGGCCCTGGAGGAGGCCGAGCAGACCCCGGATCCCGAACGCTGTCGCTTCCTGCAGTCGGTGGTGGTGGTCGGCGGTGGCCCCTCCGGCTGCGAGCTGGCCGGATCGATCAACGAGCTGATGCGCCACGCGGCAACGCGCGACTTCCGCCAGCTGGATCCCGAGCTCTGCCGCGTGGTGCTCGTGGACCCCGGCGATCGGCTGCTGCGGGCCATGGATCCGTCGCTGTCCAAAGCGGCGGGCGATTACCTCGTCTCCCGTGGTGTCGAGCTGGTGCTGGGCGGCCGGGTGCAGAGCATGGAGGCGGGCCGCCTCACCGTGGCCTTCAAGGCACCGGCGCCGGGAACCCCCGGCGAGCGTGTGCTGGAGGGTGCCACCATCTGCTGGAGTGCCGGGGTGCGCGCCTCCCACCTCGGCAAACTGCTGGCGGAGCGCACCGGTTGCACGGTCGATCGCGGCGGACGGGTGGTGGTCGAGCCCGATTTCTCGATTGCCGGCCATCCTGAGATCCGGGTGGTGGGCGATCTCTGCGCCTATGCCCACACGGCCGATGGCAAGCCCCTGCCGGGCATGGCCGGACCGGCGGTGCAGATGGGGGGCTGGGTGGCCCTGGATCTGCTGGCCCAGCTGGGCGGTCAGCGGCAGCCCCCCTTCCGCTGGTTCGATTTCGGCAGCATGGCGGTGATCGGTCCCCTGTGCGCCGTGGCTGATCTGCGGGGCCTGAAGTTCACCGGGCCGCTGGGCTGGCTGCTCTGGGGCCTGGCCCACCTGGCGTTCATGCCCGCCAACGAGAACCGCCTCACCCTGCTGACCAAGTGGCTGTGGGTGATCGCCACCCAGCAGCGGGCCAGTCTGTTGATCACCGGCCGGACCGATCAGCACATGGGCGTGGAGGTGGGCCTGGAGCGGGCGGAACGGGCGGAGGATCCGCCTGCGGCCTCGGCGGAGCAGCCTGCGGCGGCCTGAAGGGTCAGAGGCCCGGGCTGCTGTGCATCAGGCCCCCATCGGCGAAGATCGTGGTGGCGGTGATGTAGCTGGCGGCGTCGCTGGCCAGGAAGCCCACCACCTTGGCGATCTCCTCCGGCTGGGCCATGCGGCCCATCGGGATGGCGGCGTTGAGCTTGGCCAGCAGCTCGGGATTGTTCATCGTGGAATCGTTGATCGGCGTGGCCACGGCGCCGGGGCCGACGTTGACGATCGTGATGCCATGGGGTGCCAGCTCGAGGGCCGCCGTGCGGGTGAGCATGCGCACGCCGCCCTTGGCGCAGCAGTAGGGGGTGTTGTCGGGCATCGGCCAGTCCTCGTGCACCGAGGAGATGTTGATGATGCGGCCGCCGCCACCCTGGGCGATCATCTGCTTGGCGGCGAACTGGGTGGCGAAGAAGACGCCGCGCAGGTTGACATCCAGAACTTTGTCGAAGTTGTCCGGGGTGGTGGTGAGGATCGAGGTGCGGGTTTCGATGCCGGCGTTGTTGATCATCACATCGAGCCGACCGTATTTCGCCACGGTGGCGTCCACCAGCCGCTGCAGGTCATCAAGCTTGCCCACATCGGCCTGAACCCCGAAGCTGCTGCCGCCATAGGCGCCGATTTCACGCTCCAGCTCTTCGGTGGCTTCGGGATGGGAGCGGTAATCGATCACCACCTTGGCGCCGAGTTCCGCCAGATACTCAACGATGGATTTCCCGATGCCGCTGTTGCCACCGGTGACGATGGCGACCTTGCCTTGCAGCAGGGTGGAAAGGGCCTTGCCGGCCAGGGGGTTGGAGCTCGTCATCGGGTGGGGCCAGCAAAAGAATGTGGTGGGACATCCACGGTCCCATCCTAGGGACGACCACCGATCAGGCCCGCGGAATGGATGGGGTCAGCATCGGAAACTCACCCCCAAGATGCAGGGGCCATGGCATCACGCCCCATGACACCTAGTCTGTGGCGGAACCGAGTGGAACCAGCCCGATGGACGGCGATGCGTTGCAGGAGCCGGACGGGACCGGGAATGGGCAGGTCAGTCCTTCGGTGGCGAAAGGAGCGGCCCTGCTCGTGGCGGCCTTCCTCGCCAACACGTTGCAGAGCGCGTTTGCGCGGGCGGTGGGCACCGCCATGGATGCCCTGATGTTCACCTGGCTCACGTTCGTTCTGGCGCTGGTCCTGCTGATACCCCTGTTGCTCGTGCGTGGTGGCCGCGACCTGCCCACGCAGGTGTTGCCCCTGCATCTTCTCCGCGGTGGCATGGGCATGGGAGGTTTTCTCTTGTTCATGTCGGCGGCAAAGTTGGTGAATCTTGTCAATGCCAATGTGCTTCTGAATACGACCCCCATGTTCATCCCATTGCTGGCCTGGCTGGTGCTCAGGCAGCGCATTCCTGCCAGCCTCTGGAAGGCCCTGGCGGTGGGATTTGCTGGAATGGTGATTGTCGTTCAGCCCAATGCCAGTCTTCTTGATAAGCCCGGCGATCTGCTCGGTCTGGCGGCAGGATTCGTCTGCGCCATCGAGTTTCTGGCGGTGAAAGCTCTTGGGAAGAGCGAGTCTGCATTGACACAGCTGTTCTATTTTCTGACCATCGGCGGCCTGGTTTCCACTCTGATGATGGTGGGTGGATTCCACAGCATCACGACGGACCAGTTCCTATGGGTGCTGGTCTCGGCCATCTGTCTGCTCAGCTTCCAGTTTCTGCTGATCCGCGCCTACAGCTATGCCGACCCAAGCTCCATCGGGGCTTTCCAGTATTCCTCAGTGGTCTTCGCCGGCTTGATCGGCTGGATCTGGTTCGGCCAGATCCCGAACGCGGGCGTGGTGGTGGGGACCGTGCTGATCTGCATCGGTGGGGTGCTCAGCCTGGGCCGGCAGAACCCCGTGGCAGTCCTGCCGTGATGACGCTTCCCCACATCGACAGCTTCGGCTTCACCACGGGCGATGCCGAGGCCAGCGCCGCCTTCTTCAACACCTGCCTGGGCTTCCGCCGCCTGGGGGAGGCGGTGGTCCTCGAGGGCGGCCCCTACGCCCAGTTGGTGGGCCTGCCTGGCGCCCGCCTCAAGCTGCTGCGGCTGGGAATCGGCGCGGAGGCGCTGGAGCTCACCGAGGTGCTCGCGATGGCCCCCGGCACCCGCCCTGGCCGGCCGGTCCCGGCCGATTCGCGCAGCAACGACCGCTGGTTCCAGCACGGCTGTCTGGTGGTGAACGACATGGCGGCGGCCCTGGCCCTGCTGCAGCCAGCCTTCGCGGCCGGGCGGATCACGCCGATCTCCGCGGCGCCCCAGCGGCTGCCGGACTGGAACACGGATGCCGCCGGCATCGTGGCCTACAAGTTCCACGACCCGGAAGGCCATCCGCTGGAGCTGCTGCAGTTCCCGCCGGACAAGGGGGAGGCCCGCTGGCACGTTGGGGCGCCTGGTCCGCTGCTGGGCCTCGACCACAGCGCCATCGGCGTCGCCGACACCGCCGCCAGCGGTCGCTTCTACCGCGAGCTCCTGGGCCTCGCCGCCGGCGGGGATGGCGTCAACAGCGGCCCGGAGCAGGATGGTCTCGATGGTCTGGTGGGAACCCGGGTGCACATCACCGGCCACCGCTGCCCCAGCGGCGCCGGCGTCGAGTGCCTCGACTACCGCGAACCCACCGGTGGCCGGCCGATGCCCGCCGACCAGGGCCCCCAGGACCTGGCCCACTGGCAGCTGCGCCTGCGGGTGGCCGATCTGGAGACGATCGCCGAACGGGCCGAGGCCCTCGGCGGCCGTCTGATCTCCGGCGGCATCGTCGCGCTGGGGCCGCAGGCCGAGGGGATCGGGGCTAGCCGGGCCCTGCAGCTGGCGGATCCGGATGGCCATCGCCTGCAGCTGCTGCAGGACTGAGGCCCACCACCAGCACCACGATCGAGCGGGGCCCCAGGGTGTAGGTGTTCGCCTCGAGGGCCGGCGCGCTGTTCCAGGGCACGATGTCCTCCGGGCTGGGCCGGGAGGTGTCGATCCAGCGGCGCCAGCTCGGCTGGTCGCCCTCGGCGGCGGGCAGCCGGAAGTGCAGCGGCTCCCACCAGGCGTTGACCATGGCGTGCCAGCGGAAGCGGTGGTCGACGCTGGTGATCGTCGTGGCGAAGGAGCGGGAGCTCTCGCTCCAGTCGGGCTGGTTGGGCTCGACCCCATGCCAGCGCACGTGATGGCGCCGCACCAGCTCGCCGAGGCTGAGGTTGCGGGCGTTGATCACCACGTCGCGGCGCTGGCGGTAGGCGAGCAGCTCCCGCACGAAGCGGTGAAGGTCGGCGTTGCGCTCCAGCAGCGACCAGTCGAGCCAGCTGATCGGGTTGTCCTGGGCGTAGGCGTTGTTGTTGCCCTGCTGGCTGCGGCCGAGCTCATCGCCCATGGCCAGCATCGGCGTGCCGACCGCCAGCAGCAGCATGGTCAGCAGGTTGCGGCTCTGGCGGGCGCGCAGGGCCAGGACCTCGGCGTCGGTGCTGGGCCCCTCGACGCCGCAGTTCCAGCTGGCGTTGTCATCGCTGCCGTCGCGGTTGTCTTCGCCGTTGGCCTCGTTGTGCTTGCCGTCATAGCTGACCAGGTCGGCCAGGGTGAAGCCGTCGTGGCAGGTGATGAAGTTGACGCTGGCCTCGGCCTCCCGCTGCTTGTGGCCGTAGATGTCGGGGCTGCCGATCAACCGCTGGCCGACGCTGGCCGCCAGGCCCTGGTCCCCCTTGATGAAGCGGCGCACATCGTCGCGGAAGCGCCCGTTCCACTCCTGCCAGTTGTCGCCGACGAAAGTGCCCACCTGGTAGAGGCCGGCCGCATCCCAGGCCTCGGCGATCAGCTTGGTGCCCGCCAGCACCGGATCGGTGTCGATGTCCCAGAGGATCGGCGACAGGGGGGTGGGCTGGCCGGTCTGGTCCCGGTCCAGCACCGAGGCCAGATCGAAGCGGAAGCCATCGACATGCAGGTGCTGCACCCAGTGGCGCAGGCTCTCGCGGATCAGGCGCCGCACCACCGGATGGTTGGCGTTGAAGGTGTTGCCGCAGCCGGTGTCGTCGATGTAGGTGCCATCGTCGTTCTGCAGGTAGTAATCCCGGTCCGCCAGCCCGCGGAAGCAGAAGCAGGGGCCGTTGGCGTCCCCTTCGGCGGTGTGGTTGAACACCACATCGAGGATCACCTCGATGCCGGCGCGGTGCAGCGCCTTGACCAGGTCGCGGAACTCATCGATCACCGCCAGGGGATCGCTGCTGCAGGCATAGCCCGGGTGGGGCGCGAAGAAGGAGACCGGCTGGTAGCCCCAGTAGTTGCGAAGGCCATCCGGTGCCGCCAGGGGATCGAAGGCGAACACCGGCAACAGTTCCACGGCCGTGATGCCCAGGTCCTGGAGGTAGGGGATCTTGCTGATCAGGCCCCGGTAGGTGCCGGCCTGCTCCGGCGGCACGCCGGCACTGGGATGGGCGGTGAAGCCGCGCACATGCAGCTCGTAGATCACCGTTTCACGGGAGGGCCGGTGCAGCGGGCGATCCCCCTGCCAGTCGTAGGCGTGCGGATCGGCCACCACGCTCTTCATGGCGCTGCCCCAGTCACCGGCGCTGCTGCGGCCGGGGGCGCGGCCGTAGCCCGGCGGCATCGCCACAGCCAGCCCATGGGGATCGAGCAGCAGGTTGGCCGGATCGAAGCGCAACCCCAGCGGCGGCTGACGGGGTCCCTCCACCCGCCAGCCATAGAGCTGGCCAGGGCCGATCCCCCCAACCCAGACATGCCAGTAGTCACCGGTGCGGTACCGGGCGGGATCGAGGGCGATGCGACGGCTGGGCTCGGCCTCCTCGAGGCGGTCGAACAGGCACAGCTCCACCGCCGTCGCCCGCCGGGCGTAGAGGCTGAAGTTGACACCGCCATCGCTGAGGGAAGCCCCCAAGGGGGCACTGCTTCCCGGGGACGGCAGGGCCGCCGTGGATGGGGTCATGGTGTTGGCGGGGGGAGGTGGCAGGGGCTCCTGCTTTGAATGATGGCCAGGGGCCGCGCTTTCGCCCTGCCGCGGCGCCGCCGGTCCACCTTGCTTACGTTGAGCCGGCAGGCCGTTCCGCTGCGTCGCGCATCCATGGATCTCGAGATCGTCACGTTGCTGGTGCCCAGCGGCCCTTCCCTGGCCGCGGGGGTGGGATTGCTGGTGCTGCGGCTGTTCGTGGGGGTGGCCTTCATCCGCCACGGCTGGCCGAAGCTGCGCAACCTCAAGACATGGTCCACGGCGATGAAGACGCCGGAATGGCTCTGCTTTCTCTCGGCGGCCTCGATGTGGGGCGCCGGGATCGCCCTGATCCCCGGCCTGCTCACCCCCCTGGCGGCCCTGGCGATTCTGGTCTCGATGGCCTACGCCATGGTGCTGGAGCTGGTCTCCGGTTTCCCGTTCATTGCTCCGGATCCCTACCAGATCCCCGCGGGTGACTACGCCGGACCGATGGGCGTCGGTGAACCGCCCAGCTGGGAGAAGGCGGCGATGTATGTGGTGATGTGCCTGATGCTGATCACCTCCGGTGGTGGCCTTTTGTCCCTCGACAACCTGCTGATCGCCGACCTCCTTCGCACGATCGTCTGAGGATGCCAGAGCAGGACGGCTCGTGCTGGTGGATCAAGGCAAGGCCGGCAGGCGGGGACAGGCCTCCACCAGGGTGCGGGTGATGGCGGCCTGGGGATGGCTCAGCAGCGCGGCACCGGCGCCCTCCTCGACGACCCTGCCGCCGTCGAGCACGAGCACCCGGTGGCAGAAGCCGCCGGCCACAGAGAGGTCGTGGGTGATGAACAGCAGGCCCAGGCCGAGCTGGTCCTGCAGGTGCCGCAGCAGGGCCAGCACCTCGGCCTGCACCTCGGCGTCCAGCATGCTGACGCTCTCGTCGCAGAGCAGCACCTGGGGCTCCAGGATCAGGGCGCGGGCGATCGCCACCCGCTGCTGCTGACCCCCCGAGAGCTGGCGGGGCAGCCGGTCTTCAAAGGACTCGGGTGGATCCAGCCCCACCAGGGCCAGCTGCTTCCGGGCGCGGCGGCGGGCCTCCGGGCGGCTGGCCAGCCCATGGATCAGCAGGGGATCGGCCACCGCCTCCCCCACCGTCATCTGGGGGTTGAGGCAGGCCAGGGGGTCCTGGAACACCATCTGCAGGCGGCGCCGCGCCCGCCGCAGGGAGCGGCCCCGCAGCTGGCGCAGGTCGACCCCCTGGAGCCGCACCGCCCCGCCCCGCACCGGCGCCAGTCCCATCAGGGCGCGGCAGAGGCTGCTCTTGCCGCAGCCCGAAGCCCCCACCACACCGATGGTTTCGCCCTCATGCAGCGTCAGGCTGATGCCATCCACCGCCTTGATCCAGCGCGGTTGCCAGGGCAGGGAAGGCAGGGGGTGCCAGCTGCGCAGTTCCTCCACCTCCAGCAGCACCGGTGCGGCGGCGGGGGGCTCGCTGTGGCCTCCCTCCCGCAGCCGGGCGGCCCCCACCAGCCGCTGGGCCAAGGGGGAGGCGGGTGCCGTGAGCAGCTGGTGGCTGGGGGCCTCCTCCACCAGACGCCCCTGGTCGAGCACGGCGATGCGGTCGCACCAGCGGCCGGCCATGGCCAGGTCGTGGCTGATCAGCAGCAGGGCGCTGCCGGTTTCGGTGCAGAGATCACTCAGCTGGGCCATCACCTGCCCGGCCACGGCCACATCCAGGCTGGTGGTGGGTTCATCGGCGATCACCAGGGGCGGCTGGAGGGCCAGGGCCAGGGCGATGGCCAGGCGCTGGCGCATGCCGCCGCTGAATTCGTGGGGAAAGCTGCCGTAGCGCTCCGGGTCGATGCCCACCCGGGCCAGCAGCTCCCGGGCCCGCTGGCGGCCCCCGCCGCGGTGGGCGGCCAGGGTGTCCCGCAGGTGCTCGCCGATGGTGAGCAGGGGGTTGAGCCGGGTCATTGGGTCCTGGAACACCAGGCCCACCGCTTCCCCCCGCAGCCGGCGCAGGGCGCCGCGCCGGAGCTGGCGGGGGTCCTGGCCGGTCAGCAGCAGCTCCCCTTCGCAGCTGCTGCCGGGGGGCAGCAGCTGCAGCACGGCCCGGGCGACGGTGCTCTTGCCGCAGCCCGAAGGGCCCACCAGGGCGAGGCGCTCGCCGGCCGACAGCGTCAGGTCGAGGCCGTCGAGGGTGGGCTGCCCGCTGCCGGGGTAGCGCACCTGCAGGGCGCCGATCCGGAGCACCGGGGCCGCTGGCGAGGACGGGGCTCTCAGGGCCATGGACGACACCGGCGGCGCCCAGTCTGGATGGCCGAATGCGCAAATCCCCTGGTTCGTGACGATTGCCCCATACCATGGGGAGACCCTGAAGGGTGTGATGCTGAGAGTGGCGCCGGATCCAGGTTCCTCTCCGGTGGCCTACGCCTCGGTCCCAGCTTCTGGTGGGGATGGGGCACTCGAAGCCGCGGTGGCGCCGCCGATGGCCGCCCAGGCGTCAGCCGCCCCCCTGGCCCTTGAAGCGCCCGAGCGCACCTACGGCGTCCCCCTGCCGGCCTGGCTGCGCCAGAGCCTGCAGCAACGGCAGCCCGCCGGAGTCGAGTCGCAACCCGTCGACCCCGAGGCCCTGGTGGCCACGGCCTTCGACTTCGCCTACCAGCTCCACGACGGCCAGTTCCGGGCCAGCGGCGAGCCCTACATCGTCCATCCGATCGCCGTCGCCGGACTGCTGCGCGACATCGGCGCCAGTGCGGCGGTGATCGCCGCCGGCTTCCTCCACGACGTGGTGGAGGACACCCAGGTCACGCCCGAGGAGATCGAGGCCCGCTTCGGCGAGGAGGTGCGCGCCCTGGTGGAGGGGGTCACCAAGCTGGGTGGCATCCATTTCACCAACCGCACCGAAGCCCAGGCGGAGAACCTGCGGCGCATGTTCCTGGCCATGGCCAGCGACATCCGGGTGGTGCTGGTCAAGCTGGCCGACCGGCTGCACAACATGCGCACCCTCGGGGCCCTCAAGCCCGAGAAGCAGCAGCGCATCGCCCGGGAAACCCGCGACATCTACGCCCCCCTGGCCAACCGGCTGGGCATCGGCCGCTTCAAGTGGGAGCTGGAGGATCTGGCCTTCAAGGTGCTGGAGCCCGAGTCCTACCGCGACGTGCAGCAGCAGGTCGCCACCAAGCGCAGCGAACGGGAGGAACGGCTGGGGGCCACGGTGCAGCTGCTGCGCGATCGCCTTGCCGCCGCCGGCCTGCAGGACTGCGAGGTGAGCGGCCGGCCCAAGCACCTCTATGGCATCTGGAGCAAGATGCAGCGCCAGCAGAAGGCCTTCCACGAGATCTACGACGTGGCGGCGCTGCGGATCCTCTGTCCGGGCGTGGAGAGCTGCTACCGGGCGCTGGCGGTGGTGCACGACATCTTCCGGCCGATCCCCGGCCGCTTCAAGGACTACATCGGTCTGCCCAAGCCCAACGGCTACCAGTCACTGCACACCGCCGTGATCGGCCGCCACCGGCCGATCGAGGTGCAGATCCGCACCACCGACATGCACCAGGTGGCCGAGTACGGCATCGCCGCCCACTGGAAGTACAAGGAGGGGGGATCGCCGGCCGCCGGTGACACGGAGCGCTTCAACTGGCTGCGGCAACTGGTCGACTGGCAGAAGGACGACGGCGGCGAGGACAGCAGCGACTTCCTGGCCTCGATCAAGGAGGACCTCTTCGATGAGGAGGTGTTCGTGTTCACCCCCAAGGGGGATGTTGTGGGGCTGCGCAAGGGCTCCACCGCCGTCGACTTCGCCTTCCGCATCCACTCGGAGGTGGGCAACCACTGCCAGGGCGTGCGCATCAACGACCGCCTCTGTCCCCTGGCCACCCCGCTCCAGAACGGCGACTTCGTGCAGGTGATCACCGCCAAGAACGCCCATCCGAGCCTCGACTGGCTCAACTTCGTGGCTACCCCCACGGCCCGCAACCGCATCCGGGGTTGGTACAAGCGCAGCCACCGTGACGACAACATCCAGCGGGGCACGGAGATGCTGGAACGGGAGCTGGGCCGCGACGGCTTCGACGCCCTGCTCAACGGCGAGGCGATCGCCCGGGTGGCGAAGCGCTGCAACCTGGTGGGTACCGAGGATCTGCTGGCCGCCCTGGGCTTCGGCGGCGTCACCCTGCAGCAGGTGCTCAACCGCCTGCGGGAGGAGGTGCGCCTGAGCACCGCCGCCACCGCTCCTGCCCCCACCAATGAGGAGGTGGCCGCCGGGGTGGCCGCGGCCCAGCCGCGCCAGACCCCCCACGGGCACCCGTCCAATAGCCCGATCCTGGGTCTCGAGGGTCTCGAATACCGTCTGGGCGGCTGCTGCAGCCCCCTGCCCGGCGAGGGGATCGTCGGCACCGTGGCCCTGGGCAACCACGGCATCACGATCCACCGCCAGGACTGTGCCAACGTGCCCCAAGTGCCGGTGGAACGGCGGCTGCCGGTGCGCTGGAACCCGCTTGGAGAGGCCCAGCAGCGGCGCTATCCGGTTCGGCTCAGGATCGAGGTGCTCGATCGGGTGGGGGTGCTGAAGGACATCCTGATGCGCCTTTCCGACCACCGCATCAACGTCAGCGATGCCCGGGTGCGCACCAGTGCCGGCAGACCGGCCCGCATCGACCTGCGGGTCGAGTTGCTCAGTGCGGCCCAGCTGCGCACCACCATGGACCAGATCCGCTCGATGGCCGACGTGCTCGATCTCTGCCGCACCGGCATCGGCTGAATCACCCGGTGGCCATGCACCGCTAGTCGGCGGCCCGCCGGGCGCCCAGCAGAACCTGCTTCATGCTGCCGTTGGTCTGGAAGGACAGGACCAGCAGATAGGTGGCCAGAAACAGGATCCCGCCCACCGCGGCCAGCAGGCCAAGGCCGAGTCCCTTGGCGGAGAAGTCATGTCTCCAGGCCACCCAGAGGCCCGTGAGCAGCAGCATGCCCAGGAAATCCAGATCGAACTGGCCCGGCCAGCCCATGGCCCGGAAGTCTGACAAGAAGACGCTCACCAGGTCGATGCCATGGTGCGTCACCACCACCGCCGTGTAGCCGGCCACGGCCAGCCACAGCAGCAAAAGAGCGGCACGAAAGGCGGTCATGGCGGATGGTTCCAGGGGTGCAATCCTCCACTCTCGAACGAGGCGCAGGTTTTCGCTGATTCCACGACGACGTCTCGGCGTGACCGGGAACCCGGGCCCGGCCGTCACTTCATGATCAGCACATCCACTCCCGGCGACCGACCGCGCACCATCACGCCCACGTCGTGTTCGCTGCGGTGGAACTGCAGGTTGATCTCCTCGTCCCCCAGCCGCAGTCCGTTGATGTCCAGCAGGTTGAGTGCCCTGGGCAGGCAGGGATTGTGCAGGCGCACCTGCACCCGGCTGCTGCCGTGCTCCCGCTCGATCGCCATGCCGGTGACGGCCTCCAGCAGACCGAACACGCTGGCGCTGGCCCAGGCCTGGGGGCTGCAGGCCACCGGGTAGAAGGTGGGTCCCTCCTCCTCCCGCCGCGGGAAGCCGCAGAACAGTTCCGGCAGCTGGAACATCGGCACCGCACTGGCGGTCTCGAACAGGCCGGTGAGGATCAGCAGGGCCTCGGAGCGGTGGCCGTACCGGGCCAGACCCATGCCGATCAGGGCGTTGTCATGGGGCCAGACGGAGCCGTTGTGGTAACTCATCGGGTTGTAGCGGTGCTCCCGTTCATCCAGGGTGCGAATGCCCCAGCCGTTGAAGCTGGTGGGCGCCATCAGCTGCCGGGCGATGGCCGCCGCCGCCTCCGAGGTAGCGATGCCGGTCCACAGACATTGACCGGCATTGGACGTCCGCACCTGGCAGGCCTGGCCTTCGCCATCGAGGGCCAGGGCATAGGAATCGATCGAGGGGGACCAGAAGGCCTGGTGGAAACGGTGACGCAGGGCGGCGGCCTCCTCCAGCAGCGCTTCGGCTTCCGAGGGACGGCCCAGGCGGTGATAGATCATGGCGAGCGAACGGCGGGCGCCGTAGGCGTAGGCCTGCACTTCGCAGAGGGCGATCGAGCCCTCGGCCAGGTGGCCGTCGGCGTGGTGGATGGAATCGTCGGAATCCTTCCAGCCCTGATTGCGCAGGCCGTTTTCGGCCACTCGCAGGTAGCGCAGGAAGCCATCGAAGCTGCCGGCTTCGGCCCTGTGGATCCAGGCCATCGCCGCCTCCAGCTCAGGCAGCAGGCCGAAGATGAAGTCCCGATCATCACTGCGGCAGAGATAGTCACCCGCCAACATCAGAAACAGGGGGGTGGAATCGACGGCGCCGTAATACCTCGAGAACGGCACTTCCCCCAGCGCGGCCATCTCACCCAGCCGTGATTCGTGCAGGATCTTGCCGGGCTCCTCGTCGTGGGCGGGATTGTTGGCGACGGCCTGGCTGCAGGCGAGGTAACCCAGCACCCCCCGGGCCAGCCGTGGCTCCACCATCAGCATCTGGCGCGCCGTGATCAGCCCGTCCCGGCCGAAGGGGCAGCTGAACCAGGGCACCCCGGCATAGGGGTAGAGGCCATCCTCCACCTGGCTGGCCAGCAGGTGCACGTCGGAGAAGGAGCGCATCAACCAGCTGTTGAAGGCCGGGTTGTCACTGACCACCGAAGCGGCGCTGCGCCGGGCGTCCCGGAAGCGCTGGATCGTGGCCGCCATGGCGGCGTTGAAGTGTTCTTCCGCGCCCAGCGGCGCCGGACTGGGGTGGAAATCCAGCACCAGGAAGATCCGTCGCGTCTGCCGGGGCTCCAGGGTCAGCTGCAGCCCGATGTGCTCCTCGCCCACCTCCCCAACGGGATCGCTCAAACGCAGGACCGTGACCCGATCTTCCCCATCCAGGCCCTGGTAGATCATTTCCAGGGTGCCGCCAATGCCGCGACGCACCGTGCGACCCCGTTCCGGCCTGTCGTACCCCCTCACCTCGAAGATGTCGCGGAAATCCGCATCGAGCCGCAGGGTCAGCGGCATCGTGACGGGCCCGTCTCCGTAGCTGGTGAAGCAGAACTGCTGCAGGCAGGCGGTGGCGGTCAGGACGGTGCTGCGCTCCAGATGGATCGTCATCGCCGCCGAGCCACCGACACCGCCATCGTTGTTGCTGAGATGGCTCACGAGCACGCCCACCGCCCCACGCTCGGTGGAGCTCAGCACGAGCGGTGGCCGTCCCCACAGCAACAGCTGCAGCCGGCTGACGTGGCGGGTGCCGCGATGGAAGATGCCGACATCGGGCTGGCCGTCCGGGCTGATCTCGCCACGGGAATCCAGGATCGCGAAGGTTTCCTCGTTCTTGAGAACGAAGGGATGCAGCGGATCAGGCATGCACCGGCGTGCGGTGGGCAGGGCTGTGGCAGCGGCTGGCCTGGATCTGGTGGCGGTAGAGCTGTTCGTAGTCCTCCGCCTGGCGACTGACCGAGAAGCACACCTCGAAGTGGCTGCGGACCCGGGAGCGATCCAACTGCTCGAGCCGTCCGACCGTGGCGATGGCTTCCTCGATTGATGTCACCAGAAAGCCGTTGACCCCCTCGCGGATGACTTCCGGTGTGGAGCCGTTGCGCCAGGCGATCACCGGTGTGCCGCAGGCATTGGCCTCGATCATCACCAGTCCGAACGGTTCGGGCCAGTCAATCGGAAATAGCAGGGCGAGGGCATGGCCCAGCAAATCTTGCTTGCCGGCGTCATCCACTTCGCCAACGAACTCCACCAGCGGATTGTTTTTCAGCAACGGCTCAATGTGATTGTGGAAGTAGGGGGTATCGACCGGATCGATCTTGGCGGCCACCTTCAGGGGCAGACCCACCGCCGTGGCAATGGCGATGGCGCGATCCAGCCGCTTTTCCGGTGAGATGCGGCCGATGAAGGCCAGGTAGGGCCTGGGTGTGGCCTGGTAGCGATAGAGGTCGTTGGGCAGCCCGTGGTAGACGTTGCCGAGCCAGTTGGCCCCGGGCACGGGCTGGCGCTGGGTTTCGGAGATCGAGACCAGGGGCACCTGATGGAAGTGGCTATACAGCAGCTTCTGCTCGGGCGCATGCAGGGGGCCGTGCAGGGTGTTCAGATGGGGAATGCCCAGCAGGTTGGAGAGGGGGAAATGGGAGTGGCCGTTATGGAAATGGAGGATGTCGAAGTTATCGAGCTGCTCGACGACGCGGTCGAGCTGGATCGCGTTGTGAACGCTGGCATCAGCCACCTGCCCGCTCAAGCGCAGGGCCTCAGGGACACAGGCGCAGAGCTTGGCGCTGGTCTGAGAGTCACCGCTGGCAAACAGAACCACGTCATGGCCCCGTCGCACCAGTTCTTCGGTGAGATAGTGAACAACCCGTTCCGTTCCTCCATAGCCGACGGGCGGAACCCTTTCATGAAGGGTGGAAATCTGCGCGATTCTCATCTCTTCACCTTCCTGCTTCAGATTCTTCTCTCGTTACAACCCTATCCAGAAATCCAAGTCTGAAAGCCTGCACAGCAGATTTGCTGCAGGACGGCAGGATTGCGTCAGGTGTGCTGGTGGAGTAGGCGATCGAGTCGCCAGGACGTACAACAGCGACCCCAAGGTCAGACCTTACGGTGATGCTCTTGTTCCTGCTGGCCTCCATTCCCATGGAGTGGCTGTTCCCCTGATGGGGCGAACATCGGTGCCGTCAGTGAGAAGATGCTTGCCCAGAGTTTGCAATCACGCGTTGACGATGGATTTGTGCGGTGCGTGTCCCATCCCGTTGTTCCGCCCTCTGTCGACTACCGCCTGACTTCCCTGGGGGAAGACGTGGCCGCGCACGTCGCGGCGCACGTCGCCGCACCGGCCCCGGAGGCGTCATGCTCCCTAGGGTTTCTGTTCATGGCTGCCACCCCCAACCCCCTGCTGGGCCTGCCCTTTGAGGGCGCCATCGAAGCCCTCGGGCCCGAGTACTGGGATGTGGTGGAGGCGACCCAGTTTCCGCTCACCCGCCTGCGCTTCCGCAACGACCCGCTGCTGCGCCAGCTGGGCCTGGATCCGGCCGCCATCAGTGACGCCGACCTGGAGGCGGCCTACGGGAGGTTTGAGGGCCGCAGCCCCCTGCTGGCCCTCCGCTACCACGGCTATCAGTTCGGCACCTACAACCCCCTGCTGGGAGACGGCCGCGGCTTCCTCTATGGCCAGCTGCGCGATCGCCACGGCCAGCTGCAGGACCTCGGCACCAAGGGCTCCGGCACCACCCCCTGGAGCCGGGGCGGTGATGGCCGCCTCACCCTCAAGGGTGGCGTGCGGGAGGTGATCGCCAGCGAGGCCCTGCAGCGCCTTGGTGTGAGCACCAGCCGCACCCTGTCGCTGATCGAGACCGGCGAAGGTCTCTGGCGCGGTGATGAGCCTTCCCCCACCCGCAGTTCGGTGATGGTGCGGCTGGCCCTCACCCACCTGCGCTTCGGCACCTGCGAGCGGTTGCTGTTTCGGCGCCAGCCGGCCCAGCTGGATCGGCTGCTGCGCCACGTGGTGGCCATCCACTACCCCCATCTGCCGGCGATCCACAGCGACGGTGACCAGCTGCTGCTGGCCTTCTATGGCGAACTGGTGCAGCGGGTGGCGCGTCTGGCGGCCGAGTGGATGGCGGCGGGCTTCACCCATGGGGTGCTCAACACTGACAACATGTCGCTGGCCGGCGAGAGCTTCGACTACGGGCCCTTCGCCTTCCTTGAGACCTGGGACCCGGGCTTCACCGCCGCCTACTTCGACCACGACGGCCTCTACGCCTACGGCCGCCAGCCGCTCGTCTGCGAGCACAACCTGCGGCTGCTGCAGGAGCCCCTGGCGATGCTGCTGCCCCGGGCTCCCCTGGAGGCGGCGCTAGAGCCGTTCGGCGAGGTCTACGACGCCCACTACCGCCGCTGCCTGCTCCGCCGCCTCGGCTTCGACGCCGGGCGGGTGCCGGCCGAGGCTCTGGCAGACCTCCCCGATTTGATTCCCCCCACCCTGCGGCTGCTGGCCGGCTGGCCCGTGGCCTACGGCGCCTTCTTCGCCGCCCTGGCCGGCCGCGTCCGGACGGGCGGGTTGCCGGCCACGGCCGACGATCTGGCGCCCTTCGTGGTGGAGGCTCCGGAGCCGCCACGGGCCGAATGGCTCGCCTGGCGGGACGCCTGGTGGCGCTGGAGTCATGCCGCACCCCCTGACCCCGGCAGCACCGCTGAGGCCGCCATCAGCGCTTGCCTGCAGCGCTGGAACCTGCCGGAAACGCCGATCCGGCCGGTGATCGAGCGGATCTGGGCCGGCATCGATGAATGCGACGACTGGACGCCGCTGCAGCAGTGGCTGGCAGAGACGGTGTGATCGGTGCGGGTCCGCCGACGGGGGAGACGGCCCGTGTCAGGGGCTACAGCCCACCAGGGCGGCGTCTTCTACAACACCTCGAAGCTCAGGCTTTTCTCCATCGCAGCGATGCCATGACTTCCGAACAGGCTGCCCAGCTCATCGACAACACGCTCGATCTGGTGCATCAGCGCCTGCAGGATCTGGAGTCGCAATCGCTCGACCACGAGCACAGGGCCCTGGCGGCGGAATTTCGCGAATGGCGCCAGCCCGCCGGTGGCCACATCGACCTGATGGTGTTTCCGGGGCTGGCCGAATCCTGAAGGCTGTCCGCCTTCCTCAAGACGCCCGCTGGCGGCGTTGCAGCCACCGCAGGCACAGGAGGCCGCTGAGGGGAGCCAGCACAACGCCCACAACGGCCGAACCGAGCAGCAGCCGGGAGGTGAAATCCCAGCCGAGCTGGCGCAGGGTCTCGTGATGCAGGAGCGGACCGCCTGGCCAGCCCTTGCCGGGTCCCAGCAACAGACTGCCCAGCTGATAGTTGAACCAGATCATCGGCACGTCGGTGATCGGATTGCTGATCCAGGTTCCGGCGGCGGCCAGCAGGTGGTTGCCCCGCACCAGGCTGGCCAGGGCCACCCCCAGCAGGGTCTGGAAGCCGAAGATCGGAAAGCAGCCCATGAACACCCCCGCCGCCAGCCCCCGGGCCCGCTGGCCGTGGCTGCCCTCCTGGCGCCAGATCCATTCGATCGCCTGGCGGAAGCGACGTTTCAGGGTTCGCAGGGCCAGAAGAGGGGGTCCAGGCGAGGAGGTTGGGGCATGCGGCCAGCCGCTGGGGGCCGTGGCGAACACCGACAAAACGTTAGGGGAAACAATCCCCCGGCGGCCAGCGGCCAGCCCCCGTCTGGGCCGTGCGGGGGCGTCCGGTCTACCGTCCTGGCAGCGGGATCGGATGGGCCGTGCGGCAAGCCTCGCTCCTCCTCTCGCTCTGGGGCCTGCTTGGGACGGTGGCTGTGGTGGCGCCGCTGCAGGCGGCTACCCCGATCGCGGATCGTCCCGCCAGTTGCCAGATTCTGGACGCCTCCGGGTTGCCGCAGATTTCGCCTGCAGCCATCGATTTTCTGGAGCGATGTCTGAGCCGTTTCCCCCCGACCAGCACCCCTGAATCGGTGCGTGAGCGCATCATCGCGGCGGCTCGAAAGGATGCCGTCTGTGTGTCGCACAGGCCACCGATCGCAATCCTCACCGGCGGGCCCCCGGGGGCGGGGAAATCCACCGGGCTCCGCACCTACGCTCCGGTGGCGCTGGCGCCGGGCACGCTGCGCATCGATGCCGATGCCCTGCGGGCCCAGTTGCCGGAGTACCGCGGCTGGAATGCGGATCTCACCCAGGCCGAGACCGGTGTGCTGGTGGATCGCCTGCTGGCCGGCATTGGCCGGCCCTGCCGTTTCGACCTTCTCTACGATGGAACCATGAGCCGGGCCGATCGCTACCGCCGCCTGATTCCCGAACTCAGAGCCATCGGCTACCGGGTCTTTCTGCTCCATGTGAGCGTGCCTGAATCCCTCAGTCGCACGAGAGTGCTGGAGCGTTATCGGGCCATGGGTCGCTATGTCTCCCGTGCCGCGATTACCCGGTATTTCGCCACCGGCTCCGCCACCTTCCAGTTGCTCTCTGGCTGGGCGGATGGCTATCTGCATGTGGATGGCCTCACGGGCCGCGTCCTGAAGCAGGGGGATTGGCCCTTTCCCCTGTCCCTGCCCAGTGCAGCCTCGCCTCCATGACGGCGCTGGTCCTGATTGCCTACACCGTTGTTTCCGGTCTGCGCAGCACAGTGCTGAAAGGACTGCAGCTCCAGGGGGCGGCCCACGCCATCGCTGGTGAGAATCCGATCAGCTTCTGCAATGTCTTTCTGATTTCGCAGCTGATGATCGGCCTGGCACTGTTGATCGCCGAGCCCGCGGATGTGGGACGGGAGATCAACGGCCTGCGTCCCCGGGTCCGCATCGCCATCGCGGCAGATTCGTTTCTCGGCTGCTTTCTGGCGCCGCTCGCCTTCTACATGGCGCTCGACCAGTTGACGGTGATCACCCAGACCCTGCTGTTCTCCCTCACCCTGCCGGCCTCGGCCCTGCTGGCGCTGTGGTGGCTGAAGGAGCGGCTTCCAGTCCGGTTCCATCTCAGCCTGGCCCTGATCCTGGCGGGCTTGATCGTCGGCAAACTCTTCGGTTCAGGCCTCGGCATGGGCATGGATCAGCTGCCTGGATTGCTGTGGGCGCTGGTGGCTGTGTTCGCCACGGCCACGCGCAATTGCCTGCGCCGTCACCTGGTGGTTCAGCAGCTGTCCCGTGGCCTCACCGGGGGGGTCACCAACCTGGCAGGCGCCCTGGTGTTCGGGCTGATCGCGCTGCTGGTCTATGGCCCCCAGCATTTTTTCTATCTGCAGCTCTGGTGGGTGGTCGGGGTGATCGTCATCTACGGGTTGACCCTCAGCCTGGGAACGGAGATCCTGCGGCAGCTGAGCACAGCCCGCTTCAGCGTCACCCAGGTGGCTTTCGGCGGCAGCGCCAGTCTGGTGGTCACGGTGTTCACGGCCGCGGTCTTCCTGCACGAACCACTCACGCTTCCCGTGCTCGTCAGCCTCGGGCTCATCCTGCTGGGCGTCCTCCAGCGCTACCTGCCCGGCACCAGCCCATCCCCTTCTTGAACCAGCCTTCCCCCCAGCTCCCGGGCGACACCATCGCCGCCATCGCCACCGCCGTCGCCGCCGGCGCCGGCAGCGTGGCGATCGTGCGCCTCTCTGGGCCGGCGGCCGAAGCGATCGGTCGGCGCCTGTTCGTGGCCCCGGGTGCCCAGTCCTGGGAGAGCCACCGCGTTCTGTATGGCCATGTGGTGGATCCCGCCGACGGCCGGCGGGTGGATGAGGCCCTGCTGCTGCTGATGCGGGCCCCCCGCAGCTTCACCCGTGAGGATGTGGTGGAGCTCCACTGCCATGGGGGCCTGGTCGCCGTGCGGCGGGTGCTGGAGCTGGTGCTGGCCGCCGGCGCCCGCCTGGCCGGGGCCGGAGAGTTCAGCCAGCGGGCTTTCCTCAACGGCCGCCTCGCCCTCACCCGCGCCGAGGCGATCGCCGAGATGATCGCCGCCCGCAGCCGCCGGGCGGCCGACCTGGCCATGGCCGGCATCGACGGCGGCCTGCAGCGCCGCATCGGCGGCCTGCGGGAGCGCCTGCTCGACCAGCTGGCCGAGCTGGAGGCCCGCGTCGACTTCGAGGAGGACCTGCCCCCCCTCGACGGGACGCTGATGCGGGCCAAACTGGAGGAGGTGCGGCGCGCGCTGGAGCAGCTGGTGGCCGAATCCCGCCAGGGGGAGCTGCTGCGCGAGGGCCTGCGGGTGGCCATCGTCGGCCGGCCCAACGTGGGCAAGTCGAGCCTGCTCAACCTGCTCAGCCGCCGCGAGCGGGCCATCGTCACCGACCTGCCCGGCACCACCCGCGACCTGCTCGAAAGCGACCTGGTGCTCGATGGGGTGCCCCTCACCCTGCTCGACACGGCCGGAATCCGGCCCACGGACGACCGGGTGGAGCTGCTGGGCATCGAACGCAGCCGCCAGGCCCTGGCCGGGGCCGATGCGGTGCTGCTGCTCTTCGATCTGCTGGCCGGCTGGACCGCCGCCGACCAGGAGCTGAGGGCGCTGGTGCCCGAGGGGGTGCCCCTGCTGCTGGTGGGCAACAAGCTCGATGCCGTCCCGCCGGGGGACGCTCCCGCCGTCGTCCCGTCGGCCCCGTTGGCGGCGCCCCTGGTGAGCATCAGCGCCCTCACCGGCGCGGGCCGCGACGGGCTGGTGGCGGCTCTGCTGGGCCTTTGCGGCGCCGCCGAGATCCAGGGGCTGCAGGTGGCCCTCAATGGCCGTCAACGGGAGCTGGCGGCGGCCGCCGCCACCAGCCTGGCGCGCAGCCTGGAAGCTGCCGACCAGGGCCTGCCCTGGGATTTCTGGACCATCGACCTGCGCGGCGCCATCGCCGGCCTCGGGGCGATCACCGGTGAAGAAGTGAGTGAGGCGGTGTTGGAGCGGATCTTTTCCCGCTTCTGCATCGGCAAGTAGGCGCCGCCGCTGGCATCAAGAAACCCTCACCCTGGTTGACCGCTTAACCTCCGCCGTCAATGCTTTGACAAACGCACTCCAGCAGGCGAATGCAAACGGTCGACTGGCTCTGGATCCTGCACCCCGCCCTGGCGGTGGTGCTGATCTACCCCCTGATCGGCATGGTGGTGCGGCTTGGCGTCCAGGCCCGACAGCGCCGGGTCGAGAAGGCGAAACTGCCGCCCACCACCGGCCGCGACCACGCCGACCTGGGCCAGTGGCTCTCGGCGGGCGTGGTGCTGCTGGTGCTCGTGGCCCTCACGGTAGTGATCGTCACCAAGCAGCCGCCGGAGGGCTTCACGGGCGGCGGCGGCCGGGCCCTGCAGCTGCTGCTGGTGCTGGTGGGCACGGTGGTGTCCCTGCTGGCCCTCTGGCGGGTGAAAGCCAAGGGCTACCGCCTCGTCTTCGCCCTTCTCACCTGGGCCGGGGTGCTCGGCCTCGGCGCCCAGCCCGAGGTGTGGCGCCTCAGCGACAACCCGCTGAGCCCCGCGTTCTGGCAGTCCCACTACTGGGCCGGGGTGGCCGTGGTGGGGCTGATGATCTTCTCGCTGGCCTCCCGTCCGGAGATCCTCAAGGAGCTGCGCTGGCGCCGGCTCCATCTGAGCGCCTCGATCCTGGGGGCTGTGCTGTTCGTGGTCCTGGGGATCACCGGCACCCGCGACCTGCTGGAGATACCCCTGGCCTGGCAGAAGCCCACCATCTATGCCTGCGATGCCGAGAAGCGGGTCTGCCCGCCCTTCGCCCCGCCGCCGATGCCCACCCCCCCGGTGGGCACGGCCGGCAGCTGAGGCGCCCCGTGATGTCACCTGGTGGGGCCCCTGCCCCGGCACTGTCCTTCACCCCGTCGCTGGAGGCCCAGCTGCGCCGCTGGCTGGATGAGGACCTCGGCCGCGGCGATCTCACCGCCCCGGCCCTGATCGGCCGCCATGGCCGGGCCCACTGGGTGACCCGTGCCGACGGGGTGTTCTGCGGCGGGGTGCTGGTGGGGCCGCTGCTGGCGCTGCTCGATCCCCGGGCCGCGGTGCGGTTGCTGGTGGCCGATGGGGAACCCGTGGTGGCCGGCCAGCGGCTGCTGGAACTGGAGGGGCCGGCGGCCGCCCTGGTGGCGGCGGAGCGCACGGCCCTCAACCTGGCCATGCGTCTGTCGGGCATCGCCAGCGCCACCGACGCCCTGGTGCAGGTGCTGGCGGGCACCGGCGTGCGCCTGGCCGACACCCGCAAGACCACCCCGGGCCTGCGGGTGCTGGAGAAGTACGCCGTGCGCTGCGGCGGCGGCTGCAACCACCGCCTCGGCCTCGACGATGCCGCCATGCTCAAGGAGAACCACCTGGCCTGGTCGGGGGGTGTGGCACCGGCCATCGCGGCGGTGCGGGCCTCGGCCCCCTGGCCGGCCCGGGTGATTGTGGAGGCCGAAACCGCCGCCGAAGCCGAGGCCGCCGTGCGGGCGGGGGCCGATGCGGTGCTGCTCGACGACTTCAGCCCCGCGGCGCTGGCGGCCCTGGTGCCCCGGCTGCGGGCCCTGGCGCCCGCGGTGGTGCTGGAGGCCTCCGGGGTGCGGACCGAGCAGCTGGCCGCTTTCGCCTCCACGGGCATCGATCTGATCTCCACCAGCGCCCCGGTGACGCGCAGCCCCTGGCTGGATCTGAGCATGCGCTTCGACCCCCTGCTGGCCTGAGCCGGGGCCATGGTGAAGAATCGCCGCACTCCCCCGGCACCGATGGCTCCGGCCCCGATCGGTTGCCAGAGTGGGCGCCGATGACCCCCGAGCCGACCCGCGTGCCGCAGCGATCCGTGCCGCATCCAGCGCTTCAGCAGCCAACACCTCCCCAGCAGGCCTCCCCCATCGGTGTCGCCAGCTGGGCCCGACGCTGCGCCGTGGCGGGACCCTCCCTGCTGCTGGCGCTGGTGGCGGCGCTGGGCGGCCCCACGGCAGCCAGGGCCGAATCGGTGCTCGAGCAGGCGGCGCGCACCGGCGAGATCACCATGGCCGGCCCCACTGACATGGTGCCCTTCGCCTTCCTCGATTCCGGCAAGGCGCTGGTGGGCTACAGCCTGGATGTGGCCCGGTTGATCGAGGCGGAGGTCTCCACCTATCTCAACCGGCCGGTGAAGATCGTCTACACCGCCAATGCGGATCCGCTGGCGGTGTTCCGTGACGTGAGCCGCGGCGATGTGGACCTGGCCTGTGGGGTCCAGTTCACCTGGGAGCGGGAGATGTTTGTCGACTTCTCCATGCCCTTCGCCCTCTCGGGGATCCGTGTTCTCACCCGGCAGGGGGGGCTCGATGGCTCAGCGGCCTCGATGGCGGGCAAGCGGATCGGCGTGGTGAAGGACTCCCTGGGCAGTGCCACCATCGCGGCCGTGCAGCCGACGGCGGTGCGGGTGCCCTTCGCCGGAATCGAGCCGGCGGTGCGGGCGCTGCTGGCCGGCCAGGTGGATGGCGTGGGGGGCGATTCCCTGTTGCTCGCCGGTGCCCTCCAGAGCCTCGGCGGCAAGGGTTACGGCCTGGTGCCCGCGGAGCCCTTCTCCCGCTTTGCGGTGGGTTGCATTGTTCCTGAGGACAACTCCACCTTCCGCAACCTGGTCAATCTGGCCATCGCCCGGCTGGTACAGGGCTACCTCGATGATGAGCCGACTGCCGTGGCCAGCGTCAACCGCTGGCTCGGTCCGAAGGGAGTTCTGGAGTTGCCTCCCGAGGTGATCAAGGCCTACTTCCAGTCCGTTCTGCTCAACTACGAACGGGTTAGGCCCCTGCCGGCAACGACCCCATCGGCGGTCGCCCCCACCTCACCTGCCCGTTAAGGAGATCCACCCCATGTCCATCACCTCCCGCGCGGCCCTGCTCGGTTTCTCCCTGGCCCTGGCGGCCCTGACGGCTCCCGCCGCTGGCCAGGCGGCCGTGCAGCCCACCTCGGCCACCGGATCTATCGAGCAACGGCTGCAGCGCATCACCGCGGCGATACGAGACCAGGGCGACGGGAGCGTTGTAGATGGCTCCTCCGCCGGCGATCAGCGGCTGGCCTATGGCTTCGCCAACGCCGGTCGGGGCGGCTTCGCCAATGCGGCCCGTGGCGGCTTCGTCAATGGCCACCCCTATTACGGCGGCGGCGGTGGCTTCCGCAATGGGGGCGGCGGTTTTGTCAATGCCAGGGGCGGGGGCGGCTTCGTGAATGGGGGCGCCCTTCGCGGTGGGGCGTTCCGGAACTGGTAGGTCCCATCAAGCCGGGGCATTTCAAGCCCCAACGCTGCCGTGGGCAAGCCCGGAAACCGCCCTTAAGGTTCAGCTCGTGCACGGCTCTGCCCATGGATTTTCCTGCTGCGCCGGTTGCCTCCGGTTCCGTCCGATCCCACCGCAGCAGGGTCCTGGCCCTGGGAGCCCTGGCCTGCCTCTGCCCCCTGGGGGGCCTGGCCCCGGCGCGGGCCGCCGACGCCGTGCTGGAGCAGGCGGCCAAGTCGGGCGAGGTGCTGATGGTGGGTCCCGCCGACAGCCCGCCCCTGGTCAAGATCGGGCCGAAGGGGGAACCAGAGGGTTACGCCATTGATCTGGCCCGCCGCATCGACCGCCAGCTCAAGGCGGAGCTGGGCAACACGGTGCGGATCCGCTTCGCCCCCGTCGACAACACCGCCATCACCGTGGAGGCCGTCGCCAGCGGCAACGCCGGCCTCGCCTGCGGCGTTCCCTTTAGCTGGGAGCGGGAAAAGCTGGTGGACTTCTCCCTGCCGATCGGCCTCTCCGGCCTGAGGCTGCTTACCCGCAGCGGCACCCTGGACGGCTCGCCGTCCTCCCTCGCCGGTCAGCCGATCGCGGTGGTGGAGGGGTCCCTTGGGGCCGGTCTGCTGGGTTCCCTCCAGCCCAACGCCAAGGCGGTCAGCTTCCCCACCCTGGCCCTGGCCGTCACGGCCCTGGAGCAGAAACGGGTGACGGGGGTGCTGGGCGATGCCAACGTGCTGGCCGGCCTGCGGCACCAGCGCCAGCTCTCGGGCGTGGCCCTGGTGCCTGAGCAGCCCTATGTGAGCTACGGCGTCGGCTGCATCGTGCCGGAGAACAATTCCAGGCTGCTGAACGTGGTCAACCTGGCCATCGCGGGCCTGCTCCAGGGCTACCTGGAGGGCCGCCCCGAGGCCGTGGCCAGCGTCGCCCCCTGGGTCGGCCCCACCGGTGTGCTGGTGGTTCCCGCCGAGCGGGTCCGCGCCTTCTTCGAATCCGTGCTGCTGACCCGCGAAGGGCTCCAGCTGGCGGCCCCTTCGCCGTCGGCTCCGTGAGGGGCGGCCCTCCCCCCGCCCTGCGGCGGCCTGATCGCCCCGTCCTGCTCCTCCCTCCTTTCCTGGCAGCCTTCCGATGACGAACCACCCCCGTTCCGGTCTGTTCGGTTTCCTGCTCCTGCTGGCGGCTCTGGCCCCCGCCGGAGCCGGCGCCAAGGCGGTGGCCGAGGGGCTGGGCCCGTCGCCGTCCAGCCCCGCCCAGGCGTCGTCCCCCCTGGAGGCAGCGCCTGGGTCGATCGACGCCCGCCTGCGGCGCATCTCCCAGGCCATGGGGCAGGAGTCCCCCGGCCTGGAGGCGGCGGCGGGTCGGGCCAAAGCCCCCGATGGCCGCCTCGCCTACATCTTTGTGAACGGGGGCGGGCCACGTTTCGGCTGGGGGAATGGTGGCTTCCGCAATGGGGGCTGGGGCAACGGTGGCTTCCGCAATGGCGGCTGGGGGAATGGCGGCTTCCGCAACGGCGGCTGGGGCAACGGCGGCTTCCGTAACGGCGGCTTCCGCAACTTCTGGTGATCGCCACCGGTACCCCGCCGCCCGGAAACCCTGAGGGCTTCGGGCCGTTGCAGCTGCTGGTGGTCCAGCCCACCCCCTACTGCAACCTCGACTGCGACTACTGCTACCTGCCCAACCGGGACGACCGGCACCGGTTACCGCTGGAGCTGCTGGAGGCGGCCCTGGAGCGGGTGCTGGAGAGCCCCTATGTGGGCGGCGATTTCACCCTGCTCTGGCACGCCGGTGAACCGCTCACCGTGCCGATTGCCTTCTACGACGAAGCCAGCGCCTGTGTGCGCCGGGCCCAGGAGCGCTGGCAGGGCGAGCCCCTGACCATCCACCAGTCGGTGCAGACCAACGCCACGCTGATCAACGACGCCTGGTGCGACTGCTTCGAGCGCAACGCCATCTCGGTGGGTGTGAGCATGGACGGGCCGGCCTTCCTCCACGACGTCCACCGCCGCACCCGCACCGGCCTGGGGACCCACGCCGCCACCGTGCGGGGCATCGAGCACCTGCGCCGCCGCGGCATCCCCTTCCAGGTGATCGCCGTGATCACCGAGGAGTCCCTCGGCCACGCCGACGACCTCTATGCCTTCTTCGTCGAGAACGGCATCAGCGAGGTGGCCTTCAACATGGAGGAGACGGAGGGGGAGAACCGGGTGTCCACCCTCAGCCGTCCCCATGCCGAGGCGGCCTATCGCCAGTTCCTGCAGCGGTTCTGGGAGCTGTGGCAGGAGAACCCCGAGCGGATGCGGGTGCGGGAGTTCGAGGGCATCTGCAGCCTGGCCCAGGCCGATGCGCGCCTGGAATGCACCGACATGAACAACCCGTTCGCGATCGTCAACGTGGATGCCCGCGGGGCGATTTCCACCTTCGATCCCGAGCTGCTATCCGTTCAGACCGATACGTACGGCGACTTCGTGCTGGGCCATGTCCAGAGCGACAGCCTCGTCTCGATTGCCGCCAGCCCCAAGTTCCAGCGCATCCTGGCGGACATGCGTGCCGGCACCGACCGCTGCCGCGCGGAGTGTGCCTACTTCGGCCTCTGCGGGGGGGGCGCCGGCAGCAACAAATACTGGGAGCACGGCACCTTCGCCTGCACCGAAACCCAGGCCTGCCGCTACCGCATCAAGCTGACGGCGGATGTGGTGCTCGCCGGCCTGGAGCAGGCTTTGGGGCTGGTGGCTTGAGGCTCGGTGCCAGTTGGATCACAGGACAGTTCCCGTTCCGCCTGCTGCGCCAGCTCTGTTCTGAGAGCCCCGCTTTGAGCGCAGCGGAGTCCGTCTTCAGATGGGGATTCTGCGGAGGCTTTCGGCCCGCAGGGCACGTGCGCCTGGGTGTTGCCTGCGTTCAGGCCGCCGACGGTGCGATCGCGTCCGGCGGGGATCGTGACAATCAATTTTTTTCAGGCTACCTTCAGTCAGGAAGTCTTGCTGGCCTTGTCCCTCCGTCGTCTCATCGGGTTTGTGAGTGGCGGTGGCAGCAGGCCCCTGAGTTGGCAGATGGGACAGGCTTTGCTTGTGATCTGCCTGGCCTCGTTGTTGTTGGCCTCGATCGTACTCACTCAATTGTTCGATGTTCAAGCCAGGGCGCTGATTGATCAGCGTTCAAACTTCTTTCTTGACAGCATGATGGCTGTCCGCGAGTACACGAGTCGCAAGGTTAATCCAATCGTGGCGCCGTTAAATCAGGACGGCGATGTCTTCCGTCCCGAAGCTGTGCCGAGTTACTCGGCTACATCCGTGTTCGAATATCTCAAGGCCCAGCCTGACTATCGAAACTATTCCTACCGGGAAGCCACTCTTAACCCAACCAATCTCAAGGATAAGGCAGATCCGTACGAAGCGGGTTTGGTGGATTCCTTTCGAGCCGATTCATCCTTGAAGCTCCTGAGCGGCGATCGCGCCACGCCGCTCGGCACCGTGCATTACGTGGCCAAGCCGATCCGAATCACTAAGGAGAGTTGCCTGGTCTGTCACTCCACGCCTGCACGAGCGCCACGCAGCCAGATCCTTACCTACGGGTCCGATCGAGGTTTTGGTTGGAAGCTCAATGAGGTTGTGGGCTCTCAGATCGTTTCGGTTCCCATTCAGGAAGTGATCACGGCGAAGAACCATGCCCTGATGATCACAGTGTCCTTGCTTCTTCTGGCGCTGCTGCTGGTTGGCTTTGTCACCAATTCCGTGTTGAATCAGTTGATTCTCCGCCCGATGCGGTTGATTAGCCTCAAGGCTGACGAGGCTAGTGTCACCCCCGCGAGCGTCAGCTTTGACGAGAAGGCCAGGGGGGATGAGATCGGTCTTCTGGCACGCAGTTTCGAGCGCATGAAGCAGAGCCTGGCGATCTCGATGCAGATGATCAAGGATCGTCGCAACCCCTGATGCTTCCCAGACGGCGGCTCGGATGGGTGGTGCTGCCGTTCGCGCTCCTGCTGGCTGGCTGCCAGCGGGTTGAGGAGGGGGCGGAATCAGTCTGCGCCGCCACTGGCCGGCTCAAGGTGGGTGTGGTGGGCAGCATCGAAGGCGACGAAACGGTCTCGGCAGAGCGTCTTGATGCGGCGACGCTGTTCGATCTTCGGGACCGGCTGATGGCGGCCAGTCGCTGTGAGGTGGAGCTAGAACCGGTTCAGAGTCCGGAGCAGGCCCATCAGCGTCTGACAGACCAGGCCTGGGACCTGGCCTTTCTGCCTCCCGGTCTGATGGCCTTCGCGATGGACCGGCCGACCCCCTACCGCCCGGTGCGCATCCTGGGCACGCCCCGGCAGGCCCGTTCCGCGATCGTTGTGCGTGCGGACAGTTCGATCCAGGAGCGGCGTCAGCTCGAGGCCAGCCGCCTCGGCCTTCTGCCTCGCGGCTCTCTCACGGGTTTCTATCTTCCTCTCTACAACCTGCATGGCGTCAGCCTGGCGAAGGTGGTGTATGCCTCCGACTACGCCGGACTGCTCCAGTTGCTGGGCACCGGTGAGGTGGACGCCATTGCCTGGGACGAGTCCAGGCCAGACCCTGCTCTACCCCTGCGCCGTGTCCTGGTCGATCAACGCCCCATCCCCCTTGGTGCCTTGGTGTTTCGCGGGGACCCCAGCAGTCCGGGGCTGGCCGGCCTGCTGCGTGCTCTCGACGCCGACGCTGCGTCGCTGGCGCCCGCCCTGTCCTACGTCGCCGGGCAGGAGCCACAGGACACAGGCACCGCCGGTCTCAGGGGCGTCATCGCCACGGTCGAGCGCTGGACGCTGCCACGCGACGGTCGCCCCTATCACGTCTTTTCCCCCATGACCCCCACCCCATGACTACATCGATGGAGCGGCCTCAGGAACGGCATCTGAAGGTGGTGCTCTTCAGTGATGTGGTGGGCTCGTCGGAGCGGATCTTCGCGGATGAGCTGATCGCCATCCAACACATCAAGGAGGATCTCGCCCTCATCAAAGAAACCCTTCAGCGCCATGGGGGCTGCCTTGTTAAGTCACTTGGTGATGGCCTTCTGGCCACCTTTGATGCCCCTACCCCTGCGCTGGAATTCATCCAGAGCGTGGTGATGAAACTCAACCGGCGCACGGGCCAGTCGATGCAACACCGCTTCGGTATTCATGTCGGAGAAATCTATGCCGATGGTGACGACATCATGGGCCAGGGTGTGCATCTGGCCTCGCGGCTCCAGACGATCGCTCCCCCCAATGGGGTGGCGTTCGTTCAATCCACGTTTGAGCTGGTTGATGCGTCCTTCCGGCTGCGGGCCGAGCTGATGGGGAACGTGTCCCTGCCTGGTCTGCCAACGTCCATGTTCTGCTACCAGATTTCAGAGGAGAATCTGTTGGGTGAGCGTGCTGCGGTCAGGGCCGAGCACGACGTCATCAACGCGGTGCTGGCCGGAACGCCCTTCCGGATTGCGCGGCCCCTCGGCCGCACGGGGTCCTGCCGCACGTTCCTGCTCAAGGATACGCAGCGCCATCGCCATGCGGTCCTGAAGCTGTTTCCAGGCCACCCAGAGCAACTGTCCGCCATCGAGGTGGAGGTGGCCTGCCTGGACCGCCTGAGGAATCCCCGCATCCCGCGCATTCTCGATGGCTATGTACGCAATGGTCAGTACTGCCTGTTTCAGGAATGGATCCCCGGGCCTTCGCTGGAGGGATCCTTCGACTATCTACGCAAGAAGCAGCGTCTTTCCGAGTTACTGCGCCAGGTGCTTGACCTTCTCTCTCTGATTCATCACGCCGGCATTGTTCACGGTGACATCCATCCGGGCAACCTGATCGTGGGGAAGGACAGCGGTCAGCTGTTTCTGGTGGATTTCGCGATGGTCCGCTCCCTGGCCGGTCCCTGTGCTGCCAACGAGGGGGCTGGCAGGGATAGTGCCTTCCCGACACGGCACCTGGAGACCACCCAGGCGGTGGGAGGTCTGGCGCGCCTGTTCTTCAGCCCCCAGGAGCGGGCCCGGTTTGGACACATCTGGCCGGGTGTGGATCTTTATGCTCTCGGCGTCACGGCCCTCTGCCTGCATACGGGTCGCCAGGCTGGAGAGCTGTACAACCAGCTCGACGGCGGCTGGGACCTGGGCGACCTTGACCCGGAGGTGGTCAGCTGGCTGGCACCCCTGTTGATGGAGTCCCCAGGCCGTCGTCTCCAGACTGCCGGCGATGCTCTTCAGCTGCTGGATCGCCCCTCTCCCCTGGGAGTGACGCCCCTGCCGGCCTCTGACACGGGGACGGGATCCTTCGACCGGGAGCGCCTGCGGCAGCTCCTCTCCAGCACCTACGGACCGGTGGTGGAACTGCTGCTGGAGGGCTGGCCCTCCCTGGTGCCTCTGGAACAGCGTGACGCCCTGGGTAACCGCTTACTCGAGGCGGGGCTGAAGCCCGACGATGTCGATGCGGCCCTGAGCGCTTGCCGGCAGGAGCCCTTGTCGGAACCAGCCGTGGCCATGGCCGTAGACTCGACACCGGTGGAGGCCAGCCCCACGGATTCCACGGACCAGGCTGCGCTCTTGGCAGGGTGGCGTCGCGCAATCGGGCCTGTCGCTGATCTTCTGCTCACACCCGAGCTGGCCGGTGCCCTGATGCGGGACGACCCTTCCGCTGCCGCGGCGCTCTCCGCCCTGGATCTCCCCGAGGCGGTCGTGCGGAAGCTCATGGCCCAGGCAAGACAGGAGCGTGACGAGCGAAAGACCAGGGATCCTGTCGCTGAGACCGCTCCTTGCAGCGAGGAGGCCGATCGGCAGCTGCGTTCGGCCCTGGTGGCCGTGGTGGGCCCGATCGGCGAACGGATCTACGCCGATGTGGAAGCCGTGGCCGCGCCCATGCGGTTGGAGGCGGCGGTGAAAGCTCTCAGGGGTTACTCGGTGCCGGAGGATCTGATTCAGGAGTTACGCCGGACCCACCGTCCAGACCCTGGGTCACCAGCGCCTGGCGGCGGTTCCTGATCACCTGGCCCTGTCCAAACAGAAGAGCCGCTGCGGTGAGACAGCGGCTCTTGGAACTGTTAACCGTGAAACGCCGGCGCGTGGGCTACCTCTCACAGCAGGGGCTGGGTGGCGACCAGCCAGGGGCTGCTGGCTGAGGTGTCGAGGCCGGCGGCGGGGAACGACGCCACCAGGGGCTCGGTGCCGGTGGGGTTGGCCGCGCCGAGGGAGGCGAGCTCCGTGAGGGCCAGGAACGGCTCGGTGCTGAAGGTCAGGTCCTCGGGCAGGACCGAATCCAGGGGCGCCTGGTCGTAGACGAAGGTGTCGACCGCGGAGGGGGCGAGGCTGGTGCCGCCGCCGATGATCGGGTCGACCGCCTCTGTGGCGGCGTTTTGAGTCGTGGGGCTCAGCGGCGTGCCGTTGGCATCAACCATGAACTGCTGTTGGAGCAGCACACCGGCGCTGCTGGTGGGACTGACGATGGCTCCGCCGGAAACGTAGTTCCAGCCGCTGTCGACGGACCAGAAATGGAGCCGGCCGGTGGAGGTTTCCTTCCAGAGAATCTGGTTCTGGTTGCTGCCGACGGTTTCGGCGGCGAGGATCTGCCAACCGCTGAACTGACTGGCCTTGATCTGTGAGCCGCTCTTCCGGACCGCAGAGGTGACGCCGTTGACCCGAACGGAAACCAG
>CALSBA010000002.1:0-287406 GCA_943373065.1 Synechococcus sp. UW140 | reverse complement strand
CAGCGGCGACGATAGTTGGGGGGTAGCCCCCTGCGAAAATAGCTCGATGCCAGGTAAAACTTCCGCTCCATCATCGCCAGTGCGCGTTGTGTGAGCCAGCAGCTCCAGGCGAGCTGTAGGAAAAGCCACCCGAGGAGGGTGGCTTTTCTGTTGGTCGTTTTTTGGTGGCCATCGGCCTCAGAGTTCAATCTGGGCCATGCTGGTGATGGCCTCAAATTGACCGGGATCCACGGCGGGATTCTCCGGTCGCACACTGAAGCGTGTGGCCATGCCGGCGGACCGGGCGGCTTGCAGCTCGCTGATGGAATCGCTCACAAACAGGATCTCTGCCGGCGCCAAGTCCAGCTCCCTGGCAATGGTGCTGTAGCTGGCGGCTTCACCCTTGGGGCCCGTGCTGGTGTCGAACCAGTGGCTGAAGAGGTCTCTGAGATCGCCATCGGTGCTGTGGCCGTAGAGGAGTTGCTGGGCTTTGACAGATCCCGAGGAATAGACGGCCAACTGCAGACCGTTCTTTCGCCAGCCCCGCAGTGTTGGCGCCACATCATCAAACAGTCGGCATTGCAGCGCGCCGCTGGCATAGCCCTGGTCCCAGATCAGCCCCTGCAGTTCCTTCAGCGCGGGAAGCTTCCGGTCCTGATCGATCAGCGACTGAAGAAAGCGCACCCGTTCGTCATGGCTTGGCGTCCTTCGTGGCCAGTCAGGAACAGACCCACCCTCTGCCTCCATGGCCCCGTCAATCGCCTCGATCAGCGGAGCCAGTGCTGCACTCCCTTCAGTTCGCAGAAACCCATCCAGCCGTTCGCGGGCATAGGGGAACAGCACCTGGCTCACGAAGGGCACCGGGCAGGTGGTTCCTTCGATATCGAGGAGGACGGCCCTGATCCCCTCGCTGCGGGACTTCAGCTGGCCCAGGCTCTCCAGCAGCAGGCGCCGCCACCGTTGCTCCAGCAGCCATTCCAGGATCTCCAGATGCCGCCGTGCCTGGGACAGATTGCTCCCCCAGGCGTAGAGGCCATGCCCGGCGATCAGCAGTCCCTGGGGGGCGGCCGCGAGCAGGGGTCCGGCGGCGGCGCTGAGCCGGGCCAGGTCCTGGTCGTTGGCCAGTACCGGCAGCTTCACCAGGCTGCGGTGGCTGCCGATCCCCTCCAGTCCCTTGAGCATTTCCAGGCCCTGCAGCCGTAGGCTCCCCGACGTCTGATCGTCTCCCAGGCACCAGTCGGAGAGCAGGGTGGCGGCCTGGGAATGGGTGTGAAGCACGGCGCCGGCCCCGGTGCGCTTCACGATCTCCAGGTGCAGCAGGGTTTCGGCGCTGGCCCGGCCCTCGCCGGCCACCACCGTGCCTTCGGCGTTCACCTGGATCAGGTCTTCGGGGGCGACGGAGCCCTTGTCGACACCGCTGGGGGCCATCAGCAGGGTCAGGGGGTCGGCCGACAGCACGCAGCTGAAGTTGCCTCCGGTGCCATCACACCAGCCGCGGGCGTGGATTGCCGCCATGGTGCGGCTGAGCTGGTCGGCGAGGGCGCTGGTCACGCGGGCTGGCAAGCGAAGGTCAGTTCTGGCAGCGGGGACACCAGTGGCTGCTGCGCCCCCCCAGCTTCTCGCGCAGGATCTCCGTGCCGCAACGGCGGCAGGGTGATCCGCTGCGTCGGTACACCCAGGCCTGGCCGCCGTAGTTGCCGTTGGTGCCCTGCAGGTCGCGGAAGTCGCTGAAGGTGGTGCCCCCGGCTCCGATGCTGGTTTCCAGGACGCCCACCAGAGACGAACGCAGCCGTTCAAGGTCGCTGCGTCCGAGGCGGCCGCTGGGGGTCTGGGGCCGGATCCCGGCCGCGAAAAGGGATTCATCGGCGTAGATGTTGCCCACTCCCGCCACCAGCGATTGGTCGAGCAGGGCGTTTTTGATCGGCCGCCGCGAGCCCTTCAGTCGCTGCCGCAGGTAGGCACCGGTGAAATCCGCTCCGAAGGGTTCCGGTCCCAGCCGCCGCAGGCCGGTGATCACGGCGTCGTCGGCGATCCCGACTGGAACCCACCACATCTGGCCGAAGCTGCGGGTGTCCACGAAGCGCAGCTCCTCGCCGGCCCCATTCCAGACGCGCACCCGGGTGTGGGTGCAGGGGGGGCGCTCCTTGGCCAGCCAGAGGAACTGGCCAGTCATGCGCAGGTGCACGCCCCAGCGTCCCGCCGGGCTGCCGTCAGGGGCCTCGAGATCAGCCAGGAGGTACTTTCCGCGACGGTGCCAGTGGGCCACACGAAGGCCCCGAAGGGCCCTGCAGAAGTCGGAAGGGTCTTCGGGGCTGGCGATGGCACGGGCCCTGAGCACCTCGACGCGGTCGATGGTCAGACCGCAGGTCTGTTGCTCAAGGCCCCGACGAACGGTTTCAACCTCGGGCAGCTCAGGCATGCCCGGATCGTAGGACTGGCCGGAACTCAGGCCTTGACGAGCTCGCTCTCGGCGAAGTTGTTGGTGTTGATGCCGCCGTCGGAGCCGCTGTAGCCGTTGTAGTTCACCTTCTCGAAGCGAACGACAACGGGGTAGCGGATGCCGGAGGTGTCAACCGACGCCACGGTGCCCACTTCGTTGTACCAGTAGGACTCGGGACGCTTGATCCGTACTTTGTCGCCGCGGGAGATGGCCATCGCTGGGCTGGAAGATCGGTTGGTCTGCGCAGCGACACTACCGGCGATCCGGGCCCTGCGCCCAGGCGATGTCACGGTTCGTTGCCGGCCCCGTGGCAGCATCCCCGAACCCACCGCCGGCCCCGCCAATGGTCCCGACCATGGCCCTCCCCGAGGCCCCCCTGCTGAGCCTGGATCTGCCCGATCCGGAGAGCGACAGCCTCAGCACGATGGAGTTCCTGGCCCGACTCGAAGAAGCCTGGGCCGTCTGCGATCGCTTCGATCTGCAGACCGAAATCTGGCGGGGCCGCATCCTGCGCTCGGTGCGCGACCGGGAACGGCGCGGTGGCGAGGGACGCGGCACCGGCTTCCTGCAGTGGCTGCGGGAGCGGGAGATCAGCAAGACCCGGGCCTACACCCTGATCCAGCTGGCGGAGTCGGCCGACGGCCTGGTGGGCGAGGGCCTGCTGGAGGAGGGCAGCGTCAACAACTTCTCCAAGCGGGCCTTCCTGGAAACGGCCCAGGCCGATCCGGAGGTCCAGCAGATGATCAGCGAGGCCGCCAACGAGGGCCAGCAGATCACCCGCAAGCAGGTGCGTCGCCTCACCGACGAGTTCACCGCCGCCACCAGCCCCCTGCTGCCGGAGGAGATCCGCCAGCGCACCGCCGACAACCTCCTGCCCCCCCGGGCCGTGGCACCCCTGGTGCGGGAGCTGGCCAAGCTCCCCGAGGAGCAGCAGAACGACCTGCGCCGTGTCCTGCGGGAGGAACCGGAGCTGGAGCGGGTCAAGGATGTGACCCTCACCGCCCGTTGGCTCAGCAAGGCGGCCGAGGCGGGGCTGGCGGTGCGCGCCTTCCAGCAGGGCAATCTCGACCTGGAGAAGGCCCTGCAGGAGGCCCAGCGCCTTGATGCCCTGGGCCTCCTGGCCGATGCGGTGGGCCAGGCCCAGGCGCTCGAGAGTGCCGTGCTCAAGCTGCACACCAGCTGGCGCCGGCTGGGGGGGCTGCAGGAGCGACTCTGGGTGGAGAGCGGCAGCAGCACCCCCCACCTGCGGGAGCTGCTCACCGTGTTGCAGAGCCTCAGCGGCACCACCATGCGGGTCTCCCTGGGGGAACTGGCCGGTGGCAAGCGGGTGCGCCTGCAGCTGGTGGAGGAAGCCCCCGACCAGTTGGAGCCTCCTCCTCTGCACTGACGGCTGCGGCCCTGGGGCGGCAGCCACCACATCTGGTGGGAGCTAGGGTCTGGCGGTACCAGCGCTGGAGTGAGCTTGGGGTCCGATCCCCTCGGCGAGAGCCTGCGGCGCCATTTCGGCTGGGAGAGTTTCCGGCCCGGGCAGCGGCCGGTGGTGGAGGCGTTGCTGGCCGGCCGCGACTGCCTGGCGGTGCTGCCCACCGGAGCGGGCAAGTCGCTCTGCTTCCAGCTCCCTGCCCTGGTGAGGGACGGCCTGGTGGTGGTGATTTCTCCCCTGGTGGCTCTGATGCAGGACCAGGTGAGCCAGCTCCAGGCCCGGGGCATTCCGGCGGCCTGCCTGCACCGGGGTCTGGAGCAGGGGGAGCGGCGCCAGCTGCAGCAGCGCCTGGCGTCCAACCGGCTGCGGCTGCTCTACCTGGCGCCTGAGCGAGCCCAGGCGGAGGCCACCCGTCAGTTGCTCGAAGAAGCCCTCGAAACCGGCCGTCTGGTGGCCCTGGCGGTGGATGAGGCCCACTGCATCAGTGCCTGGGGCCATGATTTCCGCCCCGACTACCGGCGCCTCGGCCAGCTGCGGGCGCTGTGTCCCGGCGTGCCGCTGGTCGCCCTGAGTGCCACCGCGGCCCCCCAGGTGCGGGCCGACATCATCCGCCTGCTGCAGCTGCGGCGGCCCCTGGTGCAGGTGCGATCCGCCCGCCGCGCCAACCTCGCCTACACCATGCGGCGGCGGCCGGCGGACCCCCTGGCCGAGGTGGTGGCGGCGATCGGCGAGGCCCGCGGGGCCGTGCTCATCTACGCCCGCACCCGTCGCTCGGTGGAGCAGTGGGCGGCGCGCCTGACGGCGACCGGGATCGAAGCGATCGCCTACCACGCCGGCATGGACCCCGAGAGCCGCCAGCTGGCCCTGCGCCATTTCCAGGAGCATCCCGCGCCGGTGCTGGTGGCCACCGTCGCCTTCGGCATGGGGGTCGACCGGCCCGATGTGGGGCTGGTGCTCCACCTCGACCTGCCCGCCAGTGCCGAGGGCTATCTGCAGGAATCGGGGCGGGCCGGCCGCGATGGGCAGCATGCCCGCTGCCTGGTGCTCTTCGATCCCGCCGACCGCACCAGCCTGGGCTGGGCGATGCGATCGGCTGGCCAGCAACTGCCGCCGGATCAGCGGCTGCTGGAACGCCACCGGCTCGAGCTGGCCCAGCAGCAGCTGCGGCGCATCGAAGCGGTGGCCGAAGGCGAAGGCTGCCGGGAGCAGGCCCTGCTGCTGGCGGTGGGGGAGCTCTCCCACCCCTGCGGCCGTTGCGACAACTGCCTGTCGGCCCCATCGGCGAACGATTGGACCCATCAGGCGGCGGTGCTGCTCTCGGCCCTGGAGGATCGCAGCGGCCGCGACCTGCGCAGCCTGGCCGAGGACCTGGCCGGTGCCCACGGCAGCGAGGAACCACGCTGGGCCTGGCTGGCCCGCCGCCTGGTGCAGGAAGAGCTGATCAGCGAGAGCGACGATGGCGCCCAGCGCCTGTACCTGCGGCCAGTGGGGCGCAGCTACCTGAGGGACCCGTGGCCCCTGCGCTGGTCGGCCTGAGGGAAGGCTCCAGGCCCTCCCCGTTCAGCCGCCCCTGGACTTGCAGAGATCGGTGACCAGCTGCTGCTCGAAATCGGCCTGGGGATCATCCCAGCTCTTCCACTGGCCCGCCTGGCTGGTGGCATTGAGCTTGCGGGCGCTGCAGTTGACCGCCAGGTAGAGCGACTCCCCCTGGGAATTGAGGGTGGGCGCCACCATGCTGCCGCCCATCGGCTGCCAGTTGGCCCAGTCCACCTGCAGGGGGCCGTAGTTGCGCCAGTCGGGCTTGCCGGGGGTGGCCGTGGTGGCCGGACGGGGCGCAGCCGCCACCACGGCTGGCTTGGGCTTGGCGGTCGGGACGGGGGTGGCCCGGGCGACGGCGGGGGCTGGCTGGCTGGTCGGAGTGGGCCGGGCCGCCGGTGTGGCGGCCGTCGGTGCAGGCTTGGCGACGGGCCTGGGGGTGGGGGTAGCCGCCGGTCTGGCGGCAGCGGCGGGCTTGGCGGCCGGTCTCACGCTGGGTGAGGCGGTGGGCGTGGAGGTGGGCTTCAGCCGCAGGCGGGTGCCGGACTCCACCAGGTTGGGATCGCTGATGCGGTTGATCGCGATCAGCTGCGTCATGGGAACGCCGTAACCCTCGGCGATCTGGGACAGGCTTTCGCCGCTGCGGACCACATGCTCGGAGGCCTTGCGGTTGAAGCCGGAGGCCGGGCTGGCGCTGCGGGAGGCGGATGGCACCACCAGCTTCTGGCCGGCTTCGATGTGGTCGGCCTTGCTGAGGCCGTTGAGCTGCATCAGGCGGCTGACGGTGATGCCGTGGCGGTCGGCGATTTCGGAGAGGGTTTCGCCCGGGGCCACCGTGAGGCTGCCGCCGGCCGCCCGGGGACGAGCGGCGCCGCCGGGCAAGGTGAGGGTCCTCCCTGCCTCCACCAGATCGGGATCACTGATCCCGTTCACCTTCATCAGGGTGGACACGCTCACCCTGTGGCGGGCGGCGATGTCGGAGAGAGTTTCGCCGGGCTTGACGGTGACCTGGGCAGCCAGAGCCGGCAGCGGCAACACCATGGCTAGAGCCAAGGCGAAGAGGGGGCGGCGCATGGGCACTAGGGATAGCTGCGCGCACGTTAAGGTCCAACTCCCGGCCCGCCCAGCCCCCCCTTGCCGATTCGTGGGTGCTCCCCGTCAGCCCATCAGGCGCCGGATCAGGCCGAGCTTGCCGGCATAGGGGGGAAAGCGGACCGGGGGATCGGGCCACAACGGCCGGCTGAGCACGGAGCGCTGGTGGGAGAAGGTGAGGAAGCCGGTTTCTCCGTGATAGGCGCCCATGCCGCTGGGCCCGATGCCGCCGAAGGGCAGGCTGGCCATGCCCCCCTGGACCACCACGTCGTTGACCACGACGCTGCCGGAACTGGTGCCCACCAGTACCCGTTCCCGCTCCACCACGCCGCCGCCGAAGAGGTAAAGGGCCAGGGGCTTGGGGCTCCGGCGCACCAGGGCCAGGGCCTCCTCCAGGTTGCCCACCGTCAGCAACGGCAGGATCGGCGCGAACAGCTCTTCCTGCATCAGCGGGTCGGTGAGGGGCTCGTTCACCGCCACCAGGGTGGGTTCGATCCTCCGATGTGCGGGATCGCAACGGCCACCCAGCAGCACCTGGCCCCGTTCCCGGGCCTGGCCCAGGAGCCCTTCGAGGCGCCCGAAGCGGCCGGCGCCGACGAGCTGCCCCAGATCAGGGCTGGCCAGGGGATCGGGACCATAGAGCGCACGGGCCTGCTCGGCGAACGCCGCCACCAGGGCGTCCCGCACCCCTGGCACCACCAGCACGTGGTTGGGGGCCAGGCAGGTCTGGCCGGCGTTGAGACAGCGTCCCCACAGCAGCCGTCGGGCCGTGATGGCCGGATCCGCGTCCTCCAGCACGATCGCCGGGTTCCTGCCCCCCAGCTCCAGGGTGACGGGGGTGAGATGGCGGGCGGCCGCCGCCATCACCAGCCGCCCCACCCGCTCCCCGCCGGTGTAAAGGATGTGGTCGAAGCGTTCCTCCTCCAGCAACCGGCTGGCCACGGCCCCGTCACCACAGACCACCTGGACCACCTCGGGGGGGAAGTGGCTGGCCAGCAGTTCGGCCAGCAGGGCCGCCGAGGCCGGGCTCTGTTCGGAGGGTTTGAGCACGGCCGTGTTGCCGGCGGCCAGGGCATGGAGCAGGGGGTGGAGGCTGAGATCGAAGGGGTAGTTCCAGGCGCCGATGATCAGAACGCAGCCCAGGGGCTCGGCCCGCACCGTCCCCTGCCCAGGCCAGGCCCAGAGCGGTAGCGAGCGGCGGCGGGGACGCATCCAGCCGGCCAGGTGGCGCCGGGTGTGGCGCAGCTCCTGGCGCAGGGCCGCCAGCTCGAAACTGGCCTCCACCTCGGGACGGCCCAGGTCGCTGGCGAGGGCCTCCACCATCCGCTGGTCCGCCGACGCCAGCAGGCGATCGAGGCGCTGGAGCTGCTCCAGCCGCCAGGCCAGGGGACGGGTGGCGCCCCCCTCCACCAGCTTCCGCATGGTGGCCACCGGCAGCGGCAGGAGGGAGGGGCTGGGGTCTGGGCTGGTGTCTGGCCTGGTAGGGGTGGCCGGCTTGGTCATGGCTTGGGCCCTTTCCCCCCAGGCTGGCAAACGCCGACCCGGCCGGGGCCCGGGGCGGCTCAGCCGCCGCCGCAGCCGGCCAGGAACACCGCCCGCCTGAGGTTGTCGATCCTGGGGGAGCCGGGTCCGTCGAAGGCATAGAGCAGGGCCAGTCCCAGGCTGATGTCGTCACGGTCGAACGCCTGCTGGATCGCGGCCCACCAGGCGATCGGATCCCTGCCCAGGCTGGTCAGTTCCATCTGGGACCGCTCCATCCGATCCGCAGGATCCCCCTCCAGCACGATCAGGGCGAAATCGTCGGCCTGAACCCCCTTGGGCCGCAGCATCAGCACCAGCCGCTGACCCGGGCGCATGGGGGCCAGGGGCCAGGGGATCGGCCCCTCGATGGGTTCCCCGGGCAGGGCACGGCGCTGCCACAGCAGCTCGCCCTCCCGTTCGATCCTGACCTCATCCAGGGGTTCGGTGCTGAGGATCGTGGGTGAGGCGATGGCCACCGCCGCCACCGCCTCACCCTTGGCGTTGAGGGCGAGCCTGGGCGTGAGCACGCAGACCGTGGTGGCCCGGAGGGGGGCCGCACAGGAGACCAGGGCAACGGCGAGGCCGATCGCCAGGCAGGTCCGGCGCACGGCGGGAAGCAACGGGATACCAGAGAACGGGAGCCTGTGACGCTAATGGCCGCCGCCGCTCAGCCGCCCAGCGTCATCAGGTTCAGACCATGCAATCCCTCAACGAGCAGGTAGGCCCCGAGCACCAGGGCCAGCACGCCCACGAGCCACTCCGCCTTGTGCTGCAGCCAGTCCTCGAGACGGGTGATCGGCTCGCGGATCGCCCCGCCGCTGACCAGCCAGGCCAGGGGCGGCAGCAGCAGCAGGGAACTGGCCATCAGGGTGAACAGCCCCGTCACCTCGGCATCGGCGGTGAGGCCGGGGTCGTTGAGCAGCAGAAGGCCGGCCTCCTTGAGATAGAAGACCAGATTCTCCGGGGTGAGCAGGGCGCTGGTGGCGCCGATCAGGACCAGGGTGAAGGTGCTGAAGTCGGGCAGCTGGTTCATCAGCCGCAGGGCCATGCCCTCCTCGCCGATGTTCGCCTGGGGCGTCAGCTGGTAGAGCCCCAGGCCCACCAGGGCGCCGGCCCCGAGCAGGTCGATCAGCACCTGTTCCCGTTCTCCGTGGCTGAGGCTGATGGAGAACGCCTCACCCAGCACCATCAGCAGCACGATCGCCAGGGCATTGGCGGCGGCCCAGCCCGCCACATAGGCCATGGCCCGCTGCAGAGGGGACCGGCCCAGCAGCAGCAGGGTGACCACGGCGATGTGCAGGGGGCTGAAGGCGATGCCGATCCCGAACAGGGACGACTTGGTGATCAGCGCGGGGGACAGGAGCGCAGGGATGCTGAGGGCAAGGGGGGGCAAGGAGGCGATCGGCGCTTCGGGAGTCGGCCATTCTCCACGACATGGCCGGGCCGCCGTGGGCTGGGGCGTCGCAACGGAACCGCTTCCGGCCTCGATGTCCCCCTCAATTGGAGAGATTGAAGGCCAGTTCGTTGGTGAGGATCAGCCGCTCCCCCAGCCGCCTGGAGACGATCTTGTGCAGCAGGATGGCGGCGCTGGGATCCTGATCTTCCAGCTCGGCAAGGTCGGCGATAGCCAGGGAGAGTGAGCAGACGACGGTCTGGGCGATCACGGAAGCCGTTGTTTCCCGGCGCAGATAAAAACTGATCTCGCCGACGCAGGTTCCTGGATCCATGGTGCGCAGCCGGATCGGTGGATCTTCCGGTCGGTTTCGGCGTTCCACGCTCACCCGTCCTGAGAGGATGAAAAGCAGGCCAACGGGCGGAGATCCCTGCTCGATGATGATGGATCCCGGTGGCCATTCTTCGCGTTTCAGGTAGCGGAGAAGCCGTTCCCGGGCTGCTTCTTCGGCCGGGGTGAAGGCTTCAAGAAGCGAATCGATTCCATGGTGCTCCTTGGGCAGGGTATGGGCATGGAAGGTCAGTAATTCATTCTCGCAATACTCGAGGCCATGGTCGAGATCCTGAAACCAGTCGATCCCTTCGATCCCTCCCTGAAGCACCTTCGCCTTTTTTAGGGAGTGGAGAATCTGCTGGCTGGGGGCCGTCAGAATCAGTTCCACACTGTAGGAATCACAGAGTTGCTTGATGCGGCTGAAGGTGTTGATGGCTGAGGCATCGATGCCGCTGCCCCGCTTCATGTCGATCAGGACCCAGTGGGGATTCGTATGGTCCCGGGATTCGAGGTGGCGGCCGATGGTCCGCAGCAGACCGTGGGCGGTGCCGAAGAACAGGTGCCCCTGGAGGCAGAGGATCAGGATCGAATCGCCATAGCGCTCCAGAACTTTGGTTTTGGCATCGTCACGATCGACGTTGCTGCGTCTGGTGCGCCCCGTGAGGGTCAAGCGGATGGCGGAGATGCGGCTGTAGTCGAAGGTGAACAGGGCCACCGCCAGAATCAGCCCGAAGATGATCGCCGCCATCCATCCGGCCGCCAGCATCACCAGCAGGATGGCCAGCAGGATCGAATACTCCATCCCCGAGAGAAACACTCTCTGATCCACCAGCCAGTTGCCCAGCAGGGAAAGCCCCAGGAACAGCAGCAGTCCCCCGGTGATCGCATAGGGGATCTGATTCACCAGTCCCTGCCCGCCCACCAGGGCCAGCAGGCAGAGCATGGAGGAGATCAACCCGGTGGAACGGCCCCGCACCCCCATGTGCATGGGCAGGGCCGTGGCGCTCAGTGAGTGGAAGCCTGCCGGACTGCCCACGCAGGCGGCCAGCAGGTTCGCCAGGCCGACGGCCTTGAGATCGCGGTTGAAGTCGAGTTCCTTGCCGATCGTCGCTTCGATGGCACTGGCATTCATCAGGGTGCCCAGGCTGGCGATGAAGGCGACCGACAGCATGTCGGGAATCATCCGGGCCAGGCTGCCCCAGCCGATGCGTTGAAGATCGGGCCAGCCGGCCGCCAGTTCCCGGGGGGACAGGGCCAGTTCCCGGGCGGGGAGCAGGCCGGCCTCCCGCGCCTGGGCGAGCTCGGTGCCGGAGAGGGCCAGGGCGCCGTGGAAGACCATCAGACCGATCACCAGGAAGGCCGGGATCGTCAGCCAGGAGCGCCAGATCCGGGTGGCCAGAAACATCGCCAGGCCGAAGGTCACTCCCGGCAGCCACAAGTGCAAGGAAGAGGCCTGCAGCAGCAGAGGTAGATCGGAGCCCCCTCCCCCGCTGGAGAGCATCACACTGAAACCACCCTTGGCGAGCAGCATGCCGCTGCCTGCCACGAAGCCCCCCAGGACGGGATAGGGCAGAAAGCGGAACAGATTGCCGGCGCGGCCCAGTCCCATCAGCAGCGACAGCAGGCCGAACAGAAACGTGGTGCCGGCGATCATCACCAGAACGGTGGCGAAGGGATCGGCCTGGGGAGAGACGGTTGGCAGCTGGCCGACCAGGCGGGTGCTCAGCAGCGCCAGGATCACGATCGGCAACTCATGGGGCCGGCCCACGGTTCCAGGAAACGATCCGGCCAGGGTGAGGACGAGGCCGATCACCACCGCGCCGGTCAGGGTCATTAGGAAGCCCAGGCCCATGGAGGGCTCCAGGGGGCCCTTGTAGAGCAGCGTGGCGAAGGAGGCCTGGGTCAGGATCGTCAGGATCCCGACGGTTAATCCAGCGGAGAGCGACGCAGCGATCCGATGCGCTCGGGGCAGCATGCGTGTGGAACGACCCCGGAAGGGAGTGAAGGTTACCTGTCGGTTCGCAGGCCCCAAGCTCCCCTGGTCTTCGCGCATCACGGCAGTCCCAGCGCCCTGCTTCACAACCAGGAGCTCTGGGTCAGGGAGGATTCCCCTGCTACCGCTGTAGCGGGAGTTGGGATTGGAAGCCCTTGACGAGATTTGAACTCGTGACCTCTCCCTTACCAAGGGAGTGCTCTACCACTGAGCTACAAGGGCATGTGGAAAGGTGGGCCGGGTTGGATTTGAACCAACGTAGGCAGAGCCAGCGGATTTACAGTCCGCCCCCATTAACCACTCGGGCACCGACCCGAACCACACCTTCAGAACTTACCAGCCGACCTTCCACCCCCCATGCGCCTGCTCGTGCTCCACGGCCCCAACCTCAACCTGCTCGGCCAGCGGGAGCCCGGCCTCTATGGCAGCAGCACCCTGGCGGCCATCGATGCGGCCCTGGAGCAGCGGGCTGGGGAGCTGGGGGTGGAGCTGGCCTGCTTCCAGAGCAACCACGAGGGGGCCCTGGTCGACCGCATCCAGCAGGCCGGCACCTGTGACGGGATCCTGATCAACGCCGCCGCCTACACCCACACCTCGGTGGCGATCCGTGATGCGCTGCTGGCCGTGGCCGTGCCGTTCGTGGAGGTGCATCTGAGCAACACCCATGCCCGCGAGCGCTTTCGCCACCGTTCGCTGCTGGCCGACCGGGCCCTGGGGGTCATCTGCGGCTTCGGGCCCACCAGCTACCGCCTCGCCCTGGATGGCCTGGTGGCCCATCTGCGGGCGGTGGCATGAGCGGCGCCTCCCTGCCCACAGCCGCCCGGGTGAAATGGCTGGCTGGCCCCAGCAGCGCGTCCTGGCTGGAGCAGGCCCTGGCCCACCCCGAGCTGCTGCTGATCGACCATGCCCACTGCGAGCGCAAGGCGGCCGGCGCCGCCCTGCAGCTGATGTTCCGCTACCCCTCCGATGGGGAGCTGGCCGCGGTGCTCAGTCCCCTGGCCCGGGAGGAACTGGAGCACTTCGAGCGGGTGCAGGCCCTGCTGGAGCGCCGGGGCCTCGGCCTGCGGGCCCTGGCCGCCCCGCCCTACGGCGCTGCCCTGGCGGCTCTGGTGCGCCGGCAGGAGCCGGAGCGGATGCTCGACAGCTTCCTGGTGGCGGGCCTGATTGAAGCCCGCAGCCACGAGCGCATGGCTCTGCTGGCCGCCCACAGCCCCGACCCGGAGCTGCGGGAGCTCTACGCCGATCTGCTGGCCAGCGAGGCCCGCCATTTCGGTCTCTACTGGGTGCTTTGCGAACGGCGCTGGCCCCGGCCGGTGGTGGCCGAACGCCTTGCGGCCCTGGCCCAGCAGGAGGCGGCGATCCTCGCCAACCTCCATCCCCAGCCACGCATGCACAGTTGAGCCTGGCCCTCAGGCCGCGGCGGCGAGCACCTGCTCCAGCAGCGGGAAGCGCGTCGCGATCGGGTCGCCGGTGAAGCTGGCCACCCAGCCCTCGCTGTTGTTGAAGAAGCGCAGGGCGCAGAAGGAAGGACGCTCGCCGGTGTCGAACCAGTGGCGGGTGCCGGCGGGCACGCCGATCCAGTCGCCCTGCTCGCACACCACCTGCACCACCTCGCCGGCGATGTGAAGACAGAACAGCCCTCGGCCCTCGACGAAGAAGCGCACCTCGTCCTCGGCGTGGGTGTGTTCGGAGAGGAATTTCGCCCGCAGGGCCCCCCGGTCCGGATGGTCGGGGCCAAGCCGGATGGCATCCACCGTTTGGTAACCCCCGTCGGCCTGCACCCGGCTGATCTCAGCGGCGTAGGCGGCCAGGATTGCCGCCTGGTCGGCGTCCGCCGCCAGGGCCACCGGTGTGGCCCAACGCTCGAAGCGCACGCCCCTGGCCTCCAGTTCGCGGGCGATCACCGCGCCGTCGCTGCTCTGCACAAGCGGCGCTTCGTGGCCGCCGCCTGTGGCGGAGCGGATCACCAGGTGGGTCATCGGAGCGCTCCAGGGCGTTCAGGGAAGTTGCAGCCTAGAAAGGCCCAACGCGGACCTCAGCCCCATCGCCGACCCTGCAGCCAGCGCCGGCCTCACCCTGGTGGGGGTGGGTCCCGGTGATCCGAACCTGCTCACCGTCGCCGCGGTGCGCGCCATCGAATCCGCCGACACCGTGGCCTACCCGGTCGCCCGCGAAGGGGCCGTGGGCATGGCGGCCAGCGTCGCCGAACCCTGGATCGCGTCCGGCCAGCGGCGGCTGCCTTTGGTGTTCCCGATGGTGGCGGCGGCCGAGCCCCGCCGGCAGGCCTGGCGTGACGCCGCCGACCGGCTGGCCGCGGAGGTGGCCGGCGGGCGGGCGGTGGTGCTGCTCTGCGAGGGCGATGTGTCGCTGTTCGCCAGCAGCAGTTACGTGTTGCTGGCCCTGCGGCAGCGCCATCCCGACCTCCCTGTCCGCCTGATCCCGGGCATCAGCGCCGTGGCCGCCGCGGCGGCCGCCGGTGCCTGGCCCCTGGCGCTGCAGCAGGAGGGCCTCCTGATCCGACCCACCCCGGAGCAGCCCCAGGAGCTGGAGGAGCTGCTGGATCAGGCGGCGGCCGGGGGATGGGTGCTGGCCCTGCTCAAGCTGGGGGGCCGCTGGCCCTGGGTGCGCCCCCTGCTGGCCGAGCGGGGGCTGCTGGCGGAAGCGTTGTTTGCCCAGCGGGTGGGTTGGCCCGACCAGCAGCTCTGTCCGGCCGCCGAGGTGCCTGCCACCGAGGTCCCCTACTTCTCCCTGCTGCTGGTCCGGCAGGGGTGGCCGGCGGTGCTTCCATGACCGTTCGCGTTTTCCCCCGCCCTTGCCGATGCCCACCTTTGGGATGACAGCCAACGGCATGACCGCCACCGACTGGTTCGCCCTGCTGCACCCGGTGGTGATCATCCTGTTCGTCTATCCGGTGGTGGGAGCCACCATCCGGCTGGGGATCCTGGCGCGGGAGCGGCGCCTCGACATCAACCCCCTGCCGCCGACCGTGGGGGTGGAGCACACCGACCATGGCCGCTGGGTGACCTCGGGTGTGGTGGTGGCCGTGCTGATCGCCATGGCGGCCACCTACGTCAGGGGTGACGTCGCCGGCAGCATCGGATCGGGAGCGGCGCTTGTGCTGGCTGGCCTGGGATGCCTGGTGAGCTGCCTGGCCCTGTGGCGGGTCAAGGGCCCCTGGCTGCGGGCCGGTTTCGCCCTGATCTGCTGGCTGGGGCTGCTGACCCTGGGAGCCCAGCCCGCCCTCTGGCACCTGGGACGCAGTCCCTTCGACGGGGGGGTGTGGGGGTCCCACTACTGGAGCGGGGTGCTGCTCTGCGGCCTGCTGCTGTTCGCCATGGCGGCGGCCCCCGAGACCCTGCGTTCCCCCCGGATGCGGCGGCTGCATGTCAGCGCCGCCTTCCTCACCGCCCTGCTGCTGGCGGTGCAGGCGATCAGCGGGAGCCGGGACCTGCTGGGCATGGCCCTGGGTCAGTGATCTCCAGCTCCGACTCCGCCCGGTGCAGCAGCGCCAGGGCGCTCTCCAGGCTGGGGGCAACCATCAGCTCCCGGCGCAGCCGGGCGGCGCCGGCGAAGCCCTGGCAGGTCCAGCCCAGGTGCTTGCGGGCGATCAGCAGCCCCTGATCGCCCCGGGCGGCCACCAGCGCCTCCACGTGCTCCCTGGCCAGGGCGATCCGGTCGCGGCTGTCGGGCTCGGGGGGCAGGGGCCGGCCGGCGAGGGCCGCGGCGATGCGACCCACCAGCCAGGGGTGTCCCAGGCTGCCCCGTCCCACCATCACCCCGTCGGCACCGGTGATGGCCAGGCAGCGCAGGGCCTCCTCCGGGCTGGTGATGTCGCCGTTGGCGATCAGCGGAATGCGCAGGGCCGCCTTCACCCGGCCGATCGCGCCCCAGTCGGCCTGGCCTGAAAAGCCCTGCTCCCGGGTGCGGCCGTGCAGGGTGAGGGCGCGGGCGCCGGCGTTCTGCAGGGCCAGGGCGAAGCCCACCGGATCGGCACTGGCTTCGCACCAGCCCAGCCGGGTCTTCACCGTCACCGGCACCCGCACCGCCGCCGCCACCGCCTCGACGATCCGCAGGGCCAGATCCGGCTGGCGCAGCAGGCCGCTGCCGCCCCCCTTGCGGGCGATCTTGCGCACCGGGCAGCCCATGTTGATGTCGATCAGCCAGGCCCCGGCGGCCTCGGCCCGGCGCGCCGCTTCGGCCATGGCGCCGGGCCGGTGGTCGAACAGCTGCACCGCGACGGGGCCGGGATCCTGGTCGAGGGCGGCCATCTTGGCGCCGCCGTGGCCCAGCTCCAGGGCCGTGGCATTGACCATCTCCGTGAACAGGAGGGCGTCGGGGGCCCAGCGGCGCACCAGGGCGCGGAAGATGCCGTCGCTCACCCCCGCCAGGGGCGACTGCAGCACCCGGCAGGTGAGCAGCCTGTCGGTGCCGTTGCCCTCCAGGCGGAGGGGGCCGGTGGGGCAGGGATGGGTGGCGGGACTGGGCATGCTGGGGTCACTCTCGGATGCCAAACGCCGCTTTGGACGCTGCCGCCGCTCCCGCCCTTGAGCCTGATGGCGCCCCAGAACCGTTTCCCCTCAGCCGCGTCCTGCTGGAGGCGGTGCTGGACGACCGCACCAGCGATCGCTTCGTGTGCCGGCTGGTCTGGGAGCGGCTGGGCTATCGCCCCGCCGCCGAGGGCCGCTGGCAGGCCGGGCCCGACACCCCGCCGGCCTGGGCTGAGGCCTTTCCCGAGGCGCCCGAGCTGATCGCCGAGCGGCCCGCGAGCGTGCGGCTCACCCGCTCGATCGCCCCTGAGCACAAGCAGTTGCTCAAGCAGCAACTCGGCTTCGCCGGGTACCGCATTGGTGGCCTCTACCCCCGCCGCACTCGGCGGGCCACGGCGGTCAACTGGTTGCTGGCCCATCTGGCTGAGCGGGGCGCGCCGCTGCCGGAGGCGGGCGCGCTGCCGCCGCTCCTGGAGCCGCCCAGCGATCCTGTGGCGGGCCACCCTGGGGATCTGCCGGTGGGTTGAGCCGACGATCGCTCTGTAGTGTCTATGTAACGCATCCGTCGTAAGGAATAAGTCAGATTGGCGCTCCCCGTCGTCGCCGTGATCGGACGCCCCAACGTGGGCAAGTCCACGCTGGTTAACCGGCTCTGCCGCAGCCGTGAGGCCATCGTTCATGACCAGCCCGGTGTGACCCGGGACCGCACCTACCAGGAGGGCTTCTGGGGTGACCGCATCTTCCGGGTGGTGGACACCGGCGGCCTGGTATTCGACGACGACAGCGAATTTTTGCCCGAAATCCGGGAGCAGGCCAACCTGGCCCTGGCCGAGGCGTCGGTGGCGGTGGTGATCGTGGACGGCCAGCAGGGGGTCACCGCCGCCGATGAATCGATCGCCGCGTGGCTGCGGGGCCACAACGTCCCCGTGCTGCTGGGCGTGAACAAGTGCGAGTCCCCTGATCAGGGCCTGGCGATGGCGGCCGACTTCTGGGGTCTGGGCCTGGGCGAGCCCCACCCGATTTCCGCCATCCACGGGGCCGGCACGGGCGACCTGCTCGACCGGGTGATCAGCTTTCTGCCGGCCACCACCGAGACGGACGAGGCCGAGCCGATCCAGCTGGCGATCATCGGACGTCCCAACGTGGGCAAGTCGAGCCTGCTCAATGCCATCTGCGGCGAGAACCGGGCCATCGTCAGTCCGATCCGCGGCACCACCCGCGACACGATCGACACCACGATCGAGCGCGAGGGTCTCACCTGGAAGCTGCTCGACACCGCCGGCATCCGCCGGCGCCGCAGCGTCGACTACGGCCCGGAGTACTTCGGCATCACCCGCAGCTTCAAGGCGATCGAGCGCAGTGATGTCTGTGTGCTCGTGATCGATGCCCTCGACGGCGTCACCGAGCAGGACCAGCGCCTGGCGGGCCGCATCGAGGAGGACGGCCGCGCCTGTGCGGTGGTCGTCAACAAGTGGGACCTGATCGAGAAGGACAGCCATACCATGAGCGCCATGGAGAAGGAGCTGCGCGCCAAGCTCTACTTCCTTGACTGGGCACCGATGCTGTTCACCTCCGCCCTAACCGGCCAGCGGGTGGAGAGCATCTTCGCCATCGCCGCGGTGGCGGTGGAGCAGCACCGCCGCCGGGTGAGCACCTCGGTGGTGAACGAGGTGCTTCAGGAGGCCCTGCGCTGGCGTTCGCCCCCTACCACCCGCGGCGGCCGCCAGGGCCGGCTGTACTACGGCACCCAGGTGGCGACGCGCCCCCCCAGCTTCACCCTGTTCGTCAACGATCCCAAGCTGTTCGGCGACACCTACCGCCGCTATGTCGAGCGCCAGATCCGCGAGGCCCTGGGCTTTGAGGGTTCGCCGGTGCGTCTGTTCTGGCGCGGCAAGCAGCAGCGCGACGCCGAGAAGGAGCAGGCCCGCCAGCAGAGCCGGGGCGGCTGACGTCGATGCTGGGGGGCCTGGCCTGAATGGACTGGTTGCGGCAGCTGCCGATCGGGCAGTACGTCGATGACGGCGAGGCCGGCCGCGAGGGCGGTGGCAGCTGGCTGAAGCGGCTTGACCCGCGCGTGAAGCTGGTCTGGACGGTGGCGTTCCTGGTGACGCCGATCCTGGCCGGTCCGCTCTGGCGTCTGGCCCTGGTGGGTCTGCTGTTGCTGATCACCGCCGTCAGCGGCCTGCCCTGGCGCCTCTGGCGGCAGAGCCTGCCGCTGCTGATCGCCCTGGCCCTGCTGGTGGGGCTGTTGAGTGCCCTATTGCCAGCCGCCGGAGGGGTGCCTGCCAGCCTCCAGCGTCCCCCCGGCGAGCTGCGATTGGTCCCCGGAACTCCCGGCGCCCCACCCCCGTCGCGGGCTGGCCTGTCTTGGGAGCTGGTGCGTTGGGGCCCCGTGATGGCCGGTCCCCTGGAGCTGGGCCCTCTGGTGGTGACCCGCCGCTCCGCCGAACTCGGCATCAACGGCGCCACCCTGCTGTTCACCGTCATCCACAGCGCCAACCTGCTGCTGCTCTCCACCCCGCCCGAGGAGCTGGTCTGGACCATCGCCTGGTGGTTGGCTCCCCTCAAGGCCCTGGGCTGGCCCGTGGAGCGCCTGGGCTTCACCTTGCTGTTGTCCCTGCGCTTTCTGCCCCTGGTCCAGGAGGAACTCCAGAACCTGTTGCGCTCGATCGCCACCCGGGCGGTGAGCCTGCGCCGCCTGGGCTGGAAGGCCAGTCTCGGCCTGGTGCTGGCGGTGGGGGAGCGGCTGCTGGCCAACGTGCTGCTGCGCTCCGAACAGGGGGCCGAGGCCCTGATGGCGCGCGGCGGGATGTGGCTTCCCCCCGACCGCCTGCACCAGCCGGCCGCCACCCCTTCCGGCGCCAGCCTGGCGGCGGTGCTGGCCCTGGCGGCCCTGCTGGCGCTGCGCTGGAAAGTCGGTGCCTTTTAATGGCCCCAGCCTGCAGGGAGACGTGAGCACCGAGCGCTATCTGAACCACCCCACCTTCGGGATGCTCTATCGGGTAGCGCCGGTGGCCGAGAGCCGCGATCTCTACGCCACCCTCTATGCCCAGCGCATCTTCTTCCTGGTGACCCTCCAGGAGCGGGGGGCCCATTTCGAGGTGATCCCCCTGATGGACGCCCGCCACTTCGCCGAGCAGAACCTGGCCCGCTGCCGCCGCGAGGGTCCCGAAGTCCAGGCCCGCTGGCGCCAGCTCTTCGACCAGACCTTCATCTGATGGCGGAGGCGTCGCCGGAGGCGGCCGAAGGGGTTGGCTCCAGCCTGGAGCAGAGACTGCAGGCCTTCCGGGCGGCGCTGCCTGCCACAACCCGGCTGCTGGCGGTGTCGAAGGGCCATCCGGCCGATCTGGTGCGCCAGGCGGCGGCCCTGGGCCAGCGAAGCTTCGGCGAGAGCCGGTTGCAGGAGGCCATCGCCAAGCAGGAGGCCCTGGCCGACCTGCCCGATCTCGACTGGCATTTCATCGGCCGGTTGCAGGCCAACAAGGCGCGGGCCGTGCTGCGCCGCTTCGGCACGATCCATTCCGTCGACAGCCTGGAGCTGGCCTGGCGGCTGCAACGGATCGCCGCCGAGGAAGGGTTGGCCCCAGGGATCCTGCTGCAGGTGAAGTTCCGCCCCGACCCGGCCAAGACCGGATTCGACCCCGCCGAGGTGCGAGCCCTGGCGGCTGACCTGGAGCGCCTGCAGCCCCTGCGCTGTCTTGGACTGATGACCATCGCCCCGTTGGGACTCACCCCGGAGGCCCGCCTGGAGCTGTTCCGGGAGTGCCGCGACCTGGCCGATGCCCTGGGGCTCCACGACTGCTCGATGGGGATGAGCGGCGACTGGCGTGAGGCCGTGGTGGCCGGGAGCACCTGGGTGCGCCTTGGCAGTGTTCTGTTCGGAAGTCGCCCAATCCAGCCATGAAAGGGCGCTCGGATCTTGCCGGCACGGATGTGGGACGCTATTCAAGGCCAAGCATCCTTCCCGAGGTCGACTCCGTGTCGTTGTTCTCCCGCCTGCGTGCCGTCGTCTCCGGTGACGACTATCTCGATGGCGACTTCGACGACGAACTCGACTACGACCCCGGTGACACCACCACCAGCACCAGCGCCGCTTCCACGGCCACCAGAAACCCCGGAGCCCTGGCTCTGAGCACGGATTTCTCGACCGACGATCCCTTTGCCGGAACCAACGTCATCGGCATGCCTGGGATCACCAGTGCGGTGGCCGAGGTGTGCCTGATGGAACCGCGCAGCTTCGACGAAATGCCCCGGGCGATTCAGGCCCTGAGGGAGCGCAAGACCGTCATCCTCAATCTCACGATGATGGAGCCCGATCAGGCCCAGCGCGCGGTTGATTTCGTGGCCGGTGGCACCTTCGCCATCGACGGTCACCAGGAACGGGTGGGCGAAAGCATCTTCCTGTTCGCCCCCAGCTGCGTCACGGTCACCACCGCCGGTGGGGAGGATGCGGCCTCCCCCACCGTGGTCTCCGGGCGCACCGGCCCTGTCGACGACCAGCAGGACGCCGCTCCCAGCCCCGCCTGGGGCCGTTCGGATGCCATGGTCTGAGACCTTCGGGGTGGTGGGCCTGGGCCGGATGGCCCGGGCCCTGCTCCTGCCCCTGCTGGACAGCGGTCTGGTCGACCGCTCCGATGTGCGGGCGGCGGTGGCCACGGAGGTCTCCGCCCTGCGGCTGGCAGGCGAACTCGGCGTCCAGGTGTCCACCGACGCGGCCCAGGCCTGGTCGGCTCCGGTGGTGCTGCTGGCGGTCAAACCCCAGCAGATCGAAGCGGTGGCCGCAGCGGCGGCGGCTCTTGCGGCTGTTACGGCGACCAGCGAGGCGACCCCACCCGGCCCCGAGCCCCTGCTGATCTCGGTGCTGGCGGGGGTGCCGCTGCGGCGCCTTCAGGCACTGTTCCCGGGGTGGACCTGCGTGCGGGCCGTCCCCAACACCCCGGCCCTGGTGCGCTCTGGCCTCACCGGCCTGAGCTGGGGTGAGGGGGTCGGCGAGGGTCGGCGCGAGGAGGTGCGCCAGCTGTTCGCCCAGGTGGGGGAGGTGCTCGAGCTGCCCGAGCACCAGCTCGACCCCTTCCTGGCCCTCACCTCCTCCGGCCCGGCCTTCCTGGCCCTGGTAGCCGAATCCATGGCCGATGGGGCGGTGGCGGCGGGCCTGCCCCGGCCCCTGGCCAGCCACCTGGCCCACCGCACGATGGCGGGCACGGCGGCCCTGCTGCAGGGCCAGGAGCTGCACCCCGGCGAGCTCAAGGACATGGTGACCAGCCCCGCCGGCACCACGGCCGCGGGGTTGCGGGAGCTGGAGCGGGCCGGCCTGCGGTCGGCCCTGATCGAAGCGGTGCTGGCCGCGGCGGAGCGCAGCCGCCAGCTGGCCTGAGTCCTTTCAGGCCAGCGTCGCGCCCCAGCCGGTTCAGCTGCGGCCGGCCCCCAGCTTCGGTTCGGTGCCGGCCATCAGCCGCTGCAGGTTGCTGCGGTGCCGCCAGAGCACCAGCGCCGTGGTGAGCAGGGCCAGGCTCAGGTAGGCCGGCCGCAGGCCGGAGTCGCCGAAGGAGCCCAGCATCAGCAACGGCAGGGACAGGGCCGCCACCACGCTGGAGAGCGACACGATCCGGCTGAGGCTCAAGGTGGTGAGAAAAATGCCGAAGCAGGCCAGTCCCACCGGCCAGGTCAGGCCCAGCAGCATGCCAAGGCCGGTGGCCACCGCCTTGCCGCCTTTCCAGCCCAGCCACACCGGCCAGATGTGGCCCGCCAGGGCCGCCAGGCCCGTCGCCACCACCCCCCAGTCGCTGGCGGTGCTGAACTCCCCGAGCGGTTGCAGCACCGCCTTGGCCAGCAGCACGGCGACGGTGCCCTTGAGCACGTCGAGCAGGAACACCGCCAGTGCCGGACCTTTGCCCAGCACCCGCAGCACGTTGGTGGCTCCGGTGGAGCCGGAGCCCTCCTGGCGCAGGTCGATGCCGGCGAGCCAGCGGCCCGCCAGCCAGCCGAAGGGAATCGAGCCCAGCAGGTACCCCGCCGGCAGCAGCAGCAGATCGGGAAGGAAGGCCATGGGAGAAGGAAGGGAGGGTCAGTAGAGATCGGCTTCGGCGTCGATCTCACCGGGAGCGGCTGCGAAGGCCAGCCACAGGGGGAACTGCAGGATCGGAATCTCGATCACCTGCTCCGCCGCATCGATGACGATGAAGGGCAGTTCGCCCCGCTCTTCGAGCCGGTCGGCCCGCTCGATCAGGGCGTCGGGCCGCTCGAACAGCACGATGCCGCTGGCGGGGCCGAAGTCGTCGCGGCTGAGCCCCAGGCAGTCCTGCAGTCCCCGGCGCCATTCCCCCAGCCGCTCCGGTTGGCTGGCCAGGACCAGGGTCTGGAAACGCTCCCCGTAGAGCTCCCCGAGGATCGCGATCGCCGCCGCCGCCGCCAGGGCGTTGCGGCTGCGGCTGCCACCACTGGCCTGGGCGCCCCGCCCCCCCTGGGAGAGGAACCAGTCCTCCAACCTGGTGGCGGCCGACGGCTCCAGGGTGCGGCGCAGCTTCCAGGGATCGGCGTAGAAATCGGGCTGGCCGCCGAACTGCTCCAACCGTTCCCGGATCAGGTCTGCATCGTCGCTGAACAGGCCGGCGGCGGCGGGGGCGACGGCGGGCTCCTGGGCCACACCGGTCTCCAGGCTGCCCGTGGCCTGATCGAGGGGGGAGGGCTGCACCACCAGGGGCTGGACCACCAGCTCCATCTGCTCGGCCGCTGCGGCCAGATCCTGCAGGGCCCCCACCAGGTACTCCTGGAAGCCCTTGAGCCGCCGGGCGATGCCATCCGACTGGCCGGCGAAGCTGCCGGCGATCTCCCTGTTGATCTGCTCCCGGCGGGCCTCCAGCTGGGTGATCTCCCCCAGGAGTTCCTCGCGGCGCTGCCGCAGCTCCGTCAGGGCCAGGTCAAGCAGCCCGCCAGCACCGGTGTTGGTGTCCTGGGGCGTGGTGTCGGCGGGCTCGGGGGCGGCTGGTTCGGGTCGGTCGCTCATGGCAGGCAGGCAAGCAAGGCAGCGGGGAACTCAGACGGGGTTGCGGGGGGCGGGGGTGGTGGGCGGCAGGCGGTGCTCCAGCTGCACCCGCAGCGCCGTGGCATCGAACAGCATCGGCAACAGGTGGATGCTGTTCTCCTCCCGGAAATAGAACAGCACCGGCAGGGCCGGCCACCAGACCCGCCAGCCGATCCAGGCGTCGTAGGGAAAGCGGCGGATCACGGTGTCGCGGCGGGCCACCAGCAGGGCTTCCGGCGCGAAACGCAACCGCAGCAGGGCCGTCTGCAGCAGCAGAAACAGCCCCATCACGGCCGTCCCCAGGGCCAGCCAGACAGCACCACCCCAGAAGGGACGCAGCCCCAGGCAGGCGCCCGCCAGCAGCACAAGGCCGAGCGGCACCCAGAAGCGGGGGCGGAGCACCACCTCATCAGCAGCGCTGTCGGCGGGCGAGGGGGGGGGCGAGGCGGGGGTGGTGGTCATTGGCCGAAGAGCAACTGGGTGAGCAGCACGTCCACCAGGGCGACGCTGACGAGAATCATGACCACGGCGCCGGTGGTGCTGGCGCCCACCTCCTTGGGCCCGCCGCGGGTGGTGAGACCCCAGCCGCAGGCGATGACGGCGATCATCAGACCGAACACGACGGCCTTGAGCAGCATGGAGGGCAGGTCGTCGGGCTCCATCCAGACCCGCACCGAGTTCCAGAAGACGGTGGGCGGAATGCTGTACAGCAGGGTGCTGCTCACCTGGCCCGACCAGATGGCCATCCAGAAGAACAGCAGGCACTGCACCGGCGCCATCACCACCATGGCCAGCACCCGTGGCACCACCAGGTACTGCACCGGGTCGGTGCGCAGCATCGTGATGGCGTCGATCTGCTCCGTGACCTTCATGGTGCCCAGCTGGGCGGCATAGGCCGTGGCCACCTTGCCGGTGAGCAGGGTGGCGGTGAGCAGCGGCGCGATCTCCCGCGAGAGGCCCAGGGCCAGCAGCCCCCCCACGGCCGAGCTGGCCCCCTGCTTGGAGAGTTCCGCCGCCACCTGGATGTTGAACACCGTGCCGGCCGCCAGGGCCGTGATCAGCACGATCAGGAAGCTGCCTGGCCCGGCCTCCAGCAGTTCCTGGACCAGATCCACCATGCCGATGTGGCCGCGGGCGATGGCGCTCACGGCCTGTCCGCCGATCATCAGGCTGGATCCCAGTCGCTGCAGCCAGCGCGGCGCCTTCATGGCACGGAGGCGGGCAGGGCCTCCGGGTGGGGCCCCCGTTCCGGCCAGCGCCGCATCACCACCAGGCCCAGCACCACCAGCAGCGCCGGGATCAGGCCCATGCACATCCGGATCGCCAGCAGGGCGCTGTCGGGTTGCAGGATGCCCTTGGCTGCCTGGTAGCCGCTGAGGCTCATCAGATTGCCGAAGAAGAACAGGGCCAGGCTGATGCAGATCTTCTGGGTGAACACCATCCAGGCGCTGTAGAGGCCGGCGGGCTTCTCCGGATCGGCATCGATGGCATCCGGCAGCAGGGCCCAGGGAATCAGGTAGGCGGTGGAGGCCCCCAGGCCCACGATCAGGATCGTGACGACCAGAGCGCAGAGCCGCAGCAGGTTCCCGGATGAGGCGGTGGGGCCGATGGCGGCATCGAGGGGCACCAGCAGCATCGCCATCACACAGGCGGCGATCCAGAGGCTGGTGCCCCAGTGCAGGGCCGTGAGGCGACCGCGCTGACGGGCGACGGCGGTCCAGAGCTGGAGCCCCACCAGGGTGCTGACCTGGAAGGGCAGCAGGATCCAGTTGCTCCAGCCTTCCGGCAGCCGCATCACCACCGGCAGGTAGATCAGCGCCGCCGTCTGCATGATCTGCAGGGCGCACCAGAGCAGCAGGTACAACCCCAGCACCATCTGGAAGCGCCCGTTGCTGCCCACCCGGGCCAGGAGCCGTCGGGTGGTGCCCCGTTGGCTGGCGGGCCGCTGGCAGTTCCGGGCTGCCGGGGCGATGCCCCAGCCACAGAGCAGGGTGGAGCAGGTGATCAGCACTCCGGAGAAGATCCCCACCTGCAGGTAGCTGTAGGGGTTCTGGTGATCCTTCAGCAGCACGCCCCCCAGCACGATGCCCACCAGGCCGGCGATGATCGAGCCGGTGAAGCGGGCACTGTTGAGCCGGGTGCGCAGGTTGACGCTGGTGGTGAGTTCGGCGGCCAGGGCCGAGTAGGGAAGGTTGACGCAGGTGTAGAGGCTGTTGGCCACCATCGAGATGGCCACAAACACGGCGAACCGCACCCACAGCCCCCCCGGTGGCAACCACCACATCAGGGCCATGGCGAAGCCGAGCGGAACGGCGCTGCCGAGGATCCAGGGCAGCCGGGGTCCCCAGGGCGAGCGGGTCTTGTCGCTCAGCCAGCCCACGATCGGGTCGTTGATGGCATCCCAGAGCCGGGCCGTCATCAGCACCAGGCCGGCCATCCAGGCCGGCAGGCCCGCCGCCGAGGTGTAGAAGATGAACAGATAAAAGCCGATCAGGGAGGCGGCCATCCCAGTACCGGCATCCCCCATGCCGTAGGCGAGCAGCACCCGGCGGCGTTGACCGGCCGGCAGGTCCGCCGTGTCAACCACACACGCTGGTAAGTCCGGCGCTGTCGGCGGCGGGGTGGACGGCGTGGGGGAGGTCAAACCTGGAGGCGCTCCTGTGGGGGTCGTCCGGTGTCGGTGATCCGGCCTTGGGAGGCCGGTGCAGGTCATAATGCTGCAGCCGGTTCCGGCGAACCAGCTCCAGTACCTCTGTACTGCCGCGGGCGTAGTTTAGTGGTAAAACCTCAGCCTTCCAAGCTGATGATGCGGGTTCGATTCCCGCCGCCCGCTTTCTTTTTCCCAGTAGCGGCCTTGGCCCTGGGGGCCTTTTCCAGCAGGGTTTCCTCGAGCAGGGGCGTGGCCACCAGCAGCATCAGACTGCGGCTCTCCAGGGGGGCCGTGGACGGCAGCCAGGCTTCGGGCGTCGCGGGCAGGTCGTGGTCGCCAGGGATGGCCGTGTCGATGACCCGTCGCCAGCCGGCCGGTTGGGACGGCAGGGCGAACTGCATCGGCTGGTAATAGGCGTTCATCCCACACCAGATCAAGGGCCCGAGGCTGACGTCGTGGAGGCTCCAGGCCAGGCAGTGGGACCAACTGGCCCAGTCCGGCTTGCCCAGTTCGAGTCCGTGCCACTCCCGCCAGAGGGGCGGGTTGCCAACTCCCCTGACCTGCCCACTGGGGGTCGGGGGCAGCTCCTGATTCAGCAAGGGGGCCAGCCGCTGACGCAAGTGGATCAGGCGTCTGAGGAACCGGCGCAGATCCAGGTCGCCCTCGTCCGGCTGCCAGTGCATCCAGCCCAGGGGGTTGTTCTGGCACCAGGTGTTGTTGTTGCCCCCCTGGCTGCGGCGCACCTCGTCCCCCATCAGCAGCATGGGCACCCCGGGGGCCAGCAGCAGGGAGGCCAGCAGGTTGCGCAGCTGCCGGTCGCGGAGGGTCTGCACCTCCGGGTCGCTGCAGGGCCCTTCCACGCCGTGGTTCCAGCTGTTGTTGTGGTTGTCTCCGTCGCGGTCGTTCTCCCCGTTGGCCAGGTTGTGCTTGCGGTCGAAGCTGACCAGGTCGGCCAGGGTGAAGCCGTCGTGGGCGGTGAGGAAATTGATCGTGCGCCCCACCGGCGACGGCTGACCATTGAACAGATCCGGATTGCCGGACAGGCGCTGGCTCAGGGTCCAGGTGCTGCGGTCGTCCCCCTTCCAGAAGCGGCGCACATCGTCGCGGAAGCGGCCGTTCCAGCTGGCCACCCGCCGGGCGGGGAAGTCGGCGAGCCGGTAAAGGCCGCCGCAGTCCCAGGGCTCGCTCACCACCTTCAGATCGCTGAGGTCGGGGTCCGCCTCCATCTCCTCGAACAGGGGGGGGGCATCAAGGGGAGCCAGCGCCTCGCCCCGGGTCAGGGCGATGCCCAGATCGAAGCGGAATCCGTCGATGCCCAGTTCCGTGCTCCAGCAGCGCAGGGATTCCAGGATCAGGCGCCGTACCAGGGGGCGATTGGCGGCGATCGTGTTGCCGCAGCCGCTGACGTCGAGGTAATCGCCCTTGGCGGTCTGGTGGTAGTAGAGGGCGTCGGCGAACCCCCGCCAGCTCAGGGTGGGGCCCTGCTGGTTGCCTTCGCTGGTGTGGTTGTAGACCACATCGAGAATCACCTCCAGGCCCGCCTGATGGCAGGCGGTCACCAGTTGGCGCACCTCCTGCCGTCCCTGCAACGGGTCGCTGTCCACCAGGTAGGCCGGGTGGGGGGCCATCCAGCTCACGGGGCTGTAGCCCCAGTGGTTGAAGCGCCCGTTGGGGGCGTCCTGGGGATCGAAGGCCATCACCGGCAACAGCTCGATGGCCGTCACCCCCATCTCCTGGAGATAGGGCAGGGTGTCGATCAGCCCCAGGAGTGTTCCCTGCCGTTCCTCCGGCACCGGGCAGCCGTTGCCCCGGGTGAAGCCACCCACGTGCAGCTCATAGATGATGCTCTTCTGCCACGGATGGCGCGGCCGTGGGGCGGCGTCGAAGTCGAAGCGGTCGCGCTCGGTGACCACCCCCTTCAGGCAGGCGGAGGCGTTGGGGACGGCGCCGACGGCGGCGCCCCGCTGGTAGCCCTCCCATCCGGTGACCGCCCTGGCGCAGGGGTCGAGCAGCACCTTGGAGGGATTGAAGCCGTGGCTGCCGGGTTGGATCGGGCCGAAGACGCGGTAGCCGTAACAGCAGCCCAGGCCCAGGCCCTCCACTTCCACATGCCAGTGCTCCCCGGAGCGGTGGCAGGGGTCGAGCTCGATCACCTCCAGGGGTTCTCGGGCCTCGCCGTCGGCGAAGATCAGCAGCTCCATGCGCGTGGCCAACGGGGCCACCACGGAGAAATTGACGCCACGGCGGGTGACGGAGGCCCCCAGTGGCCAGGGATGTCCGATCCGGGTCGCCGACAAATCACTGGCCTGGATTGCCCCCAAGGGTACGTCGGGCCTCCGGAAGCTGCCGCCGGGGGTTCAATGGGGCCATGGCCAGTGCTGACGCTTCCCTGCTGCCGCCCGAGGAGGGCCGACCGCCCCAGCAGGTGGCGCCGGGGTTGTGGCTGTTCGCGCCCAGCCGGGAGAGTCAGGGGGGCAGCGCCTGGCTGCTGGAGGCGGCCGGCGCCGACCTGCTCATCGACTGCCCCGCCTTCACCCGGGCCAACCTGCAGTTCCTGGCTGGCCGCCCCCGCCATCGGCCGGGCGGGAGTGGCGAGGTCCTGGCCTGGATCCTGCTCACCGGCCGCGGCGGCCACGGTCGCTGCCGCCGCCTGCAGCAGGCCCTGGGGTGGCCGGTCCTGGTGCAGGAGCAGGAGGCCTATCTCCTACCCGGCGTGGATCCGCTGCACACCTTCACCAGCGAGCACCGGCTCGGCCCGGACGTGCGTTCGCTCTGGACGCCGGGGCCTTCCCCCGGGGCCTGTGTGGTGCATGTCTCAACGCTGGGCGGCGTTGGCCCGGACGGGCTGTTCTGCGGCCGACTGCTGGTTCCGGTGGCGCCGGCCCGCGTGGCGCCCCTGCGGCTGCGGGGCACGTTTCACTGGGGACGGCAGCTCCGGAGCGTGGAACGCCTGCGCCAGTGGCTGCCGGCCGGGTCCCCCGACTGGATCGCCAGCGGCGCCGGGCTGGGGGCCCTGAGGGGCCCGAAGCTGGTGGAGCAGGGCGCCTCCCTGCTGCGCAACCTTGATCTGGAGGCCCTGGCCCTCCAGCCCCCCTGCGGACCCCTGACCCCCAAACCGCTGTCATGAGTGGACTTTTCTGGTTGCGGCCCCGCCACAAGACCCATACGATTGGCGCGCTGTGCGCATCGGGCGGTCGGGGACTTCCGATTCGCCTCCACCACTCGACGTCCCGAACCCCGCCATCGCCACCTCATCCGGAGGCTTACCCAGAACCATGAACAAAGCTGATCTCGTCAACATCGTGGCTGCCCGCACGGAGCTCACCAAGACCGACGTGTCCCTCGTGGTCGATGCCGCCATCGAAACCATCGTGGACTCGGTGGTCGAAGGAAAGAAGGTCTCCATCCTCGGTTTCGGCTCCTTTGAGCCCCGGGAGCGTTCGGCCCGCCAGGGTCTGAATCCCAAGACCGGCGAGAAGATCAAGATCCCCGCCAAGCGTGTGCCCGCCTTCACCGCCGGCAAGCTGTTCAAGGACAAGGTTCAGGGCTGATCTACACCAGGAGCCGTTTCGCCATGCCAGCGGCCGCCGGGGCTCCGGCACCGGCGCTGCGGCTTCCCCTCCATCTCCAGGCACAGCTCGCCCAGGGAGTGGTGCGTCGACGCCAGGGTTACCGGACCCGCTTCGCCCCCTCCCCCACCGGCCCGCTGCACCGTGGCAATCTCCGCACGGCCTTGCTCAGCTGGCTTGACGCCCGGCTCAGGGGTGGGGAGTGGTTGCTCCGCATTGACGATCTCGACGCCCCCCGCAACCGGCCCGGTGCCGAGGCCGCGATCCTCGACGACCTCCGCTGGCTCGGCCTCGGCTGGGACGGTCCGGTGGTGCGTCAGAGCGCCCATCGCGGCCTCTACGCCACTGTGCTTTCGGCCCTGCGCCAGGCCGGCCACCTCTACCCCTGCCGCTGCAGCCGGAGGCTGCTGGCCGACGTCTCGGCGCCCCACGGGGCCCTGGCGGTCTATCCAGGGCACTGCCGGGATCGGCCGCCCTCGTGGGGGCCCCAGGACGGTCGCCTGCCCAGCTGGCGACTGCGCCTGGAGCCGGGCGTGCTGCACTGGCAGGAGCGCGGCGGCGCCTGCGGACAGCAGGACGGCCCCAGCGCTGTGGGGGATGTGGTGCTGCGGCGGGCCGATGGCGTGGTGGCCTACCACCTGGCCACCGCCGTCGATGAGTTGCTGATGGGGATCAGCGAGGTTGTGCGCGGGGATGATCTCTGGCCCTCCACTGGGGCCCAAGTGGCGGTGATGGCCGCCCTCGGCGCCTCTCCACCGTCCTATGCCCATGTGCCCCTCTGGCGCGACGCCAGGGGCGAGCGGCTGAGCAAGCGGGAGGGTGCTGAGGGGTTGGCGGGTCTTCGCAGCCGTGGCCTGGATGCCCCGGCGGTGATCGGCCGGCTGGCGGCCAGCCTGGCTCTGGTGCCAGCCGGCAGCCGTCTCAGTGCCGAAGAGCTGGCGGCCGGGCTGTCCACTCAGGCCCTGGACGCCTGCATGCACCCGGAGGGAGGCAAGGGGAGAAAGGTTTAAGGAAGGTTTCGGGATTGAAGGGGTCTTGGTCGACCACAGTGAGGAGATCAGAACAATCCCTCGCCAGCCGGCCATGTCCCTCCAGGTTCCCTCCAACGATTCGAGGAGCCATCCCCCTGCGCCCTGCCGATGTCCCCAGTGCGGCGGCAGCGGACTGCTGAGAATTGATGATCAGCGTTACCGCACCTGCCTCGATTGCCTGGGCCAGGGGCACTCCCGCGCCATGGGGGGTGATGAACTGTTCTTCCGGATCGTCAACGCGAGGTCCGCTTCCGCCGCCAGATGAAGAAAGCGGTGGTGGCCACCACCGCCGCCAGCGGCGCCGCTGTGAGCAGCAGCAGGATCACGGCGGTCCAGTCGGTGTACATGGGTGCGTGTGTTGGAGCGGTGCCATCATCCCAGCAGATGCTCCCCGGCGATGCCCACCCAACAGCAACCCCAACAGGCTTCCCGGATGCCCCTGGTCCTTCGTCGTCTCGCCCTGGCTGGTGTCCTGACCTGTTCTCTGTTGGGGGCAGAGGCAAAGGTTCTGGCGAACGTGCAGTTCGAGAACTGCGTCACCGCTGCCGATGGCTCCATCACCTGCGACACGGTGCCGACCGGCAACACCCTGATGAATGATGTCGACGCCCGTTACGGACTTCTCCAGAACGCCAGTCCCGGTTGGAGTGAGTTTGAGCCCTACCAGGGTTACGACGATGACTTCGGCGGCAACGAGACGTGATCAGCTGGGCTGCGCAGCTTGCAACGACATGTGGCGCCACCTCGCGGACAGCCGCTTCTCTGGAGTAGCTCAGAAGAGCCACTCACGGGGGTTGTGATGCCAGTCTGGGCACCTCAAATCGATCTGGCCCCTCCCCTGGAGAGCACCCGGGCCGAACGCTATGTGCTGCGGCGCCTATCGGATGGCTCCTACGTCTCCATCCGTCCCGATGACCAGGGTCTGGGGGATGTGAGCGATCCAATGGCGGCCTATCTGTTCCATACCCATGAGGCGGCCGTTCGCGCCGCCGGTGAGCTCAATCGACTGGGTGGCGACGGTTTTGACGTGGTCAGGGTGGAAGGGCCCGTTGCGTTGTGCTGAGCCCAGCCCAAGGCCGTTCCGTGACCCTTGCCCAGCAGCAGACGCATCGGCAGCGAGTTCGTCCCTGGCGTGTATCGGCAGTTCGCCTAATGACGTCAGGCCGATAAACCTTTATAGTCAGTCTTGTAAGGTTTTTTTGGTCCCGATGCTCACCGGATCTGATCTCCTGGCCAAGGTCAAGGAGTTGGGCGATGTCTCGAAATCCGATCTGGTGCGTGGTTGCGGCTACGTCAGCACAAAGAAGGATGGCGCCGAGCGTCTGAATTTCACGGCCTTTTACGAGGCCCTGCTGGAAGCCAAGGGCGTCAGCCTTGGTGAAGGAGGTGGCAAGGGTGGCTCCAAAGGTGGCCGCAAGCTCAGCTATGTGGCCACCGTCCAGGGCAACGGCAACCTTCTGGTGGGCAAGGCCTACACCGCCATGCTCGATCTGCAGCCTGGCGATGAATTCGAGATCAAGCTGGGCCGCAAGCAGATCCGCCTGGTTCCTGCCGGATCCACCGAAGACGACGAGTGAGCTGAAACCCGCAGACCTGAACCCATGGCCCTGCCACGGTTACAGGTCATGTTGCGGGATGGGGTCTCTTTCCCGTTGCTGACGATCACAGGCCACCAGGAATCCCGTCACCTGGTCCCCCCAGTTCACCACGACGAGAAGGTTTCGGGGTGTTCTGGAGAATCCCTGTTGGGAGAGTACGGCGAAGCCGTTGAGATCGTCGTGGCTCACCAGGGGATGCCTCCCCTGGAGGGCGCCCCACGCGCGCAGGAAGCTGTCTCCCTCAAGCTCGTGGCAGCGTTCGTAGGCCACTTCGGTCGCGATTCCCTGGCGCCGCAGCCTCACGAAGGCATCCAGATCCGGTCCCAGGTGGTCGATCCAGCGGCCGAGGTCCCCGACCGCCACCAACCGGCTGGGGTCCGGTCCCGTGGGCGTCAACAGCAGGGCCGTGGTGGCCAGCGACCAGGACGCCTCCGCCAGCAGTCGCTCGGCCGCCTCCCTCAGGGCGCCATGGTGGCTCTCCAGAAGCTGCTCGTGGCGTGTCCTGAGATCATCCATGGCCCGAGTATCGCCACCGCCCCGGCCAGACGGAAAGCCAGCGCAGCTGGCGTCGGACTTGGGCCTGGGGCGGGGTGAGCAGAGAAGCCGGTGATCGGATTTGAACCGACGACCTACTGATTACGAATCAGTTGCTCTACCCCTGAGCTACACCGGCATCGGCCAAGAAATTAGCATTCGTCGGAACACCACCAGCTGCCCACCAATTCATGGGATCCGACCCGAAGAGATCCCTGGATCCTGAGCTGCGCCGGCGTCTGCTGGCGGAAGCCAGGACCCCCTGGCGGGGGCTGCGGCGGGCGGTGTGGTTCGCCCTGGTGGCCTCGGCGGGCCTGGGTCTGGCGACCATGGCCCTGCGGGCCTCCGCCGGCTCGGAGGTGGCCTCAGGGGACCTGCTGATCCAGGTGGGCGCCCTCAGCCTCTTCGGGGCGTTGCTCTGGTTCGACCGCAACCGGGGGGACGATTGAGGGCTCCTGCAGCTTCAGGGGTTCCGGCAGCAGCAGTGGCAGACCCAGGCAGAGGCGTTGCTGCTCCAGCTCCGCCAGGCTGAGCGGCGGGGTTCCGGACACCGTCTCTGGCTTGCGGCTGAGCAGCCACAGGGACTGGACCAGCTGTTGCCACTGCCACAGCATCACAGCCAGCAGCAGGGCCGCCAGGAGCAGGGCCACCAGACGCGGACAGGCGCTGAAGGGGGAGACGGGGGAGGCCACGGCCGCCTGGCGGTCGATCCACCACAGCAGGGGCAGGCCCAGGGCGGCACCGCCGGCCGTGGCCAGCGCCAGGGCCGGGGTGGCCTGGAGGCGGCTGAGCCGGCGCTGCAGCTCCCGGCGGCCTTTCAGGGGGGTCTGAAGCAGCAGCAACGACCAGACGTCGGCGGGGCGACGCACCAGCAGCAGGGCCGGCGCCAGGGCGCCGATCGCCCAGCAGAGCAGCCGTTCCAGCCCCGGCAGGGGGCCGGGGTCGCTGCCGGCGAGCACCAGCAGCAACAGCAGGGCCTCGAGAGGCAGCACCCCGAAGGCGATCAGCTGGAGCCAGAGCAGGGGCTCGCTGCGGGGCGTCACGGGATCAGGTGCTGAGGGTCCGGCGCTGGGTGACCAGCTTGAAGGCCTCGACCCGATCCCTCTCCTGCCAGCCGGTGAACCGGTCGCAGCCGATGCCGCACTCGAAGCCGGTGGCCACCTCCTTGACGTCGTCCTTGTTGCGACGCAGAGAATCGAGATCGCCTTCGTAGACGAGCTCCTTGCCGCGGTGCACGCGGATGCGGCAGTTGCGCTGCAGTTTGCCGTTGGTGACGTAGCAACCGGCGACGGCGCTCTTGCCGATGGTGAACACGGCCCGTACTTCTGCTTCGCCCAGGTTCTCCTCCACCAGCTCCGGCTCCAGCAGGCCCTCCATGGCCATCTGGATGTCCTCCAGCAGCTTGTAGATGACGTCGTAGTCGCGCACATCGACGCCGGTGGCATCGGCGGCACGCTTGGCACCGGAGGCCATCGAGGTGTTGAAGCCCACGATCACGGCGCCCGAGGCCGCCGCCAGGTCGACGTCCGTTTCGGTGATCTCACCAGGGGCCGACAGCAGCACCCGCACCTGAACTTCCTCCTGGGGCAGCTGTTCGAGGGATCCGAGGATCGCCTCCACGCTGCCCTGGACATCGGCCTTGAGGATGAGGTTGAGCTCCTTGAGCTCTCCCTCACTGACCTGTCCCGACATGGAAGCCAGGGACACCCTCCTGGAGGCCATCTGCTGGGCCAGGCGGGTGGCCCGGGCCTCGTTGGCCCGGTCGCCCACCACCGCCCGGGCGCTCTTCTCGTCGGTGTAGACCTCGAATTCGTCGCCGGCAGTGGGCACTTCGCTGAAGCCGAGGGCCTCCACGGCGCTGGAGGGGCCGGCCTGTTTGACCCGCTTGCCGGTGTCGTCGACCATGGCGCGCACCTTGCCGAGAATCGGACCCGCCGCCAGCACGTCGCCGGCCTTGAGGGTGCCGTTCTGGATCAGCAGCGTGGCCACCGGGCCCTTGGCCTTGTCGAGGTGGGCCTCGATCACGGTGCCCCGGGCCATCCGGTCGGGGTTGGCCTGCAGGTCCTCCACCTCGGTGACCAGCAGGATCATCTCCAGCAGCTTGTCGATGTTTTCCCCCTTGATGGCGCTCACGGGGACCATCACGGTGGTGCCGCCCCAGTCCTCGGCCACCAGATCCAGGCCGGAGAGCTCCTGCTTGACCCGGTCGGGCTGGGCCCCTTCCTTGTCGATCTTGTTGATCGCCACCACGATCGGCACCTTGGCGGCGCGGGCGTGGCTGATCGCCTCAAGGGTCTGGGGGCGGACGCCGTCATCAGCGGCCACCACCAGCACCGCCACGTCGGTGACCTTGGTGCCGCGGGCCCGCATGGCGGTGAACGCCTCGTGGCCCGGAGTGTCCAGGAAGGTGATCTTGCGGTGCTCGTCGCCGTGGGGCACATCCACCTGGTAGGCACCGATGTGCTGGGTGATGCCGCCGGCCTCGCCCGCCGCCACCCGTGTCTTGCGGATGGCATCGAGCAGGCTCGTCTTGCCGTGGTCGACGTGACCCATCACGGTCACCACCGGGGGCCGGCGGATCAGGTGGGCCAGGTCGCTGTCCTCGATCATCTCCACGGTCTTCTTGGCCGCGGCTTCGATGTCGTCCTGGAGCACGGGCACGCCGAACTCCTCCGACACCGTCTCGATGGTGTGCAGGTCGAGGGTCTGGGTGACGGTGGCGATGATCCCCTTGAAAAAGAGGGATTTGATGATTTCGGAACTCTCCACGCCGAGGCGGTCGGCCAGTTCCTGCACCGTGAGGTTGCCCTCCGGCACAATCAGCATCTCGGGGCGCTGGGCCTTGGCTTCGCGGGAGGCCCGCAGTTCCATGGCACGGCGCCGCTGGCGCTGGCGGGTGGTCTCCTTCTTGCGCTTGCGCACCGCGACGGTGGGCTTGGCAGCGGTGCCAGGGGCGGAGCGGGGCTTGGCCGGCCGGGCCAGGCTGGCCTGGAGCACCAGGGCTTCCTGCTCGCCGGCGTAGCCGCCGGTTTCGGCGGTGAGGGCATCATCGTTTTCGCCGATGATGTGCACCTTCTGGCGCTGTTTCTGCGGCGTGCGGCTGCGCAGGGCCTCGAGCTTGGCGCTGTCGTCCCAGTCGGGCCGCCGCGCGCCGGGGGCACGGGCACCGGCCGGCGTGGGTGGGCGGAAGCCGGGGCGACGGGGGGCCGCCGGCGGGGTGGCGGTCGGACGCGTCACGCCCTCCGTTTCCCCTCCGGTTTCGGTGCTGCCCTCGCTCCTGTCGGGACGACGCGGCGGCGGGGCGGTGGGACGGCCGGTGGGTTTCTGAAGCTGCATCAGCTCGCCGGGGGCCATCGGCTTGCGCATGCCGGCCGGGATTCCTGGGCGGCCGGGGGCCGCTGGACGCCCAGCCGCCGACGTGCCGGGACCGGCCGAGTCGCGGCGGATCGGCTTGCCGACCAGTTCGAGCGGGGTGGGGCCGGGGCGACCTGGAGCCGCGCCTGCCCTGGAGCCGGCGCTGCCGGGACGGATCGGTGCGGGGGTGCCGGGACGCTGGGGGCGGGCCGAGGGTGGTGCGGGCCGGCTGCTGGTGGGGCCACCCTGGCCGGGCTGGGGACGTCCGACCAGCTGGGGCCGGGTGGCCGGGGGACGGGTGGGTGCGGGGCCCGCTCCGCCCTGCACGGGGCGCCCGGGGGCCGGCGCAGGAGGGCGCTGGGGAGAACCGACCCGCACCGGCGGCTGGGAGGTGCGGTTCACCGGAGCTGGGCTGGTGGGTTTGGGAGCCGCCAGGGGTTTGGCCGGTGGAGCCACAGAGGCGGGTCGTGCCGGGGTCGCGGGCACCGGGCGGGACGGCGGCGGGGCTCCGGCAGCTGGCGGACTGGCCGCGGGGGCAGCAGCGGCTGGTTTGCCCATGATCGTGGGCGGACGGACGGCGGGCTTGCCAGCTTCCACCGGTCGTGGCCGGGCTGGGGCCGGGGTACCGGGGGGCCTGGGGCGCGCCGCCGGTGGTTCTGGCCGGGCAGGGGCAGGGGCTGCGGCGGCCGTGGGCCGCGGTGCCGGGGGGCGGCTCGCCGGCGGGGCCGGGGAGGCGGGGGCCGTTGGAGCCGGCAGCGGAGCGCTGGCCCGGGGAGCGGCCACGGGTGCCGGGGCGGCCTTCTTCACCGCCAGGATCGCCTTGGCCGGGGGGGTGGGCGCCGCAGGTTCGGGCCGCGACGGGGGCAGGCCGTCGCCATTGACGCCGATCAGCGAACGGATGCGGGTCGCCTCGTCATCACTGATCGAGCTGCTGTGGCTCTTGGCCGCAATGGAGAGCTTTTCGGCGGCATCGAGCACGTCCTTGTTGTCCAGGCCCAGGTCCTTCGACAGCTCGTAGATTCTCACTTTGCCGCTGCTGGTCATTCAGAAAGGTCTCCGTACGGTGGGGCCGAAAGGGCCCCGGGGCCGCACGCACGTGGCGACCATGGTTCATCTTGCCTCAGAGGTCGCGGGGCCGATCGCTCGAGACGTGCCTCGAGGCTGGCGATGATGGCATCGCTGACGGCGCAGCGCAGGCCGCGCTGCAGGCGACGGCGGCGGCGGGCTTCCTCCAGGCAGCTTGGTTCGGGGCACAGATAGGCCGAGCGACCCATGCCCTGATCCAGGCTCACGCTCCCGTCAGCCTGACGCACCACCCGCCAGAGCTGGCTGCGGTCGCAGAGGCGGCGACAGGAGACGCAGCGGCGCAGCACCGGGCGCCTCGCGTTCGACGTCACCGGACGTCCTCGCCAGGGAGCTCGGCGTCGTCGACAGCTTCGGCCGGCGCTTCGGCCGGCGCTTCGGCCGGCTCCCCAGGCTGGCTTTCGGCCTGGCCTTCGGCGGAGTTCTCGCCCTGCGCCTGTGTCGGGGCTCCGTCCTCAGCCTCCTCCAGGTCGTAGGACTCCTCGTCTTCGGGCAGGGGGTACAGCTCGCGGAGGCGCGCATCCTCCTCGGCCCGGGTGGCCTGCTCGGCCTCCAGGCGGGCCTCGGCTTCGGCCTGCAGGGCTTCCTCCTCCTGGCGCTGGGCGATCAGGGCCGCCACCGTCTGGTCCTCACTGACCTGGTCGTACTCCTGGGCATTCTTGATGTCGATCTTCCAGCCGGTGAGCCTGGCCGCCAGGCGCACGTTCTGCCCCTCCCGGCCGATGGCCAGGCTCAGCTGGTCGTGGGGCACGAGAACGTGGGCGTGGTGCCCTTCCGGGTCCACCAAGCGGACCATCTCCACCCGCGCCGGGCTGAGGGAGTTGGCCAGGTACTGGGCCGGATCCGGTGACCAGCGGATGACGTCGATCTTCTCGCCCCGCAGCTCGTTCACCACCTGCTGGATGCGGGAGCCGCGGGCGCCGATGCAGGCCCCCACCGGATCCACTTCCCGCTCCACACTGTCGACCGCGACCTTGGTGCGGGGGCCGACGGCGCGGGAGGGGGGGTTGGCTTCCCTGGCCACGGCGACGATCCGCACCGAGCCCTCCTGGATCTCAGGCACCTCGTTCTCGAACAGATAGACCACCAGGCCCGCATTGGCCCGGGAGACGAACAGCTGGGGACCACGACGGGGCACCTCGCTGACCTCCTTGAGGAACACCTTGAAGGTGGCGTTGGCGCGGTAGTTGTCGTTGGGGAGCTGGTCGCGGCGGGGCAGTTCCGCCTCCACCTCCGGCCGGCCCAGGCCGCTGCTCACGGCCATGATCACGCTCTGGCGCTCGAAACGGATCACCCGGGCGGTGAGCACGGGATCTTCCAGGTCGGCGAATTCCTCCTGGATCATGCGGCGCTGCTGGTCGCGCAGTTTCTGGGCCAGCACCTGCTTGGTGGTGGCGGCGGCCATGCGGCCGAAATCGTCCTTCTCCGGTGTCACGTCCAGCACCACCGTGTCGCCGATCTGGGCGTCTTCCGCCACCTGGCGCACCTCTTCGATGGCGATCTGGTGGTCGTCGCTTTCCACCTCCTCGACAATGATCTTGCTGGCCAGCACCCGGTAGCCCTCTTCCTCGAGATCCAGCGCCACGTCGAAGTTGCTGAAATAGTCCTCCTCAAAGGGGTCCTCGCTGATGCCCAGGTAGAGGGTGCGGCGGTAACGCTCGTAACCCTTCAGCAGGGCCTCCCGCAGGGCCGCCTCCACCACCTGCGGAGCCAGCTTCTTTTCGTCGCTGATGTCCTCGATCAGGTTGTTGAGACCGGGGAGCAGAACCAGGGCCATGAACTCGGGGGCAGGTGGGAAGGAAGGGAAGGAAGGACGAACCGGAGCGGCTCAGGAATCGGGCGGCGCTTCGGTGAGCCGCACCCGGCGCACCTCCCCGCGGGGGATGCGCAGGATGCGGCCGCGCTCATTGAGCTGCACCACCTGGTCATCCCGGCCCAGCAGCAGGCCCGTGCGGCGCACCTCCGCACCGCCGGCCTCCTGGCGGATCAGCTCCACCGGGAAGCCCCGGAAGCTGACGAAGTCCCGATCGGTGAGGAGCTCCTCGCCGATGCCGGGGCTGCTCACCTCCAGGACGTAGGCCATGGTCAGCAATCCCGACGCCTCAAGGGCCTCAGCGAGGGGACCGCTCACGGCGGCGCACTCGTCGAGGTTCACGTCGGTGCCGTCGGCCCGCTGCACCCGCACCACGACCGTGAGGGGGATGCGATGGGCCAGCACCTCCACCGACTGCACCGTGAGGTGCGCTTCCTGGACCACTGGCCGGGCCAGCGTCTCCAGGTCGTCGGTGAGGGGATGGGGCAAGGACAGGCGGCGTGGGGAGGGACTCCCGCTGGCGGGATGGTCCGCCGTGCGCTGCAGTGTTCACTGCCCCCAACCAGCGGCGCAGACCCTGTCAGGGGAGACGTCGTCCGGGAAAAGGGTGATGCCCGGCGGGCACTGACTCACCCTAAGGGATTGGCCCCCGGGGGGCTGGGCAGCTCCAGGACAGGAGCTTCGGCGTAGTAGTCGTTGGCGCTCACCTCGCCCCGCTGGCTGAGGTCCTGGTTGAGGCACTGGCCGCATTGCTCAGGCGTGCGCAGGAACTGGCAGACCCGGGCCCAGAGCTTGGCGCGGCTGCCGGGAGCCCCCTGGCTGAAGTGCACCAGGTCGTTGCCTCCGGCCATCCCCTGGATTTCCACCTTGCAGAGGGTGCAGCGCTGCCGGGTGCCGGGAGGGATTGTGGCCATGGCCTCGGGGAGGACTGGGGGCAAAGTTAAGCCGATTCAGGTCATGCGGTCCTGCCCGGGGCCGGCCGGAGCGGTCTCCGATGCGAATTCTTCAACTGAGCGATCCCCATCTGCTCGCCGATCCCGCCGGCCGCTGCCATGGCCGGCCGGCGCTGGACCTGCTGCGCCATGGACTCCAGCAGGCCCTCGGCCAGCTGCGGGCGCTCGGGGTGGCCCCAGATCTGCTGCTGATCAGCGGCGACCTCTGCGATGACGAGAGCTGGGGCGGTTACGTCCGCCTGGGGGACGTGCTGCAGGCGCTGCCGCTGCCGGTGGCGTTGCTGGCGGGCAACCACGACCAGCCCGCCCTGCTGCGCGCCGCCCTCGGGCGCCGCGCCGTGATCGCGCCGGCCCTGGTGCGCTGCGGCCAGGGCTGGCTGCTGCTGCTCGACAGCCACCGCAGCGGTGACACCGCTGGCGAACTGGGCCCGTTGCAGCTGGACTGGCTGCAGCGCCTGCTCGCCGCCGAGGCGCCGGCCGGGGGCCAGCCCCTGCTGGTGGCCGTGCACCATCCCCCGGTTCCGATCGGCGACGCCGCCATGGATGCCATCCGGCTGCGGGATGGGGATGCCCTGCTCGACCGACTGCGGCCGCTGCCCGGCCTGCGGGGGCTGGTCTTCGGCCACGTCCACCAGCACTGGCAAGGACCCCTGCCCGGCCGGCCGGAGGTGGCTCTGCTGGGCTGCCCCTCCACCCTGCGCAGCTTCAGGCCGGTGCAGCCCTGCCCCCTGGAACGCCCGGACGACCCAGGCGGGCGCTGGCTTGAGATCGGCGAGGGCGGCGTCCTGCTGCAGCGGTTGCTGCGCTGGGCGCCGCTCGACGGGCCTAGCCTCCCCTGATGCCACGTTCCCACCCCCTGTCTTCCCTGAGCCGGCGGCTGCGGGGCCTGATGCTGCTGGTCCTGCTGCTGGCGTTCACCGTCCTGCCCCTGCCGGCCGCGGCCCTCGAGGCAGATCCCCCGGCCCTGACCCCCCACAGCTTCGTGGCCGACGCCGCCCGGCGGGTGGGCCCTGCGGTGGTGCGGATCGACACCGAGCGCAACGTCGCCAGGCCCCCCTTCGACCCCACCCTGCTGGATCCCCTGCTGCGGGACCTGTTCGGCGACCCCTCCGGCAGCACGCGGGAACGGGGCCAGGGCTCGGGGGTGGTGATCGACAGCCGCCGCGCCCTGGTGCTCACCAATGCCCACGTCGTCGACAGGGTGGATGAGGTGACCGTGACCCTGGCCGATGGCCGCCAGCTGGATGGCACGGTGGTCGGCACCGATCCGGTGACCGATCTGGCGGTGGTGCACGTCACCGGAAAGGGGCCCCTGAGCGCCGCGCCCCTGGGGGATTCCGAAGCCCTCGAGGTGGGCGACTGGGCCATCGCCCTGGGCAGTCCCTATGGCCTGGAGCGCACCGTCACCCTGGGGATCGTCAGCAGCCTGCATCGGGACATCAACAGCCTCGGCTTTGCCGACAAACGCCTCGACCTGATCCAGACGGACGCGGCGATCAACCCCGGCAACTCCGGCGGGCCGCTGATCAACGCCACCGGTGAGGTGATCGGCATCAACACCCTGGTGCGTTCCGGACCGGGGGCCGGGCTGGGCTTCGCCATCCCCATCAATCTGGCCAAACGGGTGGCCGACCAGCTGGGCGAGGGGGGCACGGTGGTGCATCCCTACCTGGGCCTCCAGCTGGTGCCGCTCACGGCCCGGATGGCCCGGGACAACAACAAGGATCCCGATGCCCTGCTGCAGCTGCCTGAGCGCGATGGGGCCCTGGTGCAGCGGGTGCTGCCGGAAAGTCCGGCTGAGGCGGCCGGGCTGCACCGCGGCGATCTGGTGGTGGCGATTGCCGACCAGCCGGTGAACACCCCGTCGGCCCTGTTGCAGCAGGTGGAACAGGCCCAGGTGGGCCAACCGCTGCCGCTGCGGGTGGTCCGGGGCCAGCGGGAGCTGCAGCTCTCGATCCGGCCGGCGGCCCTGCCCCAGGCGGGTTAGGCCCCAGCCGGGCAGGGCAGTCCCCCTTGCTACGGTCTGGCCCGATTTCCGCCCGACCCCCGATGTCCGATCTCCAGGACCGCATGAAGGAGGCCGTGGCCACGGCGGCGGTGGATCAGATCCGCGACGGCATGGTGGTGGGGCTGGGTTCCGGTTCCACGGCCGCGCTGATGATCCGTGCCCTGGGGCAGAAGCTGCGCCAGGGCGAACTCAAGGGCATCGTCGGCGTCACCACGTCGTTCCAGGGGGAGGTGCTGGCGGCCGAACTGGGCATCCCGCTGATGGCCCTCAACGCCGTCACAAGCATCGATCTGGCCATCGACGGCGCCGATGAGGTGGATCCTTCCTTCCAGCTGATCAAGGGGGGTGGTGCCTGCCACGTCCAGGAGAAGCTGGTGGCCCGCCGGGCCGATCGCTTCGTGATCGTGGTGGATGCCACCAAGCTGGTGGAGCGCCTCAACCTGAGCTTCCTGTTGCCGGTGGAGGTGCTGCCCGGCGCCTGGCGTCAGGTGCGGGATGAACTCACCGCCATGGGCAGCTCCGTCGAGCTGCGCATGGCCGTGCGCAAGGCGGGTCCGGTGGTCACCGACCAGGGCAACCTGGTGCTGGACGTGGCCTTTGAGGGCGGCATCGGCGACCCCGCCGCCCTTGAGGCGACGATCAACAACATCCCCGGCGTGCTCGAGAACGGCCTGTTCGTGAATCTCGTCGATCAGGTGCTGGTGGGTGAGATCGAAGCCGGCGAACCCCGGGTGCGGGATCTGCCCCGGCGTTAGTCGGGCGAGAGCCGCTGGCGCACCGATTCGGCGTGGCTGCGCAGCCCCTCACTCTCGGCCAGGGTGATGACGGCGGCGCCAGTCGCCTCCAGGGCCGCGCGGTTGAACTGGATCAGGCTGGTGTGCCGCAGGAAGGTCTCGACGCTCAGGGCACCGGCGAAGCGGGCCGTGCCGGACGTGGGCAGGGTGTGGTTGGGGCCGGCCAGGTAGTCGCCTACCGCCTCGGGCGACCAGGGGCCGAGGAAGATGGCGCCGGCATGGCGGATCTGATCGGACAGGGCTTCGGGATCCGCCACCAGCAGTTCGAGGTGCTCCGGGGCGAAACGGTCGCTGAGGGCCGCCGCCTCGGCCAGATCGCCGCAGATCACGATCAGTCCCCAGTCATTGAGGGCCTGCAGGGTGATGGCGGCCCGCGGGTGCCCCTCCAGCTGGGCTTCGATGGCAGCCGGCAGGGCGGCGGCCAGCTCTTCGCTGGTGGTGATCAGGATGGCGGCCGCCAGGGGATCGTGCTCGGCCTGGGCCATCAGATCGGCGGCCACCTGGGCAGGCTTGGCGGTGTGGTCGGCAATCACCAGCACCTCGCTGGGGCCGGCCAGGGAATCGATGCCGACCCTGCCGTAGACCGCCTTCTTGGCCAGGGTCACGTAGAGGTTGCCGGGGCCGCTGATCACATCAACGGCGGGGATCGTTTCGGTGCCGTAGGCCAGGGCCGCGATCGCCTGGGCGCCCCCCACCCGGTACACCTCCTCCACCCCGGCCCGGTGGGCGGCGGCCAGCACGGTGACGTTCGGCTCGCCGCCGGGGCCGGGCGGGGTCACCATCACCAGCCGTTCCACGCCGGCCACCCGGGCGGGAATCGCATTCATCAGCACCGTGCTGGGGTAGGAGGCGCGGCCGCCAGGGACGTAGATCCCCGCCCGCTGCACGGGGCGCCAGCGGCGTCCCAGCCGTTCGCCATGGGGGCCCTCCACGGCCAGATCCGAAGGGATCTGGCGGCGGTGGAAATCCAGGATGCGGTCGTGGGCCAGGTCGAGGGCCCGGCGCAGGGGCCCGGGGCAGGCCTGCCAGGCCTGGGCCAGGCACTCGGACGGCACCCGCAGGGGATCGGGCCGCTGGCCATCGAAGCGTTCGCTGAACTCCAGCAGGGCCGCATCGCCGCCCTGGCGCACCTCGGCCAGGATCGCCGCGACTGTCGCCTCTTCCTGCTGCATCTGCTCGCCCTCAGTGCGGGCGGCGATCGCTTCGAGCCGTTCACCGGCCAGTCGCCCATCCCGCAGGCAGGCGATCCGCAGGGGCTGCCGCGGCGGCAGGGCCGAGGAGGTGCCACCGGCGGGGCTGCTGCTGGTCGGGGTGGAAGCAACCACGGGGCGGTTCCGGAGGCGGAGGGCTGCCTCAAAATTAGGGCCTGGGCCAGGTCAGGCCCCAGGAGGTAGGATCCGCGTTTGCCGAGTCAGCGCCCCTACGCCTGTGGCCAATAACAAGTCTTCGAAGAAACGCATCGAGATCGCTGAACGCAATCGCCTGCGCAACCGCACCTACAAGTCCGCCCTGCGCACCCTGATGAAGCGCTGCCTCACCGCCTGCAGCGCCTACGGCCAGAAGCCCGGAGAGGAGGCCAAGGCCGCCGTCCAGGCCAGCATGAGCGCCGCCTTCAGCAAGATCGACAAGGCGGTCAAGGTGGGAGTGGTGCATCGCAACACCGGTGCCAACCAGAAATCGCGCCTCAGCGTGGCGGTGAAGCAGGTGCTTGAGCCGACGGCCGCCGGCAGCGCCGGCGCCTGAGCGCCATCCCATGGCCGTCAGCTCCGAGGCTGCCCCATCCCTGGTGGACAGCCACTGCCACATTGTGTTCCGCAACTTTGAAGCGGACCTTGAGGAGGTGGCCCAGAGATGGCGGGAGGCGGGGGTCAAGGCCCTCGTCCATGCCTGCGTTGAGCCCGCCGAAATTCCGGCGATCCGGTCCCTGGCCGACCGCTTTCCTGAGCTGCGTTACGCCGTAGGGGTCCATCCCCTCGACACCCAGCACTGGCACAGCGACACCGCAGCGGTGCTGGAAACCGCTGCCCGCGCCGACGACCGGGTGGTGGCGATCGGTGAACTGGGCCTGGATCTGTTCCGGGCCACGAATCTCGATGAACAACTGGCTGCCCTGGGACCCCAGCTGGATCTGGCGGTGGCCCTGGATCTGCCGGTGATCATCCACTGCCGGGACGCGGCCGAGCCGATGCTCGCCGAGCTGCGCCAGCGCCAGCAGCGTGGCACTTGCCCTCGCGGGGTGATGCACTGCTGGGGGGGCACCCCCGAGGAGATGGCTGGGTTCCTGGAGCTTGGCCTCTACATCAGCTTCAGTGGCACGGTCACCTTCGCCAAGGCCGAGCCCATCCACGCCTGTGCCCGGCTGGTGCCGTCCGATCGCTACCTCGTCGAAACCGACTGCCCCTTTCTGTCGCCCGTGCCCCGCCGCGGCAAGCGCAACGAGCCTGCCTATGTCGCGGCGGTGGCGGCCAGGGTGGCTGACCTGCGGGGCGAGACGCTCGATCAGGTGGCGCACGAGACCACGGCCAATGCCACCCGTCTTTTTAGGCTGCCCCATCAGGTTGTATGATGTCTTATTGGCCTGGAAGCGGAAGCGCTCTTTTTGTCCACGACGGCATCCATCGAGTCGGCAACTGAGTCGGCAACATTGCAGCGAGCCCTGTAAGCGCCTCTGCTGGAGCATTCGTCCCATTTCCATGGGCGGACGCCACAGCTAGGCGCCTGTTGGCATGGCCCGTCACCGGGCACACCTCCAGGCAGGTCTCACCGTGATCGCCCTTCCCCGTCCAGGCCCGCCCTACCACCACCGTTCCTGCAGGTTCACCGCATGAGCAGCGCGATCCAGGTCGCCAAGACCGTCACTTACCTTCCCGATCTCGTGGAGGTACAGCGGGCGAGCTTCAAATGGTTCCTGGAGAAGGGCCTGATCGAAGAGCTGGACAGCTTCTCTCCGATCACCGACTACACCGGCAAGCTGGAACTCCATTTCATCGGCGATCAGTATCGCCTGAAACGCCCCCGCCACGACGTGGAAGAGGCCAAGCGTCGCGATGCGACCTTCGCTTCCCAGATGTATGTCACCTGCCGTCTGGTTAACAAGGAAACCGGCGAAATCAAGGAGCAGGAGGTCTTCATCGGGGAACTTCCCCTGATGACCGAGCGCGGCACCTTCATCATCAACGGCGCCGAGCGGGTGATCGTCAACCAGATCGTGCGCAGCCCGGGCGTCTACTTCAAGGACGAGCAGGACAAGAACGGCCGCAAGACTTTCAACGCCAGCCTGATCCCCAACCGCGGCGCCTGGCTGAAGTTCGAGACCGACAAGAACGACCTGCTGCACGTCCGCGTCGACAAGACCCGCAAGATCAACGCCCACGTGCTGATGCGGGCCATCGGCCTGTCAGACAACGACGTGCTCGACAAGCTGCGTCACCCGGAGTATTACCAGAAGTCGATCGAGGCCTCCAACGAAGAGGGCATCTCTTCGGAAGACCAGGCCCTGCTGGAGCTCTACAAGAAGCTGCGTCCGGGTGAACCGCCCTCGGTGAGCGGCGGCCAGCAACTGCTTCACAGCCGCTTCTTTGATCCCAAGCGCTACGACCTGGGCCGGGTGGGTCGCTACAAGATCAACAAGAAGCTGCGTCTCACCATCCCCGATGCGGTGCGCACCCTCACCGCCGAGGACGTTCTCTCCACGATCGACTACCTGATCAACCTGGAGCTCGATGTGGGCGGCGCCAGCCTCGATGACATCGACCACCTCGGCAATCGTCGTGTGCGTTCGGTCGGCGAGCTGCTGCAGAACCAGGTGCGCGTGGGTCTGAACCGTCTCGAGAGGATCATCAAGGAACGGATGACCGTCGGCGAGACCGAATCTCTCACCCCGGCCCAGCTGGTGAACCCCAAGCCCCTGGTGGCGGCGGTGAAGGAGTTCTTCGGCTCCAGCCAGTTGAGCCAGTTCATGGACCAGACCAACCCCCTGGCCGAGCTGACCCACAAGCGCCGCATCAGCGCCCTCGGCCCAGGCGGTCTGACCAGGGAGCGGGCTGGCTTCGCCGTGCGCGACATCCACCCCTCCCACTACGGCCGCATCTGCCCGATCGAGACCCCGGAAGGCCCCAACGCCGGCCTGATCGGTTCGCTCGCCACCCACGCCCGGGTGAACGAGTACGGCTTCATCGAAACCCCCTTCTGGCGGGTGGAAGACGGCATCGTCCTCAAGCAGGGCGACCCCCTTTATCTCTCCGCCGACCTGGAGGACGAGTGCCGGGTGGCCCCGGGCGACGTGCCCACCGACGCCACCGGCCGCATCACCGTCGACCTGGTGCCGGTGCGCTACCGCCAGGACTTCGAGAAAGTGCCCCCCGAGCAGGTGGACTACGTCCAGCTGTCGCCGGTGCAGGTGATCTCGGTGGCCACCTCCCTGATCCCCTTCCTGGAGCACGACGACGCCAACCGGGCCCTGATGGGCTCGAACATGCAACGCCAGGCCGTGCCCCTGCTGCGGCCCGAGCGGCCGCTGGTGGGCACCGGCCTGGAAACCCAGGTCGCCCGCGACTCCGGCATGGTGCCCATCACCAAGGTGAACGGCACCGTCTCCTTCGTGGATGCCACCGCCATCGTCATCCGTGACGACCAGGGCAAGGATCACACCCACTTTCTGCAGAAGTATCAGCGCTCCAACCAGGACACCTGCCTCAACCAGCGCCCGATCGTGCGCCAGGGCGACCCGGTGATCGCCGGCCAGGTGCTGGCCAACGGCTCGGCCTGCGAAGGCGGCGAGATCGCCCTCGGCCAGAACGTGCTGATCGCCTACATGCCCTGGGAGGGCTACAACTACGAGGACGCCATCCTGGTGAGCGACCGACTGGTCCAGGACGACCTCTACACCTCGGTGCACATCGAGAAGTACGAGATCGAAGCCCGCCAGACCAAGCTCGGTCCCGAGGAGATCACCCGGGAAATCCCCAACGTGGCCGAGGAGAGCCTGGGCCACCTCGATGAGATGGGCATCATCCGCATCGGCGCCTACGTCGAATCGGGCGACATCCTGGTGGGCAAGGTGACCCCCAAGGGCGAGTCGGATCAACCGCCGGAAGAGAAGCTGCTGCGTGCCATCTTCGGCGAAAAGGCCCGCGACGTGCGCGACAACTCCCTGCGGGTGCCCAGCACCGAACGGGGCCGGGTGGTGGATGTGCGCATCTACACCCGCGAGCAGGGCGACGAACTGCCGCCGGGCGCGAACATGGTCGTGCGGGTCTATGTGGCCCAGCGCCGCAAGATCCAGGTGGGCGACAAGATGGCCGGCCGCCACGGCAACAAGGGCATCATCAGCCGCATCCTTCCCCGGGAGGACATGCCCTACCTGCCCGATGGCACCCCCATCGACATCGTGCTCAACCCCCTGGGTGTGCCGAGCCGCATGAATGTGGGCCAGGTGTTCGAATGCCTGATGGGCTGGGCCTCGTCCCACCTCGACTGCCGCGTCAAGGTGGTGCCGTTCGATGAGATGTACGGCCCCGAGAAATCGAAGCAGACGGTGCAGGCCTACCTCGAGGAGGCCGCCAAGCTGCCCGGCAAGGCGTGGGTCTACGACCCCACCAACCCCGGCAAGATCCAACTCATTGATGGGCGAAGCGGCGAACCCTTCGACCAGCCGGTGACGGTGGGCTACGCCCACATCCTCAAGCTGGTGCACCTGGTGGACGACAAGATCCACGCCCGTTCCACCGGTCCGTACTCCCTGGTGACCCAGCAGCCCCTGGGCGGCAAGGCCCAGCAGGGCGGCCAGCGACTCGGGGAAATGGAGGTGTGGGCCCTGGAGGCCTACGGCGCCGCCTACACCCTGCAGGAACTGCTCACCGTCAAGTCCGACGACATGCAGGGCCGCAACGAGGCCCTCAACGCCATCGTCAAGGGCAAGCCCATCCCCCGGCCGGGTACCCCCGAGTCCTTCAAGGTGCTGATGCGGGAGCTGCAGTCCCTTGGCCTCGACATCGCCGTCTACACCGACGCCGGTGAGGAAGTCGACCTGATGCAGGACGTCAATCCTCGCCGCAGCACCCCCAGCCGTCCCACCTACGAGTCCCTCGGCGTCGCGGATTACGACGATGACTGATCGCTTGATTCACCGGCTCTGATTTCTCCGCTTCTCTCGATCACACCCTGCGTTTCCGCCATGTCCAACAGCAACCTCCGCACCGAAAACCACTTCGACTACGTGAAGATCACGCTCGCTTCGCCCGAGCGGATCATGCAGTGGGGGCAGCGCACGCTGCCCAACGGTCAGGTGGTGGGTGAGGTCACCAAGCCGGAAACGATCAACTACCGCACCCTCAAGCCCGAGATGGACGGGCTCTTCTGCGAGAAGATCTTCGGCCCCTCCAAGGACTGGGAATGCCATTGCGGCAAGTACAAGCGGGTGCGTCACCGCGGCATCGTCTGCGAGCGCTGCGGCGTGGAGGTCACCGAGAGCCGGGTGCGGCGCCACCGCATGGGCTTCATCAAGCTGGCGGCCCCCGTGTCCCACGTCTGGTACCTCAAGGGCATCCCCAGCTATGTTGCGATCCTGCTCGACATGCCCCTGCGGGATGTGGAGCAGATCGTCTACTTCAACTGCTATGTGGTGCTCGACAAGGGGGACCACAAGGACCTCACCTACAAGCAGCTCCTCACCGAAGACGAGTGGTTGGAGATCGAGGACCAGATCTTCGCCGAGGATTCCGAGATCGAGAACGAGCCGATCGTGGGCATCGGCGCCGAAGCCCTGAAGCAGCTTCTCGAGGACATCGACCTCGAAAAGGAAGCTGAGCAGCTGCGGGAGGACATCAACAACTCCAAGGGCCAGAAGCGGGCCAAGCTGATCAAGCGCCTGCGGGTGATCGACAACTTCATCGCCACCAACGCCCGTCCCGACTGGATGGTGCTGGATGTGATCCCGGTGATCCCCCCCGATCTGCGCCCCATGGTGCAGCTCGACGGCGGCCGCTTCGCCACCAGCGATCTCAATGACCTCTACCGGCGGGTGATCAACCGCAACAACCGCCTGGCGCGCCTCCAGGAGATCCTCGCCCCCGAGATCATCGTCCGCAACGAGAAGCGGATGCTGCAGGAGGCCGTCGATGCCCTGATCGACAACGGCCGCCGCGGCCGCACCGTGGTGGGGGCCAACAACCGGGCCCTCAAGTCGCTCAGCGACATCATCGAGGGCAAGCAGGGCCGCTTCCGCCAGAACCTGCTCGGCAAACGGGTCGACTACTCCGGCCGTTCGGTGATCGTGGTGGGGCCCAAGCTCAAGATGCACCAGTGCGGCCTGCCCAAGGAGATGGCGATCGAGCTGTTCCAGCCATTCGTGATCCATCGCCTCATCCGCCAGAACATCGTCAACAACATCAAGGCGGCCAAGAAGCTGATCCAGCGGGCCGACGACGAGGTGATGCAGGTGCTGCAGGAAGTGATCGAAGGGCACCCGATCCTGCTCAACCGGGCCCCGACCCTGCACCGTCTGGGGATCCAGGCCTTCGAACCCAAGCTCGTGGATGGCCGGGCCATCCAGCTCCACCCCCTGGTCTGCCCCGCCTTCAACGCCGACTTTGACGGTGACCAGATGGCCGTGCACGTGCCCCTGGCGATCGAGGCCCAGACCGAGGCCCGCATGCTGATGCTGGCCAGCAACAACGTGCTGTCCCCGGCCACCGGCGAGCCGATCATCACCCCGTCCCAGGACATGGTGCTGGGCGCCTACTACCTCACCGCCGTCGATCGGGAGAAGGTGCAGCCCGCCTTCGGCGACCGCTCGCGCACCTTCGCCGACCTCGAGGACGTGATCGCGGCTTTTGAGGAGAAGCACCTCACCCTGCACGACTGGGTCTGGGTGCGCTTCAACGGCGAGGTGGAGAGCGACGATGAGGACAACGAGCCCGCCCAGCAGGGCACCCTCTCCGACGGCACTCGCTTCGAGCAGTGGAAGTTCCGCCGCGACCGCTTCGATGACGACGGCGCCCTGATCAGCCGCTACCTGCTGACCACCGTGGGTCGGGTCGTGATCAACCACACCATCATCGACGCCGTGGCCGCCACCTGAGTTCCACCGGCCGGGCCGAGCCCCGCGCCCCGTGTCTTCCGTTCCCCTCCAGCCTTTTCCAACGCGCGCTGCCATGACCGCCACCCCCGCCAAGAAGATCAGCAAGAAGAGCGCCAAGGCCGCCGCCGAACTGGCCGCTGCCACCGCCGCCGCCGAACTCGCGGCCTCCGCCCTGAGCAAGCAGGCGCCGCCGTTCCGCAACCGGATCATCGACAAGAAGGCGCTGCGCAACCTGGTCTCCTGGGCCTACAAGCACCACGGCACCGCGGCCACCGCCGCGATGGCCGATGAGCTGAAGGATCTGGGTTTCCACTACGCCACCCAGGCGGCGGTGTCGATCTCGGTCGACGACCTGCGCATTCCCGGCGACAAGGCGGTTCTGCTGGAAGAGGCCGAGGAGCAGATCACGGCCACCGAGGAGCGCTACCGGCTGGGTGAAATCACCGAGGTGGAGCGCCACACCAAGGTGATCGACACCTGGACCGAAACCAACGAGCGGCTGGTGGCGGCGGTGCGCCGCAACTTCAACGACAACGATCCACTCAATTCCGTGTGGATGATGGCCAACTCCGGCGCCCGGGGGAACATGTCCCAGGTGCGCCAGCTGGTGGGCATGCGCGGCCTGATGGCCAACCCCCAGGGGGAGATCATCGACCTGCCGATCCGCACCAACTTCCGCGAGGGCCTCACGGTCACTGAGTACGTGATCTCCTCCTACGGCGCCCGCAAGGGCCTGGTGGACACCGCGCTGCGCACCGCCGACTCCGGCTACCTCACCCGCCGTCTGGTGGACGTGGCCCAGGACGTGATCGTGCGTGAGGAGGACTGCGGCACCCACCGCTTCATCCCCATCAACGCCGATGAGCGCGGCCGCTTCGGCACCAAGCTGGTCGGTCGTCTGGCGGCCCAGCCCGTCGTCGACAGCGACGGCGTCGTCATCGTCGATCGCAACGGTGAGATCGATCCGGCCCTGTCCGCCGCCATCGAGAAGGCGGCGATCGCCACCGTGATGGTGCGCTCACCGCTCACCTGCGAGGCCTCCCGTTCGGTCTGCCGCAAGTGCTACGGCTGGGCCCTGGCCCACAACGAACTGGTCGACCTGGGCGAAGCGGTGGGCATCATCGCCGCCCAGTCGATCGGTGAACCCGGCACCCAGCTCACCATGCGGACCTTCCACACCGGCGGTGTGTCCACGGCCGAAACCGGCGTGGTGCGCTCCCTGGTGGACGGGATCGTGGAATTCGGCCCCAAGGCCCGCGTCCGCGACCACCGCACCCCCCACGGGGTGGAGGCCAAGCTGGCCGAAACCGATTTCACCCTCACCCTCAAGCCTTCGGGCAAGGGCAAGGTGCAGAAGATCGACATCACCAACGGCTCGATCCTGTTCGTGGCCGATGGCGATCCCGTCGCCAACGACATCATCCTGGCCCAGATCTCCTCGGGCTCGGCGGTGAAGAAGAGCGTGGAGAAGGCCACCAAGGATGTCATCTGCGACTTGGCCGGCCAGGTGCGCTTTGAGGATGTGATCCAGCCTCGGGAAGTCACCGACCGCCAGGGCAACATCACCCACAAGGCCCAGCGTCTCGGACGCCTGTGGGTGTTCAGCGGCGACGTCTACAACCTGCCGCCCAACGCCCTTCCGGTGGTGGAGACTGACAAGCCGGTGACCACCGGCAACGTGCTGGCCGAGAGCCGTCTGCAGAGCGAGTACGGCGGCGCCGTGCGGCTGCGCGAGTCCACCGGCGACTCCCGCGAGGTGCAGATCGTCACCGCCAGCCTCACCCTCAAGGACTGCAAGCTGGTGGGTGAATCCAGCCACACCGGCGAAAGCTGGCACCTGGAGGGCAAGGACAACACCCGCTATCTGGTCAAGACCCAGCCCGGCACCAAGATCGGCGCCGGCGAGGTGATCGCCGAACTCACCGACGACCGCTTCCGCACCCAGACCGGTGGCATGGTGAAGTTCGCCCCCGGCCTCTCGATCAAGAAGGCCCGCTCCGCCAAGCACGGCTTCGAGGTGAGCAAGGGCGGCACCCTGCTGTGGATTCCCCAGGAAACCCACGAGATCAACAAGGACATCTCCTTGCTGATGATCGAGGACGGCCAGTGGATCGAGGCCGGCACCGAAGTCGTCAAGGACATCTTCAGCCAGACCGCGGGCATCGTCACCGTCACCCAGAAGAACGACATCCTTCGGGAGATCATCGTGCGCTCCGGTGAGCTGCACCTGGTCTCCGACGCCAAGGTGCTGGGCCGCTACGGCGAGGACGGCAAGATGGTCAACCCGGGCGAAGAGATCGCCCCTGGCCTCAAGGCCGAGGCGATGAAGTTCGTCGAGAAGGTCGACACCCCCGAAGGCGGCGCCCTGCTGCTGCGGCCCGTCGAGGAATACGCCATCCCCGATGCCGCCCACCTGCCCGAACTCTCCACCGTCAAGCAGACCGGCGGCCCCTCCCTGGGGCTGAAGGCCACCCAGCGCCTCACCTTCAAGGACGGCGAGCTGATCAAGTCGGTGGAAGGGGTGGAGCTGTTGCGCACCCAGTTGATCCTGGAATCCTTCGACACCACCCCCCAGATGACGGTGGATGTGGAGGTGGTTGCCGACAAGCGGGCCAAGACCATCGAGCGGCTGCAGCTGGTGATCCTGGAAACCCTGCTGGTGCGCCGCGACACCCTCTCCGATGCCAGCCACGGCTCCACCCACACCGAACTGCAGGTGGAGGACGGCATCGCCGTCAAGCGCGGCGATGTGGTGGCCACCACCCAGATCCTCTGCAAGGAGAACGGCGTGGTGCAACTGCCCGAACCCGTCGTCGGTGAACCGATCCGGCGCCTGATCGTGGAGCGGGCCGACGACACCCGCAGCCTGGATCTGGGCGGGGCCGCCCCGAAGGTGGCGGTGGGCGATCGCATCGTCGACGGCGACGTGCTGGCCGATGGGGTGCTCTCCCCCTGCTGCGGCCAGGTGGAGGCCATCAACGGCAAGACCCTCACCATCCGTCTGGGTCGGCCCTACATGGTGTCGCCCGACTCGGTGCTGCACGTCCGGGACGGTGAACTGGTGCAGCGTGGTGATGCCCTTGCCCTGCTGGTGTTCGAACGCCAGAAGACCGGCGACATCGTTCAGGGTCTGCCCCGTATCGAAGAACTGCTGGAGGCCCGCCGGCCGCGGGAATCGGCGGTGCTCTGCCGCAAGAGCGGCACCGTCCAGATCAAGCAGGGCGAAGACGACGATTCGATCACCGTGTCGGTGATCGAGACCGACGACGTCATCACCGAGTACCCGATTCTTCTCGGCCGCAACGTGATGGTCAACGATGGCCAGCAGGTCAGCGCTGGTGAGATGCTCACCGACGGTCCGATCAATCCCCACGAGCTGCTCGAGTGCTTCTTCGAAGACCTGCGCAGCCGCAAGCCCACCATGGAGGCCGCCCAGGAGGCGATCTCCAAGCTGCAGTTCCGCATGGTCACGGAAGTGCAGAACGTCTACAAGTCGCAGGGGGTTTCGATCAGCGACAAGCACATCGAAGTGATCGTGCGCCAGATGACCAGCAAGGTCCGCATCGAGGATGCCGGTGACACCACCCTGCTGCCCGGTGAGTTGATCGAGCTGCGTCAGGTGGAGCAGGTGAATTCCGCCATGGGCATCACCGGTGGCGCTCCTGCCGAGTTCACCCCCGTGCTGCTGGGCATCACCAAGGCCTCCCTCAACACCGATTCGTTCATCTCGGCGGCCTCCTTCCAGGAGACCACCCGGGTGCTCACCGAAGCGGCGATCGAGGGCAAGAGCGACTGGCTGCGGGGCCTCAAGGAGAACGTGATCATCGGCCGCCTGATCCCCGCCGGCACCGGCTTCGGTGGCTTCGAAGAGGAGCTCCGCGCCGAGGCTGGACCCCACCCCGACATCCTCGAGGAGGAGGCCGCCGGCTATCGCCGCAACCAGAACCTGCGTCCCGACTACACCGTCGAGATGCCCGCCCCGGCGGTCACCGCTGCCGTTCTGGACGACCCCTCCGAGGAGGATCTGGAGGCCACCCGCAGCCGCCACGGCATCGAAGCGGCCGCCAGCGGCTTCGCCGCCTTCGCCCGTCCCACGGCGGATGAGGGCCTCGAAGAGGAGCTGATCGCCGATCCGGCCGCCCTTGAGGGCCTGCAGGAGGAGGGGCTGCTCAGCGATGACTGATCCCGCCATCGCCACCCCGGTGCCGGTGCGACGGGTGCCGCGCTTCGGCTTCCACACCCACACCGAGCGCTTCAATGGCCGGCTGGCCATGCTCGGCTTCATCGCCCTGGTGGCGGTGGAGTGGAAGCTGGGTCACGGCCTGCTGATCTGGCCCTGATGGCGGAGCCCGTTCCCCTGCTGGGGATGGGCCTGGCGGCCCTCCAGGAGTGGGCGGGCCTGCAGGGCCAGCCCGCCTTTCGCGGCAAGCAGCTGCACGACTGGATCTACGCCAAGGGAGCCCGCAGCCTTGAAGAGGTCACGGTGCTGCCCAAGGTCTGGCGCGAGCAGCTGGCGGCTGCCGGCACCGGCCTCGGCCGCTCTCCCCTGCTGCACCGCAGCGACGCCCGCGACGGCACCACCAAGCTGCTGCTGGGCACCGCCGATGGCCTCAGCATCGAGACGGTGGGAATCCCCAGCGGCGACCGGCTCACGGTCTGCGTCAGCAGCCAGGTGGGCTGCCCCATGGGCTGCCGTTTCTGCGCCACCGGCAAGGGGGGGCTGCAGCGTTCCCTGGCGGTGCACGAGATCGTCGACCAGGTGCTGAGTGTGCGGGAGGCGATGGACCGCCGCCCCAGCCATGTGGTGTTCATGGGCATGGGCGAACCCCTGCTGAACACCGAAGCGGTGCTCGAAGCCATCGCCTGCCTCTGCACCGATCTGGGCATGGCCCAGCGCCAGATCACCGTCAGCACCGTGGGGGTGCCCCGCAGCCTGCCCACCCTCGCCGAGCGCTCCCTGGAGCGGCTGGGCCGGGCCCAGTTCACCCTGGCCGTGAGTCTCCACGCCCCCGACCAGCGCCTGCGGGAGGAGCTCATCCCCACCGCCCACGCCTATCCGCTGGAGGCCCTGCTGGACGACTGCCGCCACTACGTGGCCATCACCGGCCGGCGGGTGAGCTTCGAATACATCCTGCTGGGCGGCCTCAACGACCATCCCCGCCAGGCCGACGCTCTGGCCCGCCTGCTGCGGGGTTTCCAGAGCCACGTCAACCTGATCGCCTACAACCCGATCGCCGAGGAGGATTTCCGGCGCCCCGCCCCGGAGGCGGTGGAGGCCTTCCGCTCCCAGCTGGAGCGGCGCCACATCGCCGTGAGCGTGCGGGCCAGCCGCGGCCTCGACCAGGATGCGGCCTGCGGCCAGCTGCGCCGGCGGCTCCTCACCGCCCCGGCGGGGTGATCCCGGTTCCGCCACGCGCTGCCCCTACCCTGGCGGTCGTCCTGGCCGGTGCACTGGCCTATGGGGCCCTGTGCGGCCTGCTGTTCCTGCGCCAGCGCTCTCTGCTCTATTTCCCCCAGCCCCGCGCCGCTGATGCGCCAGGCGAGCTGCTGACCCTGCCCATCGCCGACGGCCCGCCGGGGGCCCGGGTGTTGGTGACCGTCCGCCGCCGCCCCGGCCCGAAGGCGCTGCTCTATTTCGGCGGCAACGCCGAGGCTGTGGCGGGCCAGGTGCCGCTGCTGGAGGCGGCCTTTCCAGAGCACGCCCTCTACCTGATGCACTACCGGGGCTATGGCGGCAGCAGCGGCCAGCCCTCGGAGCAGGCCCTGTTCGCCGATGCCCTGGCCCTGTTCGACCGGGTGCGGGCCGACCATGACCGCATCGCGGTGCTGGGCCGCAGCCTTGGCAGCGGTGTGGCGGTGCATCTGGCGGCCCGGCGTCCGGTGGACCGGCTGGTGCTGGTCACCCCGTTCGACAGCATCGAGGCCGTGGCCTCCCGCCAGTTCCCGCTGGTGCCGGTGGCCCTCCTGTTGCGGGACAAGTACCGCTCCTGGGCGGACGCCCCCCGCGTGGAGGCTCCCACCCTGCTGATCGCGGCCGCACGGGACGAGGTGATCCCCCGCGCCCATACCGATGCCCTGCTGTCGAGCTTCCGCCCCGGCGTCGCCTCCCTGGTGGTGCTGCCCGTCGACGGCCACAACGCGGTGGAGGGCTCCCCCGGCTACATCCCGCTGCTGCGGGAGTTTTCGGCGTCCCGCTCGGCGTTGTAGGCCCCGCGGGCGCCCTGGCCGTTCCAGGGGGTGAGCCGCACCATCAGCAGGAAGGCCGGCAGGGCCGCGGCGGTGGTGGCCAGGAAGAAGCCCGGCCAGCCGAGCCTTTCGGCCACCAGCCCGGCGGGGGCGGCCAGCAGCGAGCGGCTCAGGGCGTAGACCCCCGACAGCAGGGCGTACTGGGTGGCGGAGAAACGGGGGTTGCAGAGGCTCATCAGCAGCGCCACGAAGGCGGCGCCCACCATGCCGCCACCGATGTTCTCCAGGGCCACGGCCGTCAGCAGGGCCGGCATGCCGCCGTCAAAGCGGGCCAGGGCCCAGTAGGCCAGGTTGCCCGCCGCCCCAACCAGAGCGAACAGCCACAGCGAACGGTTCATGCCGAGCCGACCGAACAGCAGGCCCCCCAGCAGCGTGCCCACGATGGTGGCGCCGATGCCCCAGCCCGCCAGCACCGACCCCACCACCTCGGGGCTGAAGCCCTTCTGGATCAGGAACGGCACCGCCATCAGGCCGAGCAGTCCATCGGGCCAGCGGTAGAGCAGCACCAGGGTGAGCAGGGCCACGGCCCTGGGGCCGCCGCTGCGGTGCAGGAACTCCCTCGCTGGACCCAGCACGGCCTGGCGCAGGCTGCTCACCGGCACCGCCAGGGGTTCCAGGCGCGGCGCCGTGAGGGTGAAGGGCACCACCACCAGCATCAGCACGGCCGAGAACACAAAGGCCAGGGGCCAGTCGTAGCGGCCGGCCAGGATGAAGCCGCCGGCGCCCACCGCCAGCATCGCCGTGCGGTAGCCCAGGTTGGAAGCGGCGGCCCCGGCGCCCCGCTCCAGGTCGGGCAGCAGGTCGGTGCGGTAGGCATCGACGGCGATGTCCTGGGTGGCGCTGACCACGGCCAGCAGCACGGCCATCAGGCCGATCGCCGTCAGGCTGGCCGGATCCGTGGAGGGCCGCAGCAGGGCCATGGCGCCGATCACCGCCACCAGGGTGAGCTGCAGCACCAGCAGCCAACCGCGGCGGCGGTCGGGCCAGGGCAGGGGCCAGCGGTCGAGGGCAGGAGCCCAGACCATCTTCAGGGTGTAGGGCAGCTCCGCCAGCCCCAGCAGCCCGATCAGGCTCAGGGGGATCTGGCTGGCGGTGAGCCAGCCCTGCAGCAGCTTGGTGCCCACCATGTAGGGGGTGCCACTGGCCACCCCCTCGGCAGCCACCGCCAGGAGGCGACGCCAGGGCGGGACGCTGCTGGAGGCACGGGTGGCCATGGCCGCTTGCGGGTGGCCGAACCCTAGAAGCGACCGCTCGGACCACAATGCAGCCAGCACCGCCGCACGGCCCCCATGTCCTTCCTGCGCTCCAAGCTCCTGCCTGCTGCCATCGTGCTGCTGTTCGGCCTGGCCCTGTTCGCCGTCAGTGCCCGCATCTGGCTGCCCGGCGACATGGCCGCCCCCGCGCCCCTGGGCTGATCTGGCGCCGCCCGGCTTTTACGATGCCTTCACCTGGATGGCTCCATGCCGGAAGACGGCCTGCCCTTTCCCGAAACCACCCATGAGCTGGCCCTCGATCCCGAGGTGCTGGCGCGGGAACTGGCGCAGGAGCTCCTGGGCGATCCGCTCGATGAAATCGACAGCGTTGCTCCCTCCAGTTCTGATGTGGCGGCCGAGTGCGACCTCGGCATCGAACTGCTGAAGGGGGGGCGTGAGGAGCGGCTGCAGGGGCTGCGCATCTTCTGCGAGCACCGGGACCCCCGGGCCATTCCCCTGTTGCTGCCGTTGCTCAGGGCAGGCTGCCCGATCGTGCGCATGAGCGCCGTCTATGCCCTGGGGCGCAACCCCCACCCCCTGGCGGTGGAGCCCCTGCTGGGCCTGCTGGGGGCCGACGACAACGGATATGTGCGCAAGGCGGTGGCCTGGAGCCTGGGCAATTACCCCGAGGCCCCCGTGCTCAACCCGCTGATCCGGGCCCTGGAGATGGACATCTCGGCGGTGCGGCTGTGGGCCGCCAGTTCCCTGGCCGATGCCGGCGCCACCGGTGTGGCCAAGGCCGACCCCGCCGCCGCCCAGTTGCTGCTCAGCCTGCGCATCGACAGCGAGCCGGCCGTGCGCAGCAACAGCGCCTGGTCGCTGGGCCGCCTCTACACCGATCTGGTGGAGCCACGCCAGCGGGACGTGGTGGAATCCCTGCTGCACACGATGCTGCACGACGGTGATTCCACCGTCCGGGACGAAGCCCGGATGGCCCTGGAGCAGCTGGAGCAGCCCGAGGTGCTCGAACGGCTCCAGACCCTGGTGGACGAGGGCCTGATCAGCTGAGCGGCCCTGCCGCCGCGTCGTTCCCACCCACCGCAGCCACCCGAAATCACGGTTAAGATCCCGTTCTGACCTGTGCAGCCCATCCGGGATGGCCCAACGCACCATCCGCTTCCGCATTCGTCCTGACGGACGGGTGGAGGAACTCGTGGAGGGTGTGCAGGGCGAGGGTTGTTCCCAACTCACGGAGCGAATCGAGGCCAGGCTGGGCAGCGTCCAGCAACGCCGCAGCACCTCGGAAGCGTTCCAGGCCCAACCCCTTGATCTCCAGGACCCCCAGGTGGTCGTCCAGCACCACGGCCCCTGAGCCACCGCCCCTCCTCCCCCTTCGTCCCATGTCGCACTTCAGCACCGTCAAAACCGAGCTGCGCGATCGCCAGGCCCTGGTGGAAGCCCTCCGCGACCTGGGCCACCCCCCCGCCGAAGGCTCCGTCGAGGTGCGTGGCTACCGCGGCCAGACGGTGACCGCCGACCTGGCCATCCCCCAGGCTGATGGCGTCGACATCGGCTTCCGCCTCAACCCGGACAGCGGCAGCTACGAGCTGGTCACCGACCTCGAGCTCTGGAAGCAGCCCATCCCGGTGGAGCGTTTCCTGGCCAAGCTCACCCAGCGCTACGCCCTGCGCACCATTCTGGCCAGCACCGCCGAGGAGGGCTTCCAGGTGAGCGAGCAGACCAGCCACCTCGACGGCAGCATCGAACTGGTGGTGACCCGCTGGGACGCCTGACCCCGTGAGCACAACGGGCCCCGCCGCCGGCCTCGATCCCGCCCTGGCCTTTCGCACGGCGGCGGCCCCGGAGTCTGAGGCCACGGGGCTGGAGCCCGTGCTGGGAGGAGCCCTGCGCCAGCAGGCCGTCTGGGTGGACGAGGCCGTCTGCATCGGCTGCCGCTACTGCGCCCATGTGGCTGGCAACACCTTCGTGGTGGAGCCCGACTGGGGCCGTTCCCGGGCCCTGCGCCAGGACGGGGACAGCACCGAAAGGATCCAGGAAGCGATCGACACCTGCCCCGTTGACTGCATCCACTGGGTGGCCTACGAACAGCTGCCCGCCCTGAGGGCCCAGCTCGACGAGCAGGAGATCCAGCCCCTGGGGCTGCCCTCCCATGGCCGCCGGCGCCGCACCCTGCCTCGCTCCACCCCGCCGGCGCCATGACCATCCCCAGCCGGCGTTTCGGCCGCACGGGACTCTCCATGCCGGTGCTCTCCCTGGGGGGTATGCGCTTTCAGCAGAGCTGGAGCGATCTGCCACCCGAGGCGGTGGAGGCCGGCAGCCAGGCCAATCTTGAGGCCACCCTGCAGGCCGCCATGGCGGCGGGGCTGCACCACATCGAGACCGCCCGCCACTACGGCACCTCGGAGCGGCAGCTGGGCTGGTTGCTGCCCCGGCTGCCGGATCCCCGCCGCCTCCTGCAAACCAAAGTCCCGCCCAACGCCGACCCTGCCGCCTTCGAGGCCGACCTGCAGACCAGCTTCGAGCGGCTGGGCCTGACGGGCAAAGGGGGCCGGGTCGACCTGCTGGCCATCCATGGCCTCAACACGCCAGAGCTGCTCGATCAGACCCTGCGCCCCGGCGGCTGCCGAGATGTGGCCCGCCGCTGGCAGGAGGAAGGCCGGATCGGCCACGTGGGCTTTTCCACCCATGCGCCGCTGCCCCTGATCCTGGAAGCGATCGCCAGCGACCAGTTCGATTACATCAATCTGCACTGGTACTTCATCCGCCAGGACAACCGGCCCGCGATCGAGGCGGCCACCGCCCACAACATGGGGGTGTTCGTGATCAGCCCCACCGACAAGGGGGGCCATCTGCACAGCCCGTCTCAGCGCCTCTGCGAGCTGTGTGCGCCGCTGCATCCGATTGTCTTCAACGACCTCTTCTGCCTGTCGGCGCCGGGGATCCACACGATCAGCGTCGGCGCCGCCGGCCCGCAGGATCTGGCCCTGCATCAGGAGGCCGTGGCGCTGCTGCCCCGGGCCGGGGAGCTCCTGCCGCCGATCCTGGCCCGGCTTGAGCAGGCGCGCCGGGAGGCCCTCGGGGACGACTGGCTGGCCAGCTGGGACCGGGGTCTGCCGGCCTGGGAGGACACCCCCGGCCGCATCAACCTGCCGGTGTTGCTCTGGTTGCACAACCTGCTGGAGGCCTGGGACCTGGAGGCCTACGGCCGGGCCCGCTACGGCCTGCTGGGCCACGGGGGGCACTGGTTTCCGGGGGAGAACGCCGATGCCCTCGATGGCGCGGTGAGCGAGGCCGAGCTGCGGGCGGTGCTGGGGGCCAGCCCCTGGGCCGCCGAGATCCCCGAGCGGCTGCGGCGCTTGCGCCAGCGGCTGGGGGGTGAGGCGGTGAAGCGCCTGCAGGTGGCCTAGTTCGGCCCCCGAGAAGGGGCGGGGGCTGATCAGATTGCCTGCTTGAACTCGGTGATGGTGCCCTTGCCATTCACATGGCAGTAGCCGCTGATCTTTTTGCCGCGTATCTCCCAGATGTAGCTCATGGCGGACTTCCCCCCCTGGGCCACAAAACCGAGGGCCAGCGTTCCAATCTTCACGGATCGTGCTGATCAAGGCTCAGCAGCACAACCTGGTAGATGGACACATTGGCCTGGCTCAGCGATCTCACGATCTCCGGAACCATCTGCATCGGTGTGGAGAGGGCCAGGGAGCGGCGGCGGCCAGCCGTCATCTCTTCGAGATGCTGGGGATCGATGCTGGTGTGAGGCAGTGACGCCAGGCGGCGAAAGACCTCGGCGCAGGCCCCTTCGCCGGAACCGAGAACGAACAGAACGCGGCGCGGGGTTTCGCTGTAGTCGCGGCTGAGAGCTTCCAGCTGGGGGATGGCGGCTTCATCCATGGCGGTTGGATCGGCAGCGTGTGCTGGTCAAAAGGGGGCAGCGGGGGCAGAGGGGGCGGTAGAGAGCTCCCGCCGCTTCTGCGGGCTCGGCAGCTGATACCCTTTCCGCCGGAACAGCCGCAGGCAGGCGTCAGCGACAGCACTGTCGTAGATCTTGCCTCTGCCGTCCTCGATCACATCAAGGGCCGCCTCCAGCCCCCTGGAAAAGCGGTAGGGACGATGGGTCGCCATGGCTTCCACGGTGTCGGCCACGCCCAGGATCCGCCCCTCCAGGCTGATGGCTTCCCCGGAGAGGCCCTGGGGGTAGCCGCTGCCATCGAGGCGCTCGTGGTGGTGGAGCACGGCCTCGGCCACCGGCCAGGGGAAATGAATCGGCAGCAGCACATCCACCCCCTCCTGGACGTGGGTGCGGATCAGGGCCATCTCCTCTTTTTTGAGGGCTGTGGGTTTGACCAGGAGTTCGGCGGGGATGGCGAATTTGCCGATGTCATGCACCATGGCGCTGATCCGGAGCCCCTCGATCCGGTGGTCGTCCAGCCCCATCTCCGCCGCGATCGCCGTGGCCAGATGCGCCACTCGCTCCTGGTGCCCCGCCGTGTAGGGATCCCTGGACTCACTGAGGGCCACCAGTGCTCCCACCATGTCCTGGAGGGCGCGGAGCGTCTCCTGTTGATAGGCCAGGGACAGACGCTCCGCCGCCCGGCGATCGGAGATGTCGCGGATGTTGCACTGGATCACCCGTTGCTCACCCACCAGGTAGGCGTTGGAAACGAATTCCACCTCCTTCATGGAGCCGTCGGCGGAGCGCAGGGGCAGGTTCTCGTAGCGGACGTAGCCCTTGTCCTGCAGTTCGGCGAACAGCAGCATCGACCTGTCTTTGTCCAGCAAGAAGCCGATCTCCCAGAGCTTCTTGCTGATCAGCTCCTGGTCCTGATGACCAAGGAGTTGGCAGATGTAGGGGTTGGCCTGGGTGATCCGGCCGCTGACGGCGTCGAGGATCAAGATGCCGTCCTTGGCTGATTCGAACAGGCGCCGGTACCTCACTTCGCTGTCGGCCAGGTTCTTGCGATCCCGGGCCTCCTCCATGGAGCGGATGACAGCGGAGCCGAGCTTCTCGAGCTGGTGTTTGAACACGTAGTCGACCGCACCATGGCGAAGGGCCGCCAGGGCCGTCGCCTCGCAGAAGGTGCCGGAGACCAACAGCAACGGCACTTCCGGGGCCTCCTGGCGGGCAATCTCCAGGGCTCTGATGCCGGAGAACCGCGGCAGGGTCCAGTCGGACAGGATCGCATCAGGATGACGCTGGGCCAGGGCGGCGCGTAAGCCGGACTCATCCTCCACGCAACGCAGCAGCGGCTCCAGTCCGGCGCGGCGCAGGGCATCGCCGATCATTTCCACATCCAGTGGCGAATCTTCGATCAGCAGCAGATCCGCGCTCACCGGCTGTGCGTTCACGTCGTTGGCCGTGTCATCGGGGGGGGCGATCATCGCGTCTCTCCTGGCAGCCTGTTGAGCAGCATCCAGTAAAGGCCGACCTCCTTCACCGCCTTCAAGAACGCCTCCGATTCCACAGGCTTCACCAGAAAGCTGTTGGCCCCTAGTTCGTAGGCGCGCACAAGGTCGGTTTCCTCCCGCGATGAGGTGAGCACCACCACCGGCAGCAATTTTGTTCTGCGATCAGCCCTGATCGCGCGCAGCACATCCAGGCCATCCACCCGCGGCAGCCGCAGATCGAGCAGCACGAGTTTGAGCAACCTGGCTGGATCATCTTCCTTATCGTTGGCCAGCAACACCTCCAGGGCTTCGGCCCCGTCCTTCACCCAGGTCACGTTGTTGACCAGCTTCGTCTCACGCAGGGCATCGATGGTCAGCTCGGCGTCGTTGGGGTTGTCCTCCACCAGGAGCAGCTGGAGGGGGTAATTGTTCTCGGTCATGGCGGGGGGGCTCCGGGCACGAAAGGGACCGCAGAGGGCAGGCTGAAGTGGAAGATGGCGCCACTTTCGAGGTGGCCCTCGCCCTCGATGTGGCCCCGGTGGCGGTGCAGGATGCGCTGCACCAGTGCCAGACCCACGCCGGTGCCCTCAAATTCATCCTGGCGATGCAGCCGCTGGAAGACACCGAACAATTTGCCGGCGTAGGCCATGTCGAAGCCGTCGCCGTCGTCCTTCACCCAGTAGCTCACTTCGGCCCCCTCCACCGCACCGCCCACCGAGATGTGGGCCACCGGGCGCCGGCGGGAGAACTTGATCGCATTGCTCAGCAGGTTGAGCCACACCTCCCGCAGCAGGGCTGGATCCCCCTGGGCCGGCGGCAGCTCCCCGCAGCTGAATTCGATCAGGCGATCGTTTTCGAGGTCCAGCAATTCCGTGGCCACCGACTTCGCCAGCAGCTCCATATCCACCCGGCTCACCTCCAGCTCACGGCGGCCGAGGCGGGAGAAGCGCAGCAGATCATCGATCAGTTGGCCCATGCGCAAGGCGTTGTCGCGCACCACCTGGAGCAGGCGCCGGCCTTCCTGGTCGAGCACGTCGCCGGAGCTCTTCACCAGCTTGAGGCTGAACCCGTCAATGGCCCGCAGCGGAGAGCGAAGGTCGTGGGAGACGGAGTAGGCGAAGGATTCCAGTTCCTCGTTGGCCTGGGTGAGGTCTGCAGTGCGTTCCTGCACCTTCTGCTCCAGCGTGGCATTGAGGCGGCGCAGCTCCTCCTCCATGGACCTGGTCTGGGTGACGTCGCGGGCGGCGGCGAAGACGCCGAGCACCTTGCCCTCGCGATCGAGGTAGGTGCTGGCGTTGTAGAGCACCGGCATCAGGGTGCCTGTGCAATGGCTCAGGGTGAGCGGGAAGTCCCGCACCACCCCCATGGAGAAGGCTTTCTGATAGCCCTGCCGGGCCCGCTCCGGCTCTGTGAAGAACTCGGAGAAGTCACGGCCCACCAGAAGGCCCCGGGGCAGACCCGTGGCCTGGACCGTGGCCTCGTTCACATCGTCGATCTTGCCTTCGATGCTGATCGCCATCAACGGGTCGAGGCTTGTTTCGATCAGGCTGCGGGTGTAGCGCACCTTGTTGAGCAGGACCTGCTCCTCATCCCTGAGCTGCGTGATGTTCACCAAAAGAGAGAACAGTTCGCTCTCTCCCCCGCTGGCGCTGCGGCGCAGGATCATCGTCTCGTCGACCCACACCGTGTCGCCGTTGTGATGTCTGTAGGGGAGCGTCAGCCGCGCTGAGGCCTGGTTGTTCTCCAGCATGGAATCCAGGGCCTCGGATTGCGTCACTTGCCCATCAGGAAGAAGGAAGGCCGTCAGGCCCCGCTGCTCGACGTCGGCCACGCTGACGCCGAGGATGGTGGCCAGGGCGGCGTTCGCCTGGAGCGCCAGCCCTCCCTCGTTCTTGTCAAGACGGGAGATGGCGATGCCCAAGTTGGCGTGCTCGAACAGGTAGAAGAACCGCTCTCGACTGCGGCGCATCTCGTTGTTCGCCGCGGCGACCCACCGCCGTTCCCGCTGCAGAAGCACTGTGGCGAGAACCAGCATCGCCACGGTCGCCACTCCGGTCGCTGCCTCCAGCAGGAGCAAGTGGCCAAGCTGGCGGACTTCCGAGGCGGTTCGATCGACAAGCAACTGGTTCTCGAATCTTTGCATCTGCCCCAGCTGCCCCAGAATGGCCGCGAGCGTGAACTGCTTCTGTTGGGGGAAAGCTCTGTCGCTGGCAAGCCTGTGTCCCTTGATCAGTGTGCGCAGCCGGGCGAGGTGGGCTTGCTGGATGGGTTTGTGGATGGTCAGCCGTTGCAACTCCACCAGATTTCGATCCGTCAAGGCGGCGTACTTTCCAAGGAATGACGGTGCGCCCTTGTTGCCCTCGCGTTGCAAGGCGGCACGCAGGTCGACTCCCAGCACCCCGCTTTCCACCGCCGAAAGGGCCACCAGCACAGCCTGGGTGCGGGCTGTCAAGCCAAATACCGCCTTCGCCCCCAGGTTCTGCTGCCAGTTGAGTGCCAGACCCAGCAGGGCTACCACCCACAGGGGAAGCAGGATGTCGAAGTGGCGGGCCGATGCTGCTGAGGCACCAGAGCCGCTGCCGAGGATGTCCGCCTTCGCTCGTTCGGGTTGCACCACGACGCTGCCCTGACACCTATCGCAAAGGGATAGGTTTTATGCACCAACGTTAGGCCGGGAAATTCAGACATGGGCAAATTCTGCCTCGAGCCGAGGCTGCCCGGCCTCCATGTGTGCCGTCACGGAGATCAACCTGTTGGCACTACACAGCTGGCGAAGCACCGGACAACTGATTGCCGCACATTTGCTGCATAACTTTGGCTGCATGATTTGTTGATGACATAGTGCAACGGATGGGGGAGGGCCAGTTGGATGCAATTGAAATCCTCTGCGATCAGTGGCATGGCCCAGCGTGTGGCCTGCTTCGCCCTTGTCCTGGGAACCATCCTGCTGATTTCCGCTCTGGATGTCTTCAGCGGAGTTGAGCTGCGTGTCTTTCCCCTCTATTACCTACCCATCACCTTTGCCGCCTGGTACTTGGGTTGGCTGGGGGCAGTGGCAGCGGCTGCTCTCAGTACGTTCGGCTGGTATGCGTCCAACCAGCTCGCCGGTATGCAGTTCTCCCATGCGCTGATCTGGGCTGGGAATAGTATTTCGCAGGGCCTGTCGTTCGCCACCGTGGGTTTGCTGGTGGCCGCCCTGAGGTCGACGATGGCGCGCGAGCGGACCCTCAGTCGGATGGATTTGCTATGCCCTCTGCTGAACAGGCGGGCATTCTTCGAAGAAAGTATTCGTCTGCTCGCTCTGTGCCGGCGCAGCAAACGCCCCATCACCCTGGCCTATCTGGACCTGGATAACTTCAAAGCCGTCAACGATTCCCGTGGGCACAAGGCCGGCGACGATCTGCTACGCACGGTGGCCCAGGTGCTGACCGCATCCATCCGCTCCAGCGACGTTGCCGCTCGCCTGGGAGGCGACGAGTTTGTGATCCTGCTGCCTGAAGTTGGTCCGGAACAGGCCCAATCGGTGCTGGAAAGACTCCGTGCCGCCATCTGCCAATCCCATCCCGATCTCCCCAGCCCTGTCAGCGTCAGTGTCGGCGCCGTCACCTACATGGTGGCTCCCGATGATCTCGACATGATGGTCCAGAGGGCCGACGCGGTGATGTATTCCGCCAAGAACGAAGGCAAGAATCGGGTGTATCTGGACGTCATCGATGCAGGCTCCCCTCCGGCGAACGTTCGCCTGGCGGCCCCACACACCTAGGCCCCCGGCGCGATCGGCGTCTTCTGGGGTACCCCCACGGCCCGGGGGTAGGCGGCCGGACAGCGGCCGGACGGCCGCAGCCACAGGCCATGGCGCACCCCCCGGCCCGCCGGCAGGTCGCGGCGCTCCACCGGATCCACCGTCGCCCGCAGCACCCCGACGGCCGCCTCCAGGTCGCGCTGATCGTCGGCTCCCCACTGACCGCGGTAGAGCAGGGCCAGGCCGTCGGGCTTCAGCAGCGGCACCAGGTACTCGGCCACCACCGGAGCGCTGGCCACGGCGCGGGCCATGGCCCGATCGAAGCGTCCCCGGCAGTCCGGGGAGCGGCCGGTGCGCTCGACCCGTTCGCAGCGCAGGCGCAGCCGCCGCTCCTGGAGCCCCAGGCTGCGGGCCATGGCCCGCACCGCCTCCAGCTTGCGGCCCACCGAATCCACCAGGGTGATCCGTGCCGTGGGCAGGGCAATCGCCAGGGCCAGGCCGGGGAAGCCGCCGCCGGTGCCCACATCGATCAGCTCCAGGCCGTCGGGAACGCCGTCGGGGGCGCTCAGCAGGGGCACCCAGGGCCAGAGGCTGTCAAACACCTGGGCGATCCAGAAATCGTCGCCCTCCACCAGTCGGGTGAGGTTGACCCGGCCGTTCCAGAGCCGCAGCTGCTCCTGCAGGGCCACCAGTGCCGCCAGCTGGCCGTCGTCGGGGGTCCAGCCCAACGCCTGCCAGAGGCCGGCATCGGGGGGGGCGCTGGGATCGGGACTGGCGGCCATCCGCTACGGCAGTGGTGCTTCTCCCTAGGATCCCGCACGCCGGGCAGGCTGCCATCGCCGCCTCAGGGACCATGTCCTCCACAGCCAAGCCCCCCACCCACTACCAGGTCCTGCAGCTGCAGCCCACCGCCACCGATCAGGAGTTGCGGCAGGCGTTCCGAAGCCTGAGCAAGCGCTACCACCCCGACACCACCGCCCTGCCGGCGAGCGAGGCGGAAGTGGCCTTCCGGCAGCTGCGCCAGGCCTATGCCGTGCTGTGCGATCCGGCCGCCCGACGGCTCTATGACGCCGCTTTGCAGCAGAGCACCCTGCCGACCCCGGTCCAGCGCCCCCCGTCCGTGGCCGTCGTCCGGCCCGTGTCGGTGCGCCGGGCCCTCTCCGGCGGCGAGTGGTTCGCCCTGCTGCTCCTGGCCCTGGCCCTGGTGCTCAGCCTGGTGCTGGGGCTGGGTGTGGCCTGGGCGCGGGGCGCCGAACTGATGGCCTGGCCCAGCTGGTGGGCCGAGCTCGAGACGGTTTCCAGCCCGCCCCCCTCCCCCAGCCAGCCTGCGCCGATCCAACCGTGACCCTGCCCCCCGCGGCCACCCCCCTCTACAACCATCCGCTGCCCGCCCTGGAGGCCTGGCTGCGCCAGCTGGGCGCCAACCAGTCGCGCACCAACGTCGCCCACTGGGACCTGCACCGCCCCGACTGGAGCGCCCGCATCGAGCTGGAGGTGGAAGAACTGCGGGTGAGCTGGCACCAGGAGGGCCGCACCACGGCGCGCCAGTTCCCCTACGGGCTCTCGCGGGCCGATGTGGAGGCGGCGATCCTGGCGGGTCCCTGAGCCCCGGGCCGCCTTACCCGTTCAGAGGCTGGAGAGGGCCGCCCCGATGACGGCGTAGCAGTGGGCCAGCTGGTCGTCGTCGAGGCACAGCGGCGGCAGCAGGTAGACCACCTGCCCCAGGGGCCGCAGGAACACGCCCCGCTCCAGGGCCAGCCGTTGCAGCCGCGGCCCCACCGGGTTGAGGTAGCCGGGGGTGCCTGTGGCCACCTCGAAGGCGGCGACGCTGCCCAGCAGCCGCGGCCGCCGCACCAGGGGATGGCGTGCCAGGGCCTCCAGGTGGGGACGATGGCGCGCCTCGAACCCCTGGTGGCGCTGCGGCCGCTCCTGCAGCAGCGTCAGGCTGGCCAGGGCGGCGGCGCAACCCAGGGGGTTGGCAGTGAAGCTGTGGCCGTGGAAGAGGGTCAGGCCCGGTGCGGTGCCGATGAAGCCCGCGTAGATGGCCTCCCGGGCCAGGGTGACCCCCATGGGCAGGAAGCCGCCGGTGAGCCCCTTGGAGAGGGCCATCAGGTCGGGGCGGATCCCGGCCCGTTCGCAGGCGAACAGGTGGCCGCTGCGGCCGAAGCCCGTCATCACCTCATCGGCGATCAGCAGGGCCCCGTGGGCGCGCACCAGCGCCTCCACCCGGCGCAGGAACTCCTCCCGCACCAGGGCCATGCCGCCGGCCCCCTGCAGCAAGGGTTCCAGGATCACCGCCGCGGTGGGGGTCTGCAGCAGCTGCTCCAACCGCTCCAGGGCGGCGGTCTCCCGCGCCTCCACCCCGTCGTCGTTCCACCAGGTGGCGGGCCAGGGGGCCCGGGCCACGGCGAACAGCAAGGGCTCGAACGCCTCCGAGAACAGGGAGCGCTCCCCCACCGCCATGGCGCCGAAGGTGTCGCCGTGATAGGCCCCCTCGAAGGCGATCAGCTGCTGGCGCGGTTCGCCCCGGTTGCGCCACCACTGCCAGGCGATCTTCAGGGCCACCTCCACCGCGGTGGAGCCGTTATCGGAGAAGAACAGCCGCTCCAGGCCACTGCAGGCGGCCAGGCGCTCGGCCAGCTGCTCGGCGGCCGGATGGCGGAAATCGGAGAAGCCCACCTGCTCCAGGCTGCGGGCCTGGCGGGCGACGGCGTCGGCGATGGCGGGCTCGGCGTGGCCGTGCAGGGTCACCCACCAGCTGCTGATGGCGTCGATCAGCCGGCGGCCGTCATCCAGCTCCAGCAGGGCCCCTTCGCCGCGCACCACCCGCAGGGGCGGGTCGGCGGTGGCCACCTGGGTGAAGGGGTGCCAGAGGTGGGGATGCCAGCCGGGGCCACTCAGCGGCATACATCCGAACGGCGTTCGCCCCCGGTGGCCAGCGGCCCGCAGTTGACCCAGCGGGTGACGCTGGTCTCGATGTCGGTGAAGAGCACCAGGATGCCCGCACAGAGCGCGGCCAAGGCGCCTGTCACCAGAAGATGCTTACGGCTCATGGCTGCAGGTTACGGGCCAGGCCACTGCGCTGCCATTGCCGCTCCAGGCCTTCCCGGTCGAGGGGATCCAGGGGCGGCAGCTCCGCCAGCACCGGCACGCCGCCAAGGGCGGCCAGGGTGCGGGGGTTGTCGGGGTGGGGATCGCCGTTGAGCACCAGGCCGAGGACGGGGATCGACCGCCGCTCCAGGGCCTCGAGGGACAGCAGGGTGTGGTTGAGGGTGCCCAGGCCGCTGCGGGCCACCAGCAGCACCGGTAGGCCCCAGACGGCGATCTGCTCGATCTGCAGCCAGTGGCGGCCCAGGGGCACCAGCAGACCGCCCGCCGTCTCCACCACCAGGGGCCCGTCCCAGGCCGGCAGGGCCAGCCGGGCCGGATCGATGCTGAGGCCGTCCCGCTCGGCCGCCCAGTGCGGAGAGACGGGGGCCGTGAGGCGGTAGGCCTCCGGCCACACCCGTTCCGGGGGCAGACCCAGCAGCTGCTGGACCCTTCCCGTGTCGCCGCCCCCCTCCAGGCCGCTCTGCACCGGCTTCCAGTAGTGGGCCCCCAGCCCCTGCACCAGCAGGGCGCTCACCACCGTCTTGCCCACGTCGGTGTCGGTGCCGCAGACCACCAGCTGCACGGGGGAGCTCATGGCGTGGCGGTGGGGTCGCGGTGGCCCACCAGCAGCAGCACCTCCCAGGTCAGGGACTCCTCCACGGGCCAGTGGGCCAGCAGCCGGCGCAGTTCCCGTGCCGACAGGGGGGGGCGGCGGCTGGCGCCGGCGCCGAGCCGCCGCAGGTGGCGCAGGGTGGGAAGGCCCCCCTGCCGCGGCCGGCTGAAGCGCAGCACCCGGCTGAGGCGGGGATGCAGACCGGCAGCGGCGGCGGCGTGGATCAGGCGGTCGGCCTCCGGCAGCTCCAGGGCGGTGCAGGGCACGCCGGCGGCGGTGGCGGCCCGGTGCCACTGGGGAAAGCTGCCGGCCGTGGGCACCGCCAGGGCCAGCCAGCCGCCCGGGGCCAGGGACCGGCACCAGTGGCCCAGCTGGCGGGCCGGGTCGTCGAGCCACTGCAACGCGAAATTGGAGGCCAGCAGGGCCGCCCCCTGCAGCGCCGGCGGCAGCCCGTCGTTGAGATCCCACACCAGCCGGGGCTGCTGGGGGTTGCGCTCCAGCAGTTCCGGGCAGAGGTCGAGCTGTAGCAGCCCCTGCGCCGCAAGAGCCCGTGACAGCAAGCCACTGCCGGCCCCCAGATCGGCGCGGGGGCCGGTGGGCAGGGGCAGATCGCGGCAGAGACGGCCCAGCCGGCAGGCCACGGCCCGCTGCACCAACGCCTGGGCCTCGTAGTCCGCCGCCCGCCGCCCGAAGTGATGGCGCACCAGCCCGCTGAGACTGCCAGGGGCCGTGGTGGTGGGAACCCGGCTGATCATGCCCCGCTCAGATCCTGCAACCAGTCCAGCACCGGCGCCATCACCGGGCTGCGCAGCAGGCAGTGTCCGGCCCCCGCCAGGCTCACCACCTCGGCCCGGGGCAGCTCCTGCCGCAGCAGGGCGCGGGCCGCCGGCCCCACGATGCGGTCGGCCTCGGCTTCCACGATCAGCACCCTCGCTTCGCTGGGGAAGCCCGGCGGCAGACCCTCGCTGCGCTCCAGCAGGGCGAGGTCCTGGCGTAACCGCTCGCGGCCCGCCGCCCCCACCGGCTGGTCGGCGGGCCCGGGAGGCAGCAGTTCGGCGGGATCGGGGCTGGCTGCCTCGGCCAGGAAGCGCCGCAGCAGGCTCTGGGCCCTCAGGGCCGTTTCGGCTTCGCTGGGCCCCTCGGCTAGCTGGGCGGCCATGGCCGCCAGGGCGGCGCGCACCCGGCGACCCTCCGCCCCCGGCGGCACGAAGCGGCCGAAGCCGGCCAGCAGCACCACGGCGTCGGCCCCGGCGAGCACCGCGGCGTCCAGCAGGTGGGGGCCCATGGAATGGCCGATCACCACCCGCCGCCCGGCCCCCTCCCAGGCGGGATTCAGTGGGGCGCGGGGGCCATAGCCCCGCTCGCCGCACGACCACCGCCAGCCAAAGGGCGCGCTCACCTCCTGCCAGGCGTTCCAGTTGGCGCCGTCGCCAGCCCAGCCGTGCATGGCGATCATCTGGAGGCTGGCGGGGGCGCTGGGGGCCATCAAGGGGTGCGAAGGGACGGGGCCGGGCCGAGGGCCCCGATCAGGCGAGAAAGGGTTCCTGCGGGGAGATCCTGACGCAGCACCAACCGCAGTCGGGCCGTCCCGGCCGGCACCGTGGGAGGGCGGATCGCCACCGCCAGCAGGCCGGCGGCCTCGAGGCGCTCCTGCAGGGCCAGGGCTGCCCCGTCGTCCCCCACCAGCAACGGCAGCACCGGCCCGTCGCCGGCGGGCCGCGGCCAGCCCGCCGCCGCCAGCGCCTGCCGCCAGCGCTGCGCCCGCGCCAGCAGCTCCGTGGCGATCTGGGGCAGGGCCTCGATCTGCCGCAGGGCCGCCAGGGCCCCGGCCGCCAGGGGCGGTGCCAGGGCGGTGGTGTAGCGGAAGGCGCCGCTGGCCTGCAGCAGCCAGTCGCCCAGCAGGGCGTCGCCGGCAAGGAAGGCGCCACCGCTGCCGAAGGCCTTGCCGAAGGTGCCGCAGACCAGGTGCACCCCCTCCTGGCCATGGCCCAGGCCGCGGCCGCCGGGCCCCAGCACCCCCAGGGCATGGGCCTCATCGAGCAGCAGCAGGGCCCCGTGGCGGCGGCACAGCGCCGCCAGGGCCGGCACGTCCGGACTGGTGCCCTCCATGCTGAACAGGCTTTCGCTGAGCACCAGCCGGGTCTGGTCCGGTTGGCTGGAGCGGGCCTGGGCCAGCCGCCGCTCCAAGTCCCCCAGGTCGTTGTGGGCGAAGCGCACCAGCCGCGCCCCGCTGGCGCGCACGCCTGCCAGCAGCGAGTGATGCACGTGGCGGTCGGCGCACACCAAGGCCTGGCGATCGGCCAGGGCGCTCACGGCGGCGACGTTGGCCTGGAAGCCGCTGGGGAACAGAAGCACCCGCTCCCGGCCCAGCCAGGCGGCGAGGGCGGCCTCCAGCTGCAGATGCACCGGCCGGGTACCGGTGACCAGCCGCGAAGCGCCGGCCCCCAGGCCGCTGCGTTCGAGTTCCGCCCGGGCGGCGGCGATCACATCGGGATGGCGGCTCAGGCCCAGGTAGTCGTTGCTGGCCAGATCCAGCAGGGGGATCGGCAAGGTTGTCGCCGCAGCCCCCCCGGGCTCCTCCTGCAGGGCGAAGCCATCGGTGGGGCGGAAACTGCGCAGCCGTCGCCGTCGTTGCTGGTGCAGGGCGGCCAGCCCGTCATGGAGCCGCCGCCGCCAGGGGGGCATCAGGCCGTCGGCATCCAAGGGGACGAACCCGAACACGGGTGGCAAAACCCTAAGAGGCCGGCAGGTCGCGGCCAGCCCATAGGATTCGCTGATGCTCGACCGCCCCGACGTTGGCAGCACCACCCGCGTCGACGGGGCCAGCGACGGCGCGATCGGCAGCGACGTGAACGGCACCAGCGCGGCCGTGAACAACCCTGTCCCCCCGGTGGAGGACTTGTTCCCCTTCCCCCTGGACGGCTTCCAGCTGGAGGCGATCGATGCCCTCAATCAGGGCCATTCGGTGGTGGTGAGCGCCCCCACTGGCTCCGGCAAGACCCTGGTGGGCGAGTACGCCATCCACCGGGCCCTGGCCCATGGCCAGAAGGTGTTTTACACAACGCCCCTCAAGGCGCTCTCCAACCAGAAACTGCGCGATTTCCGCCACCAGTTCGGCCACGAGAAGGTGGGCCTGCTCACCGGTGATTTGAGTCTGAACAGGGAGGCCCAGGTGGTGGTGATGACCACCGAGATCTTCCGCAACATGCTTTACGCGGAGATCGACCACGCCGACGACGATCCCCTGGCCGATGTGGAGGCCGTGGTGCTCGACGAGTGCCACTACATGAACGACACCCAGCGGGGCACGGTCTGGGAGGAATCGATCATCCACTGCCCCACGCGGGTGCAACTCGTGGCCCTTTCGGCCACAGTGGCGAATGCGGGCCAGCTCACCGACTGGATCGAGCGGGTGCATGGCCCCACCCGGCTGATCCACAGCGACTTCCGCCCCGTCCCGTTGGCCTTCAGCTTCTGCAGCGCCAAGGGCCTGCACCCGCTGCTCAACGACGAGGGCACCGGCCTGCATCCGAATTGCAAGGTCTGGCGCCCTCCGAAATCCACCCGTCGCAAGGGACCGAAGGAACCGCGGCCGCCCCAGCCCGAGGCGCCGCCGATCGGCTTCGTGGTGGCCCAGATGGCGGAGCGGGAGATGCTGCCGGCCATCTACTTCATCTTCAGCCGCCGTAACTGCGACCGCTCTGTGCGCGACCTGGCCAAGGTGTGCCTCGTCAACGCCGAAGAGCAGGCGCGGATTCGCCAGCGGCTGGAGTCCTTCATGGCGGTGACCCCGGAGGCGGTGCGGGAGGGCGGCCATGCCGATGCCCTGCTGCGGGGCATCGCCGCCCACCACGCCGGCGTGCTGCCGGCCTGGAAGGAACTGATCGAGGAGCTGTTCCAGCAGGGGCTGATCAAGGTGGTCTTCGCCACCGAGACCCTGGCCGCGGGCATCAACATGCCGGCCCGCACCACGGTGATCTCGGCCCTCTCCAAGCGCACCGAGCGCGGCCACCGGCCCCTGATGGGCAGCGAATTCCTGCAGATGGCGGGCCGCGCCGGCCGCCGCGGTCTGGATACCCAGGGCTACGTGGTCACGGTGCAGAGCCGGTTCGAGGGGGTCAGGGAGGCCGGCGCCCTGGCCACCAGCCCGGCCGATCCCCTGGTGAGCCAGTTCACCCCCAGCTACGGCATGGTGCTCAACCTGCTGCAGCGCTACGACCTGGCCAAGGCCCGGGAGCTGGTGGAGCGCAGCTTCGGCCGCTACCTGGCGGGGCTGGATCTGGCCGAGGACGAGGCCCGCATCGCCGAGCTGATGGCCCAGCTGGCCAGCCTGGAATCGAGTGGCGGCGAGGTGCCCTGGGACGACTTCGAGGACTACGAGAAGGTGCGCGGCCGCCTGCGGGAGGAGCGCCGCCTGCACCGGATCCTGCAGCAGCAGGCCGAGGAAACCCTGGCCCACGAGCTCACCCTGGCCCTGCAGTTCGCCAGCGAGGGCACCCTGGTGAGCGTCAAGGCGCCCGCCCTTCGCAGCCGGGTCACGCCGGCGGTGATCGTGGCCAAGGTGCCCGGATCCGGTCAGTTCCCGCTGCTGCTCTGCCTCACCGACGAGAACGTCTGGATCCTGCTGCCCTGCCACGCGGTGGTGACCCTGCACGCCGAGCTCAGCTGCCTGCAGGTGAACCAGCTGGAGCCGCCGGAGCTGCACCACGCCAACGAGCTGCGCCACGGCGACAACGCCAGCGGCGGCCTGGCCCTGGCGGTGTCCTCGATGGCCCGCCGCCACGACATGCACACCCCCCGCTATGACCTGGCCGGGGAGGTGCAGCAGCAGGGCCAGCGGGTGCAGGAGCTGGAGCAGGAGCTGGAGGCCCACCCGGCCCACCGCTGGGGCGACCGCAAGCACCTCAAGAAGCACCGCCGCCGCATGGAGGAACTGGAGGAGGAGATCGGCGAACGGCAGAGGCTGCTGCATCACCGGGCCAACCGCCACTGGGACACCTTCCTGTCCCTGATCGACATCCTGCGCTTCTTCGGCGCCCTCGACGGCGAGGAGGGGCTGGAGCCCACCGAGGTGGGCCGCACCGTGGCGGCCCTGCGGGGCGACAACGAGCTCTGGCTGGGGCTGGCCCTGATGAGCGGCCACCTCGATGGCCTGGATCCGGCCGAACTGGCGGCGGTGCTCGAGGCCATCTCCACCGAGGTGAACCGGCCCGATCTCTGGTGCGGCTACCCGCCGCCACCGGCCTCCGAGGAGGCGCTCCACGACCTGCGTGGCCTGCGGCGCGAGCTGCAGCGCCAGCAGGAGCGGGCTTCGGTGGTGGTGCCGGTGTGGTGGGAGCCGGAGCTCACCGGCCTGGTCCACGCCTGGGCCCGGGGCGCCAGCTGGAACGACGTGATCGCCAACACCTCCCTCGACGAGGGCGACGTGGTGCGGATCCTGCGCCGCACCGTCGACCTGCTGGCCCAGGTGCCCTACTGCGAGGCGATCAGCGAGCAGCTGCGACGCAACTCGCGCCTGGCGCTCAAGAGCATCAACCGCTTCCCCGTCTGCGAGATCGAGGATCTGCTGGCCACTGGCAACGGCAAGCTGGATCCGGCCACTGAGCGGCCGCCGGCCGGTTAGAGGGCGGCCTCCCCCCTTAGATCCCCAGCCGCTGCCAGATCACATCCAGATTCGCCCGGTGCAGGTCGGTGGCGAAGCAGGCCGCCAGCTGGTCGGGGTCCAGGTGGTTGGTCACCACAGGATCGCCCGCCAGGTTGGCGCGGAAGTCGCCGCCCTCGGTGTTCCAGGCGGCGTGGGCGTGGCGCTGCACGATCCGGTAGGCCTCCTCCCGGCTCAGCCCCGCCTCCACCAGCGCCAGCAGCACCCGCTGGCTGAACACGACGCCGCCGTAGACGTTCATGTTGCGGGCCATGTTCTCGGGGTACACCCCCAGCCCCTCCACCACGGCGGTCATCTCCCGCAGCATGAAGTGCAGGGTGACCGAGCAGTCGGGCAGCATCATCCGCTCCACCGAGCTGTGGCTGATGTCGCGCTCGTGCCAGAGGGCCACGTTCTCCAGGGCGGCCACGGTGTAGCTGCGCAGCACACGGGCCAGGCCGCTGATGCGTTCGCTGCGGATCGGGTTGCGCTTGTGGGGCATGGCCGAGCTGCCCTTCTGGCCCTTGGCGAAGTTCTCCTCCACCTCCAGCACGTCGGAGCGCTGCAGGTTGCGGATCTCGGTGGAGAAGCGCTCCAGGGAGGTGCCCACCAGGGCCAGGGTCTGGACGTACTCGGCATGGCGGTCGCGGCCGATCACCTGGGTGCTGGCGGTGTCGGGCTCCAGTCCCAGCAGCCGGCAGGTGATGGACTCCACCTGCGGATCGGTGTTGGCGTAGGTGCCCATGGCGCCGCTGATCTGGCCCACGGCCACCACCGTGGCGAGCCGCTCCAGCCGCTCCCGGTTGCGTTCCGTTTCGGCCAGCCAGCCGGCCACCTTGAAGCCGAAGGTGATCGGCTCGCCGTGGATGGCGTGGGAGCGGCCGATCATCACCGTGTCCTTGTGGGCCCGGGCCAGCTGGCGCAGGGCGTCGGCGAGGCCATCGAGCTCGGTGCGCAGCACCGCCACCGACGCCTTCAGCTGCAGCGCCAGGCCGGTGTCCAGCACGTCGGAGCTGGTCATGCCGACGTGGATGTAGCGGCCCGCATCGCCCACGTGCTCATTGACGTTGGTGAGGAAGGCGATGACGTCGTGGCGCACCTCCGCCTCGATTTCCAGGATGCGGGGCACCTCGAAGGCGGCCTTCTCGCGGATGGCGGCCATCGCTTCGGCCGGCACCCGGCCCAGCTCGGCGTTGGCCTGACAGGCGGCGATCTCCACCTCGAGCCAGCTGCGGAACTTGGCTTCCTCGCTCCAGAGGTCGCCCATCTCCGGGAGGGTGTAACGCTCGATCAAGGGCCGGGCGGTGGCGAAGGATCCCCCAACCTATCGAGCCGCCCCCACCGGCTCAGGCGGCGGCGGTGAGGCGGCGGTAAGGCAGCTCCAAGTGCACCATCGATCCCCAGGCCTGCTGGCGAACCCAGCAGCGGGTGCCGCGGCGGCGGATCAGCTGGAAGGGGGGCAGGTCCTCCGGATGGTCCCGCAGCCTCACGAAGCTTCCCGGGTGGAGCAGCTCCACCACGTTGGATCCGGGGGCAGCCATGGGAGGAAACCGGGGGAAGACTGGGGCCATCCTGCGACTGTTCCGCGCCGAACCCTCCGGTCATCGGTTTTTGTTCGGTTTGGGTGGCAGTTCGATGACAACATGCCGGTGGAGCGGCAGCACCCATGGCCGAAACACAGCATGGCCCGTAAGGAACGGCTTGATCGCCGCCTGGTGGATCTGGGGCTGGTTGCCAGCCGCCAGCAGGCCCAGCAGCTGATCCGGGCCGGCCGGGTACGCGGTGGCGGCGAGGTGCTCGACAAGCCCGGCACCGAGGTGGCCGACTCCCTGGCGCTGGAGGTGGAGCGGCCGCCCCGGTTCGTCTCCCGGGGGGGCGAGAAACTCGAGGGGGCCCTGGCGGCCCTGCCGATCCGGGTGGAAGGGCGGGTGTGCCTCGACGGCGGCATCTCCACCGGCGGCTTCACCGATTGCCTGCTGCAGCACGGGGCCCTGCGGGTGTACGGCATCGATGTGGGCTACGGCCAGACGGCCTGGAGCCTGCGCACCGATGAACGGGTGGTGCTGCGGGAGCGCACCAACCTGCGCCACCTCACCCCGGAGACCCTCTACGGCGATGGGGATCCCTGGCCCGACCTGGCCGTGGCCGATGTGTCGTTCATTTCCCTCACCCGGGTGCTGCCGGCCCTGCGGGCCCTGCTCCTGGAGGCGGGGGAAGCACTGTTGCTGGTGAAGCCCCAGTTCGAGGTGGGCCGCCAGCGGGTGGGCAAGGGGGGCGTGGTGCGGGATCCGGCGGCCCATGTCGACGCCATCGCCACCGTGATCACGGCGGCAAGGGAACTGGACTGGCACCCGGCGGGGCTGGTGGCGTCGCCCCTCACCGGGCCCGCGGGCAACCACGAATACCTGCTCTGGCTCATGCCACCCGGGGCCAGTGGCGAGCTTCCTACCGACGGCACGGACTGGTCGGGCAGGATCACAGCCCTGGTGAAGGACACCCTGGCCGAGGCCTGAGGGGCCCACGGCCAGGGTCAGGGCGGTAGGAGAGGCGGCTCAGATGGCGCCGCTGTCGAGGTCGCCGGTGCGGATCCGGATCACCGAATCGACGGTGCTGATGAAGATCTTGCCATCGCCGATCTCACCGGTGCGGGCTGCGTCCTGCACCGCCTGGACCACCGTGGCCACCCGTTCATCGTCGACGACGATTTCGAGCTTGAGTTTCTGCAGGAATTCGACCGTGAATTCGGAACCGCGATAGCGCTCCACCTGCCCTTTCTGCCGACCGAATCCGCGAACCTCGCTGACGGTCATGCCAACGATGCCCGCATTGACAAGGGCGATCTTCACGTCCTCGAGTTTGAAGGGGCGGATGATGGCCTCGATTTTCTTCATGGCTGTGCTGCGGTCAGGAAGGCGACGGTTGGAGTCTCTCAGAGTCCCCCCCTGGGCAGGGGACGGCTCCATTACCGCCGAGCCTTGCCGGGGTCGTCGTAACGGTTGCTACGTGAACTCCGGGCCGCTGACCGGCGGATCGACCCACTCGACGGGTCCTGTACGGTCGAAATCCGACCCCATTCCCCACCGACCATGGCCACGCCAACGCCGGCGGCCACGCCTGAGACCGTGACGCCCCTGTATGGGGCGCGGGCCATCGCCGAGGCCCAGCTGATCTGCTTCCCCAATCCGCGGGTGGGCCGGCCCTACGAAGTGGCGATCGAACTGCCGGAGTTCACCTGCACCTGCCCGTTTTCCAACTATCCCGATTTCGCCGTCCTGCGGCTTCTCTATCAGCCGGGGCCCCGGGTGCTGGAACTCAAGGCCCTCAAGCTCTACATCAACAGCTACCGCAACCGCGCCATCTCCCACGAGGAGGCGGCCAACCGGATCCTCGACGACCTTGTGAACGCCTGCGATCCGACCTGGATGCAGCTGGAGGCCGATTTCAACCCCCGCGGCAATGTCCACACCGTGGTGCGGGTCAGCCACGGCGTGCGCCAGCCCTGCTGAGTCAGGGCTGGGGTTCAAGCCGCTGCAGCAGGGCCGGCAGCTCGGCGGCGAAGGCGGTGAGGTTGCGGTTGCAGAGGCCCGCCACGTGCAGCCTGCCGCCGGCCCCATCGGCGATGGCCCAGAGCTGGCGGGTGGCCATCAGGCTGAGCCCGCCGCCCAGCAGAGCGATGGCAAAGCCGGAGTAGACGAGGGGGACGCCGGGATCGCGCTTGAGCAGGATGCCGCTGGCCGGCAGCACGCTGGCCACCCGGATCGGCAGACCCTTCACCTCCTGGGCCGCTCCGCCGGGCACCAGCTGGGCGAGGGCCTCGCCGTCGGGGCCGAACACCTGCACCGGTCCCTGCTCGCTGGTGAGGCTCAGCAGCACCGGCTCGGAGCCGTCGGGGCGGGTGGGCAGCACCAGCCCCCAGAGTTGATCGCCGAGCTGGGGGAAGCTCTGCAGGGGCAGCTCCAGCACCGGGCTGCGCCCCAGCTGCAGGCTGATCGTCGCCAGGGACCAGTCCGCCTGGTACAGGGTCATGCCCCGGTAGCGCAGGGGATGGTTGACGCTGATGGCGGCTGCGGTGGTGGGGGCGTCGTCGCCGGGGGAGATCAGCCGCAGGTTGGAAGAGAACTGCTCAGGGCGGCCGGCCGGATCCCGCTGGATGCGGAAGTCGTCGAGGGCCAGGGTCACCTGGGTGCTGCCGCGGCTGTCGAGCAGTTCCAGTTCCCGGCCCGGGGCCAGGAAGCGCTCCAGGCGCTGGCCGCCCAGGGAGCCCCAGGCCGCCCCCACCATCAGCACCACCATGCCGGCATGGACGAGCAACGGGCCCACCCGGCCCAGCACGCCGCGGCGGGCCGCCAGACGATCGTCCTGGCGGCGGATCTGCCAGCCCGAACCGCGCAGATCGGCCTCCAACCGCTGCAGACCAGCGACGGGCTCGGCGGTGACGAGGGTCTCGGCCACGCTCAGCTTGCTCAGCTGGCGGGGGCTGCGGTAGTCGATCCAGCGCAGGGAGGCCTGCAGGGCGGGCCATTGGCGACGCCAGCTGCACAGGATCAGGGACAGGCCCAGCCAGGCCAGCAGGCCCAGGAACCAGCCACTGGAATAGACGTGATCCAGCTGCAGGCGCAGCACCCCGTCGCCGCCCAGCAGGCCCAGCCAGGGTTTGGGGTCGTAGAGCTGGTGGTAGAAGGCCGCCTCCTCCTTCTGGGGGATGGCCGTGCCGACGCCGCTGGCCAGGGCGATGATCAGCAGCAGGCCGATGGCCAGGCGCAGGTCGGAGATCCAGCCGGCCAGGCGCTGCAGGGGGCGCCAGGGGGCGGGGGTGGTGCTGGTCATGGCAGCACCGACAGCAGGGTGAGGCCGCCGCTGGCGAGCAGCACCACGCCACTGATCGGCGGCACCCACTGGCCGAGGCGGCGCAGCTCCAGCAGGCCTGGCAGGGAGGCCGCCACGGTGCCGGCCAGCAGCAGGGGCAGCACCTGGCCGGCACCGAAGCTGCAGAGCAGCAGCATGCCGACGAGGGGCTGGCCGCTCTGGGCCATCCAGGCCAGCAGCACGGCCAGCACCGGGGTGGTGCAGGGGGTGGCGGCCAGGCCGAAGGCCAGGCCAGCCGCCAGGGGGGCCAGCGGGGCCGGCACCCGCCGCCGCCAGCGCTCGGGGTCGGGCCCGGCCGGCAGGGGCAGCCGCAGCAGGCCCAGCAGATTGAGGCCCATCACCACGGCCACGACGGCCACCAGCAGGGGCAGCTGGCCGGGGATGCGGCCGTAGAGGCGACCCATCAGGCCACTGGCCAGGCCCAGCAGCACAAGGGCCGCCACGATGCCTGCGGCGAAGCTGACGCTGCGCTGCCAGGGAGCACGGCCCTGCTGCTCTGTGCCGAAACCGGCCAGGTAGGCCAGGGTCACGGGCAGCAGAGAGAGGGAGCAGGGGCCGAGGCTGGTGAGTAGGCCGCCGCTGAACACCACCGCCAGGGTCAGGGGGCCGGGGTGGGCCAGGGAGCCCTGGAGCAGCAGTTCACTGCTGCGGGCCCAGTCGGCGAACGGCAGCCCGGGGCTGAGCATGGCCGGTCAGGTGTGGCAGTTGGGCTCAGCCTATCGGGGCAGGCCGTGGGGCCCGGCGCCGGGGACGGACCGGCTCAAGCCCCGAGGACTCCAGGGAGCAGCGCAGCAGCAGCCCGGCCAGGAACAGGCTGCTCAGCAGAGAGTTGCCGCCATAGCTGATCATCGGCAGGGGCAGGCCGGTGGTGGGCATGGAGCCACTGGCCACGGCGATGTTGAGGATCGACTGTCCCACCAGCAGGGCGGTGCAGCCGATGGCCACCAACCGGTGCTGGTTGCTGCGGCAGGCCAGGGCCACCCGCAGACCGACGAAACCGAAGATGACCAGGAACAGCAGCAGCATCACCGAGCCGATGTAGCCGAACTCCTCGGCGAACACGGCGAAGATGAAATCGGTGGTCTGGATCGGCAGGTACTGGAGCTTCTGGGTGGACAGCCCGAAGCCCGAGCCGAGCACCCCCCCCGAGCCGATGGCCAGCAGGCTCTGCACCAGCTGGTAACCGTCCCCCTGGGCGACGCGCCAGGGGTCCAGGAAGGAGCTCACCCTGGCCAGCTGGTAAGGGTTGATCATGATGCTCAGACCGCCCAGCACGATGCCGCCGCCGGCCGCCCCCAGCAGCATCGTCAGGGGCAGCCCGCCGGCCAGGGCCATCAACCAGAGCAGCAGGCCGAGCAGGGCGGCGGTGCTCAGGTTGGGCTGCTTGAGGATCAATAGGATCACCACCCCGAAGATGCCGATCCAGAGGAGTTTCTGGTCGAGGGCGATGCGGCGCCAGTGGGAGAAGATCACAGCGCCCTGCAGCACGATGAAGGGCTTGATCAGCTCCGAGGGCTGCAACTGCACCGGACCAAGCACCAGCCAGCGGCTGGCCCCGTTGACGGTGGTGCCCACGACGAGGGTGGCGGCCACCATCAGGGCGCCCACCAGCAGGGCTGGTGCCGCCAGGTGCAGCCAGCGTCGCAACGACGTGCGCATGGCGAGCCAGAGCAGCCCCCAGCTGGCCACCAGCCAGATGGCCTGGCGCTTGACGTAGTAGGCCCCGTCTCCCATCTCCCGTTCGGCTACCCACCAGCTGGCGGAGGTGAGCACGAGCAGGCCCAGCAGGCTCCAGAGGGCCACCAGGCCCAGCAGCAGGCGGGCTTCTGCCGGCCACTGCTGCCAGGGCAGCGGCATCCAGCCGGCGCCTGGACGGCTGTGGAGCAGGCGTGGCGAAGAAGTGGACAAGGGCGCGGCAGGGATCCGGGAATGGCCCATTCAGCCGTCACGAAGGCGGGTTTGTCGAGTCGCGCTGAACATTTCTCCGTTTCTGCCGGTGGGGGGTGGGTCGAGGCAAAAAAAAGCCCGGCCATGGGCCGGGCGCTGGAACGGTGGTGCCGGAGGGCACTCAGTTGCCGCAATTCTGCTGACGACGGCCGGTGGCCAGTTCCACCTTCAGGATCCTGCCGCCCTGCTTCATGATCCGCTGCTGTTCGGCGAACCAGCTGTGATAGGGCACCCACTTGGTGAAGTAGGTGTTCTGAAGTTCCCTCTGACTGCGCGCCTTGTCGGGGCAGGGGATGCAGGCCGTGATCTTGAACAGGCGCATGGGGTGATCCTCGGTAAACGTGCCGTGGTGGGGGCGTTGCTGGGGATCAGTTGCCCAGGCCGGAGCTGATGTAGTCGAAGTAGACGCCCATCTCACGGCCGGCATCGGGACCGACGAGGGAGGCGGTGGTTTCCTTCATGGCCTGGATCGACTGCACCGTGGCGCCGATGGGCACACCCAGGGAGTTGTAGGTCTCCTTGAGGCCGTTCAGCACGCGCTCGTCGAGGATCGACGTGTCACCGGCCAGCATGGCGTAGGTGGCGTAGCGGAGGTAGTAGTCGAGGTCGCGAATGCAGGCCGCGTACCGACGGGTGGTGTACATGTTGCCGCCCGGACGGGTGATGTCCGAGTAGAGCAGGGCCTTGGCGACGGCTTCCTTGATGATGGCCGAGGCGTTGGCGCTGATGGTGGCGGCGGCCCGCACCCGCAGCTCACCGCTGGCGAAGTACTGCTCGAGGCGCCCCATGGAGCCGCCGTCGAGATAGAGCCCCTGGACGTCGGCCTGGTTGATGACGTTGGTGATGGCGTCTTGCATGGATCCTGGGTTTGATGGCGATGGACGGGAGGGAGGTGAAACCTCAGGAGAGGGCGCCGACCACGTAGTCGAAGTAGAAGCCGGCCTCTTCGGCATCGGAGCCGGTGAGGAGCCCTGTGGCTGCGGTCTTCATCTCGCGCACGGCTTCCGCCATGGCTTCGAGGGGGGTGCCGAGGGCGCGATACATCTCGCGGGCCCCGATGACGCCGATCTCTTCGATCGGGGTCACATCCCCGGCGACCACGCCGTAGGTGACCAGGCGCAGGTAGTAGTCCATGTCGCGCAGGCAGGAAGCCGTCATCTCTTCCCCGTAGGCGTTGCCGCCGGGGGAAACGAGATCGGGGCGCTTCTGGAAAAGCTGGCCTCCGGCCTGCTTCACGATGCGCTCCCGGCTTTCAGCCAGGACCTGGGCGACGCGCAGACGACGCTGACCCCCTGCCACGAACGACTTGATCTGGTCAAGTTCGCCAGGGCTGAGGTAGCGGGCTTCGGCGTCCGCGTTGATGATCGAGTTGGAGACGATGCTCATGCAGTTCTGCCTCGAAACAAGCGGTCACCGTGAAGGAGACCGGTATCCGGTGGGTAAGGGTGATCGGCTTGGCCGACCGTCGCATCATTCTGTGGCAAGGCCCCGCGCTCCCATGGGGGGCGGTAACAGTTCTTCACGGCGGATGTCTTGGCGAGATCCCTTGGCTTGCAAGGGCTTTCGCGGGAGTTCTTAACACCATTCCAGCGCAGCAATTGTTCATCTCTTGTTGCCGCTCTGCGGCGTACCACACGCGCATTCGCAGCCCAATCTCCCCGTCTCGTTGTAGAGACAGGCCAAAAGAAACCCCCCGAGGCTGACCCGGGGGATCGCTAAAGCAAGGAATCCGCTCCCTTCAGGGGCGAGCCTCGATCGGGTGGGAGGCGATCAGATCGCGCCCCGCACCGAGGGGGTGAGACCCCCATTGCCGCCGTAGAGCGAAGCAGTGCGGTTCACCGTGGTGAGGGGGACGCCATCTTCGGTGGCCAGGCCGCGAAGGTAGGGCACCGTGTCCTGGCCGAAGGCCGAGGCGTACTCCCGGGCGTTGAGCAGTTCGGCCACTGCCGCCTGCTGGCCGGCGGTGGCGCGGGTGGCGAGGAAACGGCTCACTTCCGCCGGCATGGCGGCACGGCCGAGCAGGGCCAGGTAGGCGGCCGAGGCCGCCCGCAGGGGGGCCATCCGCTGCAGCCGTTGCTGGAACAGATCACTGCCGGCGATCTGGGAGACGAATTCGGCCACCGAGAGCTGGCCATCCCGCAGCTGGGATTCCGGATCCATCTGCCGTTCAGCGGCGAAAGGCACGCGGTTGAGGAGCTGGCGGTACACCGCCTGCACCACCTCCTGGACCTGGGTTTCACTGGGGTCCCGGAGCAGTTGCACGGGCCGCGCCAGGCTCTGGCGGCGGTTGAAGCCCTGGGGGGACCCTGGCCGCAGGGCCTTGGCCATCGCCCCGTCGGGAGCCACGGCGGCGCCAGTCAGCAGGCTGGTGCCCACCATGGCCTTCCAGCTGCCGGCGATGCCGATGCTGGCGGGGGCCACGTAGCCATTGCTGCCGCCGGCGGTGGAGACACCACTGCGCCAGACCGGGGCGGAACCGCCGCCGGGCTGCCAGCGGGACTGGCTCCAGCTGCGGGTGGGGGCCGGCGGCTGCTTGACCGTGTCGGGACCGATGGGGACGCCGGAGGAGGCCGTGGCGCTCTGGCCACCGGCCACCTCCGCTTTCCACTGGCCACGCACCTTCGGCCTTGCCGTCAGGTTGCGGGGCACCAGATCGCCCACGGTGCGCAGCAACTGGTCCACCGGAACGATGGGGCGCTGGAGGGGGGTGATGTCGGCGACCGTCTCGAGGGTCCGCACCAGGCCGGGCATCCGGCGGGCATTGCGATCGGCCGGGGTGATGAAGCGTTCGTAGGGAACGGTGTCCTCGCCGAAGCACTCGTTGTACTCACGGCCTTCGAGCATGGCGTCGACGACGCCGTAGAAGCCCTTGCGGGCGGCGGTGTCGAAGTAGGCATTGATCTCCCAGCGGCCGAACGTGGGCCGGCCCAGGATGCGGCGGTGCATCACCTCGATGGCTTTGGTGATGTAGAGGCCACTCCAGTAACGGCGCCGGAAGGCATTGGAGCGGGCCACCTGGCGCACGAACTCCCGCAGGCTGATATCGCCGTTCTCGAGTTTGATCTCCTCGACCTTGTTGCGTTCGCCGGCGTAGCCGGCGGTGCCCAGCACCTGCACGTACACCGCATTGATGACGGCCTGGGTGCTGGATTCGGTGCCGCGGATGCTGGGCTGGCCGCCCCGGCGGGGGGTGGAGCTGCCGCCGGTGGCGATCTGGCGCAGACGCACCACCTTCGGACCCACCCGGCGGGGGGTGGCCTTGCGGAACTGGGCGCTGTCCATGGGGCCGGGCTGGGCCATGCCGTTGCCGATCAGGATCCGACGGGTGTCGTAGCTGAAGGGCGCCGGGCGGGTGGCCACCGAAGCCGTGCTGGAGGGGAAGATCGCCCCGTAGGTGAGGGCCAGGGGGTCGTTGCCACCGCCGTACGGGTGCTGGTCGGCGAGGGGCTGGCGGTAGGAGGCGTAGAGGGTGATGTACTGGGGCGCACCTTCGAACGGGGCGCTGAAGCGGAAGAGATTGCGGTTGGACCCCCAGCCGGCGCTCTCCTGGGCCTCCTCGCCGATGTCGCGGAGGTAGGGAACCGTTTCCTCACCGAAGACCCGGGCGTACTCCATGCCGTTGACCAGGGCGTCAACGAGGCCATTGAGGCCCTTGGTGCTGACGATGGCGAAGTACTGGCGGAATTCCTCGATCGAGCTCACACCGCGGCCGAGGAAGTGGCGGAAGGCCAGTTCCACCACCCGGCTGTTGGAGAAGCGGCCATAGAACTGCCGCTGGTAGACCTTGCTGCGACCGAGGGCGCGGATGAACTCCCGCATCGAGAGTTGGCCCTGGCGCACCTGGGTGGCCTCCACCGGGCACACCACCTGGGAGTAGCCCTTGACGATGTCGCGCTCGAACACCTGGCGGTAGGCGGCCCGGATGATCTCGGCCTTCTCAGCGCCGGAAAGGCGTGGCCGCATCACGAAGCGCTGGGCGCCCTCGGCGGCGAGGGCATAGGTGGCGGGGAGCTGCAGGCCCTGGTTGACGGGGCTGCCGAGGCGGGCCCGGGTGGAGGGAGTGGCCACCTCAAGCTCCTTGAGGAGCACGTTGAAGCAGTCGATCACCAGCTGGCGGGATTCCGGCTCCCCCTTGAACAGGCCGGCGGCGGCGGCGCGCATCTCCTGCAGGGCCACGTTGGTGGCGGACAGGGAGCAGGCCTTCTCGAGCACATCGCGGAGGCCGCGGGTGTTCACCGCCAGGATGCTGGGATCACCGGCGATCACCGCGTAGCCCACGTAGCGCAGGAACCAGGCCATGTCCCGCAGCGACTTGCGCATGCGGGCGTTGCCGTAGATCGCCACCGAAATGGGGTTGAAGCCGCTGGGCAGCACGACCCGCACGTCGGCGTCGGCCTGGACGCCCTCCAGGATCCGGCCGAGCAGACCACTGCCCCCGGAGCCCTGGGCGAAGGTGCGCACCGAGCGCTGAAACGCGGCCTGGTCGGCGGCGAGGGCGACACCATCGGCCGCCCCAGCGCTGGGGGTGCTGAGGGGGGCGTCGAGATAGGAGAGGGGGGTGCCGCCCGTGAAGATGCGGTTGGCGGCCCGGGCCACGATCGCGTCGGCGTTGGCGGAGATCCGTCGGGCCGCTTCGACGCGGATCTGGCCGCTGCGGAAGAAGGTGGTCAGGGCGTCCAGTTCGCCGCCGTCGGGGAAACGGTCCTGCTGCTCCGCCTTCCGGACGCTGGAGAGCGGCAGGGTGTCGTAGCGCTGGGGGGCGACCCTGGTGCTGCCGCTGCTGGCGGTCACGGTCATGAACGAGAGCGAGCCGGGCTGGGTCACGTTACGGCTGCCCCCCTGGCCCCCCGGTGGGGGATGAACAAATGTTTGCAGCCTTCCCTGGGGCTCAGGCTGAACGGCGGCCGACGCCGTGGAATGCTGCCGGACCCTGCACCAAGGCATTGATGGATCACCCCCTGGAGGCCCCGCTGGATGCCGCCACGCCGGTGGTGAGCGCCTTCTACGACCGTTTCCCCTACCCGGGGGACCCGCTCCAGGACGGCCCGCCACCGGGATACAACTGGCGCTGGTGCGTGGACAGTGTCGTGGCGGCCGTGGACGGGGCCCTGCCGCCGGCGCCGCGCCCCTGGCGAATTCTCGACGCCGGCTGCGGTACGGGGGTGAGCACCGACTACCTCTGCCATCTCAACCCGGGGGCCGCCGTGCTGGCGGTGGACATCAGTGCCGGTGCCCTGGCGGTGGCCCGGGAGCGCACCGCCCGCTCCGGAGCTGCCGCCCAGGTGGCGGAGCTGCGCATTGAGCAGCGCAGCCTGCTCGACCTGGCCGGGGAGGGCCCCTTCGACTACATCAACTCGGTGGGGGTGCTGCATCACCTCGACCAACCCGAGCTGGGTCTGCGTGCCCTGGTCCCCCTGCTGCGGCCGGGGGGCCTGCTGCACCTCTTTCTCTATGCCGATGGCGGCCGCTGGGAGATCCACCGCACCCAGCGGGCCCTGGCCCTGATGGGGGTGGGCACCGGGCCCGCGGGCCTGCGCCTGGGGCGGGAGCTGTTCCACATCCTTCCCGAGACCAACCGCCTGCGGCGGCACCACGAGCAGCGCTGGGCCCTCGACACCGCCGCCGATGCCAACTTTGCCGACATGTACCTCCACCCCCAGGAGACCAGCTACGACCTGGAACGCCTGTTCCGTTTCGTTGATCAGCCCGGGGTCCGCTTTGCTGGTTTCTCCAATCCGGAGGTCTGGGATCCGGCCCGGTTGCTGCAGGGGGAGCTGCTGGAGCGGGCCCAGGACCTGCCTCCGGCGCAGCAGTGGGCCCTGGTGGAGAGCCTCGATCCCGACATCAGCCATTTCGAGTTTTTCCTGCGGCGGCAGGACGGCGACGGTGCCGCAGACGCGGCGTCGGAGCCTTGGAGTGATGCGGCCCTGTTGGCGGCCGGCGGCGAGCGCAACCGTTGTCTGTGGGGCTGGCCATCCACCGCGCTGCTGGGGCCGGAGCTGCGGCCTCTGACCATCACCGAGCCCGAGCTCGCCCTGATGGAGGCCCTGGAGGCAGCCCCCGCCGGCACCCCGATCGGGGCGCTCCCGCTGGCCCTGGGCCCCGAAGAGCGGTTGGCGGCGGCGCGGCGACTGCTGGCGGAGCAGGTGCTTCTGTTGCTTAGAGCCTGAACGGGCCGAGTGATAAAGTCCGCACGCCAAGACAGAGCCTCGACGGTTGCAGGCTGCCCTGACCCCATCTCCGGATGCCGCTCCCCCCGCGGAGACGTCGGCCGAAGTGGTCGCAGGGCAGCCGACTAACGAAGCGCCACCCCTGCCTGACGTCGCCGACGCTTCGTCGTCGGTGAAAAACGGCATGGACGGTTACCTGCGGCTGCAGCGCCGGATGATTCTTTCCACGGTCTGTGCCACCGCCCTGGCGGTGCCCATCACGGCCCTGTGGTTCGACCTTCCCACCGCTTTCAGCCTGCTGGTGGGAGCCCTGGCGGGTCTCCTGTACCTCCGGCTCCTGGCCCGCAGCGTCACCCGCTTCGGCGTCGAAACCAAGGGGGTGGGCAAGGCCCAGCTGCTGGTTCCGGTGGTGCTGGTACTCGCGGCCGCCAGGCTCCCCGTCCTTGAGATCCTGCCAGCCGTGCTGGGTTTTCTCCTCTACAAGCCCGCCTTGATCGTTCAGGCCGTCCTCGACACCTGATCCCTGTTTCAGCCGCTCCGGCGGCCCTCTTCAGCCGCTCCGGCGGCCCTTTTCAGCCGCTCCGGCGGCACCGACGTTCCGCCAGGTCCTATCCCCGATGGCTCCGTTGCCCCTCGCCCTTCCCTTCGCCGCCCTCGAGGTCGGCCAGCACCTCTACTGGCAGCTCGGCAACTACAAGATTCACGGCCAGGTCTTCCTGAGCTCCTGGGTCGTGATCGGTGCCCTGCTGGCCGTGGTGGTGGTCGGCACCCGACGCCTCGAGCGCGATCCCAGGGGGGTGCAGAACCTGCTGGAATTCCTCTGGGATTACCTGCGCGACATCGCCCGCGAGTACATCGGCGAGAAGGCTTACCGCGACTGGCTTCCCTTCATCGGCACCCTGTTCCTGTTCATCTTCGTGAGCAACTGGGGCGGGGCCCTGATCCCCTGGAAACTGGTCCACCTGCCCAGTGGTGAGCTGGGTGCCCCCACCGCCGACATCAACACCACCATCGCCCTGGCCTTGCTGGTGTCGCTGGCGTACTTCTATGCCGGCCTGAGCCGCAAGGGTTTCCGGTACTTCGAGTACTACGTGGAACCCACGCCGATCATGCTGCCGTTCAAGATCGTCGAGGACTTCACCAAGCCCCTCTCGCTCTCCTTCCGTCTGTTCGGCAACATCCTGGCCGACGAACTGGTGGTGGCGGTGCTGGCCTTCCTGGTGCCCCTGGTGGTGCCCCTGCCGGTGATGTTCCTGGGCCTTTTCACCAGTGCGATCCAGGCGCTGATCTTCGCCACCCTGGCCGCCTACTACATCGGTGAGGCGGTCCACGAGGAGCACCACTAGCTCCTGCCCCCGCTGGGCCGGTCCCCCGGTCTGGCAAACTCTCTGCGCGCAGGTCCGGCACGATCCGGGCCCGCCTTCCCAGGTGTCCCCGGCGCAGGGTTCTCGACAAGGTTCCTTCCGCGCTTCCCCGGCGCCCCACATTTCTAACCCCACCATGGATTCCCTTACTTCCGCTGCGTCTGTCGTGGCTGCTGGTCTTGCCGTCGGTCTCGGCTCCATCGGTCCTGGCATCGGCCAGGGCACCGCTTCCGGCGGCGCCGTTGAAGGCATTGCCCGCCAGCCCGAAGCTGAAGGCAAGATCCGCGGCACCCTGCTGCTCTCGCTGGCCTTCATGGAATCGCTCACCATCTACGGCCTGGTGGTCGCCCTGGTGCTGCTGTTCGCCAACCCCTTCTCCTGATCGGAGGCCGTCGCGGGGATGAGTGGGCCGCCCGTTCGTTGCGGCCCTTCTCCACCCCCGGCTCCATCCACGCCTCTACCACCGCCCGCCTTATTGCCCCATGACCAGCTGGCTTCTGCTTGCCGAGGCAGGTGCGACCGCAGGGTCGCCCGAGGGAGGTCTTTTCGACCTCGATGCCACCCTGCCGCTCATGGCGCTGCAGGTGGTGCTCCTCACCTTCATCCTCAACAGCCTGTTCTTCCGACCGGTCGGCAAGGCCGTCGAGGACCGTGAGGGGTACATCACCACCAGCCGTACCCAGGCCAAGGAGAAGATCGCCCAGACCGTGCGCCTCGAGGCCGACCTCAAGGAGCAACTGAAGGGGGCGAGGCTCGAAGCCCAGAAGGTGATCCTCGAGGCCGAGCAGGATTCCGACCGCCTGTACCGCGAGGCCATGGCGGTGGCCCAGGCCGAAGCCATCGCCAGCCGCGAGAGCGCCCGCAGCAAGATCGATGGCCAGCGGGCCGATGCCCTGAGCCTTCTTGAGGCCGATGCCGACAGGCTCGCCGACCTCATCGTCGACCGTCTTCTGCCCGCCTCATGATGATCTACACCCTCCCGTCGCTCCTGGCGAGCCACGGCACCTTCGGCCTCAATCTCGACATCTTCGAGACCAACATCATCAACCTGGCGATCGTGATCGCCGGCCTGACGTGGTTTCTGCGGGGCTTCCTCGGCGGCATCCTCGAGCGCCGTCGCGAGCGCATCCTCGGTGAGCTCAAGGACGCCGAGGAGCGCCTGAGCGTCGCCACCGCGTCCCTCGCGGTGGCCCAGAACAGCCTGGGTGAGGCCCGCGCCCGCGCCGAGAAGATCCGCGCCGAAGGTAAGGTCCGCGCCGAGGCCATTCGCCTCGAGAGCGAAAAGCGCACCGTCGAGGAGATGGCGCGGCTCAAGCAGGACTCCCAGTCCGATATGGATTCGGAGGTCTCCCGCGTCAGCAAGCTGCTGCAGCGCGAAGCCGCTGAGATGGCGATCGCCAAGGCCCTCGCCAGCCTCCCCGGCCGTCTCGATGCCGCCACCCAGGCCCAGCTGATCGATCAGTCCATTCAATCGATGGGGAACGCCTGATGCCTCTGCTCAACTCCATCACCAGCCCCTACGCCGACGCGTTCCTCCAGGTCTGCGACGCCAATGGGGACACCGATGCGGTGATCGACCAGGCCCGGGCGATCCTGGCCCTGTGGCACGACTCCAGCGACCTGCGCGAGGCGATGGCCTCCCCGGTCCTGGAGGTCGAAGGCAAGAAGGCGGCCCTCGAGAAGCTCTTCGGCAAGGACATCTCCCTCTCCTTCCTCAACCTGCTCAAGCTGCTGGCCGACCGCCAGCGGATCGGCTTCCTCGATGCCGTTCTGGAACGGCTCCTGGAGCTCTACCGCGAGCAGAACCAGATCGCCCTGGCCACGGTGACCTCCGCCAGCCCCCTGAGCGACGACCAGCAGGCCCTGCTCGCCGAGAAGGCCAAGGTCGTGGCCGGCACCGACAAGGTGGAGATCAGCCTCGCGGTGGATCCTGCCCTGATCGGTGGGTTCGTCCTCAGTGTCGGCTCCCGGGTGATCGACGCCAGCCTCGCCGGTCAGGTGCGGCGGCTCGGCCTGACGCTCGCCAACGTGAGCTAGCGCCTCGCTCCCTTTCCCCTCTCCTTCTCACTTCATCGCCTCCCCTCCGGGGACTCCCACCCATGGTTTCCATCCGCCCCGACGAGATCAGCGCCATCCTCAAGAAGCAGATCGCCGACTACGACAAGTCGGTGTCTGTCAGCAACGTCGGCACCGTCCTGCAGATCGGTGATGGCATCGCCCGGGTCTACGGCCTGGAGCAGGTGATGGCCGGTGAGCTGGTTCTGTTCGAGGATGGCACCGAGGGCCTGGCGCTGAACCTCGAAGACGACAACGTCGGCGTCGTGCTGATGGGCGAGGGCCTGGGCATCCAGGAAGGCAGCACCGTCAAGGCCACCGGCCGCATCGCGGCGGTGCCCGTGGGCGACGCCATGCTGGGTCGGGTGGTGAACGCCCTGGGCCAGCCGATCGACGGCAAAGGTGAGATCCCCACCACCGAGACGCGCCTGATCGAGTCGATGGCGCCCGGCATCATTCAGCGCAAGTCGGTGCATGAACCCATGCAGACCGGCATCACGGCGATCGACGCCATGATCCCCATCGGCCGCGGCCAGCGCGAGCTGATCATCGGCGACCGCCAGACCGGTAAGACCGCCATCTGCATCGACACGATCCTCAACCAGAAGGGTGAGGACGTGGTCTGCGTCTACGTGGCCATCGGCCAGAAGAACGCTTCGGTGGCCAACGTGGTGGAAGTGCTGCGCGAGCGCGGCGCCCTGGATTACACCGTGGTGGTGGCGGCCAGCGCTTCGGAAGCGGCGGCCCTCCAGTACCTGGCCCCCTACACCGGCGCCGCCATCGCCGAGTCCTTCATGTACAAGGGCAAGGCCACCCTGGTGGTGTACGACGACCTCACCAAGCAGGCCCAGGCCTACCGCCAGATGTCCCTGCTGCTGCGCCGTCCCCCCGGTCGTGAGGCCTACCCCGGCGACGTCTTCTATTGCCACAGCCGCCTGCTCGAGCGGGCCGCCAAGCTCTCCGACGCCATGGGCAAGGGCAGCATGACCGCCCTGCCGATCATCGAGACCCAGGCCGGTGACGTTTCGGCCTACATCCCCACCAACGTGATCTCGATCACCGACGGCCAGGTGTTCCTCAGCTCCGACCTGTTCAACTCCGGCCTGCGGCCCGCCATCAACGTGGGCATCTCCGTGAGCCGGGTGGGCGGCGCCGCCCAGACCAAGGCCATCAAGAAGATCGCCGGCACCCTGAAGCTGGAACTGGCCCAGTTCGACGAACTGGCCGCCTTCTCCCAGTTCGCCTCCGACCTGGATGCCGCCACCCAGGCCCAGCTGGCCCGGGGCAAGCGTCTGCGTGAACTGCTCAAGCAGCCCCAGTTCAGCCCCCTGATCCTGGCGGAGCAGGTGGCGGTGGTCTACGCGGGCGTCAAGGGTCTGATCGATGAGGTGCCCGTCGAACTGGTGCCCCAGTTCGCCCGCGAGCTGCGCGAGTACCTCAAGAGCAGCAAGCCCGAGTTCATCAACAAGGTTCAGACCGACAAGGTGCTGAGCGACGAATCCGAAGCCATGCTCAAGGAGGCCATCCGCGAGGTCACCTCCTCGATGCTGGCCGCCGCCTGAGGACTCTCCACCCATGGCCAATCTCAAGGCAATCCGCGACCGGATCAGTTCGGTCAAGAACACACGCAAGATCACCGAAGCCATGCGCCTGGTGGCCGCCGCCAAGGTGCGTCGCGCCCAGGAGCAGGTGCTGCGCACCCGCCCCTTCGCCGATCGCCTCGCCCGGGTGCTGCAGAACCTCGAATCCCGCATGGGCTTCGAGGGGGCCGATTCCCCCCTGCTGGCCGAGCGCCGTCCGGTGGGCACCATCACCCTGCTCGTTGTCACCGGCGACCGTGGTCTCTGCGGCGGCTACAACGCCAACGTGATCCGTCGGGGCGAGCAGCGCTTCGCCGAACTCAAGGGCCAGGGCTTCGCGGTCGACATGGTGCTGATGGGCCGCAAGGCCATCACCTATTTCACCAACCGCAACTACCCGATCCGGGCCACCTTCACCGGCCTGGAGCAGGTGCCCACCTCCCAGGAAGCTGGCGAGATCGCCAACGAAGTGCTCGCTGAGTTCCTTTCGGCCAGCACCGATCGGGTGGAAATCGTCTTCACCCGCTTCATCAACCTGGTGAGCTCGCAGCCGGTCGTCCAGACCCTGCTGCCCCTGGATCCCCAGGGCATCGCCAGCTCGGATGATGAGATCTTCCGTCTCATCACCCGCGACGGCCGCCTCGGCGTCGAGGTGGGCAAGGTGGAGAACGCGGAGCCGGCCCTTCAGCCCGACTTCGTGTTTGAGCAGAGCCCTGAGCAGTTGCTCAATGCCCTGCTGCCCCTCTATCTGGCCAACCAGCTGCTGCGCTCCCTCCAGGAAGCGGCCGCCAGCGAACTGGCCAGCCGGATGACGGCCATGAACAACGCCAGCGACAACGCCAAGGCGCTCGCCAAGACCCTCACCCTCGACTACAACAAGGCCCGCCAGGCGGCCATCACCCAGGAGATCCTGGAAGTGGTGGGTGGCGCGGCAGCGATGGGCTGATCGTCAGTTCCAGGTGGCCGGTGGCGGCATCCCGCTCCCGGCCCAGCTGCCAGCCCTCCGGGCAGACCAGCAGGAGTTCCATCGTTGTCCGCACCCTGCTCCCGTGGCAGAGGTGTCCTCCCCGTGTGCGTCCCTCCCGGTCGGCCAGCACTAGGTGCAGGTGTGCCCCATCCCTGGTCAGGCTGCCCGCCAGGGTGATCACCTCCTGCGGCCCGGCCAGGACAATCCCTTCCTCCTGATCCGCGAAGCGCAGCACGGGGCTCTCGAGGCTGCCGATGCCGCAGACGACCAAGCCGCTGAGCCCCGGATCCTGCCGGGCCATGGCTTCGAGTTCCCCGCGCAGATCCACCCCTGGCGGCAGACGGAGGGGACGGTGGGAGGCGCCTGGCATCAGGGGATCCGTTCAGGCCTCAACAGCCACAGACATACCGCTTCTCGTTGAACATCTTCAGACAGGCGTCCACCACGTCGGCGTCGTAGAGCTTGCCTCGGTTGTTGCTGATCTCCGCCAGGGCGGCAGCGCTGCCCAGGCCGGCCCGGTAGGGGCGATTGGCGCTCATGGACTCCACCACGTCGGCGACGGCCACGATCCGGGTTTCGAGCAGCAACTCCTCTCCCTTCAGCCCGTTGGGATAGCCGCTGCCGTCCATCCGTTCGTGGTGTTCATGGACGATCCGGGCAATCGGCCAGGGAAAGTCCACGTCCTTGAGGATGGTGTAGCCAGCCTCGGCATGGTCCTTGATCAAGTCGTATTCGTGTTTGGTCAGTTTCTTGGGCTTGCAGAGGATTTCCGCCGGCACCATGATCTTGCCGATGTCGTGGACGGAGGCGCCCAGTCGCAGGCCCTCCAGCTGCCCCTCCGGCAGGCCCAGTTCCACTCCGATGGCAAGGGCCAGCTCTTTGACACTGTGCTGGTGGCCGGCGGTGTAGGGATCCCGCATCTCCGCCATCCCCCCCACGACCGCGATCAACTGCTTGAAGAGCCCCTCCTTCTCCTGGAGGGTTCTGATCAATCCCTCCTCGGCGATCGCCCCGGCGATCAGGCTGCCGAGGCGGTTGGCGATCGTGTCCAGCAGTAGCCGTTCTTCCGCCAGAAAAGGTCCTTCGATAGCCTCCGCGAACGCTTCGGTATAACCAACTTCCACGCAGCCGTAGATGGTGTCGTTGGCCCTGATTGGTGAGGTCTGAACAGACTGGCAACGATCAAGATCGCCCGTTTGATACACCTTGGGACCCCGGGAGATCCGTGCGATGGTGTGGCCGGAATGCAGCCAGGCTTGGGGGATGGCTGCAACCGTCTGCTGAAGAAGGTCGTCAAGTGTTCCTTGATTGGCTCCGATGATCTGCTCAATTTGCTGAAGACAGTGGAGTTCCTTCCTGCGCTCCGTCAGTGCCATCTCTACTGGCAGTGGCAAGGTGCTTGCTGCTTTGGTCGCGACCTGCAGCGTCGTTGGCCGCCCGCCATTGGACCCATATTCTTTCTTAATGGCAGCTTTCATCTCGCCATCTCATCAAGAGGAGCAGAACGGCACGGAAGCACCTGCAACGGTGGTCGGGGCTTTTCTGTCTTCTTTACACTACTCCGATGTCAGCAACCTCGCACGCAATTTACGCCCCACGGCGCTGGTGCGGTCGCTTGGCCTCACCCCGGGGCTGGGGGGCGGGCGGCGCCCCTGGACGCTGTTGCCTGGGGATGCCATGGCTGAGCTCACTGCAGGGGACAAAGAACGCGACGAGCGACGGCTGCACGGCATTCCCGACCACCGCGAGGCCTTCTCGCTCCAGCAGATCGGCCTGGGTGTCGCCGTTGGGATCTCGTTTGGGCACGCCCAGGCTGCCATTCGCTGACACGACGCGATACCAGGGAATGTCCAGCTTCGTGGCGTCGTCCAACCGGCTGAGGATGTACGCCACATGCCTTGGCATCACGGCCAGATATTCACCGATGGATTGGTAGGTCGTCAGTTTTGCTTCGGGAATTGCAGAGACGATCCTGAGCACCTGGTCCTTGATGCGGACAAAAGCCTCGGACTTCGCCATGGTGGACTAGGTCTGGTTGCGCACCGAAATGATGACATTGCCCTTCTTGCGCCCGGTGTCGACATAGCGATGGGCTTCCACGATCTGATCAAGCGGATAGCGTCGATCGATGACCGGTTGGACGTCTCCCGCTGCAGCCAGTGCCGCCAGATGGATCAGATCGTCAAGCTTCACGGCAGCGGGTCCGGCGATCACCGTGTGGCGGCTCGTCAGCGACACCCACAAGCCCTGCAGCATCGCGGGCAACCCGGCCAGCACCAGCAACAGGCGCCCCCCCTCCTTCAGTGATTGCCTGCAGCGTGCGTAGGGCGCCGTGCCGACCGTATCGACGATGAGGTCATAGGTGTCGCCGTTGCGGGTGAAGTCGTCCTGGGTGTAGTCGATGACATGGGCAGCACCCAGGGAGCGCACCAGATCGCTATTGGCTCCGCTGCACACCCCAGTGACCTCGGCCCCGAAGTGCCGGGCCAGCTGGACAACGGCGGTCCCCACCGCGCCGGAGGCCCCATTCACCAGGACCTTGTCCCCACGCTGAACCTTGCCTCGGCGCAGAAAATCGAGTGCCGTCGTTCCGCCGAAGCTGAGGGCGGCGGCCGCTTCATCCGTGAGCCCGCTCGGTGTGGCCACCACCATGCCGTCCTGCGGCAGGACGATGTACTCGGCATGGCAGCCCATGCGGACGTCGCTGAAGGCGAAGACCCGCTCCCCCAGCTTGAACCGGGTGACGTCTTTGCCGATCTCCGCGACCACCCCGGCCAGCTCCGAGCCGAGGATGGGCTGCCTGGGCTTTCGCAGGCCAAACACCAACCGCATGATCAGCCCGAAGCCCGTCGGAACCGTCTGGCTTCTCACCCGCCAGTCTGCTGAGGTGACGGTGGTCATATGAATCCGAATCAGGATCTCGTTGTCGTTGGGTGTGGGTGGGGCGATCTCCTGGAAGCGCAGCACCTCGGGTGGCCCGTAGCGCTCAACGACGACGGCTTTCATGGCAGGGGGGATCCGAGAAAGGAGGAATAGGCCCTGGCGAGAGCCTGCTTGCCGCCCGTTTCGACGATGGCGCCATGGGCCACGATGACCCTATCGAAATCCCACTGCAGGACCAGCTGCATGGCCCGGTGCAGGGAGGCCCGCTCGGAGGTGGCCAGCCGCTCAAGAATCGTGGGCTCCAGGCGATCGAAACCGCCGCCGAATCGGGTGATCAACCGGGTGAGCCAGGCAGCGGAGGCATCGAAATGGAAGGCGCTGTCTGTGAGGATGAGGGTCCTGCTGGGCGTGTGGCAGAAGGCCACCTCGTGCAACGGCGATGGCCCTGTCGGCCCCAAGGTGCGGAGACCCGTGAGGCTGCACAGCAACAGCTCTGGCCATGGGGAAGGGGCGTCAGCGCTGAGTAGGCGATCCAGCTCCAGATGGGGACATTTCTGCATGAGGGCGGGAGGCCCCCAGGTGGTGGCCAAAGGGAAGCGCTGCTGGAACGCCTGGAGATAGAGATGGTGGAAGACGTTGGGCGCGACGATAGCGCCGACGACACCGAGCTCGGCCAGGTCCTTATCGAGATCAGCAGATGGCTGGATCGGTGAAAGGATCACCAACTTGTTGGTGTTTCGTTGGCGGATGACCGTCATCCTGGTGCCGATGCTTAGGCCGAAATAGGTCTGCGGCTGTTCGGCCACCCAGAGATCATCGTCAAGGCAGTGGAGCATGGCTGTGGGCGGGGGGCACCTGATTGAAGTGTGTGTTCTGTTCCCATACGTTGGAGGTGGACGCTTTCAGTGACGGGGAAAGACAGCCGTGGGCATCCAGTTGGGCCGCCATCTTCTAGGCGGTGGTTGATACAGCACCCTGGCAAGGATGGCTGCCCCATGCTTGGGGAAAGCCACGCCATGTTTGTTCTCATCGGCCAGGTACACCAGGGCATGGTCGGGTTGGTCCGGGATCCAGGCTGCATACTTGGCGACCCAGATCAGCAGGTGTGCCTCCAGCTCAGCCAGAAACAGCGCCAGTTCTCCCAAACGGTGGTGGGAAGGCGGTGCAGCCCGAAAGTAGCGATCTGCGCGCAGCCACTCCAGCAGTGATTGGTTCAGGGGGCGGAACGTGTGAATGGTCATTGCCCGAATCAACCCATGCAGCTGCCTTTCCTCCTCGTTCATGACCGCGTAGGTCTCCAAAAGGAGTCGATCAAATCCTGGGGGTAGCTCAGCGGCCTCAGGTACACGACTTCTCAGCCGAACGGCCAGCCGTTTCAACAGTCTCCGTTGGGCGGCATAGGCCGCGTCTCCGGCGCGCAGCAGCGCGTACAGCTCGACCAGCCGACTTCTGCGGTCCCGCACTGTTTCACGCCGCTGAAGCACCAGCTCGGCCACTGTTTTACCCACATAGCCAAGGGCGGCGATGAATCCTGTCAGTATGGCTGGGGCAGCCCAGGATGGGTCGGCAGGGGAGGCCATCAATGCAGATCTTGGAGTCCGAGGATAGGCGGAATGGCAAAAAGGAGTGGCACCCGGAATTTCATGATTTCTTTGAGCTTCGCCAGTTCGCCATCTACGAGATTGATTTGGTGCTTGAAATAATCATCGCTAAATGTCTGGGGCTGAAAGAATGTAAGCATAAACTCACTGCCATCTCCATTCGGAACAACCCGCGCCAGCACTGTCCAACTGTCGTCATCGGCCTGTGGTCTACCCGTAGGAGTAGGAGGCCTGGACACAGGCCTGGCCCGTCGACGTGTTGACGGTGAGTAGAAGATAGTCGAAGGCCGTGCCACTGGGAAGCCGCAGCGAGTTGGGGCGATTCCCTCGGCCGAATCTGACGATGGGCTTGGATGTGTCTGCCATACAGCTGGGGCCAGCATGGGCGATGAGCCGTGCCTGGGCAGAGGAGGTTTGTGGAGATGTCTGGATGCTCTCGAGCTCCAAAGCCCGAATGACAGACGCGGTCTCTGGCGGAGACAGGCGAAGGGAGCAAGCGGCTTTTCGTGTAGTGCCGACCATGCGGCAGTCCAGATGCTGCGGCTCGACGGCAGCAGTCTTCAGGAGTTTGCGAACATCGGCTTCGAATTCCAAGCGATTGGTGATCGTCCAAAGTGATTCGCAGCCAGTGAGAAGCAGAAAGACCAGACCACAGGAGAGACGGCGTGCGGTCATGGTGTCAGCTCCCTGACGCTGCCTGTCTCCAGGATCAGACGTTTGCCTGAAGCGATGGGATGGATCAAGTCGTTCTGGGGGAGAAGGCTGGATCTTGCTGTTGGAGAGTGGTTTGGCTGTTGGTATCCAGCCTATTCAGCGGATCAGAACGAGCCAGGCACCCATCTCCGTTGGTGCGCTAGAGAGAGTTGCTGATCCGTATGGCGGCGACGAGGACAGGTGGAATTCCCAGGAAGAGTGTCGAACACCAGAGTCCCAGGACGGAACCACGTCTGGTACTGAACACCAACGCTCCCCCGCCAACGCCAATGAACGCCAAGGTGAACAGGAGAAAGAAAAAAGCATAGGCAACCTCGCCATCTCGAGTGCTTGCTGAGAGAGTCCAGTAGAGGAAGAAGAGGAATGCAACTGTATTGATTGAAAGAAAGAACCAGCCGGCTGCTTTGAGTATTGTCTTCATTTCCTCTCGGCCATCATCCGCGGTATGGATTTTGGCATGGGCGTCTGTTGTGCCCGCATGGGCCCCTCAAGTCGTCGATCACGGGAGGTGCCTGGCTTCGGAGATTGAACGCCTTTCCCGATCCATCCCATGCTTGCGCTGTACGCCACCGGCTTCTCCTGCCGTCGGCAGGGCGACACCAGGCCTGCCGCTCGGAGACGGCCGGCCACGACCAGGTACGGGTCGGCTTGCACCCAGAGTTTCCGCTCATGCCCATACCGTTCCCCGTCGCCGCGTCTCCCGTCGCCTTTCTCCATGGCCGCCCCCGCCAGCCTTGCGATCCAGCCCCTGTTCCCGATGGCCCTGGGTCGGGTGCAGCTGGCGCCCGACCCTCTCGACACGGCCCTTTTGCTGCAGAGGGCTCTGGCCCTGCGTGAGCAGGTCCCCAGCGAGGAGGGCGTGGCCTGGACCGGGGATGTGCGTGGTGCCGGGGAGCTGCACCGCGACCCCCTGTTCGCTCCCCTGATCAGCCGGCTGGCGGACCATGCCTGGCCGTACCTGGCCGGGCTGGGGTTCGATCGCCGGCGCGTGGCGCTGCATGTGCAGCGCAGCTGGCCGGTGCTCAGCAACGCCGGTGAGCAGGTGGGGCGCCATCACCACCCCAACGCCCACCTCAGCGCCGTCTATTACCTCAACGGCGATGGCAGTGGCCGCAGCGGCTGCCTGCGCCTGTTCGCCCCCCGACAGGTGAACGAGCTGGTGCCGGGCCTGGCGCTGGGCCAGGACGGCCCGATCGATGCCACGGCGGCCCTCAACCAGCCCTGGCACGACGTGGCGCCCCGGGCCGGCCTGTTGTTGCTGTTCCCTGCTTCGGTTGACCATGCGGTGCTGCCCAACGACGACCCCGACGACACCCGCTTTTCCCTCAGCATCGACTTCGTTCTCACGGCCCCGGAGGTGACGCCCCATCCAGGGGAGTACCTCGCCCCCCATCCCGGCCGCTGGCTGGTGATCGGGGAGGATGGCAATGCGTCGGGAGCCTGAGCCGCCCCTGCCACCGCCGCCCCTCCCGGACCCCCATCCCCCGTGCCCGAGACCACACCAGCGACCAGCCCAGAGCCCACCGTCTTTCAGATCAGCGCCAGCCTCGATGGTGTCGCCCACAGTTTTTCCTGCCGCAGTGACCAGACGGTGCTCAATGCCGCCGAGGCCGCCGGCGTGCCCCTGCCCAGCTCCTGCTGCTCGGGGGTGTGCACCACCTGCGCCGCCCTGCTGCGCAGCGGCACGGTGCACCAGCCCGATGCCATGGGCGTGAAGGCCGACCTTCAGGCCAAGGGCTATGCCCTGCTCTGTGTCTCCTATCCCCTTTCCGACCTCGACCTGCTGGCCGGCCAGGAGGACGCCCTCTACGAGGCCCAGTTCGGTCAGTTCCAGAAGTGAGTTCCCTGGTGCCCCTGGAGCTGTGGCTGCAGGCCGCCCCCGGCCCCCTGCTTCCCCAGCTGCGGCAGGCGCTAACGCGGGAGGCCCGCCGCCTGGCCGGTGAGGGCGCCGAGCCCCTGCGCTGGGCGATCACGGCGGTGGATCCCCGCCGCGGCCTGCGGCTTGAGGGGATCGTGGTGGGCCCGGCGCCGACACCCGGCCCTTGAGCGCGGCGGCCCCGCCCCTGCCCACCCTGCTGGTGATCCCCACCGGGGTGGGCTGCGCCGTGGGCGGCTTCGCCGGCGACGGCCTGCCGGCGGCCCGGCTGCTGGCGGCGGCCAGCGGCTGCCTGATCACCCACCCCAACGTGATGAATGCCGCCTCCCTCTACTGGAGCGACCGGCGCCTCCATTACGTGGAGGGCTGGAGCCTCGACCGCTTCGCCGCCGGCGAGCTGGCCCTGGCGCCGGTGCCCAGCCAGCGGGTGGGGGTGCTGCTGGATGCGGGCATCGAAGCGGAGCTGCTGCTGCGCCACCGCCAGGTGATCGACGCCTGCCGCGCCAGCCTGGGGCTGACGATCGGCCCGGTGCTCAGCAGTGATGGGCCCCTGGAGGTGAGCCTGTCGATCGGGCCCAGCGGCAGCAGCTGGGGCACCCTGGGCCGGCCTGATGCGCTGCTGCGGGCCGGTGAAGCGCTGCTGGCCGCCGGCGCCACGGCCATTGCCGTGGTGGCCCGCTTCCCCGAGGATCCTGGCAGCGACGCCCTGGCGGCCTACCGCCACGGCACGGGGGTGGACGCCCTGGCCGGGGCGGAGGCGGTGATCAGCCACCTGCTGGTGCGCCATCTGCGGGTGCCCTGCGCCCATGCCCCCGCCCTGGCGCCCCTGCCGCCAGACCCCGGGCTGGATCCGCGGGCGGCGGCCGAGGAGCTGGGCCACACCTTCCTGCCGTGCGTGCTGGTGGGCCTCAGCCGGGCCCCCTCGCTGCGGCCCGAGCCAGCCAGCGGCAATGGATGGCTGCACGGCGCCGATGTGGGAGCGGTGGTGGCGCCGGCGGGCGCCCTGGGGGGTGAGGCAGTGCTGGCCTGCGCCGAGCGGGGCGTGCCCGTGATCGCCGTAGAAGGCAATCCCTGCCTGCTGCAGGTCAGCGGCGAGGCCCTGGGGCTGCCGGTGATTCCTGCCGCCAGCTACGCGGAAGCGGCTGGGATCGTGCTGGCCCTGCGGGAGGGGCTCGATCCGGCCGCCCTGCGGCGGCCCCTCCCGGAGAGCAGGGGAGTCGCCTGAGGGGACTCAGGGCTCGCCGAGGAAGTCCCGCTTGCCCAGCTCCACGCCGTTGTGGCGCAGGATGTCGTAGGCGGTGGTGACGTGGAAATAGACGTTGGGCAGCACGAAGAACAGCAGGAAGCTCTGGCCGCTGAAGCGGAGCGTCTCGCCCCGGATCGGCAGTTCGATCGGCTTGGTTTCGGTGCCGTCGATCTGCTCAGGCAAGAAGCCCTCGAGGCTGGTGAGGGTTGCTTCGATGCGGCCGATCAGCTCTTCGAAGCTGGCTTCGTTGTCCGCCATGGCCGTGCTTTCCACCCCGGCCAACCGGGCCAGGCCGCGGCGGGCGATGTCGGTGGCGATCTGCACCTGGCGCACCAGGGGGAACATGTCGGGGTAGAGGCGGGCCTGCAGCAGCACGGCGGGATCGATCCCCCTGGCTTCGGCGTGGGTAGCCGCCTTGGCCAGGATGCCGCTGAGGTTGGTCAGGCTGCGGGCCAGGGGCGGAACAGCCGCCCCGTACATCGAGAGGGTCATGGCTGGAGCGGTGGGCCGGGGGCTGGCGAAGCGGACTGTAGGGCGGTCGGCCCGCCGGAGTCGGGGAGGCGATGAGCACAAACACTCAGCCGGTTACCACCCTAAGGCGGACCGATTACGAGTTAAGCTCGTTGCGATCGCTGCTCCGGGCGGCGCGTCGTCAAGTCGTTCTTCACACATTCACATGGCTGCCATCGAAACGGTCCCCAGCGTTGTCTTCAAGACCCGTGTGCGCGATGAGTCCGTGGGAGGCCCCAACCCCTTCCGCTGGCAGGACCTGACCACCGACGACATCTTCAAGGGCAAGAAGGTGGTGGTGTTCTCTCTCCCCGGTGCCTTCACCCCCACCTGCTCCTCCAACCACCTGCCCCGTTACGAGGCCCTGTACGAGGAGTTCAAGGGCCAGGGCGTCGACAGCATCGTCTGCGTGTCGGTCAACGACGCCTTCGTGATGTTCCAGTGGGGCAAGCAGGTGGGCGCCGACAAGGTGTTCCTGCTCCCCGACGGCAACGGTGAGTTCAGCCGCAAGATGGGCATGCTCGTCGAGAAGGACAACCTGGGCTTCGGTGCCCGCTCCTGGCGCTACTCGATGCTCGTCAATGACGGCACGATCGAGAAGATGTTCGTGGAGCCCGGCCTCGAGGACAACTGCCCCACGGATCCCTTCGAGTGCTCCGATGCCGACACGATGCTGGCCTATCTGAAGGGCACCGCACCCGCCGGCGTCTCCGCCCCCAGCCGCGAGTTCGTCGGCTGAAGCCGCTGGAGGGCTGGCCCGATCAGACGGCATCCCCCGCTCCCGTACCGGAGCGGGGGTTTTTCATGCCCCGAAGCGCTGCCGCACCGGCGCCACCCGGCCAGCATGGGCCCATCGGATGGTGGTGGCTGAGGCGGTGAATGTGTCGGCGGCCACCCTCGCCATGCCCGATGACCCCTAGCTGGTTGGTGAAGCCCTGGGGGCCTCCGGGGTGCTCCCGGAGCGTCTGCACCTGGAGGTCACCGAAGCGGCCCTGCTCACCGTGACCAACCGCATCGGCCAGCAGATCCAGCAGCTGGCCTCCAGCGGGGTCCGTTGGTAGGTGGATGATTTCGGCACCGGCTACTCCTCGATCAGCCATCTGCGCGATCTGCCCATCGCCGGGTTGAAGCTGGATCGCTCCTTCACCTGCGCCATGCGCGCCAAGGACACCAAGAGCCTGCGGCTGGCCCAGGCGCTGGTATGGGTGGCCGAGGGGGGTCGAAACCGTGGAGGAGGCCCGCCTGCTCGCCTCCCAGGTTTGGCTGCACGGTCAGGGCTGGCTCTACGGCAAGGCGGCCCCCCTGCAACTGGATACGGCCCCGTTTCCGCTCTGAAGCTATTCAGCCCGGCGCGCCCTGGAGTGCAGCGCAGCAGGCCGCAAAGGCCGCCGCCGGATCGGTGGCACCGCTGATCGGTCGACCGATCACCAGCTGGCTGGCACCCGCCGCCACCGCCGCCGCTGGCGTCATCATTCGCTTCTGATCGGCCGCGTCGCTGCCGGCGGGGCGGATGCCCGGGGTCACCAGGGAGAAGGGCTGGGGGTGGGCGGCCCTCAGGCTGGCCACCTCCCAGGGGGAGCACACCGCTCCGGTGAGGCCAGCCGCGGCGGCCATCGCGGCCAGCTGGGTCGCGTAGGCGGCCAGGGGTGTGGAGATGGCCAGTTCCTGCTGGAAGCGGTCGGGATCCCAGCTGGTCAGCACGGTCACCGCCAGCAGGGTGGGCGCGCCGAGGCCCTCACTGGCGGCCCCCTCCACGGCCGCGGCCTGGGCGGCGGCCAGGGCCTCGCTCCCGGCGCAGGCGTGCACCGTGATCAGCTCGGCACCCAGGCGGGCGGCACTGCGGCAGGCGCCAGCCATGGTGGCGGGGATGTCGTGGAACTTGAGGTCCAGGAACACCCGCAGGCCCCGCTGCCGCAGCTCCCGCACCACCCCTGGCCCGGCGGCGGTGAACAGCTCCAGGCCCACCTTCACCCATCGCAGCTCCGGGATCGCCGCCGCCAGGGCCAGCGCCTCCTCGGCCGTGCCGCGGTCGAGGGCCAGGATGATCCGCTCGGCCGGGTCAAGGGCGGGCTCCAGGGCCGTGGCGGGGTGTTCGGCGTCCGCCATCAGGCCACCAGCCGCCGGAAGGTTTTCCGGCCCAGCTGCAGCACCTTGCCGGCCAGTTCCTCCGGGCTGCCGAATTCCTGGTTGGGGTCGCTCAGCTTCTCGCCGTCCAGCTTGACGCCGCCCCCCTGGATCTGGCGCCGCCCTTCGCTGCTGCTGGCGCAGACCTGCAGGGCGCTGAGCAGATAGAAGGCCTTCAGCGGGAAGGCCAGTCCCGCCAGGGAGGCCTCGGGCACGCTGTCCGCCTTGAGCCCGTCCCCTGCCCCCCCCGCTCCGGAGAGGCCGGCAGACACCAGCCCGGCGGCATCAGCCTGGGCCTGCCGCGCCGCGTCGCGCCCATGGCGGGTGGCGGTGACCTCCAGGGCCATGGCCTTCTGCCGCTCCCGGGGGTTGGTGGGCAGCGCCGCCGTGTCCAGATCGGTGAGCAGGGTGAGGTAGTCCTCCACCACCGCGTCCGGCACTTTCTCCAGCTTGGAGTACATAGAGAGGGGGTCCTCCATGAGGCCCACCGTGTTGCCCAGGCTCTTGCTCATCTTCTGCACCCCGTCGAGGCCGGGCAGGATCGGCAGCAGCAGCCCGAACTGGGGCCGCTGGCCGAAATGGCGCTGCATGTCGCGCCCCATGGCCACGTTGAACTTCTGGTCGGTGCCGCCCAGCTCGAGATCGGCCTGCACCGCCACCGAGTCGTAGCCCTGCAGCAGGGGGTAGAGGAACTCGTGCAGGCTGATGGGGGTTCCCGAGCCGTAGCGGTTGGCGAAGTCCTCCTTGGCCAGCATCTGCCCCACGGTGCTGATGCCCAGCAGCTCGATCACCTGGGGCAGCGCCAGGCCGGCCAGCCACTCGGAGTTGCGGCGCACCTCCAGCCGGCCGGGGGTCTCGAAGTCGAGCAGGGCGCGCTCGGGGGGCTGGCCCTGGCCCAGCTGGGCCAGGTAGGTGGCGGCATTGGCCTCCACCGCCGCCGCATCGAGCTGCACCCGGGTGCTGCTCTTGCCGGTGGGATCACCGATGCGGGCCGTGAAGTCGCCGATGATCAGCACGGCCGTATGGCCGGCGTTCTGGAAGGCCCGCAGCTTGCGGAACAGAAGGCTGTGGCCGAGGTGGATGTCGCTGCCGGTGGGGTCGATGCCCAGCTTCACCCGCAGCGGCCGCCCTTCGCGTGCCGACTCCGCCAGCCGGGCCTCCAGGCGCTGGTCAGGGCCGGGATCCCGGCCTGAGGGGAACAGGTCGGCGATGCCCCTGGCCAGGGCTTCGGGGAGGGCCGGTGGCTCCGCCTGCTTCGCCGGGAGTGCTTCGCCCATCAACGCCAGGTGCCTGCCTGGGGCGATGGTAGGCAGCCATGGTGCTGCGGTTGATCAGCCCAGCAGGGTCGCCACGGCGTCCGCGGCCCGCTCGCCACTGTCCACCGCACCCTCGAAGAAACCCGGCCAGCGCTCCGCCACCTCCGTGCCGGCCCAGTACACCCGTCCGTGGGGCCGCAGCAGGGCGTCGCCACTGCGGGTCCACAGGCCAGGGGGCATCCAGGCGGCGAAGGCGCCACCGACGAAGGGTTCCTCGGGCCAGTTCTTCTCCACATACTCCAGCGGCTCCAGGGCCATCGGGCCGAAGTAGGCGGCCAGATCCTCCAGCACCGCCGCCCGCCGCTGCTCCGGCCCCAGGGCCGCCCAGCGCTCCCGGCGGCGACCCACCACGAAGGCGGCGAGCACCCCCAGGGCCGTCTCCGGATCGGAGCTGTCGGCGCACAGCTCCACCCAGGGGCGATCGCCGATGCCGATGCCGGAGAGCCCCGACTCCCGCCACCAGGGCCGCCCGTAGGCGATCAGCACCTTGGTGCAGTTCCCCATGGCCATCCCCTCCTGCAGGGCGATCCTGTCGGCCGGCAACGCCGGCGTGAAGCGGATGGCGCCCGCCCGTGCCGGCGGCATGGCCACGATCACGGCCCGGCAGCGATGGCTGGCGCGATCGGTGATCACCTCGACAGCCTCCTCTCCCTCGGACTGATGGATGGCCCGCACGGGCTCCCCCAGCACCAGGGCATCCCCCAGGCCATCAGCCAGCAACGCTGGCAACTGGCCGGCACCGCCGTGGATGAGGTCTTCCTCGGGGTGGTCCCCCTGGGACGCCGTGCGCTGCCCCCAGGCCACATGCAGCAACGACACCTGATCCGGCTCGGCGGGCCCGAGAAAACCGACGGCCCGGCAGAAATAGGCGAAGTACCAGGCGGCGAAGGGGGTGTGGGTGTGGGCATCGATCCAGTCCTGGAAGCTCAGCCGGTCGAGGGCGGCGGCATCGGGATGGTGATGGGGATGGCCCTCGGGCAGGGACGCCACCAGTGCCTGGAACTGTTTCAGGGCCGCCATGGCGTCGTCCCAGTCGCCGCTCGGGACCGACGGCGGCTGCCCCTCCGGGAACCCCTGGAAGAAGCCGCTGAAGGTGCAGCGATGGGAGCCGAAGCAGAGGACGGTTTCACCGCCGTGGGGGGAGGGGAAACGGCGCAGACCGTGGGCGTCGAGCAGGGCCAGAAAACGGGAATGGCTGGGTCCCACCCACTGACCGCCCAGGTCGACCCAGGCCGGCGTCCGGGCCTCCTCCAATGCCAGGGGGGTGCGCACCATGCGGCCCCCCACCGAAGCTGCCGCCTCGATCACCCTCACCGAGAAGCCGGACCGGCGCAGCTGCCGCGCCGCCACCAGCCCCGCCAGTCCGGCTCCGACAACGATGACATCCTTCACGGGGGTTCAGCCGGCGGCTTCCAGTTGGCTCTTCATGCGCTCCAGGGTGAGCGTCATCTGCTCGAACATCTGTTCCGGGGTCAGGCCGAACTGGCCGAGCTGGGTGCGCAGCTGTTCGACGGTGAGCTTGGCCTGGAAATCCTCGGACAGTTCGAAGCGCTTCATGAACACCCGATAGCGCTCCATCATCTCCTCCATCCGTTCGATGTACAGCTTCTTTCCCTCGCGGTCGAACTTGCCGTATTCGCTGCCGAGCTGCATCAGCTGCTGGTAATCGCTGAACAGCCGCTTCGCCTCGTCCTGGACGATCTCGGAGTCGAAGAAAGCCATGGGGACGTCGGCTCCGAGCGGCGTGGGAGAACAATTCTGCAGACACCGGCGGCGCCTGGGGAGTGTGGATCAACGCATCGGTGGCCACGGAACGCAATGAAAGATACTGAAAGCAAGGTGAGTTTTCGGTGAAAATTGGCCGATCAGTCAGTCGGGCGGCCGCGCCCTCTGTTCCCGTGGACCTCACCCCCTTGCTGCCCCAGGTGCGTGACGATGTCAGCCAGGGATTGGCTCTGCTGAAAGGGGTCAGGCTGGTGCTCTGCCTGGGCAGCCGGGCCCAGGTGGCCCTGCTGATGGGAACCCCGGCCCGGATCCTGGGTGCCGCCACCACCGCCGCCGAGGGGCTGGCCCTGGTGCGCCGGCACCAGCCCGGCCTGCTCCTGGTGAGCGACCACCTCGAGGAGGGCTGTGGCGTCGACCTCGTGGTCCAGGTGAAGCGCCTCCATCCCAAGATCCGCACCCTGCTGGTGGTATCCCAGGAGCACTGGATCGCCCCGGTGCAGGCGGCCCTCCGTGCCGGCTGCGACGGCGTCGTGCTGGAGTCCCGGCTGCTGCATGGCGCCGGTCTGCAGGCCCTGCAGACCGTGCTCGGCGGCGGGTTTTACCTGGATCGTTCCCTGGGCGGTGCCCTGCGGGCGGGGCCGGAGACCGGCCCTGGGGACGAGCGGCTCAGCGCCCGGGAGCAGCAGGTGCTGGAGGGGGTGGTGCAGGGCCTCAGCAATGCCGAGATCGCCGGGGAGCTGATGGTTTCGATCGACACGGTCAAGACCCACGTTCGCAACATGCTCCTCAAGCTGGGGGTCCGCGGCCGCATCCAGGCGGTGGTCACCGGTCTGCAGTTGGGCCTCGTCGACTGGCCTGCACCCGGAAGCACCCGCTAGCTTCGGGCCCGATGTGCGTGCAGCTGGGCCACCATGGCATGGCGCCACTGGCTCGATCCCCTCGCCCGCCGGCTGCTGGTGGCCACCGGGCAGCTTCCGCCGCTCCCTGCGGCCGCCCCCACGGTCCCCATCGCCCACGACGGTCGAGCCGATGAGGGGGTGGAGAGGGAGCTGCTGGCCCTCAAGTTGGCCCAGAACCCCGACCTGCGGCTTCGGGATGCCGCTGAGGTGTCCCATGCGGCCGCCCTGGGCTGGACGCTTGACGTCAACCGCGCCGGCGCCGGCGACTGGCTGCGGCTGCCGGGCTGCGGGCCGGACCTTGTTGATCGCCTGATCACTCTGCAGCGGGACGGCGTCCAGTGGCGGGACCCGGAGGCCCTGGCCGGGGCGCTGCGGGTCCCCCCTGAGCTGGTCAGGGTCTGGGGGCCGGTGCTGCGTTTCGCGCCCCATGGGGAGTCCAGGTCCGCCGAGGGATCGGCCCCTTTGGCGATCAACCAGGCCTCCGAAGGCCTGCTGCGGGAGCGTCTCGGTCTGGCGCCGGAACGCTGCCGGCGGCTGTTGCGGGAACGGGCCCGGGAGCCCTTCCGGGACCTGGCCGATGTGCAGCAGCGGCTGCAGTTGCCCGCCGATCTGGCCGAACGCTGGATCGGCCGCTTCCGCTATGCCACCGCCCCAGGTCCGATGCTGCCGCCGTCCCGGAGCCCGTCCCCTTGAGCCGCCAGGGGGACCTGTTCACGGCCGCGGCCGCCGCTGAGGCAGGAGCGGCCGGCTCCTCGCCGTTCCCTGAACTCCCCCTGCAGCGGCAGCAGCTGCTCGCCTGGCAGGGCCGGCTGGCCGAGCACCAGGGGCCGCTCTTCGCCGCTGCCACGGCCGGCGGGGACGCCCCCCTGCTGCAGGGGCAGCTCTTCCCGATGGCGCCCGTCCCTGGCGATCCCGACGCAGTGGCGCGCCGTTTCGATCCCCTCAGCCTCAGTCCCCAGAGCCTCTCCTTCTGGCGCTGGCCCCGACGGCCCCAGTGCGGGGCGGCCCTTTACCTGGTGATGGACCGCCCTGCGGGGCTGCCTGTGCCGTTGCTGCTCTACGTCGGCGAGACAGGGCGGGCCGACCAGCGCTGGAAGGGCGACCACGACTGCAAGGGGTACCTGGCGGCCTACGGCGAAGCGCTGGCCCGGGTGGGGCTGGAGGCCCGGCCAAGCATCCGCTTCTGGAGCGACGTGCCGGCGGCGGTGTCCCCGCGCCGGGCCCTTGAGCAGGCCATGATCCGGCGCTGGCTGCCTCCGTTCAACAAGGAGACCCGGGAGCGCTGGGGCACGCCGTTCACCGCCGACCCCGCCTGAAGGGCAGGGCCAGGCTGGCTACGATCACGGGTCGCCTGCGCTGGGTCCATGGAGTTTCGCTGTCTTGCCGTTCCCGGTGCTCTCAAGGAGACCTGGACGGGTGACACCCTGGTGGTGGGCCTGTTCGCCCCCGCCGCAGGCAGCGGTCGGGCCCTGGCCGAAGAGCTGGTGGGCGAGGGGTTCGAAGCCCTTCTCCAGCGCCGCCGCTTCGAAGGCAAGTCCGGCCAGACCATCACCCTGGAGCGGCCGGGTGGCTCCCCGGCCAGCCTGATCCTGCTGGGCCTGGGGGATCCGGACGACTTCGGCCTCGAGGCCCTGCGCCAGGCCAGTGCCGAAGCGGCCCGCGCCGCCGCCACGGCCGGTGCCGTGGAGCTTGGCCTCTGGCTTCCGGTCGAGGGGCTGGAGCCGGCGGCGGCCTCCGCCGCCATGGCCGAAGCAGTGCGGCTCGGGCTCTATGCCGACCAACGCTTCAAAAGCGAGGCGGAACCTTCGTCCCTTCCCTCCCGGGTTGGCCTGCTCGGCGTTGCGGCAGGGGCCGAGGCGGGCCTGGCCCACGTGGCGGCCATCTGCAGCGGCGTGGAACTGGCCCGGCGGCTGGTGGCGGCACCACCCAACAAGGCGACCCCCCAGTCCCTGGCCGAGGAGGCCGCCGCCATCGCCGACGCCTTCGGCCTCGAACTCAAAGTGCTGGAGCGGGACGACTGTGAGGCCCTGGGCATGGGCGCCTACCTGGGGGTGGCCCAGGGCTCGGATCTGCCCCCCAAATTCATCCATCTCACCTACCGGCCCGCCGGGGCGGTGACGCGGCGGGTGGTGCTGGTGGGCAAGGGGCTGACCTTCGATTCCGGCGGCTACAACCTCAAGACGGCCGGCTCCCAGATCGAGATGATGAAGTACGACATGGGCGGCAGCGCCGCCGTGCTGGGGGCCGCCCGTTCCATCGCCGAAATCCGCCCCGCCGGCCTGGAGGTGCACGTGATCGTGGCCAGTTGCGAAAACATGATCAGCGGCGGCGCCATCCACCCGGGGGATGTGCTCACCGCCTCCAACGGCATGACCATCGAGATCAACAACACCGATGCGGAGGGGCGGCTCACCCTGGCCGATGCCCTCGTCTACGCCTGCGGCCTGGAGCCGGATGCCATCGTCGATCTCGCCACCCTCACCGGAGCCTGCGTGATCGCCCTCGGTGAGGAGATCGCCGGTCTCTGGTCCCCCAGCGACGGCCTGGCCGAGGCCCTGCTCAGTGCCGGCGACGCCGGCGGGGAGGCGTTCTGGCGCATGCCCCTGCGTGGTTCCTACAAGAAGGGGCTCAAGAGCCACATCGCCGACCTGAAGAACACCGGTCCGCGGCCGGGGGGCTCGATCACCGCCGCCCTCTTCCTTCAGGACTTCGTCACCAAGGGGCTGCCCTGGGCCCATCTCGACATCGCCGGCACCGTCTGGAGCGACAAAGCCCGCGGGGTGGATCCGGCCGGGGCCACCGGCTTCGGGGTGCGCACCCTGGTGGCCTGGCTGGTGGCGGGTGCCGCCAGCTGACCCGATCGCCGCCGGCCCTGGCGGGTCAGGCGGCTGAAGGTTGCGGCCTAGGTTTGCTGCCAGACCAGACAACGCATCGCCCCATGGCCGTTCACAAGATCCGCTGGTACGTGAAGGCCCAGCTCGGTGTGCTCCTGCTCCCCGCCGGCCTCTGCCTGTTCGGGGAGGGGGTGATCCGCAAGGGCATCCAGACCTGGTCGGCCCTGGCGGCAGCGGCCGATCATGGGCAGTCGCTGCCGGAGGCCGGTCCCTGGGTCTGGTACGGCGCCCTGGGATTGATCCTGATCAATGCGGGCGTCGGTCTGATGGTTGAGAGCGGTCTGTTGCGCGGCTATCCCCGCACCCCACCCCGGGCCTGAGGCTCAGACCGCCACCGGCTCGGTGTCGCCCCTGCCGGGCACGGGAACGTGGAGTTCGGCGGGAGATTCGAGGCGATGGATCTGCCAGGTGGCCTTCTCACCAAAGCTGGACTGAAGCTTGTCGAGGTCGTCGGACGCCTGCCTGGGGCTCGTGTAGGGCCCGATATGGCGCGTCTGCAGACCGTCACGGATGGTCAGCAGATACATACAGAAGCCCTCCCGTCGTGTGCCGAACGCTAAGGCATTCTTCGGGGTCGCGACAGGGTGCAAAAGCACCGTGTCTGCATCTCTTTGGCCGAGTTCGGCTCAGCTGCCCTGCCAACGCTGACTGCTGCGGGCCCGCCGACCCCAGACCGTGTCCAGGCGCCGGTCGCGCCCGCAGGACCAGCGGTAGTAGTTGTACTGGACACCATTGCGCTTGGCGTAGTTCTGGTGGTAGCCCTCCGCCGGCCAGAACTTGGCCAGGGGCCGGATGGTCACCTTGATCGCGGCCGCCGGCTTGCCCAGCTCCCGGGCCGCCGCCACAAGGCTGTTGCGGGCCTCGACGGCCTGGTTGGCGCTGGTGGTGAAGATCACCGACCGGTAGGAATCGCCGCGGTCGCAGAACTGACCGCCGCCGTCGAGGGGATCGATGTTGCGCCAGTAGGCCCGCAGCAGCGTGTCGTAGCGGATCTCGGTGTTGTCGAAACGCACCCGGACCACCTCCTGATGGCCGCTCCCCCCGGCCGAGACCTGCTTGTAGGTGGGGTTGGCGCCCTTGCCGCCGCTGTAGCCGCTCTCCACGTCCAGGACGCCGGGGAGCGCCTCCAGATCGTGCTCCAGGCACCAGAAACAACCTCCGGCCAGCACCGCTTCCTCCGTGGCCGCCAGGGCTGGAGCCACCGGGCCCCCCAGGGCGAGCAGCAGCCCCAGCAGCAGCGCGATCAGTCGCATGGCGTGTGTTCCGAGAACGGTTCGAGGATCGCTGTCGCCGCCCGGCGGGTGACGCCCGGCTCCCCCAGCTTCTGCCTTAGCCGAACGTAGCCCTCCTGCACCCGCTCCCGTGCCCCGGAGGCGGGATCGAACAGGGGCAGCAGGGCCGCCAGGATGGCGTCCGGGGTGAAGTCGTCCTGGAGCAGTTCCGGCACGAGCCGTTCCCCCAGGACCAGGTTCACCGGGGAAATGTGGGCCACGTTGAAGTGGATCACATGTTTCGCCAGGAACGCCGTGGGCCGGCTCACCCGGTAGCCGGTCACCTGGGGTACCCCCCGCAGGGCCAGTTCCAGGTTGGCGGTGCCGGATTTGGTCAGGGCGGCATCGGCCGCGGCACAGAGCAGGGGCCGCAGGGTATCGGCCTCACCGGCCGGGATCACCCGCACGGCCGTGGCTCCGGCCGCCTGCATGGTCTCGGTCAGGACCGCCTCGAACCCGGGCAGGCCGGCGGGCAGCAGCACCTGCAGATCGGGCCGCTGCCGCTGCAGCTTGGCCACGGCCTCGGCCATCGGCGGCAGCACATAGCGCAGCTCCTGACGCCGTGAGGCGGGCAGCATCAGCAGCACCGGCGCCTCCTGGGGCAGGCCCAGCTGCTGGCGGGCCTCCTGGCGCGAGGGGCGCTGCTGCAGGGTGTCGATCAGGGGGTGGCCCACCCAGGTGACCTGGGCGCCGCGTGCGGCGTAGAAGCTGGCCTCCTCCGGGAAGATCGCCAGGATGCGGTCGGTGAAGCCGATCAACCGGGTGGTGCCGCCGTCGCCGAGGCGGAAGGCCCACTCCTGGGGGGCGATGTAATAGGTGATCGGCACCGTGGGGTAGAGCCGCCGCAGGCGCAGCCCCAGGTTGACGTTCGCCCCCATGTAGTCGATCAGCACGACCGCATCCGGGGGGTGCTGGCGGAGCCAGCGGCGCACCCTGGCCTGCAGCTTGAGGGTGGGAATGACGAGGGGGATCGGTTCCCACAAGCCGATCGCCCCGAGCTTGGTGGTGTCCGCCAGGAGCTGGGCGCCGGCCCGCTCCATCCGGCTTCCCCCGAGGGCCACCACATCGAGGGGCAGGGAACGGCGGGCCGCCTCCTCGTGCAGGGCCTGGACCAGCAGGGATCCCTGCAGATCACCGGAGACCTCTCCGGTGCTGACCAGGAGTCGCACCATCAGCGCTGGGCCGGCAGCGGTCCGCGCCGGCCCGGCCCCACCGAGGCCTCCAGAAAGGCGCACAGCTCATCGGCCGCGGCCAGCAGGGGACGCTCCCGCGCCTGCCGCAGGGCGGCGGCCAGCACCAGATCGCTGCGGTAGATGAGGGTCCAGAGATCCTGCAGCTGGCGGAACTGGGCGCCATCGTCAAGCTGGGCCACGCCGCTGCGTCGCAGCCCGACGCGGTTCAGCCCCCGAAGGCGGCCGGGATGGCCCTCCACGGTCATGAACGGGGGCACGTCGCGGTCGATGCGGCTCATGCCGCCCACCATCGCCAGACTGCCGATGTGGACGAACTGGTGGATGCCGAGCACGCCACCGATCACGGCCCGCTCCCCGATCACCACGTGGCCCGCCACCGCGACACCGTTGGCGATCACGATGCGGTCGGAGAGCTGGCAGTTGTGGCCGATGTGGCTGTAGGCCATCAGCAGGTTGCCGTTGCCCAGGACGGTGCTCTCCCCTTCGGCCGTGGCGCGGTTGATGGTGACGCACTCCCGGATCGTGTTCTCGTCCCCCATCACCACTTCGGTGGGGGCACCGCCGTACTTGAGGTCCTGGGGCTCGAGGCCGATGCAGGCCCCTGGGAAGATCCGATTGCCCTTGCCCATCCGCACCCGCCCGTCGATCACGACGTGGGGGCCGATGCGACTGCCTTCGCCGATCTCCACCTCCGGACCGATGACGGAATAGGGGCCGATCTCCACGCCCGGGGCCAACCGGGCCCGGGGATCGACCAGGGCCGTGGGATGCACGGATGTCGTCATGGCAGTACTCGACATCGCCTCAGTCCACGAGCGAGAACATCAGCTCGCCCGAGCAGACCCGCTCGCCATCGACCGTGGCGGTGGCGTGCACCTTGCCGAAGCGTTTGCGCTTCAGGCTGAGCAGTTCGCAGGTGATCAGGAGCTGATCGCCGGGCACCACGGGGCGCCGGAAGCGCACACCGTCGATGCCCGCGAAGACGAACAGGCCCTTGGGCAGATCGGGCATCTGGGTGACGATCAGGCCCCCCACCTGCGCCATGGCCTCAACGATCAGGACGCCGGGCATCAGGGGGCGGCCCGGGAAATGGCCCTGGAACTGCGGTTCGTTGAAGGTGACGTTCTTGAGCGCCACCGCCCGTTTACCGGGGACGTACTCCACCACCCGATCCACCAGGGCGAAGGGGTAGCGATGGGGGAGCAGGTTGAGGATCTGCTCGCTGCTGAGCACCACGGCCCGTGCTGCATCGGCGTCGGGGCAGGCCACCGTGGCGAACTCAGGAGCGGCGGAAGGAAGAACGGTCAAGGAATCAGTGGGTCGGTACGGGCACGGGCAGGCGGGATACCTGGGCCGCAAGGGCCGCGGCCATGGCGGTGTGCAGGCCATGGGAACCGCGGTAGGCGAAGACGTGGGCCCTGGGCAGGCCCACCAACGCCAGATCTCCCAGCAGGTCCAGCAGCTTATGGCGCACCGGTTCGTCAGCGAAGCGCAACGGCGGATTCACCCAGCCGTCGCCGTCACAGACCAGGGCATTGTCAAGGGCACCACCGCGGATCAGGCCCGCGGCCAGCAACTGCTCCACCTGCTCCCGGAAGCCGAAGGTGCGGGCCGGGGCGATCTCCGCCACAAAGCTCTCCGGGGTGAGATCCAGGGCATAGAGCTGGCGGCCGATGGCCGCCTGGGGAAAGTCGATGGCCGCCGCCAGGCGCAGTCGGTCGGCCGGCAGGGCCACCACGAAGCTCTGGCCCTGTTGAAGGGTGACGGGCAGGGGCGGCAGGGCGGGCTCGAGGCGCTCACCCCGGCTGCAGATCCCCGCCTCGCCGATCGCTTCGACCCAGGGAAGCCCAGAGCCATCGAGCAGGGGGATCTCCTCCCCGTCCACCAGCAGCTCCGCCTGGCTCACCCCGGTGCCGGCGAGGGCCGCCAGCAGGTGCTCCACCGTGGCCAGGCGCCGATCCCCCAGCTGCAGGCAGGTGCAAAGGCGAGTGTCACTCACCTGGGAGGGGCCCAGTTGCTGCAGGGGCCGTTGCGGGTCGTCCAGCCAGCCCAGCCAGTAGCCCGGCCGCTCCGAGGGGCCGAGGCGGACCCTGGAGACGGCGCCGCTGTGCAGCCCTACCCCGGTGCGCTCCACGCAGGAGCTCAGGGTCCACGCCTGGCGATAGTCGCTGGGCCAGCTGGTCACTAGAACTTCCAGCCCACGCCGAGGTTGAAGCGCCACTCGCCGGTGAAGTCCTGGCTGGCCACCTCCAGTCGCAGCGGGCCGACCGGGGTGGTGACGATCAGGCCGGTGCCGATCGAGAAGCCGGAGCCCGGCTTGCTGAGCAGGCCGCCCAGGTTGCCGGGCACGTTCGTCTGGCTGCCGAAGGTGGTGCCGCCATCGACGAACAGCTCGCCGCTGACGATGCTGAACAGGGGGAACCGGTATTCGATCGTGGCCTCACCGAAGCTGCGGCCCACACCGAGGTCGCAGTCGAAGTAACCCCGCACCGAGTTGCCGCCGCCCAGGCAGAAGGCCTCATAGGGCGGCAGATCGCCGATCACCGTGCCGGCCGACACCTGGAAGGCCAGGGCCTGTTTGCAATCTTCGGTTTCACCGGCCTTGGGCCGGCACCCCTTGTAGAACTTCAGCCAGCGGACCGGGATGTAGTGGGTGAAGCTGCCCCGCAACCGGTTGAAGGTGGGGGAATCGGGACCCACCGATATGAACTGTTCGGTGCCGAGGCTGAGGAAGTTGCCCTTGGTGGGGTTGCGGGGGTCGTTGAGGGTGCTCATCGTGGCCGCCAGCCGCAGGCCCACCAGCTGGTTGCGGGCGGCGCAGTTGTAGGCCAGGCAGATGATCGAGTTGGTGGGAGCGGAGAACAGGGCGGTGGATTCGTTCGGGGTGGCCAGACCGAAACGGCGGGAGGTGCCGGAGAAATCCATCGGCGTGGCCACCTGGCCGGTCAGACCCAGCAGCACATTCCAGGGAGCGCGCTTGAAGGGGTTGCCGCCGTTGAGCGGCCGCACGAACTGGACATTGGCGCCGACACGTTGGATCAGGACGCTGTTGCCGTCGAACTGGAACCAGCTGAGGTCCTGACCGGTGGTCTGGGCGGCGATGCGGGCCGCGGTCACCGAAGGGAAGACGTCGAGGAGGGGGTTGAACGGCGAGAAGATGTTGTAGGCGACCTGGGTGCCGGGCGCCTGGTAAAAGTCGGAGACGGTGAAGATGTTGCCGTTGTCCTGGCTCTGGAACACCTGGGGGGCGTCCCGGCTGATGAAGGCCTTGAAGCGGAAGGCGGTGCGGTACTTGTCCCCCTTGATCCAGGGGTCGCTGAAGGAGATATCGGCCAGGCCACCGAACTGGCCGTAGGTGAAGCTGGTGGAGAGGTCCCAGGCGCGGCCGAACAGGTTGCTGTCCTGCACCTGGATCTGGCCGAAGACCCCCTGGCTCTGGCTGTAGCCCAGGCCACCGGAGAGGGAACCTGTCGACTGCTCCACCACCCCCAGCACGATCACCACCGAGCCGGGATCCTCCGGTTCGGGCCGCAGGGTCACCTTGACGTCGCTGAACAGGCCGGTGCCGTAGAGGCGCTTGAGGTCGTCCTCCAGGTTGCGGCGGTTGAAGACCTCGCCGGTCTTGATAGAGATCTCCCGGGTGATGACCCATTCCTTGGTCTTGCCCTTGATCGGCTGGCCCTTGTCGTTGGTGGCCGATCCCTCCTTGTTGAGGAACTGGACCTCCACACCTTTGACCGTGCCCTGGCGCACCAGCAACTGCACGTCGCCATCGGGGCCGACCCGGGAGGGGCCGGTGACGCGGGCCAGGGAGAAGCCCTGATCGGCATACCACTTCTGCAGTTCCTGCATGCGGCCCTGCAGGGTGACCAGGTTGAGGGTCTTGCCGTAATCACCGGCAAAGGTGTCCTGCACCACCGTTTCCGGGACCTTGGCGTCAGCGGGGTCGAGGCTCACCTTGGTGAGCACCGGGTTGGGCACCACCGAGACCACCAGCCTCACCCCGAGCGGACCGTCCTGGGGCTGGATCCGGACGTCGGAGAACCAGCCCGTGGCATAGATGGCCTGCAGATCGGTCTCCAGTTCGCTGCGGGTGATCGCATTGCCGGGGGTCACCGCCATGGCGGCGTAGGCCGCCAGCTCCAGCCGTTCCCGCTCGGGGTGGTCGGCCAGACCTTCGATCACCACCTCGCTGATCAGCACCCGGGGCTCGGCCGAGGCCGAAGGAGCAGGGGCCGGGCCCAGGGAAGGTTTGCCCGGCCGGTCGTCGCTGGCGGCGGGGGCGCCCGTGGCTGGGGTGGTTGGGGTGGCGGTCGGTGCCGGAGTGGCGGCCGGGGCCGGGCTGGCTCCGGGTGCGGGTGTCACCGGGGACGCCCCAGCCGGAGGGGTGGCGTCCGCCGGGCCGGCGAAAGGATCGGCGCCGGCCTGGGCCAAGGCGGGCACCGGGGCCTGCCCCTCCCGCTTGGTGGGGGGACTCTCGGCCGCCCTGGACTGGCCGCCGGCCAGCAGCAGGGCCACGAGCAGGGGCAAGGAGGCGGTCGCCGCCCGGGGCGTGACGCTTCGAAGGATGTGGGGCCTGCCGAGGCGAACGCCAATCATGGATGTCGTCTGCAGAGCGGCCAGGCCGCAAATTCCGCTGACCTTACCCGTAGACCCGCGGTTCGGCACAGACCCCTTGGACCCGTTTGAGGACCTCCCCGTAGGCCTCGACAACGCCGCCCAGGTCCTGGCGGAAACGGTCCTTGTCGAGAATTCGCTCCTCCGCATCGCTCACCGCCCGGTTCCAGAGGCGACAGGTGTCGGGGCTGATCTCGTCCGCCACCACCAGTTCGCCGGCGGTGGTGAACCCCAGTTCGATCTTGAAATCCACCAGTTCGAGCCCCACCCCGGCGAACAGCTGGCGCAGCGCGTCGTTGACGCGGAAGGCCAGGTCCCTGATGGCCTCCAGCTGGGTGGAGGTCACCAGCTGGAGCCGCTCCAGCCGCGCTTCGCTGAGCAGGGGATCGCCCAGGGCGTCGTCCTTGTAGTACAGATCGAGAAGCGGCGGATCCAGGGGGGTCCCCGCCGTGATCGGCATCTGGCGGCAGAGGGAACCGGCGGCCACGTTCCGCACGACCACTTCCACCGGCACCACCCGCACCGGCCGGACCATCATCCAGTGATCCCCGTGCAGGCCCAGGTAGTGGGTGGGTACCCCCAGCCGCTCCAGATGCTCGAACAGGAGGGCGGAGATGCGGCAGTTCAGGGCCCCCTTGCCGAGCAGCTGGGCCTTCTTGAGGGCATTGAAGGCCGTGGCGTCGTCCTTGTATTCCACGGCCACCACGTCGATCTGATCGGTGGCGTAGACCCGCTTCGCCTTGCCTTCGTAAAGGAGGGTGTCGGTGGCAGGGGGCAGGGTCATGGGGCGGGAGTGGTGGTCGGGGCCGGTTCCGTCGCCGGTTCCGTTGCCGGTACCGGAAGATCGGCGGCATGGCCGCCGGGGTCGCGGGGGGAGCGCAGCTGGATCTCCAGCTGGCGGGTGCGCGGGGCCGAAGCCGGATCCTCGCGCCGCCAGCGCCATTCCCCGTAGGCGTCGTCGAGGCGGCCACTGAGCCGCAGGCGCCGCTCCACGGCCCGCCCCGAGGGCAGGGCGGCCTGGGTGTCCAGCAGTTCCGCCACCAGGCCCCAGGCCCCCGCCGCCGCCGCCTGGTCGAGGGCCGCCTCCAGCAGGGCTTCCCGCTCCGGCGCCGGCAGCTCCTCCAGCAACCCCACGGCCTGCTGCAGACGCAGGGCCCCCGCCAGGCCGCCCTGGCGGGCCCGCACCAGCAGCTCGCCGCCGACCTTGGGGAAGCCCCGCGATTCCAGATGCAGGGCCAGCAGCTCCAGGGCCGAGCGGCTGATCACGGTGCCATCCTCCCGGCGCAGCAGTGGCAGGGCGATGGCATCGAGGGAGGTGCCGGTTTCCTGCCGCAGCCGCTCCAGGGCCAGGGCCGCCCGGCGGTGGTCCAGACCCGCCGAGGCGGCGCGCCACTGGAGTTGCAACCACTGCACCCGCTCGGCTCCGGCGGCCGGTCCGAAGCGGTTGAGCACGTCCATCGCCTCGCTGGGGGCCCGGCAGCTGAGCAGCACGTCGGCGTTGGCCAGCACCACCTCCAGGGGCTGGGGGGCCGGGTGGAGTGTCAGCAGCCGCTGCTGCAGCTGCCTCAGGCGCTCACCCAGATCGGCATCGGCGCTCTGGCGACAGGCCGCATCGAGCTGCTCCAGGTCCCCGTCGCGCAGCAGGTCGGCGAACGCCTTGTCACTGAGGAGGGGTGGTGGTTCTTCGGTCTCCTCCGGTGGCCCGGAGGGTCCGGTCCCGGCCCCATCGGTGGCGGGACCCCGGGGTGCCTGGTCGGGTGCCACCGACGGCGCAGCGGTCGTGGGGATGGCCGCCGCAGCCCCCAGCGGCGTGAACAGGGCCAGGAGGGCCAGGGCTCCGAGGGTCCTCAGGAGCAGCCGAGGCCACTCCAGTGGCCACTGCCCACCCGGGGGAAGGCCGGTGGTCGGGCCGGATCCGCCTGGCGGGGCAGCGGTCGAGGCGGCGGTCGGAGAGAATGGCAAAGGGGAGTGGCAGCAAGGCAGGTGAGGGCAACCGGTGCAGCACCCGTGCCGGCGCTCAACCTAGGGGAGCTGTCCTCCCAGATCCACCCCCCGTCCTGCCTCCCCTCTTCCGCCCATGGCTTCACCCACCCCCACTGCTGCTCCCGCCGCTGGCCCGGTGCCGGCCCGGATCCTGGTGGTGGGCGGCGGTGGCCGTGAGAACGCCCTCGGCTGGGCCCTGGCCCGCTGTCCGGGGGTGGAGCAGGTGCTGGTGGCCCCGGGGAACGGCGGCACCGCGGCCCTGGCGGGCTGCGGCCAGCTGGCCATCGCCGAATCCGACCAGGAGGCCCTGGCGGCGGCCTGCCGCGAGCGGGCCATTGACCTGGTGGTGGTGGGGCCGGAAGCGCCGCTGGCGGCCGGTCTGGCGGATCGTTTGCGCTCGGAGGGGCTGGCGGTCTTCGGCCCCGGGGCGGATGGGGCCCTGCTGGAGGCCAGCAAGCGCTGGGCCAAGGATCTGATGCAGGAAGCGGGCGTGCCCACGGCTGGCTTCTGGGCGGCAACGTCTCGGCAGGAGGCCCTGGAGGCCCTGGAGCGGCACGGCCGCCCCCTGGTGGTCAAGGCCGATGGGCTGGCGGCAGGCAAGGGTGTGACGGTGGCCGACAGCCTCGAGCAGTGCCGCGACGCCATCGAGGAGGTGTTCGCCGGCCGCTTCCAGACCGCCGCGCCTGGTGAGCCGGCCGCCTCCCCATCCCTGGTGCTGGAGGAGCGACTGCACGGCCCGGAGGTGTCGGTGTTCGCCCTCACCGACGGCCGCTCCATGGTGCTGCTGCCCCCGGCCCAGGACCACAAGCGCATCGGCGAGGGGGACACGGGCCCTAACACCGGCGGCATGGGGGCCTATGCCCCCGCCCGGCTGCTGGATGCGGCGGGGCTGGAAGAGGTGCGCCAGCTGGTGCTGGAGCCGATCCTGGGGGGCCTGCGGGCCCGGGGCATCGACTACCGCGGCGTGATCTTCGCCGGCCTGATGCTCACTGAGGACGGCCTGCGGGTGATCGAGTTCAACTGCCGCTTCGGGGATCCGGAATGCGAGACCCTGATGCCCCTGCTGGGCCCTGAGCTGGCCCGGGTGCTGCTGGCCTGTGCCACCGGCCGTCTGGAGGAGGCCCCGCCCCTGACGATCGTGCCCCGCTGCAGTGCCTGCGTGATCGCCGCCGCCGAGGGCTACCCCGGCGAGGTGCGTCGCGGCGATCCGATCCATGGGGAGCTGACGGACGACCCCGACCTCCAGCTGTTTCACGCCGGCAGCCGACGGGGTGACGCCGGCCATGTGGTCACGGCCGGCGGGAGGGTGCTGGCCGTGGTGGCCCAGGCCGAGGATTTCGATGCCGCCTTCGAGCGGGCCTACGCCGGTCTGGGGCGGGTGGGTTTCGAGGGCATGGTCTATCGCCGCGACATCGGCCACCAGGTGCGGACGCGTCCGCCGGTGCGGCCATGACGCTCAGCGACCCAGGCCACGCCCGCAGCAGCAGCGAGCCAGCCGACTCCCTGAACCTGTGGCGGGCGCGCCTGCGGCGTTGGTGGGCCGAATTCAGCCTGCAGACGAAACTGCTGGCGGTCGCCACCCTCGTGGTGAGCCTGCTGATGACGGGCATCACCTTCCTGGCGCTCAATGGCATCCAGCGCGATGCCCGCATGAGCGACACCCGCTTTGCCCGCGATCTCGGGCTGCTGCTCTCGGCCAACGTCACTCCCCTGGTGGCCGAGGGCAACGACCGCGAACTGGCCTCGGTGGCCGAACGCTTCTGGCAGTCCAGCCGCAGCCTCCGGTACATCTTCTTCGCCGATTCCGACGGCGTGATCTATCTGGGCATCCCCATGGGCGGCAGCACCGGCATGGGTGAACGGTTGCTCAGCCGCCGCCTGGAGCTGCCGGCCGACATCCAGCGCCGCCCCGACAACCCCCTGATCCGGCAACACCTCACGCCGGACGGCCAGGTCACCGATGTGTTCGTGCCGATGGTGAGCGAGGGCCGCTATCTGGGCGTGGTGGCCCTGGGCATCAACCCCAACGAAACACTCCTGGCCAGTGCCGCCCTCACCCGTGAAGTCACCGTGGCGGTGTTCATCTCCATCTGGGTGCTGGTGATCCTGGGCTCGGTGTTTAATGCCCTCACCATCACCCAGCCGGTGAAGGAGCTGCTGCGGGGGGTGCGCTCGATCGCCGGCGGCAATTTCGAGACCCGCATCGCCCTCCCGGTGGGAGGGGAACTCGGCGAACTTCTCAACGGGTTCAACACCATGGCCTCCCAGCTGGAGGTCTACAAGGCGGCCAACATCGAGGAACTCACCGCCGCCCAGGTGAAGCAGCAGTCGCTGATCGCCACCATGGCCGATGGGGCGGTGCTGCTCGACGCTGAAGGGCACATCGTGCTGGCCAACCCCACTGCCAGGCGCCTGTTCCGCTGGGAAGGGCGCAACCTGGAGGGCAGCGAGCTGGCTGGCGAACTGCCCGACCGGCTGGCGATGGAACTGCACGATCCGCTGGAGAGCCTGATCCTGAACGAGCGGGACAACACCGAGGTGCGCTGCAGTTTCGGTGATCCCGCCCGCACCCTGCGCATCGTGCTCCAGTCGGTGCGGGATGCCAGCGGCGAGAGCCTCAAGGGCATCGCCATGACCATCCAGGACCTCACCCGGGAGGTGGAGCTGAATGCGGCCCAGAGCCGCTTCATCAGCAATGTCTCCCACGAGCTGCGCACCCCCCTTTGCAACATTAAGAGCTACGTGGAGACGCTCCACGACATGGGCGACCTGCTCAGCCCCGAGGAGCAGAAGGAGTTCCTGAGCATTGCCAACGCCGAGACCGACCGGCTGTCACGGCTGGTCACCGACGTGCTCGACCTGTCGCGGCTGGAATCCGACCGGGTCTGGCAACTGGAGCCCATGGACCTGGCCCCGGCCATCGAGCAGACCCTGCGCACCTACCGGCTGAACGCTGAGGAGAAGGGGGTCACCCTGATCTTCGCCGGCGATCAGCACCTGCCCCGGGTGCGTGGAAACTGGGATCTGCTGCTCCAGGTGTTCGACAACCTGGTGGGCAATGCCCTCAAGTTCACCCAGGGCGGCGGCCAGCTGCTGCTGCGGGCCTACCCCTGGCCCGACCATTGCCTGCTGGATCCCGGCGCCGGCGCCGGCGACCACCCCTCCTGCGCCCTCACCTCCCCCCTGCCCCGGCTGCGGGTCGAGATCGCCGACACCGGCTGCGGCATCTCCCAAGCCGACCAGGCCCGGATCTTCGAGCGGTTTTTCAGGGTCGAAAATGCCGTCCACACCGAGGCCGGCACCGGGCTGGGCCTCTCCATCGTGCGTGGCATTCTCGAGAAACACGGCAGCCAGGCCCGCATGGCCAGCGAGCCCGGCGTGGGCACCACCTTCTGGTTCGACCTTCCCCTGGAGGACGCCGACGGCGATGAGTTGCAGGTCCAGGTGGAGCGTTCCTCGAGCCTGGCCGACCTGGACAAGGAGCGGAGAACCGCCGTGGCCTGAGGGATCACCCGCCTGATCAGCTCTCCCCATCCACGCTGCGCATGATGCGCCCGAGGTCGGCCCGTTCATCGGTGGTGATGCGATGGGGGACACCACTGATGATGCGCTCGAAATTGGCGAAGGAATCCTTGATCTCCGGTCCGTTGCCTGTGATCACGAACTCCCGGATGCCCTTGTCGTGCCAGGAACCGCGCATCTTGAACACGTTCAGGGCCCGGGCCATTTCGCCGCGGATCTCCACATACTGCAGCAGCAGAATGGTGTCGGTGATGGTGGAGATGTGGGAGTCGGTGATCGAGTGGCTGCCCATGAACTCCTCGGAGGTGTTGGTGAAGAAGCCTGCGATCTCCTCCTGTTTCGCATACCCCGTCACCCCAATCACGAACTGCCGGAAGGCATTGTGGCTGACGCCCCTGGCGAGGGCGGAAAGGGAATCAATCGCCATCCTGGACGGCTTGAACTCGCTGATCTCCGTCTTGATGATCTGCAGGTGATCCTCCAGGCCGGTGGACTCCGGATAGGCGCAGATGATCTTGAGCAGCCCGTCCTGCTCCATCTGCTCGAAATCGATACCCCAGCTGGTGGCGTTGCGCAGCAGCTGGGAGCGTGATTCCTCGTAGGCGAACAGGATCGCCCGTTCCTTGCTACGGCAGGCATCCTCCACAAACTTGCTGACCAGCAGGGTCTTGCCGGTGCCGGTGGCGCCGGTCGCCAGGATGATGGAGTCCTTGAAGAAGCCCCCGCCGCACATCTCATCCAGCCGGGGAACGCCGGAGCTCAGGCGCACGTTGGAGGAGCGCTGGGTGAGGCGCATCGCCCCCAGCGGGAACACACTGATGCCGTGGGCGCCCATGGTGAAGGGGAACTCCCCCTTCATGTGGGTGGTGCCCCGGAGCTTGAGCACTTCCACCGTGCGCCGCCGCCGTTCGCCCTCCAGCACGTTGCGAAGAATCACGACGTTGTCGGAGACGAATTCCTCGACGCCGTAGCGGGCGATGGCGCCGTATTCATCGACCCGTTCGGTGGTCATCACCGTGGTGACGCCGATCTCCTTGAGCCGGGCGATCAGCCGGAAGATCTCGCGGCGTACCACGGAAATGGCGTCGTACTGCTGGAAGACGGCGGTGATGGAGTCAATCGCCACCCGCTTGGCTTTGTATTTGCGAATCGCGTAGTGGATCCGTTCAATCAGCCCGGAGAGATCGAAACTGCCGGAGACCTCCTGGCCGTCGGGGTCCGGGGAGGCGTCGAGAACAAACAGCTTGTTCTGCTCCACCATTTCCTGCAGGTTCCAGCCGAAGCTGGAGGCGTTGCGAAGGATGTCGAGGGGGGATTCCTCAAAGGTGACGAAAATGCCGTGCTCGTTGAACTGGCGGATCCCGTTGCAGAGAAAGTTCAGCGAAAAGACCGTTTTCCCGGTCCCTGAGGTGCCACTGATCAAGGTCGATCGACCGATCGGCAGACCGCCATGGCAGATGTCATCGAAGCCCTCGATTCCCGTGGGAAGCTTCTGCATCTGCATCCGGTTGGCGGTGAGGTCGTGGTCGTTGGGATCCGGCATCGAGGGTTGGAAGGGGAAGGGGATAAGGGGCTGGGATGACGTCTGGCCTGACTTGGAAGGCTTCAGGAGGATTCGGGAGAGGAGGCTTCACCGCCTGCTTCGAGATCGTCGATGTCCAGCTTGAAGTCCTCCTCCGAGAGTTCTTCGTAGAGGAGATCAAGGCCGATCAGCACCCGATCCCGGTCGGAGAGGTCGCCGATGATCCGCCGCACGGGAGGAGGGAGGATTTTCGCCAGGGTGGGTGTGGCCAGGATCTTGTCCTCCTCGGCCAGTTGCGGATTCTTGAGGACGTCAATCACCTTCAGGGCGTAGACCCCACGGAACTCGGACTCGAGGATGTCGCGGAGTGTCTTCAGAGCCCGCATGGAGTTGGGCGTGTTGCCGGCCACGTAGAGCTTGAGGATGTAGGTCTTGCGAAAAGTCATGGCAGTGGCTCAGGCGGTGGGGCTGGACGCTTCAGGGATGGGGGCAGGCACGATCGGCACGTCAGGAGGGATGGAGCGCCGATACATCTCACAGAGGTGGGCCATGACGTCAAGGAGGGCCAGGCGGTAGTCCTGCAGGAAATCGTTCTTCTGTCCTTTCAGCATGAGCTGTTTCCAGAACTCTTCGATCAGATTCACGTGGATCTCGACCATTTTGGTGATCGGTAGATCGGCAAAGAAGGCTGTGTTCACGAAGCTTTCGATGGCCTGGTTGGCCGTGGCCGGATCCTTGAAGTAACTGATCAGCAGATCGCGGTAGCTGCGCCGCAGGGAGTCGAGCAACTCGTCGCGCTCCTCGGCTTCCAGGTTGCGCAGGAAGCGGGAGGGATCCCGCTTGTAGTAAACGCTGAGATAGCCGAGACGGCCGTTCAGCCGGTTCGACAGCTTCCAGCCATCGGGGGTGGCCGCCTGGGCTTCGTTGCTGGCCGGTGGGGTGTGGCTGCGCAGAAACCGGGAGACGGCCGCATCGAGGCTGTAGCTCAACTGCTCCAGCTGGTCGGGGGGCAGGCGGACTTCGGCGCGATGGAAGACGACGTCCCCGCTGACGGGTCCGATCAGCACGGCCGGCAGTTCCAGCCCCCGTTCGTGCAGGGTGCCGTAGAAGCCTCCGTCGACCGCCCCCTCCTCGAGCAGGAGGCCGTCAATGTCCTCCCGGAGGCGCTCCAGCTGTGCCAGGGGCTCGACGGCAGGGTCCACCGGCATGAGCTGGTAGCGCCCACCCTTGAGCCACTGGTCGCAGGCCTCGGCCAGGGCGGGGGTCTGGATGAGGGTGAGGATGGTGAGAACCGGTTGGGGCATCGACCGCTGCGGCGGGGAGCTCCCCTGGTCGGGCTGATTCTTGACGGAAGGTGGGCCCGGACGGGAGGATCTTAGTTCTGTCTTTCGATTCCGTGCGCCCAGGCCCAATGGCGGCTCCCTGCCGCCAGCCTGGCCACGCCCCTTGACGTGATGACCCAAGCCCCCCAGCAGGACCTCCCGAGCGACGTCGCGGCAGGAGCCGCCACGACGGACACCACCGGTGCCTACGCCATCGTCGAAGCCTCCGGTCAGCAGTTCTGGCTCCAGACCGAACGCTACGTGGATCTGGATCGGCTCAGCGCCGATGTCGACAGCACCGTCACCCTGGAGAACGTGCTCCTGGTGAAGGATGCCTCCGGCACCACCCTGGGCCAGCCCTACGTGGCAGGCGCCACCGTGGAACTCAAGGTGATGGCCCATCGCCGTGGCCAGAAGATCATCGTCTACAAGATGCGTCCCAAGAAGAAAACCCGCCGCAAGAACGGCCACCGCCAGGAACTCACCCGCGTGATGGTCCAGGCCATCAAGGTGGGCGGTAAGGCGATCGTCTGATCCGGCTCTCCAGCGTCCCCCCGTCAGCTTCCCCTCCACCCCCCGCTTTCCCCATGGCCCACAAGAAAGGCACAGGTTCGACCCGTAACGGTCGCGATTCCAATTCCAAGCGCCTCGGCGTCAAGCGCTACGGCGGCGAAACCGTCAGCGCCGGTTCGATCCTGATCCGTCAGCGCGGCACCTCCGTGATCCCCGGCGTCAACGTGGGTCGCGGCTCCGATGACACCCTGTTCGCCCTGGTGGACGGCGTGGTCAACTTCGAATCGATCAAGCGTGGCCTGCGCAACCGCAAGCGCATCAACATCGCCGTGGCCGTCTAGGTCAGGGGCACCTCGCCCAGTTCGGTGCCGTCCCCCGGCACCTCCAGGTATCTCCTCAGCCAGCCCACCAGCAGGTAGAAGGGCAGGGTGTCGGCCAGGGCCGCCACCAGCTTGAACACATAGCCGCTGGCGATGAACACCCCCAGCTGGGGCAGCACCGGCTCACCCGGCCTGATCGGCAGCACATGGGCGGCGTAGTGGCTGATCAGCACCACCGCTGCGGTGTCCACGATCTGGCTGATCAGGGTGGAGCCGTTGTTGCGCAGCCACAGGGCCTTGCCATTGCTGAAGCGCTTCCAGAAATGGAACAGGCGCACGTCGGTGAACTGGGCGGCCATGTAGGCGGCCATGGAGGCCCCCACCGCCCCGAAGGCCAGCCGCCGCACCTCAAAGAACACCGGCACCCCATCGGCCTGGGTGTCGGTGGGCAGACCTGCCAACCCACCGAATCCGTCCAGACCCGGCAGGATGCCCCCCAGCCACAGCACCAGCACGATCCAGCCGTTGAGCATCAGACCCACCCACACCACCTGGGAGGCGCGCCGCTCGCCCCAGATTTCGCTGATCAGGTCGGTGCAGAGGAAGGTGACGGGGTACGGCAGGGCACCGATCGCCACGATGATCGGGAAGGAGCCGATGCTGCCGAGGGTCAGGAAGCGGGTCAGGCCCAGGATGTTGAGCATGCCCATGGTCCCCAGGAAAATGCCGGCCAGCACCAGAAAGGCCACCTCGCGACGGTCCTGCAGGGTCATCGGCGCCTGGGCATGAAGGAAGGTTCCACCAGGCTGCCGCCTTCGCCCCCGGCGCGCCACGGCTGCGGCTTCCTGGTGCTCGACAAACCCGCCGGCCTCACCTCCCACGACGTCGTCGCCCGGGTGCGCCGGGCCTCCGGCCTGCGGCGGGTGGGCCATGGCGGCACGTTGGATCCGGCGGTCACCGGGGTGCTTCCCATCGCCCTGGGTCCGGCCACCCGGTTGCTGCCCTATCTCCCCGGCGACAAGACCTACCGGGGCACGGTGCAACTGGGGCTGCGCACCAGCACTGACGACCTTGAGGGTGAGGTGCTGGGGCAGCTGCCCGTGCCACCCCTCGGCCCCGAGGCCCTGGAGCGGGCCCTGGCCGCCTTCCGGGGGGAGATCCTGCAGGTGCCTCCCCAGGTCTCCGCCGTGCATGTCGATGGCCAGCGGGCCTACGCCCGGGTGCGGGCGGGGGAAGAGCTGGCCCTGGCGGCCCGACCGGTGGTGATCCATGGGCTCGATCTGCTCGGCTGGGATGCGGCCAGTGGCCGCCTGGAGCTGGAGGTGCGTTGTTCCGCCGGCACCTATGTGCGCGCCCTGGCGAGGGACCTGGGGGAGGCCCTGGGCTGTGGCGGTGCCCTGGCCAGCCTGCGCCGCACCGCCGCCCTCGGCTTCGGCCTGCACCAGGCCATTTCCATGGAGCGCCTGGCAAGCGGCCCCATGCCCCCCCTGCTGGATCCCCTCGACGTGCTGGTGGATCTGCCACGGCAGCGTCTCGATCCGGCCCAGCTGTCGCCGTGGCGGTGCGGCCGTGCCCTGCCCCGTACGGTGGAGCAGTTGCCCGAGGGGGCCGTCGCCGTGCTCACGCCGGATGGCAGTCTGGCGGGCATCGCCCGTGCCGATGGCAAGGGCCTGCTCCTGCCCCGGCTGGTGTTCGACGCCACCGGTTGAACCTCCCCCGACATCGCGATGGCCGGCCACAGCAAATGGGCCCAGATCAAACGCACCAAGGCGGTGGTGGATGCGAAGCGGGGGGCCCTGTTCACCCGGCTGGGGCGGGAGATCACAGTGGCGGCCCGCGGTGGTGCCGATCCCGCTGGCAACTTCCAGCTCCGCACCGCCATCGAGAAGGCCAAGGTGGCGGGGCTGCCCAACGCCAACATCGACCGGGCCGTGGCCAAGGGCAGCGGCCAGGGCGCTGGTGGCGCCGACCTGTTTGAGGCGGTGCGCTACGAGGGCTATGGCGCCGGGGGGGTGGCCGTGCTGGTCGAGGCCCTCACCGATAACCGCAACCGCACCGCCGCCGACCTGCGGCTGGCCTTCGGCAAGCATGGCGGCAATCTCGGCGAGACCGGCTGCGTCAGCTACCTGTTCGAGCAACGGGCCGTGGTGCGGCTGGCCCTGCCCGGAGCCGACGAGGAGACCCTGCTGGAGAGCCTGCTGGCCCTGGAAGAGCGGGGAGGTCCGTCGGCGGTGGGCTACGCCATCGACGTGGACGGCGTCGACGTGTTCGGGGACTTTGCCGACCTGGAAGTCCTCCAGGACGGGCTGAGGGACCTGGGGCTGCCGCTGGCGGGCTGGGAGCACCGCTGGATCGCCTCCCTGCCCTGCCGCCTCGAGGACGGAGGCTTGCTGGCCGCCTGTCTGCGCATGCTGGATGTGCTCGAGGACCTCGATGACGTGCGCAGCGTCACCACCAACCTGGAAGCGGATGAGGCCCTGATGGAGGCGGTCCTGCTCAGCTGAGCATGGCGTCGGCGTCGGCGATCACCGTCAGGTCGGGATGGTGCTGCAGCCAGCTGGCGGGCAGCTCCGCTGTAGGGGGCTCCTCCAGGGTGCGGCGCAGGATGGCCGCCTTCTCGGCCCCGGTGACCACCAGCAACACCCTGCGGGCTGAGAGGATCTCGGCCAGTCCCAGGGTGATGGCCTGCCGGGGGACGGCGCCGGGGTCGCCGCCGAAGCCACCGGCGTTCTGGTGGCGGGTGTGGCCGCTGAGCTCCACACAGCGGCAGGCCACTTCAGGGTCCGAGGGGGGTTCGTTGAAGCCCACGTGGCCGTTGAGGCCCAGGCCCAGCAGTTGCAGGCCGATGCCACCGGCCGCGCCGACGGCGGCGCCATAACGACGGGCTTCAGCCTCCGGATCGGCGGCCTGCCCATCCGGGAGCCGCACCCGCTCGGGCTCCAGGCCGAGGGGCGCCACCAGCTGGCGGGCCATGGTGGCGGCGAAGGAGGTGGGATTCTGCGGCGCCAGCCCCACGTACTCGTCCAGGTTGAAGCTGCACCAGGTGGCGCGCACCTTGGCGGCCAGGGTGGGCTCCAGCCGAGCCATCCGGCGGGCCAGGGCCCCATAGACAGGCTCCATGGTGCGTCCGGTGGCCAGGCCCAGGGGCCGCTGCGGGTGCAGCCGGTCCTCAAGCAGCAGGGCCGCCACCCGTTCGGCCACCGCCGCCGCATCGGCAAGAACGACGGGTGTGATCGCGGTGCTGGTGGTGGAGGGGTGGCCGCGCTTCAAAGGGAGGTGTAGGGGAGGATCCTGGCCCCCTGGTAGTAGTGCTGCAGGATCTGGCGGTAATCATCGCCGCGCAGGGCCAGGCCATAGGCCCCCCACTGGCTCATGCCCACCCCATGGCCATAGCCACGGCCGCTGACCAGCAGCGTTGGCGCCGCCGGTGGTCGGGGACTCTGCCAGGGGGCCTGGACCAGGCCGGAGGCCAGGGAGCGGATCCCCTCGGGGGTGAACATCCCCTGCAGAGAGGGCAGGGGGGGAGGGAAGGGGGCGGACCTGGGGGGCTCGAAGTCGAAGCGGGCCAGGGTGCTGCGCAGGCCCAGCCGCTGCCGCAGTTCGGCGCCCGTGAGCAGCAGCGTGCCGCCAGGTCCCGTCACCCGGGCCTGGCGGATGCGGCCGGAGCTGGTGGTGGAGAGCACCTCGATGCGGAAGGCCCCATCGATCTCCCGGAAGGCCCTGGCCAGCCTGTCGGGCTCGATGCGCAGTTGCCAGGCATGGACCGGGCTGGCCTGGTCGAAATCGGGCACGCTCACCAGATAGGGGAGCTGCTGGCGCCAGATTTCGCCACTGTTTTCCGTCAGGCCGCCACTGCTGCTGTGGAAGACCGCGTTGATCAGGGCGGAACCGTGCACCAGCACCTGGGAGCGCGTGCTGCGCACCGCTTCGCGGGTGGAGTCGGTTTCGCTCTCCACCCCCTTGTAGACCTGGCTGGCCACCGTGGCCTTGAGGTCGAAGGGGGCCGCCGGACGGCGCTGGCGCAGGGCGTAGGTGCGTGCCGCCACCGCCTGGGCCCGCAGGGCAGCGAGCGGCCAGCTGGCCGGCATCTCGCTGCCCACCACGCTGGGCAGGTAGCTCTCGACATCGATCAGGTTGATCGCCTGCAGGCGATCGCCCTCGCTGCGCACCAGCAGCCGGCCCCGGTAGCGGCGCTGCTGCAGGGTCAGCATGGCCTCGCTGCCGCCGCCCTGGCCCGGGGCGGGATCGATCCAGGCCTGACCCGATGGCAGCGACAGCCGCCGTGGGCTGCCGGCCGGTCCCTGAAGCCTCGCCTCCAGCGCCGCGCCGCTGAGGACGAACTGCAGCCGGGCCCCAGGGGCCAGCTCCAGCAGGGTGCGGCCCGCCCCATCGCCCAGGCGCAGGGGGGCACTGCCGGCCTCCAACTCCAGGCTGGGGGCTTCCTGCAGCAGCACCCGCACCAAGGGGGCCGGCGCGCTGGCCTCCTTGGGTATCGGCGCCGCCACGGCGGCTGGGAGCAGCGCCAGGGGCAGGCCGGCGCGCCATCCGAAGCGGAGCAAAGACACGAGTGCGCGCGAGCGACAACGGGTCATTCTGGACGGCGCTTCCGGGGATGGCCATGGCGCCGGCCACCACACCGGCTGGCGGCGTGGCAGCATGCCCACTGAGGCCTCCCGGATGTGCAGGTCACCTTCCTGGGAACCAGCTCTGGCGTTCCCACCCGCGCCCGCAACGTCTCCGCCGTCGCCCTGCGTCTGCCCCAGCGGGCGGAACTTTGGCTGTTCGACTGCGGCGAGGGCACCCAGCACCAGTTCCTGCGCAGCGAGCTGCGGGTGTCGCAGCTGCGCCGTATCTTCGTCACCCACATGCACGGCGATCACGTCTTCGGTCTGCCGGGGCTGCTGGCCAGCCTGGGCCTGGCCGGCAGTTGTGGCGGGATCGATCTCTACGGACCGGATCCGCTGCGCGATTACCTGGACGGGGTGATGCGCACCTCCTCCACCCGCATCGGCTATCCCCTGCGCACCCACCGGGTGAAGGAGGCCGCCGCCCGGGGCAGCCTGGTGCTGGATGACGACGACATCACGGTGCGCTGCACGCTCCTCACCCACCGGGTGCCGGCCTACGCCTACCGGGTGGACCAGAAGCCGCGGCCGGGCCGCTTTGACGTGGAGCGGGCCAGGGCCCTGGGCGTTCCCCCCGGGCCGGTCTACGGGGAGCTCAAGGCCGGTCGCAGCGTCACCCTCGACGACGGCCGGGTGATCCGGGGCGAGGCCCTCTGCGGGCCGCCGCGGCCAGGCCGCAGCGTCGTGTACTGCACCGACACGGTGTTCAGCGAGGCCGCGGTGGCCCTGGCCCAGGGCGCCGACCTGCTGATCCACGAATCCACCTTTTCCCACGGCGAGGCCGACCTGGCCATCGCCCGCCAGCACTCCACCAGCACCATGGCGGCCCAGACCGCCCTTGAGGCCGGCGTGAAGCGGCTGGTGCTGACCCACCTGAGTCCCCGCTACGTGGCCGGCAATCCCATGACCCCCGATGACCTGGTGGCCGAAGCGCGGGCCATCTTCCCCGAGACGCTCGTGGCCAGGGACTTTCTCAGCCTTGAGGTGGGGGAGGCGGGCTGAGCCTGCAACAGTTCGCGTGATTCCGCTGCGGGGGACCCGTTGCCCGTGATACAAGGTCTCAGTTGCGGTCCCACCGCCATTTCGCCGGCTTCTTCCATGGCCCCCCTCTTTCTCTCAGCCGCCCCCCTTTCAGCCGTCCGCCGCTCGCTTGTCCGTGCCGTCGCCCGGACCCTGCTGATCCTTCCCCTGGCCCTGCTGGTCTGCTTCGCGGGTCCCGCGGCGGCGGCCCAGTGGAGTGCCGAGGACCTCACCGTGCCGGTGTCCCCCGACGGCGCCCTGGTGACCTTCACCGAGAAGGAGGTCAAGACCGGCCGCAAGCTCTTCAACGACAGCTGCGGCACCTGCCATGCCGGCGGCATCACCAAGACCAACCAGAACGTGGGCCTGGATCCCGAGACCCTCGCCCTGGCCACCCCGGCCCGGGATTCGGTCGACGCCCTGGTCGACTACATGAAGGACCCCACCTCCTACGACGGGGAATACAGCATCTCTGATGTCCATCCCAGCCTGCGCAGCAGCGATGTGTTCGTGAAAATGCGCGACCTGGACGACGAGGACCTGCGCCTGATCGCCGGCTACATCCTGGTGGCCCCCAAGGTTCAGGGGATCCAGTGGGGCGGCGGCAAGATCTACTTCTGAGTCCCCACCCACTTCAAGCCGGCCGTCCTCGAGGACGGGCCGGCTTTTTTGTGGCTTGACCCCGGGGGCTCAGGGGGCCGGGGAGGGCGGTGGCGGCGCCAGGTTGCCGGCCTCCAGGGAGCCGGGCAGCTTGCTGTACCACCACTCCTGCAGGCCGGGGGCCAGTCGCTGGGGGAACAGGGTGATCACGGTGCGGGTGGGGCGGGCCCCCGGCTGGAGCAGCTCCACGGCGTAGGAGGGGCAGCGGCGGGCGGCCAGGTCGGCCACGAAGCGGCGGCCGACGCGGCGCCAGCTGGGCTCCTTGCTGCGCCAGGCCAGGCGGCAGCAGGGCCAGGGCAGTTCCTCCCGATCAAACAGGCGGCAGCAGGGCCCCAGGACCCGGTAGCTGTACTGACCGCCGGGGCTGGGATGCTCGCTGCCGGAGGCCAGCACGGTGTCCACCTGGAGTGACATGAAAAAGCCACCCCTGAGGGTGGCGGAGAAGAACACGGGGTTCAAGGGGCGATCCGCGCGAATCGCCCGGTGAGGAGCTCAGTAGAGCTCTTCTTCGGTGTGGGTCTTGATGGTGCAGTCGGAGGTGGGGTAGGCGACGCAGGTGAGGACGAAGCCGGCCTCGATCTGGTCGTCGTCGAGGAAGCTCTGGTCCGACTGGTCGACGGTGCCGGCCGTGAGCTTGCCAGCGCAGGTGGAGCAGGCGCCGGCACGGCAGGAGTAGGGCAGGTCAATGCCCTGCTCTTCGGCGGCGTCGAGGATGTACTGGTCGTCAGGAACCTCGATGGTCTTGTTCAGCCCCTCGCTCTCATTGACGAGGGTGACCTTGTAGGAAGCCATGGAAGAGATTGGAGCTCACAGACACCCGGCAGCCAGGGCCTGTAGGACCCGCCCTTCCTACATCCGACAGGGGGCTTTCCCGGCGTTCTTGGGCTCGCAGGCCGGGAAGGCCAATCAAAGCCAGGACACAGATCAGCGTGCCTTATGCAACATCGGATGCCGAACGGATCCGCAGCAGGCCCCAGCGGTCCTGCTCGACCCGCTGCTCCACGCGCCAGCCCGCTGCCCGCAGATCCCGCTCCAGGCCTGGGGCCTGATCCACCAGCAGGCCGCTGAGCAAGCCCACCCCGCCGGGGCCCAGCAGCCGTGGGAAGCAGGGAATCAGGGCCTCGATCACCGGCGCCAGGATGTTGCACAGCAAAAGATCGGCGCCGCGCCCCCCCAGCAGCTCCGCGAGGGCTTCCGCCGACCCGGTGGTCACCGTCAGCGCTTGGGCGCCGTCCAGGCCATTGAGGGCGGCGTTCGCGCGGGTCGCCCGCTCCGCCAGGGGATCGCTGTCGGCGGCCGCCACGCTCGTCGCCCCCAGCCGCAGGGCGGCCAGGCCCAGGATGCCGCTGCCGCAGCCCAGATCGGCCACCCGCAGACCCCGCAGGGCCGGCCCCTGGCCCGCGCGCTCCCGTTCGCCGGCCAGGGCTTCGAGCGCCTCCAGGCAGAGGCGGGTGGTGGGATGGCTGCCGGTGCCGAAGGCACTGCCCGGATCGATGCGGATCACCAGGCGATCGGCCTGCTCGGGCGGCACCTCCAGCCAGGCCGGCAGCACCAGCAGCCGCTCCCCCACCGGATCGGGCCTCCAGTGGCTCTTCCAGCTCAGGCTCCAGTCCTCATCCGCCTGGCGCTGCCAGTGGATCTGTGGCAGCGCCAGGTTGAAGGGCTCCCCCAACGGGGCCAGGGCCCGCTCCAGCTCCTGCCGCTGGTCGGGGGGCCAGTCGCTTTCGGGCAGCCAGGCCAGCAACTGGCGGCGCTCCGGGGCCTCGGGGGGATGCTGCAGGGCCACCCGGGGCACCCCCAGCAGCGGCAGCTTCCAGAGCAGGGATTCCTCCAGTTCGGCCGGGGCGGCCATCTCCAGCCGCCACCAGACCAGGCCCATCAGAGGGTGACCGGATGGGCGGCCTGGATGCCGTTGATGTCGTGGATCACCGCCAGCAGGCTGGGGGGGATCGGGTCGTCCAGGCTCAGCACCATCACGGCGTCGCCCCGCACGATGCGGCGCCCCACCTGCATCGAGGCGATGTTGACGTTGTGCTCGCCGAGCAGGGAACCCAGCTGGCCGATGATGCCAGGCATGTCCCGGTGGCGGGTGAAGAGCATGTGACGGCTCGGCGTCACGTTGACCGGGAACTCGTCGATGGTGGTGATGCGCAGTTCCCCGTCGGTGAACACCGCGCCGGTGACGCTGTGGTTGCCCCGAGGGCTGCGGGAGCTGAGCTGGAGCGAACCGCCGGCGAAGTCGCGGCTGGCGTCGTCCTTCACTTCGAGCACGTGGATGCCACGTTCCTTGGCTTCCAGGGTGGCGTTGACGTAGTTGATGCTGTCGCCCAGGGCGGCCGACAGGATGCCCTTGAGGGCGGCCACCACTAGGGGCTGGGCGGGATGGGAGGCGAACTCGCCCTGCAGCCGCACCTCCAGCTCGCTGATCTGGCCCCCGGCCAGCTGGCTGAGCAGCAGGCCCAGGGTTTCGGCCAGCTGCAGATGGGGCTTCAGCAGCTCCATCACCTCGGGGGTCAGGCCGGGGATGTTCACGGCGCTGCGGGCCGGCAGGCCGAGCAGCACGTCCCGGATCTGTTCGGCCACATCGATCGCCACGTTCTCCTGGGCTTCCTCCGTGGAGGCCCCCAGGTGCGGGGTGAGGATCAGCCGCTCCTTGACCAGGCGCAGCGGTGAATCGGCCGCCAGGGGTTCTTTGGCGTACACGTCGATCGCGGCGCCGGCGATCACCCGGTTCTCCACCGCGTCGGCCAGGGCCTGTTCATCGATGATGCCGCCGCGGGCGCAGTTCACCAGCCGGGCCGTGGGCTTCATCGTGGCCAGCAGCGCCGCGTTGACCAGGTTCTCGGTGTCGGGCGTGCGGGGCAGGTGCAGGCTGACGTAGTCGGCTTCGGCGAACAGCTGGGGCAGGGGCAGCAGCCGCACCTGCAGCAGCTGGGCTCGCTCGGCGGAGATGAACGGGTCGTAGGCGGCCACGTCCATGCCCAGGGCCCGGGCGACGCGGGCGACGTGGGAGCCGATCTTGCCGAGGCCCACCACGCCCAGGGTTTTCTTGTAAAGCTCGTTGCCCACGTAGGTCTTACGGTCCCAGCCGCCGGCCATGGTGCTGGCGTGGGCGTGGGGCACGTGTCGCGACAGGGAGAGCATCAGCGCCAGGGCATGCTCGGCGGCAGCGATCGTGTTGCCCTCCGGGGAGTTGACCACGATCACGCCGCGCCGGGTGGCGGCGGGCACGTCGACGTTGTCGACCCCCACGCCGGCGCGGCCGATGATGCGCAGCTGGGTGGCGGCCTCGATCACTTCGGCGGTGACCTGGGTGCCGGAGCGGATCATCAGGCCGTCGTAGTCGCCGATGCAGCCCACCAGCTGCTCCGGGCTGAGCCCCGTGCGCACGTCCACCTGGGCAACCTGGGAGAGGATGTCGATCCCCGCCTGGTCGATGGGATCAGAGACCAGAACCTTCGTCATGTCCGGCAGCGGTGCGGGGGGCGGGGGGTGCGCCCCCAGGGGGGCAGGCCGGAGGTGCAGTGTAGAGAGCGGTGCGGAGACGAGCCCATGTCCTTGAGTGTGGTGGTCGTGCTGGACGACCGCGAGCGGCTGCAGGCGTTGCGGGAACGCTTGCTGGCGCTCCAGCCGGCCCCGACCCGGGTGCTGGCGATCGGCAGCGGTGAGGCGACCATGTCGGACGTGGAGCGGCTCGATCCGGCCACGGCCCGACGGCGGCGGCAGCAGTCGATGGTCCGCTGGCTGCTGCCCTTCGGCTTCCTGGCCGGACTCACCTTCACCCAGATCACCGACCTGCACACGTTCAGCTTCGCCGGTGCCTACGGAGAACCGCTGATCGGTGGCCTGCTGGGCATGGGTTCTGGCTGGATGGGCAGCTTTGCCGCCGCCGCCAGCGTGAGCTCCGAGGAGGACGACCGCATCCGCATCCTGCGCAATCGGCTCGACGAGGGCTGCTGGCTGCTGCTGCTGGAGGCCCCCGCCGGAAGCGAGATCCCCTGGACCACGATCCAGCTGGCACGACCGAAGGCGGTCGTGCGGCTGGACGACACCTGAGCCCTCCGCGCCATGCTTCCACGACGGGACCTGTTGGCAGGAAGCCGCCAGCCGGAGGCCCTCGAAGGCCTTTTCGGCCTGGCGGAAACGGCCCTGCGCACCTGGGAGCCCCAGGTGAGTGGATTTCTGGACGCCGCCGTCTGGGAGGAGGCCGAGGCCAGGCTCGGTGCCCTCAGTGAGCTGAGCCTCGCCAGCGATGGTGGCCACCCCGGCGCCGAACGCCGCTGCCTGCTGCTGACACGGGCGGGCCAGGAGCCCGTGCCTCCCGTCCTGATGGGGCTGGAGATCAGCGGCAACTTTCTCTTCGATCCCGCCACCACTGCCGACATGCTCGAGGGGCTGGCCCGCTCCGGTGCCAACGCGGCGGAGTGGGGTGACCTGTGGCTGCGGGGCGATCGGGGCGCCCAGGCCATCGTCACGGCGGCCCTGGCCGCGAGGCTGGATGGGGGCGAGGGCCTGGTGCGCACGGTGCCGGTGCGCTTCGAGGCCCGCCCCATCGACATGTTGCAGCTCCCGGCCCGGCGCCTGCCCCGCCAGCTGACCACGGTGGAAGCCTCCCTGCGGCTGGATGCCCTGGCGTCCGCCGGTTTCGGCCTGTCCCGCAACCGCATGGCCAACCTGATCCGCCAGGGGGCCGTGCGCATCGACTGGACCGTGGTCAGCAGCCCCAGCCAGCCGTTGGCCGTGGGGTCGCGGGTCCAGCTGGAGGGGCGGGGGGAGCTGGAGGTGCTGGCCATCGATCCCACCAAGCGGGAGCGCTTCCGGATCCGGATGGAGCGCCATTGAGGCCCCGGGCCCCAAGTTGACAGGAGGGAAGGCCGGCGAGTAGGAAAACCCTAGGAAGAGGCGGATCCAACGGATTTCCCGTTGGCGAAGTTACGACAACCATTCCTCTCGATCTTCATCGAGATGACAGTCGATTTCCCCACACCTCGGTGATCCCGGCAACGGGCGATTAGCTCAGAGGTAGAGCACTACCTTGACACGGTAGGAGTCACTGGTTCGATTCCAGTATCGCCCATCTTCAGATCTATTCATTCCTCGCGAATCGAGCGCGGTTCAGATGGGCGTTCGCCTCGCTGCTACCCTCGGCCGATCGTGGTTGTGAGCCTGCCAGCGTGAGCCCCAACGAGGCCAATCCACCCCTGTCCTGCACGGTGGTGGTGGGTCTCGGCCGATCCGGACTGGGGGCCGCCCGGCTGCTACATGACCGCGGTGAAGCGGTGGTGGTGATCGAAAGTGGCGACTCCCCGGAGCTTCGGGCTCGGGCCGCCGAGCTGGAGAACGAGGCCATCGCGGCGCGCCTGGGGGTGCCCCTCAGTGTTGAGGCGTTCCAGGCTCTGCCGCTGCCACCGTCCGTCGTGGTGGTGAGTCCTGGGATTGCCTGGAACCATCCGGTGCTGGAGCAGCTGCGCGGCCAGGGGGTGCAGGTGCAGGGGGAGATCGTGCCCGCCTGGCAGGCCAGCCGGGATGTGCCCTGGATCGGCATCACCGGTACCAATGGCAAGACCACCGTCACCTGCCTGGTGCACCACCTGCTGGAGCAGGGCGGCAAGGATGCGCCGCTCTGCGGCAATGTCGGCATCTCCGCCGCCGAGGTGGTGCTGCAGCGCCGACTGGAGCAGGGCCCCCGTCCCGACTGGCTGGTGGTGGAACTGAGCAGTTACCAGATCGAAGCCGCCCCCGCCGTCGCCCCCGCCATCGGCGTGTGGACCACCCTCACCCCCGACCACCTGGAGCGCCACGGCACCCTGGCCGCCTACCGGGCCATCAAGCGGCGCCTGCTGGAGAACGCGCGGATCCGCATCCTCAACGCCGACGACCCCGACATCCGCCGCCACGCCGACACCTGGGACCACGCCGACTGGATCACCGCCGGACCCAGGGAGGCCCTGCCGGCCAGCCTCGATCCGCTGCTCTGGATCGATGCGCACGATCAGGTGCAGGGTCGCCAGGGTCCCCTGTTCCCCGCGAACGCCCTGGCGATGCCCGGGGCCCACAACCGCCAGAACCTGCTGCTGGCGGTGGCGGTGGGGCTCCATGCCGGGCTGGAGCCGGCGGCGATGGAGGCCGCCTGCCGCTGCTTCCCCGGCGTGCCGCACAGGCTGGAGCGCCTGCGCCAGCTGAACGGCATCACCTGGTTCAACGACAGTAAGGCCACCAATTACGACGCCGCCGAGGTGGCCCTGCGGGCCCTGGAGGGACCCTTGGTGGTGCTGGCCGGTGGTCAGTCGAAGCAGGGGGATGCGGCGGCCTGGCTGGAGCAGCTCCAGGAGCGGGCGGCGGCGGTTGTGCTCTACGGCGCGGCACGGGAGGAATTCACCGGCCTCCTGCACACCAGCGGTTTCGGCGGTGTGGTGCGGCAGGTGGAGGATCTCGAGGCTGCGGTGGCCCTGGCCGCCAGCCTGGCTCCCGAGCTCGACTGCCAGGGGGTGTTGCTGTCCCCGGCGTGTGCCAGCTTCGATCAATACACCAGTTTCGAAGCCCGCGGCGACCACTTCCGCCGGCTGGTGCAGTCCCTCTGAGAGCGAACATCCATGGCCTGGTGGTTGATGAAAAGCGAGCCGGATGTCTACGGTATCCAGCATCTGCAGGCCGAGGGCACCACCCTCTGGGACGGGATCCGCAACTACCAGGCCCGCAACTTCATGCGCGCCATGCAGAGTGGTGATCGTGCCTTTTTCTATCACTCCAATGTCAGTCCCCCCGGAATCGTCGGTCTGATGGAGGTGATCGAAACGGGGGTGGTGGATCCCAGCCAGTTCGATCCCACGTCCAAGTACTTCGATCCGGCCTCCAAGCCCGAGGCCCCCCGCTGGGACTGTGTCCGTCTGGCTTATCGCGCCACCTTCCCGGCGATGCTGAGTCTTGATGCCCTGCGCGAGCATTTCTCGGTGGAGGAACTGGTGGTGGTGCGCCGGGGCAACCGCCTCTCGATCCTGCCGGTGGCTGACGCCAGCGCCGCGCGGATCTTCAGCCTGCTGGGGGTGGAGCCGGACGCCTGAGGCGCCCCAGGCCAGCTCAGGCCGCCGGCGCCGAGAAGGCCTGATGGCCCGGAAACAGGTTGGCCAGGTAGCAGCGGGTCACCCCCCGGTTGCGGATGCCGTTCTGCACCAGAAAGCCAGCCAGGGCGGCCTGGAACAGGCGGTACTGGTCCCAGTTGGGGTGGCGCTCGATGAACTGCCGCATCGCCTCCAGCAGCGGTTCGGGCACATCCGCCCGCAGGCTCACCAGCGACTCGGCCCCGTCCAACGGCAGGGTTCTCAGGCGGGCCATTGCGGACTCCATGCAGCGCGTCAGCCACTTCTCCACACCGAAGGGGGAACGTCAAACGGCGCCGGCTGCGGCGAGGGGTGCCTGGTCTCAGGTTGAGACACAAGCTCTTGCAAGGCCTTGGGGCCGTCGCCGCCCTCGCCAGCCAGGCGCCGTTGCGGTGGCCGCGATCTGTCAAGCCGGCGCGGCGGCCCGTACAGCTTCTCCCCAGCCGCAGCCAGCGGGCAGCGTCCGAGGGGGGCTGCCTGGGGAGAAACGGTGCAAAACGGAGCTGGCGGCTGGGGAATCCGCCAACGATCATCAATCCTGATCCCCGCCACCCCGCTCAGCGGGTCTCAGGCGCTCCAGGGCCGCGGCAAAGGCCGCGCTGGCAGCAGGATTCCAGCCCCCTTCTATCCCCCGGGATCCGGGCTCCGGGGTGAGCACCAGCTGCAGCGACCAGCCGCTGCGATCACCCCGTAGCCCCAGCCAGAGGGATCCGCCGCCGTCGGCCCGGGGCTCCCCGATCGGCAGCTCCAGCTCGATGTCGATGGCCTCCTCCGCCATCAGGGTGTCCGCGAGGGCACCGTGCTGCTCCGTGAGCCGACCGCTGGCCCGTTGCAGGGCGAGCAGTTCGGCGCCGGTGAGCTCGCTGGCCCAGCCCTCACCTCCGATCAGGGCGGTGTAGGGGCTGCGGGAGGGATCCACCACCAGCCGCCAGCCCTGACCCTCGCAGATCTCCACCGTTCGAGGCGTGGGCCCGGTTCAGCCGGGCAGCAGGTCGGGCTGGTCCTGCTCGTCACTGAGTTCGACGATGGCCCGCTGGACGGGTTTGATCATCGAGTCATCGAGCAGGCCGTCGAAATCGTCGAAGCGGCGTTGCTTGGCCCGAAAAGCGATGCGAACGGTGGTCAGGTAGCGGTTGCTGGAGTGCCGGATCAGGCTCTCTCCTCGCTGGGCCAGCTCCTTGGCGTTGAGTTCGCTGCTTGGCATACGGACCTGATCATCAGTTTCAACAGCGTAGTTCAGCCCCCCGTACGCCCTACGTCCCTGGTCACGGCCTAGAAGAGGGCCATCCGTGCCCCTGCGCCCACACCGCACCCCCTCCGACCCATGAGCGGCACCCTCGCCATCGACCTGGGCAGCAGCACCACCGTGGTGGCCTGGCAGGACAGCCAGGGTCCCCCCGGTCTGCTGCCCCTGCCCCCCTACAGCTGCGGCGACCCCTGCGTGGTGCCCAGCCTGCTGTGGCTGGAGAGCCCCGAGGCCGAACGGCCCCTGATCGGCCGCCAGGTGCTGGAGGCGGCCCTGGCCGATGGCGACCATCCCGGCCTCTGCCGGGATTTCAAGCGCCACATCGGGGCACCGGCGACGGGCCCATCGCCGGGCTGGCTCACCGCTGAGCGGGCCGGTGCCCTGCTGCTGCAGGGCCTCTGGCGGGCCCTGCCGCCGGAACTGGTGCCGGAACGGCTGGTGCTCACCGCCCCGATCGAGACCTACCGGGGCTACCGGGCCTGGCTGCAGCGGGCCAGCAGCGAACTGGCGGTGCCGGAGCTGGCGCTGGTGGATGAGCCCACCGCCGCCGCCATCGGTGCCGGCCTGCCCGCCGGCAGCCGGGTGCTGGTGGTGGATATGGGCGGTGGCACGATCGACCTCTCCCTGGTGGCCCTTGAGGGCGGTGAGGGGCGGGCCGCGCCGATCGCCCAGCTGCTGCGCTTCGCGGGCCGGGATCTGACCCGCAGCACCCAGACCCTGCGCTGTGCCCGGGTGATCGGCAAGGCAGGTGTGGCCCTCGGTGGTCGGGACATCGACCGCTGGATCGCGGCCCACCTCTGCCCGGACGTTGCCGTCGACGGCGTCCTGCTGCAGCTCGCCGAGCGGCTCAAATGCCAGCTCAGCGACGCCCCCGAGGCCCGGCAGATCCAATCGACGGGGGGATCCTTCCGCGAACTGACCCTGAGCCGGCCGGCCTTTGAGCGACTGCTGCAGGAGCGGGGACTGCTGCAGCTGCTGGATGGTCTGCTGGAGACGGTGCTGGCGGCGGCGCGCCGCGAAGGGCTGGGCCTGGCCGCCATCGACGCGGTGCTGCCGGTGGGGGGCAGCAGCCGGATCCCCCTGATCCGCCAGTGGCTGGAGAGCCGCTGTCCGGGCGTGCCCCTGCGCGGTGAGCGGCCCGTGGAAGCCGTGGCCCTGGGGGCCCTGGCCCTGACGCCCGGTGTGCGGGTGCGGGACGTGCTGGCCCGCGGCGTGTCCCTGCGCTGCTGGGACCGGCGCAGCAGCTGCCATCGCTGGCATCCCCTGTTCATGGCGGGCCAGAGCTGGCCCACCGAGCAGCCCCTGGAGCTGGTGCTGGCCTGCAGCCGGGATGGCCAGGACCAGTTCGAAGTGGTCCTGGGGGAGCCCCTGCCTGAAGAGCGGGCTGAGGTGGTGTTCGAGGGGGGGCTGCCGGTGCTGCGGGAGCGGCCGGCGGGGGCGGCCCCGGTGCGGCCCTGGTCCACGCCGCCGCTGACCATCCCCCTGGCCTCCCCAGGTCGCCGTGGCGTCGACCGTCTGCGGCTGCGGTTCTCCATCGATGCCGAGGCCCAGCTCCTGGTGGACGGCGACGATCTGGAGGCCCCGGAAGGGGCTGACCGCCTGGGGCCCCAACGCCTCGGTCCGGTGCGCTGACGGCCAGGGACGGTGGACGCCGACCAGGCTGCCCCTGCGACCGGGCGCCGGTGGCCGCCGTTGCATACAAAGGAGAGAGATCCGCCCCGTTGTCCCCCCTTGGCCCTCCGCCGGCACAGACTCCCGCGCTTCTGGCTGGCCATCACCCTGGGTTCGGTCGCCGCCGCCGTCGGACTGGGCTACTGGTGGGAGCGCCAGCTGCCCGTGCGCCTGGAGCAGGCCTCCGCCACCGGCCGCCTCGACGATTGCCTCCGCTACAGCGAGCAGCTGGCCGCCCTCAGTTGGCTGCCCGGCCGCACCCCCTTCGATAGGGGCCGTTGTCTGCGGGCCAAGGCCGACCAGCTCTGGGGCCAGGAGAACTGGAGCGAGGCCCTGCGTCTCCAGCGCCAGGTGATCAACTCCCGGGCCGGCACCCCCTCCGACCGCGAGCGGCTCGCCCGCTGGCAGCGCCAGCTCCGGGCCGTGGCCATGAACCGCTTTCAGGCCGGTGATCTGCCGGGGGCTCTGGCGGCGCTCTCGCCCCTGGGGGAGGAGCGCAAGGACGATGGCAGCTCCATGGGCGACGACCTCAAGGAGATCTGGAACCGCAACCGCTCCCAGCTGGAGCGGGCGACACTTCTGGTCAAGCAGAAGCGCTGGTGGGAGGCCCTCGACAGCCTTAACCGCATCGACCACCCCTGGTGGCGCGAGCAGAGCGATTCGCTGCGGCAGGAGGTGAAAAAGGGCCTCGACCAGCTCAAGGGCAAGGACCGGGAGCACGACAGCCACGGTTCCCTGCCCCACACGGTCTCCGGCGAGAAGCTGGATGGCCTGGTGCAGCGCCGCATCGCCGCCGGCATGGACGAGTGGCAGGCGTTCCAGGCGGCCTGCAAGGAGCTGGGCGGGAGGGTGGTCGAGGCCGGTCCCGAAAGCGCCTGCCAGCGCTGAGCCCATGACAAGATGGCCGCGCAGAGCGTCCCGGTGGACATGCAGCCAGGTGATCAGGTCAAGGTGAGCAGCAGCGTGGTCGTCTACAACCACCCCCAGCACCGGGGTGAGGCCTTCGACATGGAAGGGCAGCAGGGGGAAGTGTTCAACGTTCTGAACGACTGGAAGGGACGCCCCATCAGTCCGAACCTGCCGGTGGTGGTGGCCTTCGGCAAGTTCCGCGCCCACTTCCGCGAGGACGAACTGGCCGCCGTCTGACATTCCCCGTCTGAGGCCGCTGGGAGCTCGCCGCGTCTGCCGATGCTTCAGTCCCGCAGCAGGTAAACCCCCTCCTCGCCATCGATGGCCTGGAGGCAGAGCTGGATCGTCTCGTGGCGGGCGGTGGGCACCACCCGGCCGCAGTAATCGGGCTGGATCGGCACTTCCCGATGGCCCCGGTCCACCATCACCAGCAGTCCGACGCGGCGGGGACGTCCCCAGGCCTGCAGGGCCTCCAGGGCGGCCCGCACCGTGCGGCCAGTGAAGATCACGTCGTCGACGAGCACCACCTGGCGGCCGTCCACGGGCACCGGCAGCTGGGTGGCCTCCACCAGCCGGGTGCCCACCCGCTCCAGGTCATCGCGGTGGAAGGTGGGATCCAGGCTGCCGTGGGCGATTGGATGGCCGCAGATCGCCTCCAGCCGCCCTGCCAGCACCCGAGCCAGGGCTACACCACGGGTGGGGATGCCGAGCAGCACCAGGTCCTGGCTGTCGGCCACGGCCTCCAGCACCTGGGAGGCAAGCCTGTCGAGGGTCCGTCCCAGGTCCTGGGCGGAGAGCAGTTCCAGCCGATCGGCGGGGGCCGTACCGGCCTGAGGTCGGGCCATCAAACGGTTGGCGTGTAACCAAAGCCTGACGCATCCATGCCGCAGGAAGGTGTTTTGAGGGGGGGGCTGTAGGTTGGCCGAGCGTAGAAACGTGCAGATTTTCTCGCTGGTGAAAGCAGCTCCCTCCCAGAAGCATTCCGCCAGCGGCAAAGCTGATCGTCTTTCCAGTGAGACGGCCGCCCCCGTGGCCCCGATGGTTCTGGCCATTCTCGATGGCTGGGGCTACAGCCACGAGCGTGACCACAACGCTGTCAGGGCGGCTGACACACCGGTGATGGACGCCCTCTGGCACGCCTATCCCCACACCCTGATCGAAGCCAGCGGCGCCGCCGTCGGCTTGCCCGATCACCAGATGGGCAACTCGGAGGTGGGCCACCTCACGATCGGCTCCGGCCGGATCATCCGCCAGGAGCTGGTGCGGATCGGCCAGGCGGTGCGCAGCGGCACCATCGCCAGCAACCAGGCCCTCAACGACCTGGGCGACACGCTGGTGGCCAGCGGTCGCCCCCTGCATCTGATCGGCCTCTGCTCCGACGGCGGCGTCCACAGCCACATCGATCATCTCGGCGGCCTGCTGCGCTGGGCGGCCGGCCGCGGCCTCAGCGATGTGCTGGTGCACGTGGTCACCGACGGCCGTGATTCGGCTCCCCATGGCGGTCCCGGCTATCTGGCCCGCCTTCAGGCCATGATCGACGAGGCCGGCGTGGGGCGGATCGCGACCCTCTGCGGCCGCTACTGGGCCATGGACCGCGACCAGCGCTGGGAGCGCACGGAGAAGGCCTTCCGGCTGCTCACCGAACCTGCCGAGATCTGCCCCTTGGGCCCAGCCCAGGTGCTGGAGAGTTCTTACGCAGAGGGCATCACCGACGAGTTCCTGGAGCCGGTGCGCCTCGCCGAGGGACTGCTGGAGAGCGGCGACGGGCTGGTCTGCTTCAACTTCCGCCCCGACCGGGTGCGCCAGCTGATGCGCGCCCTGGTGCTGCCGGACTTCGACGGGTTCCCGCGCCAGTGGATCGGCCCCCTCCACGTCGTCACGTTCACCCAGTACGAGCAGGGCCTGCCCGTGCAGGTGGCCTTCCCCCCCGAGTCCCTCGACGGACTGCTGGGCCAGGTGGTCTCCGAACACGGTCTGCGGCAGTTCCGCACCGCCGAAACCGAGAAGTATCCCCACGTCACCTATTTCATGAACGGTGGCATCGAGCAGGCCTTCCCCGGCGAAGACCGCCACCTGGTGCCCTCGCCCCGCGTCGCCACCTACGACCAGGCGCCAGCGATGTCGGCGGAGAAGCTCACCGACAGCTGTATCGCCGCCATCGGCCGGGGGATCTACTCCCTGGTGGTGATCAACTACGCCAATCCCGACATGGTGGGCCACACCGGCCAGATGGAGGCGGCCACCGAAGCCATCGCCATGGTCGACCGCTGTGTGGGCCGGCTGGTGGAGGCCACCACCCGCATGGGCGGCTCCCTGCTGATCACCGCCGACCACGGCAACGCCGAAGTGATGCAGGGCCCCGATGGACTCCCCTGGACCGCCCACACCACCAATCCCGTGCCGGTGATCCTGGTGGAGGGCGAGAAGCGCAAGCTGGCCGGTCACGGCAACGACGTCACCCTGCGGGAGCACGGCGGCCTGGCCGACATCGCCCCCACCCTGCTGGAGATCCTGGGTCTGCCCAAGCCGGCCCGCATGACGGGCACCTCCCTGGTGGTGCCGGCCACCGCCCCCACCGCCCGGATCCCCCAGACCCTCGGTGCCTGAAGGCGCGTTTCAGCGGCGGCTAGTCTGGCGTCATGGTCAAGAACATCGTCTCGTCCCTCTGGATGCTCAGCGGCGCCCTGCTGATCGTCAGCGTGCTGCTCCATAGCCCCAAAGGCGATGGCATGGGGGGCCTGGCCTCCAGTGGTGGCTCGATGTTCAGCAGCGCCCGCAGCGCCGAGAACACCCTCAACCGCATCACCTGGACCCTGCTGTCCCTGTTCCTGGGGCTGGCCGTGGTGCTGAGCGCCGGCTGGCTGGGCTGAGCCGGATGGAACGCCGAAGCTTCCTGTCCACGTTGCTGGCCCGGGTGGGGGCGCCCCTGGCGGGGCTGCTGCCCTTCCTGCCGGCCGACCGGGCCCTGGCGGCGGCGAAGGCCACCGACCCCGCCTGGCAGTTGAGCCCGGCGGAATGGAAGAAGCGTCTCAGCCCGGCGGCCTATGCGGTGCTGCGCGATGAGGGCACCGAGCGCCCCTTCAGCAGCCCGCTCAACAAGGAGAAGCGCAGCGGCACGTACGTGTGTGCCGGCTGCCGTCTGCCCCTGTTCGCCTCAACCGCCAAGTTCGACTCCGGCACCGGCTGGCCCAGCTTCTGGCAACCCCTGCCCAAGGCCGTGGTCACCAAGACCGACTTCAAGCTGATCCTGCCGCGCACCGAATACCACTGCCGCCGCTGCGGCGGCCACCAGGGCCACGTGTTCGACGACGGACCCAAGCCCACCGGCAAGCGCTACTGCAACAACGGCGTGGCCCTGGCCTTCGTGCCCGGCGGCTGAGGCTCAGGCCAGCACTCCCTCGGAACCCACCAGCACGGGTTCCCTGGCCGTGACATCGCCCGCAGGCGTGGCTGGCAGCAGGGGATCGTGGCCCAGCTGGTCGCCGATGCGCTCGCGGGCCAGCTGGCGGTACTCGAAGAAGTGTTCGCCGGCGGCGCAGAGACCGAGGTAGAGGGCCAGCAGACGGGGTTGTTGCCGTGCCATCAGCCCCAGCTGTCGCCAGAACTGGCGGCGCAGTTCAGGGCGGCGCAGGCCCTGCTTCCAGATCAGCAGGGCCAGCAGCCGCATCGCCCGGGCCGGTGGGACGTGCATCTGCTGGGAGCAGTGGGGATTGGGGGTGATGGCGAGGCAGTGGCGCAGGCAGCGCTCCAGATAGGTGGTCGGCTCGTACATCCGCCAGAGGGCCTGCACGTACTCGCGGCCGATGGCCTGGGACGGACGGGAGGGCACGAAGTTCATCAGGGTGTTCTGGTCACCGCAGAGCACATCGGCCTCCGGCAGGAGCCGTCCCTCCCCCTCCAGCCGGGTCCAGAGGGCTGTGTTCGGCAGGGCCTGGAGAATCCCCAGCATCGGCTGGGGAATGGCCGTTTCAGCGACGAACGCCTCGATACGCTCTCCAGCTCCTGGTCGTTCCCCGTCGAAACCGAGGATGAAGCCGGCGTAGATGACCAATCCCGCCGCGCTGATCGTCTCGCAGGCCTCCGCCAGGGGATGGCGGGTGTTCTGCTGCTTGCGGGTGACCGCGAGACTGTCCTGGTCGGGGGTCTCGATGCCCAGGAAGACCCCGAAGAAGCCGGCCTGGGCCATCAGATCCAGGAGCTCGGGCTGTTCGGCCAGATTCACCGAGGCCTCGGTGAGGAAGTTGAAGGGGTAGCGATGCTCCCGCATCCAGGGAATCAGATCGTTCAGCAGACGTTTGACGTTGTGCTGATTACCGATGAAGTTGTCATCCACCATGAAGATGGATCCCCGCCAGCCCAGGTCGTAGAGGGTCTGCAGTTCCCCCAGCAGCTGGTGGTTCTCCTTGGTCCGTGGCTTGCGGCCGTAGAGGTTGATGATGTCGCAGAACTCGCAGTTGAAGGGGCAACCGCGGGAGAACTGCACCGCCATCATCAGGTAGGCGTCCCGCTGCAGCAGGTCGTAGCGGGGCCTGGGGCTGAGGCTGACATCCGGCTTCTCGTCGGCCCGGAACACCCCTGCGGGTGCGCCATTGCTGAGGGCCTCCAGGAAGGCGGGCACCGTGAGTTCGCCCTCATCGAGGATCAGGTAGTGGGCCCCGGATTCCAGCGCATGATTCGGCAGCGAGGTGGGATAGGGGCCGCCGACCGCCACCTTTTTGCCCATCGCCACCGCCTTGCGGATCAGCTGGTGGAAATCCTCCCGTTGCACGAGCATCGCCGAGACAATCACCAGGTCGCACCAGTGCCAGTCGTCCTCCGGCTCCTCGGCCACGTTCCTGTCGTGGAAGCGCAGCGTCCATTCCGGCGGAAGCAGGGCCGCCACCGTGAGGATGCCCAGCGGCGGGATGAAGGCTTGAACGCCGGCCATGTCCAGAAGCCGGTCGAACGACCAGAACGTTTTCGGGAAGTGGGGATAGAGCAGGAGGGCGTTCATCAGCTCGGTGGCAACGCTGAAAAGGCATCCGGCCAGCCGCGCCGAATCGTTCCGTTCAACGTAGGCAGCTCGTGGAAGTTCGAAATGCAGTGACACATCTCCCATCACGGCTTCTAGTGACAGAAAGGCTGTTGCATCAGGACTTTCTGTCGATTCACCTGATGCAGTTCAGCTGCATTCCGCTGCTCCATCGCTGGAAAGGGGTGGGGAGATGACCATCTCGTCGTGGTGCCTCTGAATTCAGCCTGCGCAACTCCCACTGTGATGAAGCATCAGGGGTCTCGGGAGCCATCTCCTTACCCAGGGGCTGTAGCCATCCAGGGGACACCAGGAGGAGACGAGGATCCGTTGGCGTTGAGGATGCACGGTGATGAGATATCTCAGCAGGGCGCGGCCATCTTCGATGCCTGGCAGAGGCTTCCCGCCCCCATGCAGGAAGCCTTGCCTGAGGTCCTCGAGGCAAATTGGTCTGCTTCCCGGACTGATCTCCTCAAGGGATCGAAGGAGCCATGGCTCCAACCGCACGGCCTCTTCCAGGAGCTCCGGCCACGGCTCGGCGATCAGGGCGTACTGGGAAGGCATGGGCTAATAGTGGTACCGACCCTGGAGGAATTCCACTCGGTCAGCTTTGACGAGATAGACACAGCGGTGCTCCTGGGTGATCCGACGCGACCAGATGCCCGCGCCGAGGTATTTAAGGGGCTCCGGCTTGCCGATGCCGCGGAAGGGATCGCGCAGCACGGCCTTCATCAACTCCAGCAGGCGGCGGGCCGTACGACGGTCGGTTTCGATCCAATGCTGCAGGTCCTCCAGAAACTCCGGATGGCACACCGCCTCCCGCTGGGGACTCATGCCTCCAGCTGCGCCTCGAGATCCACAAGGCGCAGCGGGGGAAGGCTGTCGCTCTGGGCGCGCTCCAAGGCCTTGAGCAGGCGGGCGGCATTGCGGGGGGAGCGCAGCAGATGGGCCGTTTCCAGAAGCCCCTCCAGCTCCTCGGCCGCCACCATGGCCACGTCACCGCCCTGACGGCGCCGGACCAGCACCACCTCGCGATCGTCCACCACCTTGTCCATCAGGGTCTTGAGCTGGTCGCGGGCTGCGGTGTAGGTGGTCTCGATGGCCATATGACTCGTACAGGATGTCTGTGCATGTTAGTGGCGATGGCGTCCACGGGAGCCTTCCGGTCATGGCGATCCGGTGGCGTCATCCAGCTGCCGATCCAGCGACTGACGGATCAGGCCGATGGCGTAGGGGACCTCTTCGAGGGTGGCCCCACCAAACTCGACATCACCTTTGCCCGCACGGCGCATCCCGGTCACATTTCGGGCCAGCCTCTTGGGTTCGTCGAGCTCGTTGTAGGGCATGTTGAAGACCAGCAGAAGGGGCTTGTCCTGGGGTATGAAGTCGACGAAGTTCGTCTCGCACTTTTAGGCGATGTAGACCTTGAGCACCTCCTGGTAGCCGTTGGGATCCAGGGCACGGATGCCAAGGTCGAGGGCATCGAAGAACAGCGAGGGGATGTAGCGAATAGCCCGCAACTGCTCGTTGCTCTCGTGGCTGCCGTCCTCTGGGACCGGGGCTAACAGGGCGTCGGTGAGGTCGGTGCGGACTGGCATCACCCGCTCAAGCTCCCATCACCCAGTTCTCCAGAAGCAGGCCTTCCACCCGCTGGAACTCGCGCCGGTTGTTCCCCTCCAGGGCGAGCCCTTCATCGCAGCTCCAAAAAAAAGCGCCCCCGCAGGGGCGCTTGGCACTGAAAGCGAAGGACCGGAGATCCGACGCTGATCGACTTGGCGATCAGTAGTCGAAGTCGCCGCCCATGCCGCCACCGCCACCGGCGGGTGCAGCTTCCTTCTTCTCGGGCATGTCGGCCACGATGCACTCGGTGGTGAGCACCATGCCGGCGATCGAGGCGGCGTTCTGCAGGCCGGAGCGGGTCACCTTGGCGGGATCGACGATGCCGGCGGCCAGCATGTCGACGTACTCGCCGGTGGCGGCGTTGTAGCCCTCGTTGAAGGGCTTGTTGCGCACGTGCTCGGCGACGACGGCGCCGTTGACGCCGGCGTTCTCAGCGATCCGCTTGAGCGGGGCGGTGAGGGACGAGGCCACGATGGTGGCGCCGATCAGCTCCTCGCCGGAGAGATGGGCGGCCGCCCACTCTTCGAGGGCCGGGGCCAGGTGGGCCAGGGTGGTGCCACCGCCGGGGACGATGCCTTCCTCAACGGCCGCCTTGGTGGCGTTGATCGCATCTTCCAGGCGCAGCTTCTTGTCCTTCATCTCTGTTTCGGTGGCAGCGCCCACCTTCACCACGGCCACGCCGCCGCTCAGCTTGGCCAGACGCTCCTGCAGCTTCTCCTTGTCATAGGAGGAGTCGGTTTCGTCCATCTGCTTGCGGATCTGCTCGCAGCGGGCCTTCACCGCCGCCTCGTTGCCTTCGGCGACGATGGTGGTGGTGTCCTTGTTGATGGTGATGCGGCGGGCGGTGCCCAGCATCTCCAGCTTGGTGTTCTCCAGCTTGAGGCCGGCGTCCTCGGTGATCAGCTGACCGTTGGTGAGAACGGCGATGTCCTCGAGCATGGCCTTGCGGCGGTCACCGAAGCCGGGAGCCTTGACGGCAGCAACGTTCAGGACGCCGCGCAGACGGTTGACCACCAGGGTGGCGAGGGCTTCCTTCTCGATGTCCTCAGCGATGATCAGCAGGGGCTTGCCGGTGCGGGCGATCTGCTCGAGCACGGGAACCAGGTCCTGCACCAGGCCGATCTTCTTGTCGGTGAGCAGGATGTAGGGCTCGTCAAGCACCGCTTCCATCCGCTCGGTGTCGGTGGCGAAGTAGGGCGAGATGTAGCCCTTGTCGAAGCGCATGCCTTCGGTGACCTCCAGTTCGGTGGTCATCGACTTGCCTTCCTCGAGGGAGATCACACCCTCCTTGCCCACCTTGTCCATGGCATCCGCGATCATGCGGCCCACTTCTTCGTCGTTGCCGGCGGAGATGGTGCCCACCTGGGCGATGGCATTGGAGTCGGAGATCGGCTTGGCGTGCTCCTCGATCTTGCCGACGAGGAACTCGGTGGCCTTGTCGATGCCCTTCTTGAGGGTGATGGCGTTGGCGCCGGCGGCCACGTTGCGGAGACCCGCCTTGACCATGGCGTGGGCCAGGACGGTGGCGGTGGTGGTGCCGTCACCGGCGGCGTCGTTGGTCTTGGAGGCGGCCTGACGGATCAGGGCCACACCGGTGTTCTCGATGTGATCCTCGAGTTCGATCTCCTTGGCGATCGTGACGCCGTCGTTGATGATCTGGGGAGCGCCGAATTTCTTCTCCAGCACCACGTTGCGGCCCTTGGGACCGAGGGTGACGGCAACGGCCTCGGCGAGGATGTCGATGCCGCGTTCGAGCGCCCGTCGGGCTTGCTCGTTATAGATAATGCGTTTGGCCATGGAAGAAAAAAGATTGCTTGGTTGAAGGAGATGCAGACGGAAACGCCGTCAGATCAGTTGACGACGGCCAGGATGTCCTTCTCGGACAGGAGCACGTACTCGTCGGTGCCGAGCTTGATGTCGGTGCCGGCATACTTGCTGTAGAGCACCTTGTCGCCGACGCCCACTTCAGGGGCCTGACGGGAGCCGTCGTCGTTGCGCTTGCCGGGACCGATCTGGACCACTTCGCCCACCTGGGGCTTTTCCTTGGCGGTGTCGGGCAGAAGGATGCCACCGGCGGTTTTCTCCTCCGATTCGGACACCTTGATGAAGACGCGATCTCCGAGGGGTTTGACCGTGGAGACGCTGAGGGAAACGGCAGCCATGAAATGACGCGAAGAATGGTTGCGAAGCCAGCGATGGGAGCCGGCCGGAACCGGAGCGTCGCTGGGATGGGGCGAGTTAGCACTCGCGCCCTTCGACTGCCAACCTAGGAGTCGGCTCCGTCGCAACGCCATCCCCGGGCTGTGCGGGTGACCGAACCCCCAGATCCCAGGACCCTGCGGTGGTAAGGTTGCGCCGCTTCAGACGGGTGGTTGGATCCCGCTGGGCACATCACGCTCTTTCCTTACCTATGGCTGCTGCCGCTCCCGCCGTCCCTGGTACCAAAGGCACCGTGCGCCAGGTGATCGGCCCCGTCCTCGACGTGGAATTCCCTGCCGGCAAGCTGCCCAGAATCTTCAACGCCCTTCGCATCGAAGGCACCAACTCCGCCGGCCAGCAGGTGGCCCTCACCGCTGAAGTGCAGCAGCTGCTGGGCGACCACCGGGTCCGCGCCGTGGCCATGAGCAGCACCGACGGCCTGGTGCGCGGCATGAGCGCCCTCGACACCGGCGCCCCCATCTCCGTTCCTGTGGGTGAGGCCACCCTGGGTCGCATCTTCAACGTGCTCGGCGAGCCCGTCGACGAGCAGGGTCCGGTCTCCACGACCATGACCGCCCCGATTCACCGCCAGGCCCCCAAGCTCACCGAACTTGAGACCAAGCCCCGCGTCTTCGAGACGGGCATCAAGGTGATCGACCTGCTGGCCCCCTACCGCCAGGGCGGCAAGGTCGGCCTGTTCGGTGGTGCCGGCGTCGGCAAGACCGTGCTGATCCAGGAACTGATCAACAACATCGCCAAGGAACACGGCGGCGTCTCGGTGTTCGGTGGCGTGGGTGAACGCACCCGCGAAGGCAACGACCTCTACGAGGAGTTCAAGGAGTCGGGCGTGATCAACGCCGGCGACCTCTCCAAGTCGAAGGTGGCCCTCTGCTACGGCCAGATGAACGAGCCCCCCGGCGCCCGCATGCGCGTGGGTCTGTCGGCTCTGACCATGGCCGAGCACTTCCGCGATGTGAACAAGCAGGACGTGCTGCTGTTCATCGACAACATCTTCCGCTTCGTGCAGGCCGGCTCCGAAGTCAGCGCCCTGCTGGGCCGCATGCCCTCGGCCGTGGGCTACCAGCCCACCCTCGGCACCGACGTGGGTGAACTGCAGGAGCGCATCACCTCCACCCTGGAGGGCTCGATCACCTCGATCCAGGCCGTCTACGTCCCCGCCGACGACCTCACCGACCCGGCGCCTGCCACCACCTTCGCCCACCTCGACGCCACCACCGTGCTGAGCCGCGGTCTGGCCTCCAAGGGCATCTACCCGGCGGTGGATCCCCTCGATTCCACCAGCACCATGCTCCAGCCCGCCGTGGTGGGCGACGAGCACTACCGCACCGCCCGGGCCGTGCAGTCCACCCTGCAGCGCTACAAGGAACTGCAGGACATCATCGCGATCCTGGGTCTCGACGAACTCTCCGAGGACGACCGCCGCACGGTGGACCGGGCCCGCAAGATCGAGAAGTTCCTTTCCCAGCCGTTCTTCGTGGCCGAGATCTTCACCGGCCAGTCCGGTGAGTACGTGAAGCTCGACGACACGATCAAGGGCTTCAACATGATCCTCGCCGGCGAACTCGACGACCTGCCCGAAGCCGCCTTCTACCTGGTGGGCAACATCGACCAGGTGAGGGCCAAGGCCGCCAAGATCCTCGCCGCAGCCAAGTCCTGATCCGGGAATCTTCTCCATGACCCTCACCCTGCGCGTCCTCGCCCCCGATCAGAGCGTCTTCGACGGCACCGCCGACGAAGTGATCCTGCCCGGCACCACCGGCCAGCTCGGCATCCTCACCGGCCACGTTTCCATGCTCACCGCCCTCGACAGCGGCGTGCTGCGGGTGCGGGAGGGCGGCAACTGGCAGTCGATCGCCCTGATGGGTGGTTTCGCCGAGGTGGTGGCCAATGAGGTCACCGTGCTCGTCAACGGTGCCGAACTGGGCAGCAGCATCGACGCCACCGCCGCCCAGAGCGATTTCGAGGCGGCCCAGCAGGCCGCTTCGGCCCTGGAGGGCTCCGACCCCAGCCCTGAGAAAGTCAAGGCCCAGCAGGCCCTGGCCCGCGCCCGCGCCCGTCTTCAGGCCAGCAAGGCCGCCTGAGTTCTCCTGCGGGCCGGGAGGCTGCGGCGGCCATGGGCAAGGGTCGGGAACTCGGTCTGGAACTGCGCCAGTGGATCGCCACCGGCTCCGTCAGCCTGGATAACCCCCAGGCCCTGGCCAACCGCCTGATCGACGCTCTCGGGGCGGAAGAGGGCCTGCGCGGACCTGTACGCGATCTGGCCGCCCAGCCTTTGCTGCTGCGGGTGCTGCAGCTGCAGGGTGGCCCCCAGCGCAGTGCCGTCACGGCCCTCAGCCAGCATCTGGCCGGGATCTACGCGCCGAGGGTGCTGGCCGAGCTGCTCGACCTGCTGGAGGCCTGCTCCGGTGTGGCTCCGGCGCGGCCCACCGGCACCGCCACGGCCGCTGGCGCTGACCCTGTCCTCTCAGGGCGCTCCCCCCTGACCTGGCGGCAGAGCCTGCGGCCCCTCGGTCCCGGTCTCGCCCTGGCCGCTGCCTCGGCGCCGGTGCTGTTCTGGGCCGGCGGGGAGCTTGACCAATGGTTCTTCGATCCCTGGCGCTGGGGCAGTGGCCTGGTGCTCGTGGTGGCCCTGGCCCTGCTGCAAGCCCTGGCCCTCGGCCCGCTGCGGCTTCTGCGCCGCCGCTGGCCCCTGGCCCTGGAGGCCAGCGGTGACCCTCGCCGTGCCTGGTGCTGGAGCACCGCCCCCTGGATCCATGCGGCCAACCGCGAGGCCCTGCTCAACCTGGTGATGCTGGCGATTGTGCTGGGGGGCTCAACGCTGCCCCTGTCCTCCTTGCTGCTGCGCTACGCGCTCACCGCCCTCGCCACCACGGCGCCCGCGGTGCTGGTGGCCCGCCGGGCCCGGGTGCTGCGGCAGTGGGACGGGGCCTCCGGACCGATTGCCGCGCTGATCGCCCTGGCTTCGGCCCTCAGCCTCCTGCACTGGAAGGCCCACCCCTTCGTGGTGGGGCCGGTGGAGATCCCCGCCTGGGTGCTGCTGGTGATCTTTGGCGCCGTCCAGCTGGGCTGGCAGCTGCCCCGCCGCGACCCCGAGGACAACAGCACCCCCAGGGCCCGGCTCTGGAGCAGCCCCTGGTGGTGGGGCACGGTGCTGGGAACGGCCTGGGCCCTGGTCACCCGCGCCCAGGAGCTGGCCCGGGGCCTGGGCTGGCTGGGCTGAAGCCGGGCCTCAGCTCGCCAGGGCTCGCATGTACTGCCCCCAGAGCTGGGCCACCAGGGCGCCGGAGGCGGCCTGGGCGGGGCGGTTGTCGTCGTTGCCCATCCAGATGCCGGTGAGGATGCGGCTGGAGGGGGAGTAGCCCACGAACAGCACATCGACGCCGTTGTCGGTGGTGCCGGTCTTGCCGCGGGCATCGGCGACCACGGCGGTTGCGGCGCCGGTGCCCCCGCTCACCACCTGCCGCAGCAGGGCATCCATCTCAGCGGCCACCGCCGGTTCGATCAGCTGACGGGGCAGCTCGCCCACCGGTGTGGTGACGCCGCTGGGGGGGCAGTCGGCCAGGGACCGCACCGAGCCGCAGATGCCCAGGTCGTAAATGCGTTTCACACCGTGCAGGGGCACCGAGCGACCGCCGTTGGCGACCACGGCATAGGCCCCCGCCAGCTCGTAGAGGTAGGTCTCCTTGCCCCCCAGCACCATCGAGAAGCTCTCCTCCATCGGCGTGCTGATGCCCAGCTGGCGGGCCTTGGCCACCACCTTGTTCAGGCCCGCCTGCTGGGCCAGTCGCAGGGCCACCACGTTCTCGGAGCTGGCGAAGCCCGCCGCCACACTGGTGCTGCCACCCCCGCCACGGCAGCCGGCCACGTAGGCCAGGGGGGCGCAGGAGACGGCATCGCCCGGCTTCACGCCGGCCTCCAGGGCCGCCAGGAAGGAGAACAGCTTGAAGGTGGATCCGGGCTGGCGCAGGGCCTGCACCCGGTCAAAGCTCGAGCGGCTGTAGTCGCCGCCGCCGACGTAGGCCAGGATCGCCCCGGTGCCGTAGTCGATCGAGATCAGGGCGCCCTGGGTGAGCCCGGCCCGGGCCCCGGGCCCTTCCAGGAACGCCTTCAGCTGCTTCTGGGCGATGGCCTGCAGGCGGGGATCGATGCTGCTGATCACCGCGTAGTTGCCCCGGGCTTCTGCACTGCTGAGGTCGAGGGCGAAGCGTCGACCCTCCAGCTCGCCGATCACGTAGTCGCTGAAGAAGGGATAGCTGGAGTAGGTGGACGCGCCGCAGGCGGAGGGATCGATGTTCAGCGGTCGGCGGCGGGCGTCGATCAACGCCTGGTCGGAGAGATAGCCCTCGGCGTGCATCCGTCCCAGCACCAGGTCACGGCGCTCCCGGCCCCAGGTGGGGTTCTCCCGGTTGCAGGGGCTGTAGCTGTTGGGGCTCGGCAGCAGGCCCACCAGGAACGCCGACTCCGCCACGTCCAGGGCGCTGGCCGACTTGCGGAAATAGAGCTGGGCCGCCTGCTCGAACCCTTCGGCCCCCAGGCCCAGGTAGGCCCGGTCGAGGTACATCTTCAGGATCCGGTTCTTGCTGAAGCCTGCCTCCAGCTGCCAGGCCACCCACAGCTCCCGCAGCTTGCGGGCCACCGACACATCGGTGCCCACGGCCGGGTAGACCATGCGCGCCACCTGCTGGGCCAGGCCGCTGCCGCCGCCGGTGCCCTGCACCAGGGAGCGCAGCGTGCCGAACAGGTCGATGCCGCTGTTCCAGCCGAAGCGGGAGTCCTCCGAGGCGATCAGGGCCTGGCGCAGGTGCAGGGGGTAGTCGGCCAGGGTGGGCAGGGCCGTCGAGGAGCCCTCGGCCGAATCGATCTGGCGGCCATCGGTGGAGAACACCTTCACCGGCCCGCTCACCGACCGGATCGCGGAGCCGCCGGAGACGGTGGTGGCCAGCAGCAGACCCCCCAGGGCCATGCCCGAGCCGACGAGGGCGCCGATCGCCCCCCAGTGCACCAGCTGCCCCAGGGGGCTGCGGGGATGGCGGTACACGAGGGTGGGCGCCTCCCCCTTCAGTGGCGAACCGAGCTGCAGCCGGTCCCCGTCCCGCAGGTGGATGGTGCGGATGCGGCGATCGCGGTGAAACAGACCGTTGGCGGAGCCGAAATCCTCGCCGACATAATCCCGCTCACCCGGGCGCTCCTGCTCCACGATCGCGTGCACCCGGCTGACGCCGGTGGCGTCGGCCTGCAGCTCGCAGAGGGGATCCCGGCCGATGCGGTAACGACCGCCCTCCAGGGCCAGGCGCCGGCGGCACTGGCCGCCGATCCAGAGTTCCAGCCAGGCGCCGTGGCGGTTCAGTTCCCCCAGGGCCGTGGCCACGGCCCGGCGACGGCCGCCATCCGGAGCGGGGCGGCGAAGGGCCTGCCAGAGGCGGAGCCAACCCGTGGCGGGCGTGGGTGCGGTGGCCAGTTCGGTGCCAGATGCGGTGATGGCGCCCGGCGACGCCTGCTCCGTCGTCCCCCCCATCCCTGGCCCGTCTGCCTTGCTCCCATACGCTACCCGCAGCGATCGGAGCGGCCGGCCAGGTGGAGCAACGCCGGGATCCATGGGCACCCTTCCGCATCTGGACCGCCCTGACCATCGGGGTGTATGCGGTGCGGGCCACCTATGCCGCCACCTGGGTGGGGGCGATCCCCGGCTGGGTCCTGCTGCTGCTGCTGCTGGTGGCCCTGGTCCTGGCGACCTCGGCCCTGCTGTTCCCCGGGCGGGTCATTCCCTGGCGGGAGGGGGAACCGATGGGCTGGTGGGGCCGCTTCCTGGCCGACCGGCGCCTGGGCCGCCGGCGCAAGGACGGCGAGGATCCGCGATGAGCTCCCACCCCCGGCTGCTGCTGCGTGACGATCCCGGCCGGAGCGTGCCGCTGGATCCCCGCACGCCCCTCTCGATCGGTCGCGATCCGGCCAGCGGCCTCTGCCTGAGCCAGGCCCAGGGCGTCTCCCGCCACCACGCCCTGGTGCGGGTGTCGCGAACACGGACGGGCCAGTGGCTGCTCTGCGACCTTGGCAGCGCCAACGGCACTTACCTCGAAGGCGCCCGGCTGCGGGACTGCCGGCCCCTCTCGGACGGCGACGAGATCCGGCTGGGCCTGCAGGGGCCGGTGCTGCAGTTCCGTGCCGCCACCGCCACCGCCAGCGCCGCCAGCCCCGCCGTCCGCCCTGCGGCTCCCGTGCTGGCCCAGCCGGCCGCTGGCCAGCTGGATTTCGCCGGCCAATCCCTGCCCCTCGATCGGATCCGCTCGGCCTATGTGCGCAGCCGGCGTCGCCATCCCCAGGCCTTCAGCTGGTGGCTGCTGCTCTGCCTGGGCGGCCTGTTGCTGCTTCCCTTCCCCTGGTTGTTCTGGCCCCTGCAGCTGGGGGCGCTGGCGGGTTGGATCCTGCTGGGCTCCCGCTGGGAGCACCTGCTGGAGGTGACGCTGCAGGACGGCCTGGCCTACCGGCACCGCTTCGACAGCCTGGAGACGGCCCTGGCCCACCGCAACGGCATCCGCAGGGCCATGGGCCCCGCGGCGGGGCGGCGGCCATGAGCTGGATCCTGCCGGAGGGCGCCAGCCTGGGCTTCGAGGGTCTGGCGGCCCCGCTCCAGATCATCCGCGGTCTCGGGGGCGGCACCCAGGGCCAGGTGTACGAGGTGGACCTGGAGGGGGAGCGGCTGGCCCTGAAGTGGTACCTGCCGGCCTGCATCGCCCGTGATGGGGGCCTGGAGCGGCGCCTTGAGGCGAGCATCCGGGCCACTGCCCCGAACGAGGATTTCCTCTGGCCGATTGCCCTGCTGCGGGCCAGCCCCGCCAGCCACCCCCTGATCCGCCTCCGCCAGGAGAGCTTCGGCTACCTGATGCCCCTGCGGCCGCCCGCCTACGTGGGCGCCTGCGAGCACGCCGCCGGCCGGCTGGCGATCGGCCTGCGCCAGGTGTTGCGCGCCTGCTTCGGCCTCGCCGACGCCTTCCATGCCCTACACCTGGCGGGCCTCTGTTACAAGGATGTTTCGCTGGGCAACCTCTTCCTGGAGCCCGGCAGCGGCGGCATCCTCATCTGCGACAACGACAACGTGGCGGTGGATGGCGCTGACCATGGCGCCGTGCTGGGCACCCCCGGCTTCATGGCCCCGGAGGTGTTGCTGGGGCAGGCCCGGCCCGGCGCCGACAGCGACCTCTTCTCCCTGGCGGTGCTGCTGTTCCGGCTGCTCACCCGCCACGACCCGCTCAAGGGCCAGATGGAGCTGGCGATCCGCTGCCTTGACGAGCCGGCCCGCCGGCGGCTTTGCGGTGAGGATCCGGTGTTCATCTTCGATCCGCTCGACGACCGCAACCGGCCCGACCCGATCGAGCATGCGGCCGCCCTGATCACCTGGCCCATCTACCCCCGCCCCCTCCAGGCCCTGTTCGAGCAGACCTTCTGCCGCGGCATGAAGCAGCCCTCCCGGCGGGCCCTCACCGGCCAGTGGAAACAGGAGCTGGCCCGCACCCTCGACCGCCGTGCCCTCTGCCCCGCCTGCGGCCAGGAAAATTTCCAGGCCAGCGGCGCCCCGGCGCTGTGCTGGAGCTGTGGCGCCCCCCTGCCGGAGCCGATCACGCTGCTTCTGGCCCGTGGGGCCGTGCTGGCGGCGCCCGACAACGAGCTGCACCCCCACCACTTCGATGCCCTGGCCGGGGAGGATCTGCGCCGGCCGCTGGCCCGGGTGGTGGCCCATCCCCAGGATCCACGGCGGTTGGGGCTGCGCAATCTCCAGGCCGCTGCCTGGAGCGCCGAGACCCACGACGGTCGCGTCCAGCCGGTGCAACCTGGCGAGAGCTGTAGCCTCGCCGCACTCGCCCGGATCCAGACCCCGGCGGGTCCGATCGCCGTGCAGCGCCCCACCCGGCCATCCCCCGCCGCCTGATCCATGCCGTTTCCCGACGTCAAGCTGGCCAACCGGCCGCTCCACTTTCTCTACCTCTGCGACTGCTCCGGCTCGATGGCGGCGTCGGGCAAGATGCAGGCCCTCAACCAGGCCATCCGCCAGTCGCTGCCGGGCATGGCGGCGGTGGCCCGGGACAACCCGGAGGCGCGGGTGCTGGTGCGGGCCGTCCGTTTCGCCGACCACGCCGCCTGGCACATCGAGACCCCCACGCCGGTGGACCAGCTGGAATGGCGGGACCTGCAGGCCGGCGGCATCACGGCCATGGGGGAGGCCCTGAAGCTGGTGGCGGCGGCCCTGCAGACCCCGCCGATGGAGGTGCGTGCCCTGCCACCGGTGATGGTGCTGATCTCCGACGGCCAGCCCACCGATGATTTCGCCGCCGGCCTCGAGGCCCTGCTGCGGGTGCCCTGGGCCCAGAAGGCGGTGCGCCTGGCCATCGCCCTGGGCCACGACGCCGACCTGGAGGTGCTGCAGCGGTTCATCGGCACGGAACCGGCCACGGCGGGCCGCTCGCCCCGCCGCCCCCTGCAGGCCAGCAACGCCACCTCCCTGGCCCAGTACATCCAATGGGCCTCCACGGCGGTGGTGGGGGCCGCCTCGATGCCGGCGAGCCGGGTGAGCGAGACGCCCCTGGATCCGGCAGCGGGCAACATTCCCCTGCCCGATCTGCCTCCCACCGTGCTGGATCCCACCGACGACGTCGGTCCCCTGGTGTGGTGAACCGCTGGGCGGCGCCGATCGCTGCCAGCCGGGCCGGGGCCGCCCACCTCAGGGCCGGCCGCCCCTGCCAGGACGCTGTGCTCTGCCGCGAGCTGCGCGACGCCGATGGCCAGCCCGTGATGCTGATGGCCGTGGCCGATGGCCACGGCGGGCGCCGCTATCGGCGCAGCGAGGTGGGCAGCCGCCTGGCCTGCGAGACGGCCCTGGCTGTGGCGAGTGCGGCCCTGGCCGTCGCGGCCCCGGGGGACGGGGAGGGGGCCTGGAGCCGCTGGCTGGCCCATGATCTGCCCGAGGCGGTTCAGGGCCGCTGGCTGGAGGCCGTGCAGGCCCACTGGCAGAGCGATCCCGGCGAGGGCGGCTTTGAGCCCCTTCTCTATGGCAGCACCCTTGGTCTGGTGGTGATGACGACCCGCTGGTGGGGCCATACGGGCCTGGGCGATTGGGACCTGGTGCGGGTGGAGGCGGATGGCCGTGCCCGTTTGCTGGAGGAGGAGAACGAACCCACGGCCCTCGGCGAGGCCACCTGCAGCCTCTGCCAGCCCCAGGCGGCGTCCCTGTTCGCCCGCCGGGCGGCCCTGCATCCCCTGGCGCCCGAGGAGCGCGACTTCGCCCTGGTGCTCTGCACCGACGGCATCCGCAAGTCCTGCGCCACCGACGGCGACTTTCTCACCCTGGCGGCCTGGCTGGCCCGCAGCGGCGGCGAGGGGGCCGGCCTCCTGCCGGAGGCGCTGGATCGGATCAGCCGCGAGGGCAGTGGCGACGACGTGACCGTGGCGATCGGGCGCGCTGGAGCGCTTGGGGAGCTTCCGGTGCCGCCTCGGCCGCCGGAAGCTCAGGCGACGGAAACCCCTGCGGTGAAGCCATCCCCTGCCCAGGCCGCCCAGGCCTCTCCTCCCCGACGGCGGCGGCCGGCCATCGGCCGGGCCGTGGCCATCGGTCTCGCCCTGGCCGCCGCCGGCGCGGGCTGGCTGGCCCTGGTCTGGCCCCGAACCCAGCCCCAGCCGCAGGCGGCGCCCACCTCCCCTGGGCTGCGGGCCGCCCTGGCCGAGGTGCAGCGCCTCTGCGGTGAGCCGGTCACCATTCCCCTGGAGTTGCGCCGCCGCCGCGACCTGTTCGTCGCCCTACGCCAGGGCCGGCAGGATCCAGGCCAACTGAAAGCCGCGGCCGCCACCGATCCCCTGGCCGCCCTGATCGCGGCGGATCTCCCCGGGGACCAACCGCCCAACGCCCCATCCCCGGCGCCCAAACCTGCTGCGGCCCAACCCCGCCGCCCCCTGCAGGCCCTCGGCGCCTGCCCGGCCCTGCGTGAGGCCCTCAGCCGCCAATGGGCCCTCACTCCGGCCGCCACCACCCCCTGACATCCATGGCCCTGCGTCTGCTGCTCGATTGCGCCGATCCCCTGGAGTGGGAGCGTTGGCTGCCCAGTGGCCTGTTCCAGGGCGTCACCACCAACCCGACCCTGTTGCGGCGGGCCGGCCAGCCCTGTAACCTCGACCACCTGGGGCGGCTGGCTCAGCGGGCCGCGGCCCTGGGCTGCCGGGAGCTGCATCTGCAGACCTGGGGCGCCGATGGGGAGCAGCAACTGGCCACCGGCCGGGCCCTGGCGGCCCTTGATCCCCAGCGGGTGTTCGTCAAGGTGCCGATCACCCGGGGAGGGGCCGAGGTGGCACGCCAGTTGATCGCCGAAGGGGTGCCCGTCACGTTCACCGCCTGTTACGAGGTGGCCCAGGTGCTGGTGGCCGCCGCCCTCGGGGCCGATGGCATCGCCGCCTACCTCGGGCGCATCGGCGATCTCGGCCGCGACGGCCACGGTGAACTGATCGCCATGCAGCGGGCCCTCGAAGGAGTTGGCTCCAGCACCCGCCTGCTGGTGGCCAGCCTGCGGCAGCCAGGGGATCTGGCCCGGCTGGCGGCCGCCGGCCTGGCCCACCACACGATCAGTCCGGCCATTGCCCAGGCGCTGTTCGCCAGCCCGGACACGGCAGCGGCCGCCGACCAGTTCGAACGCGATGCCCTGGGCGGCTGAACCGCCCAGGGAACGCGGGACTCAGGCGGTCCCGCAGAAGGTGACGTCGGGGAACTTGAGCTTGGCCTCATCGAGGGACTTGCCGCGCCCTTCCTCCTGCCAGTAGTTGATCACCTCGGTGGCCTTGTTGAGGATCTCGACCCGCTCGTTGTCGGTGATCCAGCTCTTGGCCTCGAGTTCACCCTTGAGGGTTTCCCAGGCGTCTTCCCGGGGCCAGAAGAAGTAGGCGGTGAGCGGGCTGGGGCCGCCACCGACGATCTGGTCCACCGCCAGGGCGACGTTGTCGGGCAGCCAGAGGATCTTCACCAGGAAGCGGCCCTCATCGGCCTTGGGGGTGTAGCCGGAAGGCACCCCGTCCTCGTCGATGGTGGCGGTGGCCAGGGCGGCACTGCCGCCGCGCAGCACCGGACGACCCTCGGTGGTGTCGGCGGCGATGGCCGCGGGGACGGCGCTGACTGCAGCGACCTCGGCACTCTCAGGGGCTGTCACGGTTTCGGCGCTCAAGGAGAACTAGCAAACGATTAACTTACCAGCCGATTCGCAGCAACCCCCCTGGCCGCCCCCGCCGCCCCCCGCGCCGTCCTCCTCTTCGATATCGACGGCGTGATCAGGGATGTGGGCGGCAGCTACCGGCGCGCCATCGTCGAAACCGTGCGGCAGTTCAGCGGCTGGGCTCCGGAGCCCGCCGCCATCGACGCCCTCAAGGGCGAAGGCCGCTGGAACAACGACTGGCAGGCCTCGATGGAGCTGCTGCGCCGCCGCGGCATGGCCCCCCTGCCCGCCTGGGAGGAGCTGGTGGCGGTGTTCAGCGGTCACTACTTCGGTGGCGATCCGGACGGGGATCCCGGCCTCTGGCGCGGTTTCATCGGCAGCGAACCCCTGCAGGTGGACGGGCCGTTCTTCGCCGCCCTCAGCGATCGGGGCATCGCCTGGGGCTTCGTCAGCGGCGCCGAGCCCCCGTCCGCCCGCTTTGTGCTGGAGCAGCGGCTGGGCCTGGTGGCGCCGCCCCTGATCGCCATGGGCCAGGCCCCCGACAAGCCCGACCCCGCCGGCCTGCTGGACCTGGCGGCCCGCCTGGCGGGGGTGCCCCTGGGGGCCGGCGCCCCGCCCGTGGCCTACCTCGGCGACACGGTGGCCGATGTGGAGACGGTGCGCCGGGCCCGCAACCGGGTGCCCGGCCAGCGTTTCGAGGCCCTGGCGGTGGCGCCCCCCCATCTGCAGCAGGCCGGCCGGGAGGCCGAGCGCCAGCGGTATGAAGCGCAGCTGCGGCAGGCCGGGGCCGACCGCGTCCTGGGCTCCACCCGCCAGGTGCTGGAGCTGTTCAGCGCTCCATCGCCACCGGCGCCTTGAGGGCGGCGGCCGTGAGCACCTCATGGCCGTGGTCGCTTACCGCCACGTCGTCCTCGATGCGGATGCCGATGCCCTTCCAGCGCTCGTCGATGGCGGGCTGGCCCTCGGGCACCGCCAGTCGGTCGCTCACATAGAGGCCGGGCTCCACGGTGAGCACCATGCCCGGCTCCAGGGCCACGTGGTGCTCGCCCAGCCGGTAGGCGCCGACATCGTGGACATCGAGGCCGAGCCAGTGGCCGGTGCGGTGCATGTAGAGATGGCGGTAGGCCCCCTGCTCGATCAGGCCATCCACCGCGCCGTTCAGCAGGCCCAGCTCCACTAGTCCCTCCACCAGCACCCGCACGGCGGTGTCGTGCACCCCCTCGGCGGTCTGGCCGGGGGCCACGGCCGCCACGGCCGCCTCCTGGGCGGCCAGCACCAGCTCGTAGAGGGCCCGTTGCTCGCCGCTGAAGCGCCCGTTGACGGGGAAGGTGCGGGTGATGTCGCCGTTGTAGTAGTCGTCAAGGCTGCAGCCGGCATCGATCAGCAGCAGGTCGCCGTCCCGAAGCACATCGGCATTGGCGGTGTAGTGCAGGACGCAGGCGTTGTCGCCCCCGGCCACGATGGATCCATAGGCAGGCCCACGCGCTCCCTGTTCAAGAAAGTGCTGCTCGATCACCGCCTGCACCTGCCGTTCACTGAGTCCGGGCCGCACCACTTGCCGGGCCAGTTCGTGGGCCTCGGCGGAGATGCGGGCGGCCTCCCGCAACCGGGCCAGCTCCTCGGGTTCCTTGCGCAGCCGCAGCTCGTGCAGCAGCGGGCAGGGGGCCACCAGCCCCAGGGCGGCCTTGCCACTGCGCGGGGCCCGATCAAGCTGGCGCCCCCAGGCGGCGAGCACCAGGGGCTCCACCTGGGGATGGCGGCCTACCCGGAAGGCGATCCCCTCAGCGCCGTCGAGGTAGTCCGGCAGCCGTTCGGCCAGTTCACTGCGGGGGTGGGCCAGGTCGGCGCCAAAGCTGGTGACGGCCCCCTCGCAACCCCAGCGGAAGCCGTTCCACACCTCGGCACCGGGATCCTTCGCCTCCACGAACAGCACGAAGGGGTTGTCGGGACGGTGGGGCAGGAGCAGGGCCACGGCACCGGGCTCATCGAAGCCGGTGAGGTACCAGAAGTCGCTGTTCTGGCGGAAGGCATGCTCCACGTCGGCGTGGTGGGTCATGAGCGCCGCCCCCGGGATCACCGCAGCCACGCCGCCCAGCTGATGCAGGAACCGCTGGCGACGGAGGGCCAGCAGGGCAGCGTCGATCGGGGGGGTCGGCGGCATCGAGGTGAAGCGATGTACAGCGAGAAGATGGCACAGCCGATTAAATACACGTGATCCCCCCGAACCTGCGCGTGCCGCCCTCCCCTGTTTCCATCACCCGCGGATGAACGATCTCCTGCTCCTGGTGCTGGCGGTGGTCGGGATGCTGATGGGGTCCTTCCTGTGTTCGGGGGTGGAGGCGGCCCTGCTCACCGTCAATCCGGTCAAGGTGCATGAACTGGCCAGCCGCCCCCGGCCGGTGGCGGGAGCCCGGCGGCTGGAGGCCCTGCGCCAGCGCCTCGGCCGCACCCTGGCGGTGCTGGTGATCGCCAACAACGTCTTCAACATCTTCGGCAGCCTGATGGTGGGCGGCTTCGCGAGCGTCGTCTTTGCCCGCTACGGCGTCAGCGGTCCGGCCCTGCCCCTCTTCTCGGTGGCCCTCACCGTGCTGGTGATCCTGCTGGGGGAGATCCTGCCCAAGGCGATCGGCAGCAAGCTGGCCCTGCCGGTGGCCCTCACCAGTGCCCCTGCCCTGGGGGTGTTCACTACCTTGATGCTGCCCCTGGTTCTGCTGCTGGAGCGGATCCTGCCGGCGATCACGGCCGAGAACGAGATCAGCACCGACGAGGAGGAGATCCGGCTGCTGGCGCGGCTGGGTTCCCAGAAGGGCCAGATCGAGGCCGACGAGGCCGCCATGATCGCCAAGGTGTTCCAGCTCAACGACCTCACCGCCCGCGACCTGATGCTGCCGCGGGTGTCGGCCCCCACCCTGGCGGGCCGTCAGAGCCTCGACGAGCAGCGCTCCACACTGCTGCGCCACACCACCGCCTGGTGGGTGGTGCTGGGGGAGGAGGTGGACGAGGTGCTGGGGGTGGCCAGCCGGGAGCAGCTGCTCGCGGCCCTGGTGGAGGGCCGGGGGGGGAGCCAGGCCGCCGATCTCTGTGAGCCGGTGGAGTTCGTGCCGGAGATGATCCGGGCCGACCGGCTGCTCACCAGCTTCCGCCGCAACGGCTCCCGGGTGCGGGTGGTGGTGGACGAGTTCGGCGGTTTCGTGGGGGTGATCGGGCCCGAGGCGGTGCTGGCCGTGCTGGCGGGCTGGTGGCGCCGCCCCGCCCCCGCCGCGGAGAGCTCGCCGTGACGCCGGCGGCACCGGCACCGGCCTTCGACGCCCCCCCCGCCGCCGAGCGCTGCCGCCAGCTGCTGGCCCGCTGGCGGTCGGGGCTGGTGCTCAGCGGCCGGGAGCAGGCCGCCCTGGCGCCGGAACTGGCCAGCCTCGACCGTCAGCTGGAACGTCTGCGGCGCCGTCGGCCGCGGGTGGCCGTGTTCGGTCGGGTGGGGGTGGGCAAGTCGAGCCTGCTCAATGCCCTGCTCGGGGAGGAGCACTTCGCCACCGACGTGGCCCACGGTTGTACCCGCCGCCAGCAGCAGCAGGCCTGGGGCCAGCCCCTGGCCGGTCTGGAGGGGGTCGACCTGGTGGACACCCCCGGCATCGACGAGATCGCCGCCGCCGCCCGCTCCCGCCTGGCGGCCCGGGTGGCGGTGGGCGCCGACCTGGTGCTGCTGGTGATCGACAGCGACCTCACCGTGATGGACGCCGAGGCCCTCGACGACCTGCTGGCCTCCGGCAAGCCCCTGCTGCTGGTGCTCAACCGCAGCGACTGCTGGCCAGAGGCCGAACGCGACGCCCTGCTGGCCAGCATCGTCCGGCGCCTGCCGGCGGGGGCCCGCAACCTTCGCCCCCTGGCCGTGGCGGCCGCCCCGCGAGCGGCCCGGCTGCGGGCCGACGGCCGGGTGCGCAGCGAGCCGGCGCCTCCTCGCGTGGAGCCGCTGCGCCGGGAGCTCACCGGCCTGCTGGAGCGCCACGGGGAGCTGCTGCTGGCCCTCAATGCCCTGCGGGCCGCTGACCGCTTCAGCCAGTCCCTGCACCGCTGCCGGCTGCGCCACGGTCGCCGCCAGGCCCAGGGCCTGATCGGCCGCTTCGCGGCCCTCAAGGCCACGGGGGTGGCGGCCAACCCCTTGCTGCTGCTCGATCTGGCCGGCGGCCTGGCCTGCGACAGCGCCCTGGTGGTCCAGCTCTGCCAGCTCTACGGCCTGCCCATGACCCGCAGCGGTGCCCGCGCCCTGCTCACCCGCCTGAGTGGCCACAACGCCCTGCTGGGGGGCGCCCAGCTGGGCCTGCAGCTGCTGCTGGGCGGCCTGCGCCAGCTGCTGCTACTGGCGGCGCCCCTCAGCGGCGGGCTGAGCCTGGCACCGGCGGCCCCGGTGGCCCTGGCCCAGGCGGCGCTGGCGGTCCACACCACCCGGCGCACCGGTCGGCTGGCGGCCGCCGAGCTGCTGCGCAGCACCACCGCCGCCGGCCAGCCGGGGGCCCTGCTGCAGAGGCTGGTGCGGCAGGATCCGGAAACCCGCCGCTGGCTGGGCGAGTGGCAGCAGCAGGGGGGGGAGCGGACCGCCGGCGGCGGTCTCCACCCGTGAGCCGTCTCGCCCTGTTCGGCACCAGCGCCGATCCCCCCACCCGTGGCCACAGGGCCCTGCTGGAGGGGTTGCTGGGCCTGTTCCCTGCGGTGGTCACCTGGGCCAGCGACAACCCCCTCAAGCAGCACGGCGCCCCCCTGGAGGTGCGCACCGCCCTGCTGGCCGCCCTGGTGGGCGCCATCGACGATCCCAACCTCAGTCTCGAGCCTGAGCTCAGCAGCCCCTGGGCGGTGGAGACCCTGGAGCGGGCCCGGGCCCGCTGGCCCCAGCGGGAGCTGGTGTTCGTGGTGGGCAGCGATCTGGCCGGCCAGATTCCCCGCTGGAAGCAGGCCGAGGCGCTGCTGCGGAGCTGCCGGCTCGGCATCGCCCGCCGGGAGGGCTGGCCGCTGCAGGCGGCGGATCTGGAACGGCTGCAGGCTCTGGGGGCGACGCTCGACCTGCTGCCCCTGGCGATTCCGCCCAGCGCCAGCTCCCGGATCCGGGAGCGGCCCGACCCGGCCCAGGTACCGTCCGAACTCTGGCCCGTGCTGCTGCAGCACAATCTCTACGGCCTCTCCGAGCCCTGATGCGCCTCGCCCTGGCCCAGCTCAATCCCCTGGTGGGCGACCTGGAGGGCAACGGCCAGAGGATCCTGGCGGCCGCCGAGCGGGCCCGCTCCGGCGGGGCCGACCTGGTGCTCACCCCCGAGCTGTCGCTGTGGGGCTATCCGCCCCGGGACCTGCTGCTGCGCCCTGCCCTGATCCAGCGCCAGGAGCGGGTGCTCGCCTCCATGGCGGCAGCTTGCCCAGGCGGTCTGGCGCTCCTGGTGGGGGTGGCCGAGCCGGCCGCTGGCCGGCGCCAGCCGGGCTTGTACAACGCCCTGGCCCTGGTGCAGCGGGGCGGCTGGCGCCATGTCTGCCGAAAGCGCCTGCTGCCCACCTACGACGTCTTCGATGAGCGCCGCTACTTCCTGCCGGGCGACGCCGCGGCGGTGCTGGAGCTGGAGGCCGGTGGCCGTCCCTGGCGGCTGGGCCTGACCATCTGCGAGGACCTGTGGGTGGAGGAGAACCTGCGCAGCCGCTGGCCGGATGCGGTGGACCCGATCGCCGACCTGGTGCCGGGCCGGATCGACCTGCTGCTCAACCTCTCGGCCTCCCCCTTCGGCCGCGGCAAGGGGGAGGTGCGCCAGGCCCTGGCGGCCCGGGCGGCGGCCCGACTCGGGGCGCCGGTGGCCTACCTCAACCAGGTGGGCGGCAACGATGAGCTGGTCTTCGACGGCGCCAGCTTCGTGGTGGATGGATCGGGGCGGCCCTTGCTGCGGTTGGCCTGCGCCGCCGAGGACCTGGCCATCTGGGACGCCACCACCCCGGCCAAGGCGCCCGCCGCGACGCCGCCGGACCCCTGGGAGCAACTGCTGCGGGTGCTGGTGCTGGGGGTGCGCGACTACGCCGCCAAGTGCGGCTTCCAGCGGGCTTTGCTGGGGCTGAGCGGCGGCATCGATTCGGCCCTGGTGGCGGTGATCGCCGCCGCGGCCCTCGGTCCTGAGCGGGTGGAGGGGCTGCGGATGCCCTCCCCGTTCAGCTCGGCCGGCTCCCTCGACGATGCCGACGCCCTGGCCCGCCGGCTCGGCCTGCGCACCGCCACCCTGCCGATCGCGCCCCTGATGGAGGCCTTCGCCGCCGGCCTCACCCCCGAGCTGGGGGCGCCGCCGCGGGGGGTCACCGAGGAGAACCTGCAATCGCGGATCCGGGGCACGCTGCTGATGGCGGTGGCCAATGAGAAGGGCGGACTGCTGCTCTCCACGGGCAACAAATCAGAGCTTGCGGTGGGCTATTGCACCCTCTACGGCGACATGAACGGTGGCCTGGCGGTGATCGGCGACCTCTACAAGACCACCATCTCCGGCCTCTGTGACTGGCTGGATGGGGCGGCCTCCAGCCCTTGCCGAGCGGCCCTCGGCCTGCCGCCTGACGGGGAGCTGATCGGCGCGGCGATCCGCACCAAGCCCCCCAGCGCCGAGCTGCGCCCCGACCAGCGCGACAGCGATTCCCTGCCCGACTACGCGGTGCTGGATCCCCTGCTGAAGGCCTGCATCGAGGAGATGCGCACGCCGGAGGAGCTGGTGGCCCAGGGGGCGGACCGGGAGCTGGTGGCCAGGGTGGCCGGCCTGCTACGGCGGGCCGAGTTCAAGCGGCGCCAGGCGGCACCGGTGCTCAAGGTGAGCGACCGGGCCTTCGGCAGTGGCTGGCGGATGCCCATCGCCTCGGCCTAGGGTTTGGCCACGATCGCCTTCGGGCGGCAAATCTTCTCGGCCCATGCCAGCTCCCGGCCCGGCACCCCTGGCCTCCCCGATGGCGAGCATCGGAGTGCCCACGGAAATCAAGCGTGACGAGCAGCGGGTGGCCCTCACCCCCGACGGCGTCCATGAGCTGGTGTCCCAGGGCATGGAGGTGCGGGTCCAGGAGGGGGCAGGGCTAGGGGCCGGCATCAGCGACGACGACTACCGCGCCTCGGGTGCCCGCCTGGTCAGCTGTGAGGAGGCCTGGGCCGCCCATCTGGTGGTGAAGGTGAAGGAGCCCCAGCCCCAGGAATTCGCCTTCCTGCGCAGCGATCTGGTGCTGTTCACCTACCTCCACCTGGCGGCCTACCCCGAGGTGGGCCGGGCCCTGCTGGAGGCGGGAACCACGGCGGTGGCCTATGAGACGGTGCAGCTCGAGGACGGCAGCCTGCCGCTGCTGGCGCCGATGAGTGAGGTGGCCGGACGGCTGGCGGCCCAGGTGGGGGCCCACCTGCTGGAGAAGCCCCACGGGGGGCGTGGTGTGTTGATCGGTGGCTGCACCGGTGTGCGGCCGGCGCGGGTGGTGGTGCTGGGGGCCGGCACGGTGGGCTGGAACGCGGCCCGCATCGCCGCGGCGATGGATGCGGAGGTGTTCCTGCTGGATCGCTCGCCGCACCGCCTGCGGGGGCTGGAAGCCGCCCGGCGCGGCCGGATGACGGGCCTGGTGAGCAGCCGCAGCCTGATCGAGCGACTGGTGCCGGGGGCCGACCTGCTGATCGGCGCCGTTCTCCTGCCGGGCGGCCGGGCCCCCACCCTGGTGGAGGAGGCGCTGGTGCAGCGCATGCGGCCCGGGTCGGTGATCGTCGATGTGGCCATCGACCAAGGGGGCTGCATCGCCACCAGCCGCGAGACCACCCACACCGATCCGGTGGTCACGATCCATGGGGTGCAGCACTACGCCGTGGGCAACATGCCCGGCGCCGTGCCCTTCACCTCCACCGAAGCGCTGGTGAGCGTCACGCTCCCCTACATCCTGGTGATGGCGGGACGAGGCCTGCTGGAGGCGGTCACCGACCGGCCCGAACTGCTCTCGGGCCTGAACACCGTCGATGGGGCGGTGTGTCACCCCGGCGTGGCCAAGGCTCTTGGGGTGGCACCCCGCCATCCGATGGCCTGCCTGCGCTGAGCCGGCGGCAGGGCCTTCAGGCGGCGTTCAAGGCGGTGGCGCGGAAGATCACCGAGGCGGGCTGGCCACTGGCCGGATCCATGGGCTCGAGCAGCTCCTGGACGCTCAGGCCATGGCGTTGGAACAGACCCAGCCACGAGGCCATGGTGCGGAAGTACCAGGGGGCCGGATCGCGGAAGGCTGGGGAGAAGCCGGCCCAGGAGCCCTGTCGCCATCCGTCCCGGTAGGGCTGATCAGCGCAGGCCAGAACGGGATGGAGGGTCTGCACCAGCACGCTGCCCCCGGGGGCGAGCAGCCGTGGCAGCACCGAGAAAAGCTCCTCGAGGGAGCGATCCCCGAGCAGGGAGAAATTGGCCACCACTCCATCGAAGTGCTCCATCAGGCAGCCGGCGGCGATCTCCTGGTAGGTGAGCGTCTGGAAGCGGGCTCCGGGTGGGGCACCGTCGGCGGCAATGGCGGTGAGTTCGGCCACCGCGTCGACGCCGAGCACCTCGATGCCGTTCATGGCGCAGTGATGGACCAGCCAACCTTCGCCGCAGCCCAGATCCAGCAGGGTGCGGGGGGCCCAGCGGGCGATCGCCTCAAGGATCGCCTTGTTGGTGACCCTTTCACGGCTGAAGATCTCGCCGCGGCGGACGGCGCGGGTCCAGGCCGCCGCGTTGCCGACCCACGAGGTCAGGATCTGCTCCTCCGGTCCCGAGAGGGATGGATCCTGAACGGACTCCTCGTCATCGGCGGCGTCAAGGGGAAGGAGCATGGAGATGGCCTTGGCGGGCCGGGGTGGGAACCGACCGAGGAAAGCTAGTGATCAAGATCGGGGAATGGCAGGAACGAGGCCCTTTCGAGCCGCCTTGCCGTGGGGATCAGCCCTCTGTCTCAGAGCCCTGGCTCCGCCAGCAGCCCGGTCAGGTCCTCGCTGCCGAACACCTGGCGGTAGGCGGCCGTGCTGGTGCAGAGGATCACCGGCACCGCCACCAGCAGCCCCACGAAGCAGGCCAGCAGGCCCAGCAGGGCGATGGCGAATTCCACCAGGGCCAGCAACAGCACCGAGCCCCACTGGGGATCGAGCAGAGTGCGCCCCCGGTTGATCGATTCGATCGGTCCGAGCCCCTGCAGCAGGGCGATCTGGGCCATGAACTTCTGGTTCACCGCCAGGTAGATCAACACGGCGAACGCCACCAGAAAGGGCAGCACGGCAAGGACCTGGTTGAGCTTGGCGGCGGCCACCCCCACCAGGGCCGCCACCACCAGGATCGCGCCGAACAGGATCCCCAGCACCAGTCCGTTGCGGAACAGCCGCCAGCTGGCCTGGCCATCCCAGCGGAGGAAGGTGCCAAGGCTTGGCTTCCCCCCCGCCAGGGCGCTCCAGGCGCCCCGGACCAGACCGGTGGTGCTCCACAGGCTCACCAGCACGCTGAGGATCGAGCCCAGAACGAGCCTGACCATCTGAAGCGTGGTGATGGCCTCAGCGGCTTCGGGGTCCACCTGGCCCTGGATCAGGGAGCAGAGGCTGCTCAGAACCCCCGCCAGCAGGGTGAAACCGATGAACACCCAGGGGGACCGGGCGAAGGCCTGCCACCCCTCCTTCACCGCCTCGACCACCTTCAGGGAGGAACCACCGGAGGGATCCTGCATCAGAGATACGGCCATCGCGGGGAGGGAAGCGTTGCCGGGAGACTAGGCAGAGGCTTGCCGGCGGGCACCCCACCGGGTGCGAACAGTTGCAAGGGGGCGGCGGTCTGTTGATCAGCCCGGGTGAAGAAACTTGAGCACCGCCTGGGTGCGGTTGCTCACCTCCAGCTTCTGAAAGATGGTGTGCAGATAAACCCTCACCGTGCCGGTGCCCAGGCCGAGGCTGGTGGCGATCTGGCGGTTGCTGAGACCACCGGCCATGGCCGCCAGCACCTCCCGCTCCCGTGGGGTCAGCAGGACCAGGGACGCCTCAGCGGACGTGCTGTCCGCCGGCGTCACGCGCGTGCGCAGGGCCTGGGTGGCGGAGCGGTCCCACCAGCTGGCCCCCTGCTCCAGGCTGGCCAGGGCCGTCTCCAGTCGCGTCAGGGCCTCGGCCTTGTGCAGGTAGCCGCTGGCGCCGGCCTCCCAGAGCCGCTGAACCCAGCCGCCGTCCTCCTGGCTGGTGAGGATCAGCACCGGCAGGTCGTGGTCGTCGCTGATCCGCCGGCAGGTCTCCAGGCCCCCCAGACCTGGCAGGCCGATGTCGAGGATCACCACATCGGCGCCGGCGGCGGCAAGGGCCTCCAGCCCCTGCTCGCCGTCGCCCACCGCCCGGACGGAGCTGATGGCCGGGAGGCGCAGCAGGAAGGCTTCGATGCCCACCCGGAAGGCCTCGTCATCCTCGATCAGCAGCACGCGCATCAGGGTCCGTGCTCAGGCAGCGGCAACACCACCTCCAGGCTGGCCCCCCCCGAGGGCAGGTTGCGGGCCTGGATGCTGCCCCCGTGGGCTTCGGCGATCTGGCGGGACAGGTAGAGGCCGAGCCCGCTGCCCCGCTGTGCTGGATCGCTCTGGTAGAAGCGCTCGAACAGGTGGGGCAGGCTCGCTTCGGGGAAGCCCCGGCCCCGGTCGCTCACGGTCACCACCACCTGGGACGGCAGCCGCTGCAGGTCGATCCAGACCCGCTCGCCCCGCAGGCTGTGGTTGATGGCGTTGAGCAGCAGGTTCTCCAGCAGCCGGCGCAGCCCGCTGGCATCCCCCGGCAAGGAGAGGGGCTGCGATCCGGTGGGTTGCCTCTGGATCAGCGTCACCGACCGCTCACGGGCAATCGCCCCCACCGCCGCGATCGCCTCGTTGGCGAGGCGGCCCAGATCGCACGTCTCGCGCTGCAGCCGCAGTCCCTCCTGATCGGCGCGGAACAGGCGCAGCAGGTCCTCGATCAGCCGCAGGCTCCGCTCCTGGCTGGCCAGGATGGCCGCCATGCCCCGCTCCAGCAGGCTTCCCGCCGTCGCATCGGCCTCCAGCGCCAGCATCCGGGCGGTGGCGATCGTGCCCAGCACGGGGGTCTTGAGGTCGTGGGCGAGGGTGGCGATCACATCCCGGCGCAGATCGGCCTGGGCCAGCCGGACCTCCAGGTCCACCTGCTGACGCAGCAGATGGCGGTTGTTCAGGCAGAGGAAGGTGGTCACGGTCAGGGCCAGACACACCAGCAGACGGTCGATCAGCACGGCCCTCCAATTGGGATCCGGCACGGGCACAAACAGATTCAGGAGCGTGAGCGCGCAGCAGAGCGACAGAAAGGCAAGGGCCTGGGGCCGGTTGCGGTAGGGCGCCCCGACCACCAGGGGAATCACGTAGAGGTAGCCGAACACGACCCGGGGGGGGGAGGCCAGCTCCAGCAGCAGGATCAGGCCGGTGAGTGCCCAGAGGCCCCCCGGGGATCGGACCACCCTGGTGAATGGGCTCTGGTCCTCCGCTGGGGCTGGCGGTCTCATGGCACCTCGGGGCGGCCCGGAGGGGAACTGTCGGAGATCAGATGCAGATCGATGTTCAGGCCCCGCAGTTGTTGCTGCAGCCGTTCCGAGATGGGCCGGCGCAGCAGCGCCTGCCAGCGGGAGCGCAGGCTCTGACCCAGCACGATCTGGGTGATGCGCCGCTCACGGGCCACCCGGGCGATGGTGCCGAGAACGTCGGCGCTTTCGATGCGCATGAACGTGCCGCCCACGTCCTGGCAAAGGGTGGTGCATTCCTCGAGCATCAGGCTGTCCGCCTTGCTGAGGAACCGGCCGGGATCCTGGATCGTGAGGGCCAGCAGCGGCGCATCCATGGTGCTGGCCAGGCGGGCGGCGCGGCGCAGCAACCGCAGCGCACTCGGGTAGGTGGACAGGCACACCATCACCCGCTCCCGCAGTCCCGCCGCCGTGGGCTCCTCCTCCTCCACCCGGTCGGCCACCTCGCGCAGCGACAGCTCCCGCAGGGCCACCAGGTGGCGGCGCTGGAAGAAGTTGGCCAGGGCCTGGTCGACCTTCTCCGGCGCATAGACCTTGCCCTCCTTGAGGCGCTCCTGAAGGGTCTCAGGGGTCACATCCACCAGCACCACCTCATCGGCCTGCTCCAGCACCCGGTTGGGAATCCGCTCGCGCACCACCACCCCGGTGAGCCCGGCCACCAGATCGTTGAGGCTCTCCAGGTGCTGGATGTTCAGGGTCGAGTACACGTCCAGACCTGAGAGCAGCAGGGCCTCCACGTCCTGCCAGCGCTTCTGGCGTTCGCTGCCGGGGATGTTGGTGTGGGCCAGCTCGTCCACCAGCACCAGCTGGGGCCGGCGCTGCAGCACGGCGGCCACATCCAGCTCCTCCAGGGCCACGTCCTGATACAGCAGTTGTTTCCGCGGCACCTGCTCGAGGCCCTCGGCCTGGCGGATGGTTTCCTGCCGGCCGTGGGTTTCCAGCAGGCCGATCACCACGTCGACGCCCTCCTTGAGCAGCTCCCGCCCCTCCTGGAGCATGCGGCAGGTCTTGCCCACACCGGGGGCCATGCCGATGAACACCTTGTGGCGGCCGCGGCCACGGCTGGAGCGGATCAAGGCGCCAGCTGGTCGAGGGCGAGATTGAAGGCCAGCACGTTCACCAGCGGTGGCCTCGCCAGGCCCAGCAGAGGCCGGTGGGTCTGCCGTTGCAGCAGGGCTTCCAGCCGCTCGGGCGGCAGCCGGCGGGCGACGGCGATCCGCGGCAGCTGTTGCCGGGCGGCCTCGAGGCTGATGTCGGGGTCGAGGCCCGAACCGGAGCTGGTGAGCAGATCGGCCGCGGGCCTGGCCACACCGCGGGAGGCCCAGGTGGCGGCGTCCGCCGCGACCCGCTGGGCCAGATCAGGGTTGCCCGGGGCCAGGTTGCTGGGGCCGGAGCTGGGCGGATCGCCGCTGCCGTAGGCCACGGAGCTCGGCCGGCCCTGCAGGTAGCGGTCAGCGGTGAAGGCCTGCCCGACCAGGGACGACCCCACCACCCTGCCGCCGGCACGCACCAGGCTGCCCTCGGCCTGCTGGGGGGCGACAAGGCGGGCCAGGCCCAGCATCGGCAGCGTGATCACCACGACGGTGAGCAGCCAGAGCACCAGGGTGAGGCGCAGCCCCTGGCCAAGGCGGGAAAGGGCGTTCATCAGAATTTCTCCGGGCGGACCATGGCGGTGAACAGGTAGGCCGAGAGGGCCAGGGTGACGCTGATCAGCAGCGCCAGGGCATGGCTCTGGAGGCTGTCCAGCCGGCCCCGCTGCAGGGGGGCGAGCAGCACCGTGCCGGCGGCGAGCAGCAGGGGAAGCCAGAACAGCGGTCGTTTGAGCAGGTCCATGGGAACGGAGACGGTGTGGAGGGTGGGACGCAGAGGACGGCGCGGGGAGAGCCGCGGCTCAGAGGAGGCCCAGGGCGCCGATCACCAGGTCGATCGCCTTGATGCCGACGAAGGGGGTGATCACGCCCCCCAGGCCGTAGAGCAGCAGGTTGCGCCGCAGCAGCTGGTCGGCGCTGAGCGGCCGGAACTCCACCCCCTTCAGGGCCAGGGGCACCAGGGCCGGGATGATCAGGGCGTTGAACACCATCGCCGAGAGGATCGCCGACTGGGGACTGGCCAGGCCCATCAGATTGAGCGGGCCGAGCCCCACCCCGGCGAACAGGGCCGGCAGGATCGCGAAGTACTTGGCCACGTCATTGGCCAGGGAGAAGGTGGTCAGGGCGCCGCGGGTGATCAGCAGCTGCTTGCCGATCGTCACGATGTCGATGAGTTTGGTGGGATCGCTGTCGAGATCCACCATGTTCGCCGCCTCCTTGGCGGCCTGGGTGCCGGAGTTCATCGCCACGCCCACGTTGGCCTGGGCCAGGGCCGGCGCATCGTTGGAGCCGTCGCCGGTCATGGCCACGAGCTTGCCGAGCTTCTGCTCCCGGTCGATCACGGCGATCTTGTCCTCGGGGGTGGCCTCGGCGATGAAGTCGTCGACACCGGCCTCCCGGGCGATCACACCGGCGGTGATCGGGTTGTCGCCGGTGAGCATCACGGTGCGGATCCCCATGCGTCGCAGCTGGTCGAACCGTTCGCGGATGCCCGGTTTGATGATGTCCTTGAGGTAGATGACACCGAAGATCTCCTGGCCGCTGCACACCGCCAGGGGGGTGCCGCCGAGCCGGGACACCTGCTCGTAGGCGCCGTCGAGGTCGTCCGGCACCGTGCCGCCGCGGGAACGCACGAACCCCTTGATGGCGTCCACGGCCCCTTTGCGGAACTCGATCCCGGCGGGGTCGTCGCTGCCGCTCATGCGGGTGCGGGCGGAGAAATCGAGGCCCGTGGCCCGCTCCGCCGCGAAGGGCAGGACGGCGCCGCGCTGCTCCGCCAGCCGCACGATCGAGCGCCCTTCGGGGGTCTGGTCGAAGCAGCTGGCCGCCAGGGCCACCTCCGCCAGCTCCGCCTCCCGGTGGCCCCCCACCGGCAGGAACTCCTCCGCCAGCCGGTTGCCGAGGGTGATCGTGCCGGTCTTGTCGAGCACCAGGGTGTTGATGTCGCCGCAGGCTTCCACGGCCCGGCCCGAGGTGGCGATCACGTTGAACTGGGCCACCCGGTCCATGCCGGCGATGCCGATGGCCGAGAGCAGGCCGCCGATGGTGGTGGGGATCAGGGCCACCAGCAGCGCCACCAGGGTGACCACCGGGGTGGGCTCCTTGAGGTAGGAGGCCAGGGGCGGCAGGGTGGCCACGGCGATCAGGAACACCTGGGTCAGCACCGCCAGCAGCACCGTCAGGGCGATCTCGTTGGGGGTCTTGGTGCGTTCGGCCCCCTCCACCAGGGCGATCATGCGGTCGATGAAGCCCTTGCCCGGATCGGCGCTGATGCGGATGGTGAGCTGGTCGGAGAGGATCCGGGTGCCGCCCGTCACCGAGCTGGCCACGTCGGAGCCGGCCTCCTTGAGCACCGGTGCCGATTCGCCGGTGATCGCCGATTCATCCACCGAGGCCACCCCCTCGATCACCTCGCCATCGGCCGGGATCGTGTCGCCGGCGCTCACCAGCACCACGTCGCCCTTGCGCAGGGTGGAGGAATCCACCAGCCTTTCACCGCCGGCCGGATCGATCAGACGGGCCTGGGTGCGGGCCTGGGTGCGGCGCAGGGCATCGGCCTGGGCCTTGCCGCGCCCTTCCGCCAGGGCCTCGGCGAAGTTGGCGAACAGCAGGGTGGCCAACAGGGTGAGGCTCACCAGGCCGTTGAAGAGACGGCCGCTGTCTTCGGCCCCGTCGCCGAACAGATCCGGCCTCACGGTGGCCAGCAGACAGACGACCGTGCCGCACCAGACCACGAACATCACCGGATTGCGCAGGGCGATGCGGGGATCGAGCTTCACGAACGCCTGCAGGGCGGCGCGGCGCACCAGCCCCTTTTGGCGGGGCCGGGGCGTGTAGCGCCGCTGGTCGCGGCGGCCCCGCGGCATGCGGGGAAAGAGCGTGCGGGCCGGCAGGGAGGTCATCGGGGGTGTCGGGGCGGTGAGGGTGGCGGGAGGGCTGGTGCGGCGATCAGCCCGCGAGGACCATGGCGTCGGCGATCGGGCCGAGGGCGAGCACGGGGAAGAAGGTGAGGGCGCCCAGGATCAGCAGCACCACCGCCAGCACCCCCGTGAACAGGCCGGTGTCGGTGGCGAGGGTGCCCGGACCCGGCGGCAGGGCCGGCTTGCGGGCGTAGCCGTCGGCGAGCAGCACCAGGGCGGCGATCGGCAGGTAGCGGCCGCCCAGCAGGCTGAGGCTGGTGCTGAGGTTCCACCAGACGCTGCCGTCCCCCAGGCCCTCCATGCCGCTGCCGTTGTTGGCCGCCGCCGAGGCGTACTCGTACACCACCTGGCTGATGCCGTGGGGCCCGGGGTTGCTGATCCCCGCCAGCTCCGTGGCCCCGGCCATGGTGAGAGCCGCGGGCAGCAGCACGAACACCGGATGGATCAGCAGGATCAGGCTGCTCCACACCACCTCCGCCTTCTCCACCTTGCGGCCGAGGAACTCCGGGGTCCGGCCCACCATCAGTCCGGTGAGGAACACCGCCAGCACCATGAACACCAGCAGGTAGGCGATGCCGGTTCCCTGGCCCCCGAACAGCACCTGCAGGAACAGGTTGAACAGGGCCACCAGGTTGGAGAGCGGCAGCAGCGAATCCATGGCGCCGTTCACGGCACCCGTCATCGAACCGGTGGACAGGACGGCCCAGAACCCCGTCAGCCCGGCACCGAAGCGCAGCTCCTTGCCCTCCAGGTTCGGCCCGCTGATCCAGGCCGCCAGGGCCGGGTTGCCCCCCTGCTCGGCCGCCATCGCCACGGCGGCTCCCACGGCGATCAGCGCCGTGACCAGCAGCAGCAACAGGGTGCTCTGGCGCCGGTTACCGAGAAAGCGCCCGAAGGCGTCGATGCTGGCGGCCGGGATAGCCACCATCGCCCAGGTGCTCACCAGGTTGGTCAGTCCGTTGGGGTTCTCGAAGGGGTGGGCGGAGTTGGCCCCGTAGAAGCCGCCACCGTTCTCGCCCAGTTGCTTGATCGCCTCAAACAGCGCCACCGGGCCACGGATCAGCAGCTGGCTGCCCCCCTCCAGGGTGGTGACCCGCAGGGGCTCGGCCAGGGTCATCGGCACGCCGCAGAACAGCAGCAGCACGGCGAGCAGCAGGCTGCCGGGGATCAGGACCCGGGTGAGGGAGCGGACCAGCTGGCGATGGAAGTTGCCCAGCGGCAGGCCGCACAGGCCCCGGATCACCGCGAAGCCCACCGCCAGGCCGCTGGCCGCCGAGACGAACATCAGGAACTGGATCACCCCCAGCTGGGCGAAGCTGCCCAGGCTCTGCTCGGGGACGAGGTGTTGCTGGTCGGTGTTGGTGAGGAAGGAGAGGGTGGTGTGCAGGGCCAGATCCCAGCGCAGGCCGGGCCAGCCGAGGGGGTTGAGCCAGGCGGGCTGGAAGGCCAGCAGCAGGAAGGTCAGGCCGCCGAAGCAGGCGTTGGCGACCAGGAACGGCTGCAGGTAGGCCCAGGCCGTGGCCGCCGGCTGGCCCCGGTCACCGATCCAGCGCAGCAGCCCCGTTTCCAGCGGCAGTAGCCAGGGGTCCCAGGCGGGCTGGGGGCGGTCGTCGAAGACCTGCCAGAGGTGGCGGCCCAGGGGAAAGGCCGTCAGCACCGCCACCCCCAGGGTGAGGGCGGCCAGAAACCAGGGGAGCATCGGCGGGCTGTCCTGCGGTCGCGGCCACCCTCCTGCCTTGGGGGCGGCCGCCGCAACTGACGAAAGGCAGGGGTGGGGCCAGCAGGCTCAGTCGCGGCCGCTTCAGGCGCCGCCGCAGCTGTGCTGGCTGTCCGGCAGGGTCCAGGTGCCGCCTGTGCGCAGATTGCGGGCCCGGTAGATGCGGCCGCGAACGTCGTCGCGGGGAGCCTCACGGCAATCCGGCACGAAGCTCAGGCAGAGCTCCACCCGATCCCCTTCCCGGCTGCTGTGGATCGCCGGCACCGTGTCGTAGGAGACCTGGTAGCCCCCATTGGTGTAGCTGACGGCGGAGCCGGAGCCGGCGATGGGGATCTGGACGCCGTTGGCGTCGGCGGCGCTCAGCCGGTAGTGGATCTCCCGGATGAAGGTCGGGCGGCACTCGCCGAGGCGACGGGGCAGGGGCGCCGCGGAGCTGGGGGCGAGCGGAAGAAGCAGGCAGGCCGCAAGCAGGGCCTGCCTGCGGTGGCTGTGCCTGGCCATCGGCGCAACGATCCTGGCGGTCCCCCGGTTGTAGGGCGCCCGCCGCGGCTTGTCAGCGGTGGCCCCCACCGGCCTGGCCCGTTCGCGGGGCGGAAGCCAGCAGGGCTTCGGCGGCCCGCCGGGCATCGGCGGCGGCCAGGGGAGTCCGCTGCAGGAAGGCCACCACCAGGGCGCCTTCGAACAGCAACTGCAGCTGGCGGGCCAGACCCTCGGGGTCGGCGACCGCGAGATCGCGGCAGAGCCCTTCCAGCAGATCGCGGCACCCCTCCTTGAAGGCCTCGGCCGCCTGCCGAGGCAGATCCTCCGCGGCGGGGTACTCGCTGGCGGCCTTGATGAACAGGCAGCCGTGGAACTCCGGCGAGCGCACCGCCTGCTCGAGCCAGTCGAACACTGCCAGCAGCCGCGTCCCGGGGTCCTCCGGCGCCGCGGTGATCCGCTTGGCGAGCCCCGCGGCGATGGCATTGCCGCGGCGCTCCAGCACGGCGGCGATCAGCTCCTCCTTGGATCGGAAGTGCTTGTAGAGGGTCATCTTGGCCACCCCGGCTGCGGCCAGGACTGCGTCGATGCCCACGGCCCGGTAGCCGTGGCGGGCAAAGAGCCCTTCGGCCGTGTCCAGCAGCGCGTCCCGCTTGGCGGAGGACCTGGTGGTGGTGCCGCTCGCTGCCATGGATTCCGCTGCATTGCGTCCAGTCTACGAAGTAGACAGAAAGGTCTGCTACCTTTGGATGCGCAGACCGGTCTGTCTACTAAGGCTGTCAGCGTTCCCGGCCCCCCCTATCCCCTCGCCCCGATGATCAAGCTCCATGGCCACGAACTCTCCGGCAACAGCTACAAGGTGCGCCTGCTGCTCGAGTTGCTCGGCGTCCCCTACACCTGGATTCGCGTCGACCTGATGGCCGGCGAGCACAAGGGGGAGGCCTTCCTGGCGCTCAATCCCTTCGGCCAGGTGCCCGTGCTCCAGGAAGACGGCACCACCCTCGCTGACGCCCAGGCGATCCTCTTCTATCTGGCGGCACGGCTGGGGGATGGCCAGTGGCTGCCCGCCGATCCCCTCGGCCAGGCCCGGGTGGTGCGCTGGCTCTCCACCGCCGCCGGTGAAGTGCGCCAGGGGCCGGAAAGCGCCCGGTTGCATCACCTGTTCGGTGTCAAGGCGATCCCGATCGACCGGGCCAGCGAGAAGGCCGCCTACCTGCTCGACCAGCTGGAGCGGCACCTGACCCCGCGGCTGTGGCTGGAGCTGGAGCGCCCCACCATCGCCGACATCGCCGTGTTCCCCTATGTGGCCCTGGCCCCGGACGGCGGCATCGATCTGGCCCCCTATCCTAACGTTGGCGCCTGGATCGGGCGGATTCAGGCGCTGCCGGGCTACAGGCCCATGAAAGGCCTGGAGGCCTGAGCGGAGCTTCCACCCATGAGCCAGCACTACCTGCATCGCCATCTCACCCCCGCCGTGGGGGAGGCCCAGCTCCAGGCCTATGGCCAGAGCCAGGGGGTGCCCCCGGCCCCTGCCTCCGATCGCCTCAGTGCCAGGGAGATCGCCTTCATCAGCGCCCGCGACAGCTTCTATCTGGCCAGCCTCACCGAAGCGGGTGCCCCTTACCTGCAGCACAGGGGCGGGCCGGTGGGCTTCCTCCGGGTGCTCGACGAGCGCACCCTGGGGTTCGCCGATTACGGCGGCAATCGCCAGTTGCTCACTGCCGGCCATCTGCGCCGCGATCCGCGGGTGGCGCTGTTCCTGATGGATTACCCAGGCCGTCGCCGCCTCAAGATCGACGGGGAGGCGGAGGTGCTGCCGCTCGCTGATGCTCCGCAGCTGGCGGAGCAGTTGGGACCGCAGGCGGCGGGGGAGGTGGAGCGTCTGTTCCGTATCCGGGTGGAGGCCTTCGACTGGAACTGCCCGCAGTTCATTACCCCCCGATTCACTGCGGCAGAGCTGGAAGCCCAGCAGCGGCCGCTGCTGGAGCGGATCGCTGAGCTGGAGGAAGAGCTCCAGGGTCAGTCCCGGACCCGCTCATGACGATCCTTCTCCGCCCCGCTGGGGAAAGGACACATCCAGCACCAGGCAGCCCGCCCCATCGGTGCGGAACGGGCCATGCAGCTCCCCCGGTGGCCGGCTGGCGTAGTGCCCCGTCTCCAGCCAGATCCCAAAGGCCTCGTCATAGAGGCGCCCGCTGACGATGAAGATCTCCTCGGGGAAGGGGTGGGCCTTGCCCCCGAAGGCGGCGGTGTCGGCCCCGCTCAGGAAGCGGGTGAGGCGGGTGATCTCCCCGGTGGCCGGATTCTCACTGAGCACCAGCTCCTGCACCTGGCCCTCCAGCCCCTCCAGCCAGCGCCAGCGGTGGGCCTGCTCTGGCACCAGTGGATTCCAGTACGTGCAGGTGGTCTTGCTCATGGTGGGGTGAGGGGCGTGGAGCTGGCGAGAGGGGTGCAGCTGAGGTGGGCGTCGATCAGCGGCGCCAGCGGCCCGGCGTGATGCAGGCCGAGATCATGGTCGCCGCCAGGGATCACCTGCAGACGCGCCCGGGGCAGCCGCTCGGCCAGGCGCTCCCCCACCGCGATCGGGCTGAACGGATCGGCATCGCCCCACAGCAGCAGGGTGGGCGCCGCGACCTCCGCCAGGCGCTCGGAGAGGTCCGTCGTTTCCGTGCTGAACCAGTCGGGGCGGTGGGACAGGCTGGTGCGGAAGCCGGCCCGCCAGTCGGCGGCCCCCAGCTCCGCCATCGGCAGGCCGCCGGAGGTGGCGCAGAGCACCAGGTGCGTCACCCAGCGGGGCCGGGCCAGGGCGGCCCGCAGGGCCAGCACCCCACCCATCGACTGGGCGATCAGGGCGCAGGGGCGATCCAGTGGCGCCAGCACCAGGGCCAGCAGGTCCTCGTATCCGTCCACCCCCGGCCGGGGCGGGGTGTCGCCGAAGCCGGGCCAGCCCAGGTGCAGCCGCTCAGCCCGGCAGGCCAGCCGCTGCTCCAGGGGACGCCAGAAGGACGTGTCGCCCGAGGCGCCGGGGAGGAACAGCAGCCGCTCGGGCCGGCCGCTCAAGGCTGGTCGGCCCCCACGCCCACCAGGGCCGCACTCGCCTCCCAGAGCCGCCGGGCCAGATCGGCGTCTTGGCCTTCGGCGCTGGTGGCGGTGGCCTCGAACACGTGCCGGCCCGGAGCCGTGACGCGGTTGCGGAGGTAGGTGAAGCCACTTGCGGCGTAGGCGTCATCGACGGCCAGGGCGGCCAGCAGGGCCCCGGCGTTCTCGACGCTTTCGGTGAGGCGCAGCAGCGAGCGGGCCGCCAGGGCGAACAGCCGCTGCCCCAGCTCGTTCGACTGGCGGCTGTAGCGCCAGAAGCCGCCTTCGCTGGTGGGCGGAATCACCAGCCCGGGGCTCCAGGCGATCACCGGCCAGGGCGTGCCGCACGCCTCCAGGCGGTGGGCGAACTCGCGGGCAAACAGCACGTTGCAGAGCTTGCTGTCCTTGTAAGCCTTGTCGGCATTGAACGGAGCCGAGCCGTTCACCATCGTGGTGGCCTGCCCCGGGCGCAGGCCCGCCAGCGTTCCAAGGCCCGCGGGGGCGCCCACCTTTCCACCCGCGGTGGTGGGGTCGTGGACCTCGCTGGCGGTGACCACCAGCCGCGGGGATCGGCCCGCCGCCAGCAGGGGCCGCAGCTGGTGGGCCAGCAGAAAGTGGCCCAGATGGTTCACCCCGAAGCTGAGCTCATGGCCCTGGGCGGTGCGCCGCGGCTCGCTGGCACCGGCGTACTGCAGGCCGGCATTGAGCACCAGCGTGTCGATGGGGGTCGCCTGGGCGAGCAGGGCGGTGGCACAGGCTCGCACGCTCTCCAGATCGCCCAGGTCGCAGACCGCGGTGGCGGGGGGTGTGCCGGCGCCGGCACGCTCCCGTACCCGGCGTCCGGCCGCCTCAGCGCTGGCCTGGTCCCGGCAGGGCAGGGTGAGTCGGTGGCCGGCCCGGCAGAGGACCACGGCCGCCTCGAAACCGATGCCGGAATTGGCGCCGGTCATCAGGATGTGGCGCGCGGCGGCCAAGGGGCGGACTCCTGCGGGCGGCGCATCGGATGCCGCGAACCGGCTCAGGCTAAGGAGCCACTCCATGGACAGGGGGCCGCAGGTTGGCCAGGGTGGCTGCTGTGGCACGCCTCAGCCGACGCTCGTTTCTGGTGCTGGCGGTGGTGGCTGGCCTGGCGCCCATCGGCGCTGGCGTGGCGTTCCGTGAGCACACCCGGAACGAGCTCACGGTCATCAACAGGAGCGGCCGCACGATCGTGTCCCAGGAGGTGTCCTTGCCCTGGCAGACGCTGCGGTTCGAGCCGATCGCCGATGGGGAGGCCGCCACCCAGGCCTTCGCGATCAGGTTCGACGCCGCGTTCGCGATCTCAGGCCGGCTGGCGGATGGCACGCCCATCGGCATCTCCATCCCAGGGCTGATCAGAACAGCTTGAACAGGTTGAAGCCCCCCTGCTTCTTGGGCTCCTCCTTCCCTTCACCCGCGCCGGGATCTAGGCCTTCGAGGCCCTCCCCGATTGGACGCATGGCGGTGGAGCGGCGCTCCAGGCTGAGCCGCCAGGCGGGGGCACCCTTGGCGCTGCTCAGCAGCAGGGTGTCGCCGTAGGCGGTGAAGGTGAGGATCGCCATCCGCATCGCCGCCATGGCCTGGGCGCTGATCGAGCAGGTGGTGCGCTCCGGCGCCAGCAGCACGCCGCGCTGCACCAGCCGGGCCGCTGCCGGGGCCCTGAGTTCGCCAGGCACCGAGCTTTCGGACCAGGGCGCCTCGCTGGAGGTCCACATGACGATGTCGCCCTCCTGGCGGCCCATGCCGGTGGCCATGGCCTGGTAGCCGAGGGCGGTGGGGATGGTCTGCCAGCCCAGGCGCTGGGCGCCGCCGGCCGTGGTGGTGGTCAGGGTGACCGGGGCCAGGAAGTCGTGGCTGCTTTCCACCTGGAAACGGATCTCCGGCGCGTAGTTGCTCGTCACCACATGGCTGCCCACCAGGGAGGCCTGCAGCGGCACCGCCGGAGGCTCACTGCCAGAGGGCCAGCGGCCGCTGGTGAGAGGCGCGCCGCCAACGACGGGGCTGGTGGCCAGACGCCTGAGGCCCTCCATGGCCTGGCGACGCTGTTCCGGTGACAGCCCCTTCAGGGTGATGATTTCCGGCTGGCCGGCGCCGGCGCTTTCGGCGCAGCCTCGATAGATCAACAGCCGCCCCTTCGCTTCGGGGATGTCCTTGTCCTGCCACTGGCCGGGCTGCCCAGGGTTGTCGCTGCCGCTTTGCAACGGCAGCGCCGTGCCCATCGCCATCGCGGGGGGAATGCGGTGCTCGGCCGTGGGGCTGGCCACCTTGCCGGATGACTGCAACTGCAGCTCCAGCTGGCGGCTGGTGCTCTTCATCGCAGGGCGGCCGCCCATCATCATCCGCATGATGTCGGCGCCGCCCATGGCCATCGCCCCCATCCCCGAGCTGGTGACGGCCTCCATCCCATAGGTGGCCACCGGGGCCGCCTGCGGGGCGCCCGCTTTGGGCGATGCCGCCAGGGCCGGGAGGGCCAGGCCGGTGCCGAGCGCCACCACCAAGGGGCCCGCCGCCTGCCGGATTCTCCGCTGACCTGCACCCATGGCGTTGCCGCTGCCCCCAGGGCGATCAATCTATGGGTCGTTGCCGATGGCCGCCCGTGCCCCCGTTGGAGTCCGCCGCCCCCTCCCCCCTGCAGCGCATCGACCAGGCGCTGTTCGACACCGTGGCGGCCGGCGCTGCCGGCTCGCCTCGCCGGCGCCGCAACCACAACTTCCACGCTCCCAACGACCAGGTGCAGCGCTTCCTCAACGTTCTGCAGATCGGCACCTATGTGCGGCCCCACCGCCACCGGCGCGAGCGGCCCGGCGAGGGGTTCGAATGCTTCCTGGTGCTGCAGGGGGAGGTGGGGCTGCTGCTGCTCGATGGCGGCGGTCGGGTGCTGGGCCGGGAGCGGATCAGTGCCGGCGGGCCCCTGTTCGGGATTGAGCTGGCCGAAGGGGTGATCCACACCCTGGTGGCCCTGAGCGCCGATGCGGTGCTGATGGAGATCAAGCAGGGGCCCTACGAGCCCTCCGCCGACAAGGACTTTCTGGCCGGGTTCCCCCTGGAGGGGACCGAGGCCGCGGCGGTCCAGGAGCAGGCCTGGCGGGCCCTGTTCGACGAGAGGAGTGCGGCTGGCGGACCCTGAACGGCCCCGGCCCCGGCTGCGGCCGTCAGGTCAGATCAGCGCGGCGGCAGAAGCTGCAGTGGCCCCAGCGGGCCATCTCCCCGGCCGGGGCCGGCCGGCCGCAGGCCGGACAGTCCGCCAGGCCATGCACGTCGCAGCGGCTGGGATGGACGGCCCACACGTCCGCCTCGCTCTGGCCGCCCGGGGTGCCGGGGGCGCCGGGGTGGTGCTGCTGCACCCGCACATCCCGCACCACGAAGCCAGCGGCCCGCAGCGACCCCAGCAGCTGGTGGCGGTTGTACTGCAGGGCCTGCAGCCACGGGCCCGGCGCCGCACCCACGGTCAGCAGACCCCCCTGCAGCTGCAGGGGGCGGCAATGGGGGGCCAGCTGGGGGCCGGCGATCCGGGGCCATTCCCGCCACAGACCGGCCAGGTGGCCGTCGCGGCGCCAGTCCTGCTGGAGGCTCTCGAGGCAACTCGAAAGGGCGCTGGCCGGCGGTCGGGGGGGCGGCATCAGCAGCGAGATGTTGCCCACCCGCCGCGTCTGCACCGCTTCGCTGATCCAGCGACGGGAGCCGCCGCTGTCGGCTTGGCGGCGCTGGCGGGAACGGGAGGGCTCCATGGCTCCACGCTAGGGGTGCGGCAATCCGCTGGCCGGTGGAGAGGTCCGGCCGGCTGGTTCTGGCTACTGTCAGTTTCTGCAATAGCCCCGCTTCCATGGGTTTCTTCGATCGGCTCAGCCGCCTCCTGCGAGCCAACCTCAACGACCTGGTGAGCAAGGCGGAGGATCCGGCCAAGATCCTGGATCAGTCCGTGGCGGACATGCAGGCCGATCTGGTCAAGCTGCGCCAGGCCGTGGCCACCGCCATCGCCAGCCAGAAGCGGCTGCAGAACCAGGCCGAGCAGGCCGAGGCCCAGAGCCGCACCTGGTACGAGCGCGCCGAGCTGGCCCTCAAGAAGGGGGAGGAGGACCTGGCCCGTGAGTCCCTCTCCCGCCGCAAGACCTACACCGACACCGCCGCCGCCCTTAACGCACAGATCAATGGCCAGGCCGGCCAGGTCGACACCCTCAAGCGCAGCCTCAGCGCCCTCGAGAGCAAGATCGCCGGGGCCAAGACCAAGAAGGACATGCTCAAGGCCCGCGCCCAGGCGGCCCAGGCCCAGGAGCAGCTCCAGAACGCCGTGGGCAGCCTGAACACCAACAGTTCGATGGCCGCCTTCGACCAGATGGAGGAGAAGGTGCTCAACATGGAGGCCCGCAGCCAGGCCGCCGCGGAGCTGGCCGGTGCCGATCTGGAAAGCCAGTTCGCCGCGCTGGAGGGCAGCAACGTCGACGAGGAGCTGGCGGCCCTCAAGAACCGGCTGGAGGGCGGCAAGACCCCCATCTCCCTGCCCATGGAGGGCGGTCCGGCGCCCCTGCTGGAGCCGGTCAAGGTGGCCGAGGTGAATGCCGAACTCGAGGAACTGCGCCAGTCCATCGACAAGCTCTGAATTCATACAATCGGGCCACTGCTGTCCCGAATGCCGTGCCCGCCGACGTCGACTCCCCCGTTCTCGCCCTCACCGATGCCAACTTCCAGGCGTCGGTTCTGGAGGCTCCGGGACCGGTGCTGGTGGACGTCTGGGCGGCCTGGTGCGGCCCCTGCCGCCTGATGGCCCCCCTGATGACCTGGGCCGCCACGGCCTACGCCGAGGCCCCCGGGGGCAGCCTCACCGTTGGCAAGCTGGAGGCCGATCCCAACCCCATCAGCCGCGACAGCCTCAAGGTGCAGGGTCTGCCCACCCTGATCCTGTTCCGGGCCGGCCTGGAAGTGGCCCGCCACGAAGGTGCCATGGCCCAGTCCCAGCTCAAGGCGTTCCTTGATGCCCATCTCTGAGCGGCTGTCGCGGCTCGGCAGCGGTGTCTTCGCCCGCAACGACCAGCGCAAGGCCGCCTACAGCGCCCGTGCCGCCGCTGGCCGTGGCCCTGATGGCGCTCCCCTGCCGCCGCTGCTGGATCTCTCCCTCGGCTCCACCGACCTGCAGCCCCCGCCCGTGGCCCTCGAGGCCATCGCTGCGGGCCTGAACAGGCCCGAGAGCGCTTCTTACTGCCTGCACGCCGCCACCCTGCCCTTCCGCGAGGCCGTGGCGGCCTGGGCGCAGCGCCGGTTCGACGTGGCGGTGGATCCGGAAACGGAGGTGCTGCTGCTGGTGGGCTCCCAGGAGGGCACGGCCCATCTGCCGCTGGCGGTGCTCAACCCCGGCGATCGGGCCCTGCTGCTCGATCCTTACTACCCCTCCCACATGGGGGGTCTGCATCTGGCCAGCGCCGATCCGGTGCTGCTGCCCCTCGATGCCGAGGCCGGCTGGCGGCCGGATTTCGACCGACTGGCCCCCAGCCAGTGGCAGGCCCTCAAGCTGATGGTGCTGGGCTTCCCCCACAACCCCACGGCCACCACCGGCAAGCAGGCCTGGCTGGATGCGGCAGTGGAGCGGGCCCTGCGCCACGACGTGGTGCTCGCCCACGACAACCCCTACGTGGATCTGGCCCTGGAGGGGGAGGCCCCCGCCCTGCTGCGCCACCCCGCCTGGCGGCGCTGCGGCATCGAGTTCTTCTCCTTCTCCAAGAGCTGGTGCCTGGGGGGATACCGGCTGGCCTTCGCCATCGGCGCCGAGGACCTGATCACCGGCCTGCGCCAGCTCAAGGGGGTGGTGGACTTCAACCAGTCCCTGGCCCTGCAGGCCGGAGCCATCGCCGCCCTGGAGCAGGCCCCCCACTGGCCCCAGCAGCTGCGCGGGGTCTACCGGGAGCGCCGCGACCGCATGGCCGCCGCCCTCGAGGCCCAGGGCTGGCCGGTGCGGCTGCCGTCGATGGCCCTTTACCTGTGGCTGCAGATCCCTGAAGTGGCCCGGGCTCGGGGTCTGGATTCGGAGCGTTTCTGCGCCGCCCTGCTGGAGGGAAGTGGCGTCTGCCTCACCCCTGGCAACGGCTTCGGCCCCGGCGGCGAGGGCTGGCAGCGGCTGGCGCTGGTGCACCCGGCCGCAGACCTGGAGGCAGGGGCGGCCCGCATCGGCGACTGGCTGCGGCGGTTTTGATCGGCGCGATCGGGGCCCATCGGCGGGCACTGGCGGACGTCCCGCCGTCTCCCCTTGCCTGGCGGCTGCAGGCCCTGCCGGTGTGCGCCAGCACCGAGACGGAGCTCGACCGCTGGCTGGCCGCTGATCCGCGTCTCGCCGGCGCCGGGCCGCTGCGGACCCCCCGGGCCGTGATCGCCGGCCGCCAGCGCTTCGGCCGCGGCCAGCAGGGCCGCCCCTGGTGCTCGCCGAGTGGAGGGGTCTGGCTGAGTGCGGCCCTGCCCTGGCCCGCCGCTGCCGAGCTGGCCGCCGCTCCTGGCCTGGCGGTGGCGGTGGGGCTGTGCCTGCGGCTGGAGGCCCGGGGCCTGCCGGTGCGACTCAAGTGGCCCAATGATCTGCTGCTGGTCCCCGCCGATGCGGCCGGCATTGGCGCCGCACCGCTGAAGCTGGCGGGCCTGCTGCCCCGGCTGCGGCTGCGGGGGGGAGCCTGCCGCTGGGCCCGCGTGGGGGTGGGGCTCAATGCCGCCAATCGGGTGCCTGCCGGTGCGGTGGCCGTGGCCACGGTGCTGGGCCCAGGGCGCGCCGATCCGTTGCTCTGGTGTGGAGAAGTGCTGGCGGCCCTGGAGTGGGCGATGGCCTGGGCCGGGCGGCCCGAGGAAGTGCGCCGCCAGGCCGAGCGGCGCCTGCTGCTGTCCGCGGGCCCCATCCGCCTCGATGGCGACGACTGGCGTCCGGTAGGACTGGCGAGCGATGGCGGTCTGCGCTTGGTTCACGGCCCCCGGGAGCGGGTGCTGCACCGCTGTTTCGGCGCCGGATGAGGACCCCCCTTACAGTGTGTTTCGCCTTTTCCTGACATGGCCCCCAAGCCCCTCACCGCCCTGACGGCCCTTACGGCCGGCGCCACGGTCTCCTGGCTGGCCATGCCCCTCGTCCTGGCCCAGGCCGTTCCTGGTGCCGAACCAACGGCCCCGCCGGCCCAGGCCCCAGACCCGACCCCGGTGCTGCGCCCTTCGGTGAGGATCGCCGCGCCCGTCACCCGCCCCGAATTCCAGGCCCCCGTCCAACCCCTGGCGCCACCGCCACCGGTCAGCGGCGAGGCCGCACCGGCGACGCTGCGTCCTGGATCGGCGGAGCGCCGTCCCGAACCGGTTCGCCGCTTTGATGCCTCCCTCGATGCCCTGGTGCGGGAAGGGGTGGTGACCCCGGGCGAACGGGTGCGGGTGCGCGGCTCCCTGCTCTCGCCCCAGGAGGCGGCCACCCGCAGCAAGGCCTGCCGTGCCGGGGCCCTCTCGGTGCAGGAATGCAACAGCGGCGTGATCATCATCGGCCGTGGCCGCAAGGATGGCCTCTCGGACGGCCTGGGCGAGGGTGATCTGGTGGCCGGGGGGCGCGGCGACGGCTTCGGCGGTTTCGGCCTCGACGCCTCCCCCCTGCCGCCGATCACCGTCCCCGTCAGCGCCCTGCTCACAGGCGCCGGCGGCAGCTTCCGGCTCACCGACGTGTTCCGGGTCACCCCCCGTCCCGCCCCGATCGGTGGCAACGGCAACCTGCGGCTGCTCTTCCCCCTGATCGGCTCAGCGGTCACCACCAGCAATTTCGGCTGGCGCCTGCATCCGGTGATCGGCAGCTGGCTGATGCACGCCGGCCGCGATCTGGCGGCCCCCGAGGGCACCCCGGTGGTGGCGGCTCTCTCCGGCCGCGTCGTCAGCAGCGGTCTGGCCGGCGGCTATGGCCTGGCGGTGGAGCTCGAGCACGACCGCCCCCGCCGCCGTACCCTCTACGGCCACCTCTCCGAGCTCTACGTCAAGGACGGCGAAATGGTGCGCCAGGGTGAGGTGATCGGCCGGGTGGGCAGTACGGGCCTGAGCACCGGCCCCCACCTGCATTTCGAGCTGCGCCTGCCTGAAGATGGCGGCTGGGTGGCCACCGACCCGGGCGATCTCGACCCCGGCGGCAGCCTGCTCGCCGGCCTGGCCGGCCCGGATGGCCGTGGGTCCACCGACGCGGTGGCCCTGCTGATGGGCCAGCTCATCGCCACTCTGGAGCGCCCCCGCTCCCCCCTGCCCCTGCCCGGGGAGAAGTTGAGTGTGCCCCCCGCCGCCCGCCCGACGCCGGGCTGAGGGCGGCTCAGGCGCTGATGCGGCCGTCGCGGAAGTGCACGACCCGATCGGCCCTGGCACCCACCTCGTTTTCGTGGGTCACCAGCAGGATCGTGATGCCCTGGGCATTGAGATCACCGAAGAGGCTGAGCACTTCCTCCGTGGTGTGGGAATCAAGGGCCCCGGTGGGCTCGTCGGCCAGGAGCATGGCCGGATCGTTGATGATCGCCCGGGCCAGGGCCACCCGCTGCTGCTGCCCGCCGGAGAGCTGATTGGGCTTGTTCTCCAGCCGGTTGGACAGACCCACCCGATCCAGGGCCGCCAGGGCCCTCCGGCGCCGCTCCTCCTTGGGGATGCGGGCGTAGATCATCGGCAGCATCACGTTGTCAATGGCACTCAGCTGCGGCAACAGATGGAACTGCTGGAACACGAACCCCAGCTGCTGGTTGCGCAAGTCGGCCAGCGCATCGTCGTCGAGGCTGTCGACATCGGTCCCGTTCAGCCGGTAGCTGCCGGAGCTGGGCCGGTCGAGGCAGCCGAGGATGTTCATCGCCGTGCTCTTGCCGGAGCCGCTGGCCCCCATCACCGCCAGGTAGTCGCCCTGCTGGACGGTGAGGGAGAGGTCATCGAGGGCGCGGACCTCGGTGTCGCCGCTGCCGTAGACCTTGGAGACGTGGACCAGCTCGGCCACCGGGGGATTGGGGAGATCCATGGCCACCAGGCTAGGAACTCAGCCCAGGGGAGCGATGGCGGCGGCGGCGATGGCCTGCTGCAGGATCGGGGTGCCGGCCACGGTGGAACTGGCCCAGTCGAACAGCGGGCTGGAGAGAACTCCCCCCACGGCGGTGATCACCACGCAGCCCACCAGGGCCGCCCGCAGGGGCTGCATGCCGGCCAGATTCCAGGTGATGGCGGGGTAGGCCTTCACCACATCAGAGGCCTCTTGGGGTTCCTTGACCACCATCATCTTGATCACCGAGATGTAGTAGTAGATCGACACCACCGACGTGACCAGACCCACCACCACCAGCAGGTACTGGTGGTCGGCCCAGCCGGCGAAGAAGAGGTAGATCTTGCCGAAGAAGCCCAGCATCGGCGGGATGCCACCCAGGGAGAGCAGGCACAGACTCAGGCCCAGGGTGATCAGGGGATCCTTCTGGTAAAGGCCGGCGTAGTCAGCGATCCGGTCGCTGCCGGTGCGAAGCGAGAACAGGATGATGCAGGCGAAGGCACCCAGGTTCATGAACAGATAGGCCGCCATGTAGAGCACCATCGCCGAGAAGCCGTCCTCGGTGCCGCACACCAGACCGATCATCACGAAACCGGCCTGGCCGATGGAGCTGTAGGCCAGCATCCGCTTCATCGAGGTCTGGGCCAGGGCCACCACGTTGCCCAGCACCATGCTCAGCACCGCCAGCACGGTGAACAGGAACTTCCACTGGGCATCGAAGCTCTCGAAACAGCCCACCAGCAGCCGCACCGCCAGGGCGAAACCAGCGGCCTTGGAACCCACCGACAGGAAGGCGACCACCGGCGTGGGGGAACCCTCATAGACGTCGGGGGTCCATTGGTGGAAAGGAACTGCGGCGATCTTGAACGCCACCGTGGCCAGCACGAACACCAGGGCCAGGGCGGTGATCGGCGAGGCGCTGGTCTGCAGGGCCAACCCGATGGTGGCCAGGCTGGTGGCACCGCCGCTGAGGCCGTAGAGGAGGGAGGCTCCGTAAAGGAAGACAGCGGCGGCTGCCGATCCCACCAGCAGATACTTCAACGCCGCCTCGGCACTGCGGGCATCCCGCTTCATGTACCCCGCCAGCAGGTAGCTGGCGACCGAGAGGGTTTCCAGGGAGATGAAGATGCTCACCAGGTCGGTGGAGCCGCACAAGAACATGGCCCCCAGGGTGGCGGCCAGCAGGATGGCGGCGTATTCGCCCATCGGTGTGCCGCTGCGCTCCACGTAGCGCCAGCTCAGCAGCAGGGAGATCAAGGTGGAGGCGGCCACCACCGCCCGGAAGGCGATCGCCAGGTTGTCGGCCAGGAAGGAACCCAGGAACGACGGCTCCAGGGGGCTGTTCCACTGCAGGGCCAGCAGCACCAGGGAGGCGCTCAGGCCGCCGTAGCAGATGGGTGGCACCCAGCGGCTGGCGGCCTTTTCGCCGGCCAGGTCGACCACAAGGCAGACCACCAGGGTGAGCAGGACGGCCACTTCCGGAGCGATCGCCCCGGCATTCAGTTGCAGGGCCAGCGCGCCGGTGCCCAGACCCGAGGCAATGGCCTCGGCGGCGGAAGCGGCCGTGGTGACGGAGCTCGCTGCTGCCAGAAACAGGTCTGCCACAGGGTTCGGGGAGGCACGCGATGTGGCGGACTGTAGCCGCCATCTGGGGGGGTGGTCTGGCGCCCCGATACCCGCTGGGTCCGCCGATGCGATAAAGAAGGAAGCGGTATCGCGCCTTCCCGTGGCCCACACCCTGGTCATCGTCGAGAGCCCCACCAAGGCCCGCACCATCCGGGCGTTCCTGCCCAAGACCTTCCGGGTGGAGGCGTCGATGGGCCATGTGCGCGATCTGCCCAACAACGCCAGCGAAATTCCTGCGGCCCACAAGGGCGAGAAGTGGGCCAACCTCGGCGTCAACACCGCCAACGCCTTCGAGCCCCTCTACGTGGTGCCGAAGGACAAGAAAAAGGTGGTGAAGGAGCTCAAGGACGCCCTCAAGGATGCCGACCAGCTGCTGCTGGCCACGGACGAAGACCGGGAAGGGGAGAGCATCAGCTGGCACCTGCTGCAGCTGCTGGGGCCGAAGGTGCCCGTGAAGCGGATGGTGTTCCACGAGATCACCAAAGAGGCGATCGGCCGCGCCCTCGACCAGACCCGCGACCTCGACATGGAGCTGGTCCATGCCCAGGAGACCCGCCGCATCCTCGATCGTCTGGTGGGCTACACCCTGTCGCCCCTGCTCTGGAAGAAGGTGGCCTGGGGCCTGTCCGCCGGACGGGTGCAGTCGGTGGCGGTGCGGCTGCTGGTGCAGCGGGAGCGGGCCCGCCGCGCCTTCCGCAGCGGCAGCTACTGGGATCTCAAGGCACGCCTGGAGCAGACGGCCTCGCCCTTCGAGGCCAAGCTCACCCACGTGGGGGCCGAGCGCATCGCCGGCGGTTCCGACTTCGACGAGACCACCGGCGGCCTCAAGACCGGCAGCAAGGTGAAGCTGCTCAGCGAAACGGAGGCGGCGGCGCTCAAGGCTGCCGTGGAAACCTCCCCCTGGCGGGTGGCGGCGGTGGAGGAGAAGCCCACGGTGCGCAAGCCCGTGCCCCCCTTCACCACCAGCACCCTGCAGCAGGAGTCCAACCGCAAGCTGCGGCTCTCGGCCCGCGACACCATGCGCACGGCCCAGGCCCTCTACGAGCGGGGCTTCATCACCTACATGCGCACCGACTCGGTGCACCTCTCCGACCAGGCCCTGACGGCGGCGCGCAACTGCGTCGGCGCGATGTACGGCAAGGAATTTCTCAGCCCGGCGCCGCGCCAGTTCAGCACCAAGGCCCGCAATGCCCAGGAGGCCCACGAGGCGATCCGGCCCGCCGGCGAGAGCTTCCGCACGCCCAAGGATTCCGGCCTCGACGGCCGCGACCTGGCCCTCTACGAGCTGATCTGGAAGCGCACCGTGGCCAGCCAGATGGCCGATGCCCGGCTCACCCTGCTGGCCGTCGACATCGAAGCGGCGGGTGCCACCTTCCGGGCCAGCGGCAAGCGCATCGACTTCGCCGGCTTCTTCCGCGCCTATGTGGAGGGCAGCGACGACCCTGACGCGGCCCTGGAGGGCCAGGAGGTGCTGCTGCCCTCGCTCGCCGTTGGCGACGCGCCCCTCTGCCGTGGCGTCGAGGCCCTCGGCCACCAGACCCAGCCCCCCGCCCGCTACAGCGAGGCGGCCCTGGTCAAGACCCTGGAGAAGGAGGGCATCGGCCGGCCCTCCACCTACGCCAGCATCATCGGCACCATCGTCGACCGGGGTTACGCCACCCTGCAGAACAATTCCCTCACCCCCAGCTTCACGGCCTTCGCGGTGACGGCCCTGCTGGAGGAGCACTTCCCCGATCTGGTGGACACGGCCTTCACCTCGAAGATGGAGCACACCCTCGACGAGATCTCCACGGGCAAGGTGTCCTGGTTGCCCTACCTGGAGGGCTTCTACAAGGGCGAGAAGGGGCTGGAGACCCAGGTGCAGCAACGGGAGGGCGACATCGACCCCGGCATCTCCCGCATGGTGGTGCTGGAGGGCCTGCCCTGTGTGGTGAGGATCGGTCGTTTCGGTGCCTACCTCGAGACCAAACGGGTCGCGGAGGACGGCAGCGAGGAGCTGCTGAAGGCCACCCTGCCCCAGGAGATCACCCCCGCCGATCTCGACGCCGAGAAGGCCGAGCTGCTGCTGCGCCAGAAGGCCGAAGGTCCCGAGTCGCTCGGGGAAGACCCCGAGAGTGGCGAGCAGGTGTACCTGCTGTTCGGCCAGTACGGCCCCTACGTGCAACGCGGCCAGGTGAGCGAAGAGGTGCCCAAGCCCAAGCGGGCCTCCCTTCCCAAGGGTGTCAAGCCCGAGGACCTCAGCCTGGAGGACGCCCTGGGGCTGCTGCGGCTGCCCCGCCTCCTGGGTGAGCACCCGGAGGGGGGCAAGGTGCAGGCTGGGCTGGGACGCTTCGGCCCCTACGTGGTCCACGACAAGGGCAAGGGGGAAAAGGACTACCGCTCCCTCAAAGCGGAGGACGACGTGCTGGCCGTGGGCCTGGGCCGGGCCCTGGAGCTGCTGGCCATGCCCAAGAAGGGTCGCGGTGGCCGAACCGCGCTCAAGGATCTCGGTGCCCCGGAGGGCTCCGAGGAGTCCATCCAGCTGTTCGACGGTCCCTACGGGCTGTACGTCAAACAGGGCAAGGTGAATGCCTCCCTGCCTGAGGGCACCACCGCCGACACCATCAGCCTGGAGCAGGCGGTGGAGCTGCTGGCCGCCAAGGCTGCCACCAGCAAGAGCGCGGCCAAGGCCCGCAGTGCCTCCAGGGCTGCCGCCAAGCCCGCCACCAAGGCCACCTCCAAGGCGACGGCCGCCAAGAAGGCGACCCCCAAGCCAGCCGCCGCCAAGAAGCCGCCCGCCACCACCAAGTCCGGTCGCCTGCGGGCCAGCGCCGTGCGGGTGATCAAACCCGCGGGCAGCTGATGGCACCGCCCCGCCCCTCCCTTCCACTGGCGGGAACCCTGCTGACGCTGCCCCTGCTGCTCTCGGCCTGTGGGGGCACGCCCTTCGGCGACGCCCTGTCGCGCAGCTTTTCCCGTGCCCCGGCCGCCCCAGCCTCACCCCCGGCCAGCGCGCCCAGGGCCGCCACCCCTGCCAACCCAGCGCCGTCCCCGGCCGCCCCGGCGCGCCCTGCGGAACCCATCGCCCGTCCTGTGGCCCCGGCCGCCCCGGTGACCCCCGTGGCCCCGGCGGTCCGGCCGGCCCCCTACCGGGTCACCATCCGCCTGCCCCTGGCGGATCCCTCCGCCCCGGCCGAAGTGGTCACCAAGGCGCTGCGGGCCGCCGGGGTGCCGTTCGAGGTGGAGACGATCGAGCGCATGCCAGCGGCCGGCAGCCCGGCCACGGAGACCTCCGCCCCGGCCACCGGCAGTGTCGCCCCCGCCACCGGCAGTGCGGCCCCCACTTCCCGTCCGGCGCCGGCGCCGCGCTGAGCCGATGACCCCTCCCTCCCGGCGCCAGCTGAGCCCGCGCCAGGCGCGGCAGCTGATGGACACCGCCTACCTGGCGGCCTCCACGGCCCTGCTTTGGGTGGCGCTCTACTACCTGCCGGTGGGCAGCCCCCTGTTCCGCCTCGCCCTGCCCCTGCCCCTGGCCCTGCTGCAGCTGCGCCACGGCTGGCGCTGCGCCCTTGAGGGGGTGGTGGTGACGGCCCTGCTGCTGGTGGCCCTGATGGGGCCGATCCGGGGCCCCCTGGTGCTGTTCCCCTATGGCCTGCTCTCCCTCTGGCTGGGCTGGGGCTGGCGCCGCCGCAGCAGCTGGTGGCTCACCCTGGCGGTGGGCGCCCTGATCGGGGCCGGCGGTTTCCTGGTGCGGGTGGCGGTGCTGTCGGTGCTGGTCGGCGAGAACCTCTGGGTGGTGATCACCACCGCCGCCGCCAACCTGCTCGACCGCCTGGCGGGGGTGGTGGGCCTGGCCGGTGGCTTCGACCTGGCCCAGGTGCAGATCGCGGCCCTGCTGCTGGTGCTGTTGCAGAACCTGATCGTGGTGTTGGCCCTGCATGCCGTGGCCTACTGGATCTTCCCAAGGCTCGACCTGCCGATCAGCGAACCGCCGCCCGCCCTGCGCGGTCTGGTGGCCCTCGACCCCCTTTGAGTCAGCTGCGGCGGATCTGCGGTTCCGCGGTCGCCGCCGACCGCTGGTCCGGACCCTGGCGGCAGGGCTGGCGCCAGAGCGAGGTGCTGGTGCTGCTGGCGGCCACCGACACCGCCGCCGTTCCCGGCATTTCCGCTGCCGGTGCCACCCCCAGCTCCCGGCTCCGCACGGCGGCGGCTGATGCCGAGCTGCTGCTGCTCGGCCCGGCCCGCGAGCGTCCCCATGCCCTGCCGCCCCTGCCCGCCGGGGTGTCCCCCGCCCTGATCAGCCATGTGGTGCTGCGGGAGCTGGCCCTGGACCCCCTGGTGGTCGACCTGGGCTGCCCGGTGGCCCCGGCGGTGGCCCACCTGCGGCTGCCGGGGCTGGCCGGGGGCGGGCCTGCCCGTTGCCTCAGCGGCGGTGAGGCCCTCGACCCAGGGCGGCTGGAGGCCCTGCTGGCCCTGGGCCGCCGCTGGGGCGAGCGCCTCTCCCCCGGGCGCCCCCTGCTGCTGGCGGAATGTGTTCCCGGGGGCACCAGCACCGCCCTGGCCGTGCTGGTGGGGCTGGGGGTGGCGGCCCATGGGCTGGTGAGCGGCAGCCTGCGCCACCCCGACCACGGCCGCAAGGCGGCGCTGGTGGAACGGGGGCTGCGGGCGGCGGGCCTGGAGGGCACCGCGGCAGGGGATGGGGACGCTGCCGTGCGGGTGGCCGCCGCCCTCGGGGATCCGATGCAGCCCCTGGCTGCCGCCATGGTGCTGGCCGCCGCCGCCGCTGGCCGGCCCGTGCTGCTGGCGGGCGGCAGCCAGATGGCGGCAGTGCTGGCCCTGGCCCTGGCCCTGGCGCCCCCTTCCCTGCGCCCGGCGATCGCCGCCGGCACCGCCCTGGGCACCACCGCCTGGGTGGCCGACGAGGCGGGCAGCGACCTGGCGCTGCTGCTGCGCCGCATCGCAGAGCGCTGGGGGGTGGAGCCCCTGGCCTTCGCGGCCGACCTGCGCTTCACCGATCCCTGCCATCCGGCCCTGGCGGCCTACGAGCGGGGCTACGTCAAGGAGGGGGTGGGGGCGGGGGGGCTGGCCCTGCTGTGGCAGCTCAGCGGCCGCACGGGCCCGGCCCTGGCCCGCCTCTGCGACCAGGCCTGCGCCACGCTGCTGGGGCCGCCGCCGCCTACGGTCCGCTGAATGGGTGCCCCCTTCCCCCCACCGCCATCGCCGGGCCTCAGCCGCCGCACCCTGCTGCGCCTCGGTGCCGCCTCCGCCCTCACCCTGCTGGCCGGTTGCGACCGCCAGGAGCCGCTGCTGCTGGGCAGTCGGGGCGATCTGCCCGCCGCCTGGGTTCGCCGCCTGCCCAAGCCCTGGCGCAGCCAGCTCCTGGAGGATCCCGCCCAGGTGCTGGCCCGGGCGGCCGCTCCCCTGACGGGTCTGCTGCAGCTCAGCGACGGCTGGGCCGGCGAGCTGAAGCCCCCCGACCTGCAGCCCATCGGCACGCCAGCCCTGATCGAGCGGCTCGAGCCGATGGCGGCTCCGCTGGCGCGCCTCCATGGCCCGCCCGGCGCCGGCCCCCTGGCGTTCCCCTGGTCCTACGGCCCCTGGGTGTTGGTGCTGCGCAGCCGGCCCGACCTGGCCAGGCGCTGGGCGGAGGGCTGGGATCTGCTTCTCGACCCCAGCCTGGCCGGCCGGCTGGTGCTGCCCTCCTCCCCCCGGGTGACGATCGCCTTGCTGGGGGAGGACCCGGAACGGCTGCGGCGTCTGCGGCGCTCAGCCCTGGCCTACGACGAGCGGGATGGCCTGAGCCTGCTGCTCACTGGCGAGGCCGAGGCCGCCGTGCTGCCCCGCCAGCGGGTGGTGGGCCTGCTGCGCCGCGATCCCCGGCTGCAGGTGCTGCTGCCCGAGGCCGGCTCACCCCTGAGCTGGAACCTGTTGCTGCGGCCGGCGGGTCCCCATCCGGAGCCGCCGCTGGAGTGGCTGGGGGAGGCCCTGGAGCCCCCCCTGCTGCCCGCCCTGCTGGCGGGGGGCTGGGTGCCGCCCCTGCCCAGGGACCAGCTGCAGCGGGCCCTGGCGGACTTCCCGGCGGCGATCGCCGCCCTGCTGCTGCCCCCCCAGGCGGTGCTGGAGCGCTGTGTCAGCTTGCCTCCCCTCGCCGCCGCTGAGCGACGCAGGCTGCAGCAGCTGTGGGATGGCGCCGCCCCTGCCCCTGGCGCTTGAAGGGGTCATCAGAGTTCAGCCCCACAGGCGGCGGCGTGGCGCGGCGGCCAGCCGCCGGTGGGTGTCGGCCAGCAGATCGGGGATCGGCAGCTGGAGCGGGCAGCGGGGCAGGCAGGCGCCGCAGCGGCCGCAGGCGGAGGCATCCACCTGCTCCCACCAGTGGCCGGCCCGGCCGATGAGGTTGTAGCGCTCGCTCGCAAACGGCTCCATGCCATGGCCCACCGCCAGGTTGCGCAGCCGCAGCAGGGCGGGGATCGGAACGGCGTTGGGGCAGGGAAGGCACTGGCGGCACTGGCCGCAGCGGTCGGCCCCGAGCCGTTCCCTCCCGGCCGCCTCCAGGCGTGCCAGCGCCGCTGCGAGCGCCCGGTGTTCGTCGGCGCTGGGGACATCGCCAACGGCACCCAGGCGAACGGCCCAGGCCAGGTCTTCGGGACGGGCGGCCCCGAGGGTGAGGGTGCTGATCCCTTCGGCCAGCAGGAAGCGGTAGGCGAGTTCCAGGGGCACGAAGGGGGCGCAGTCGGCCGTCAGTTCGGCGGGGGGGGCATAGAGACGGCCCCCCTTGTCGGCCGGGGAGATGGCCATCACGCCGATCCCTGCCGCCAGGGCCTGGCGGGCCAGGGGCAGCCGTTCCTGGTCGAACAGATGCAGGTGCAGGCTGCAGAAACTGAAGCGGCCACTGTCCAGGGCCGCGTCGATCAGGGCCGTGTCGCCATGGCTGCTGAAGCCCACCTGGCCCACCAGCCCCTCTCCCGTGGCCCAGGCCAGCAGCTCCGCGCCTGGCCCCGCCAGCGCCCAGGCCAGATGTTCCGGCCGGTTGAGGCCGTGGACCGCCAGGTTGTCGAGCCGTTGGATCCCCAGCCGTTTCAGGCAGGCCCGTAGCCGGCTGCGGCCTGCCTCCAGGTCAGGGCCGGGCAGCAGCTTGCTGGTGAGCACCAGGGCGGCGTGGCCGGCAGGATCGCGCTCCTTGATCCGCTGCAGGCCCCGCCCCAGGAAGGCCTCGGCCGGGCCATAGGCGGGGGCGGTTTCGATGTGGTTGATTCCGGCCGCCAGGGCCGCCACCAGAACGGCGTCCATGGCCTCCGGGGAGTCCAGGGCCCGCATCGTGCCGAGGGTGAACGCTGACACCGGCCTGCCGCGTCCGAACGGTCGCCGTGCCGGCGGCGGCCCTGGCGCCTGGGGGTCAGGCGCCAGGGCCGCCGCCCTCGGGGGCTTCCTCCGGGCCAAGATCGGGCTCGGCGACCGTTCGGCCGATGTGGCGGATCAGGTCGGCCGGGCTGGTGCGGTCGAGGAAACGGCGGAAATCCTCCTGGTCTTCGGCATCGGCCTCCGCATCCACCGGGATGGAGGCATCGGCCACCACCTCCTCCAGCATCCAGATGCCGCTGTCGGTGCGCAGGGCCAGGGCAATGGCATCGCTGGGCCGGGCGTCCAGCTCGATGGGCTGGTCGGTGCCGTCCTGGAGCTTGAGCACGGCCCGGAAGGTGTTGTCCTCGATCGCGTGGATGATCACCCGCTCCAGTTGCAGGCCGCCGGCCTCCAGCAGGTTGGCCATCAGGTCGTGACTCAGGGGCCGGGGAGGCCGTTCCCTGTTCAGGCCCGAAAGGATGTTCTGCGCCTGGGCCTGGTCGATCCAGATCGGCACCTGCCTGCGGCCGGCCGGGTCCCGCAGCAGGACGATCGGGCTTCGGCTGGCCGCATCCAGGGCAATCCCGGCGACACGCATTTCAACCATGGTCGGGCCCGCTCCTCACACGTGATGGTCCCCGTGGAACGATTATGGCCAGTGCTGCCGCCTCAGGGGATGTTCACCGGACTGGTGCAGGCCATCGGCAGGCTGGAGCGGAGTCCGGCCGGTGTGCGGGTGCGCACAGACCTCGGCCCCCTGGCTCTGGGGGACAGCGTGGCCGTCGATGGGGTCTGCCTCACGGTGGCGGAGCTGTTCGCCGATGGCTTCCGGGCCGATGTCAGCGAGGAGACCCTGGGCCGCAGCACCCTGGCTGAACGGGCCGCCGGCGGCGGCTGGGTGAACCTGGAGCCGGCCCTGCGCCTGGCCGACCGTCTTGGCGGCCACCTGGTCAGCGGTCACGTCGATGGCCTCGGCGAGATCACCGCCATCCAGCGGCAGCCGGATGCCTGGCGGCTGGAGGTGGCCTGGCAGGATCCCGCCTACGGCCGTTACGTGTGCGAGAAGGCGAGCGTGGCCCTCGATGGCATCAGCCTGACGGTGGCCGGCTGCGAGGCCGACGGCAGTCGCTTCTGGATCGCTGTGATTCCCACCACCTGGAACGGCACCACCCTGGCGGGACGCCGGGTGGGCGAGACGGTCAACCTGGAGGCCGATCTGCTGGCCAAGTACACCGAGCGGCTGCTGCGGCAGACCGGCACGGCGCCGCCGGAGACCACGCTCTCCTCCGCCTGGTTGGCCGAACACGGCTGGGGTTAGGGGGCCGGCGCGGGATCCAGACCTTCAGTTGCTGCGAGTCATCAACGCCCGTGGTCAGTGGCGGGCTCCCTTGTCACGCTGACGACAGCGCCAACGGCACCGATGCTCACCCCCGAAGCCCCGTCCTCCCGCCAGGCCATGGGAGCGGCCCTGCGTGCGTTCACCCTGGCGGAGGGGGTGATGCTCCTGGTGCTGGGGGTCCTGGCCCTCGTGTTTCCCGTGCTGGCCTCCAAGTGGGTCACCGCCGTGGTGGCCATCGCCTTCCTGGTGGGAGGCCTGGTGGGCTGGATCAGCTCCCTGCTGCGCTCCCCGGGGCTGAGCAAGGCCGTCACCTTCTGGCGTCTGGTGACCTCCACCCTCTTCCTGGTCCTGGGGGTGTGGATGATCCAGCAGATGACCGCCGGCCCGGCGGCGGCGGCGATTCCGATGGCTGGGCTGGCCCTGGCCATCGGCGTGGTGTTTGTGGTGGAGGGGGTGGTGGAGGCCCTGGTTGCCACCTCCCACCGTCACATCGCCGGTTGGCGCTGGGGGCTGGTGAATGGCCTGGTGACACTGGCCCTGGGCCTGTTGATCCTCACGCTCAAGTTCTGGAGCCTGCTCTGGGTGGTGGGCACCCTGGTGGGGATCAGTTTTCTGTTCAGCGGCATCGACCTGCTGCGCTTCAGCGCCAGCTTTCACCCCGAAGCGGACTGACGGGCTGCAGGGCCCGGTCAGGAGAGGGCGTCGCCGGCGCCATCAAGGGGCAGCAGCCAGATGGAGCCGGTTTCCTTGTGGATCTCGATCCTGAACTCCTGCCCCGGTTCCAGCCCCATGCGCCGCGTATAGGCCTGGCCGATCAGCAGGTTGCCGTTGCCGTGCACGCGGGTGCGAAATTCGGCCTGACGTCCCTTGCCGACCCCACTGGCTGCGCTGCCGCCGCTGCCACCCGAGGGCAGGGTGTAGCCCTTGGCCGCCACCAGGGCTCGGTAAAAATTCTTCTTGAGCACCCTGCCGCTCGGTCCCACATAGCCGCAGGCCCGAGCGATCTGGTCCTCCGGCCGGTTGCTGAGCGAGCGGGCCCTGTCCAGCAACGCCTGGCCCTCCAGCATCACGGTTCCGCCTGCGTTGTCCTCATTGGCCGGTCCTTTCTGGGCACCCATCAGCCGGTCAGACGGAGACTTCTCAATTGATTGTGCCGATCGTTGTGCTGAACAGGCAACAGTCAGGGAATCAGAGCAGGTAAAGAATCCCGTAAAGGACCACCCAGATACCGTCGACGAAATGCCAGTAGAGCTCGGCGGCCTCCAGTCCGAAGGGGGCGGCGCTGGTGACCCGACCCCCTTCGCGGGTCTGGAACCAGACCAGCAGGATGCAGATCACCCCGAGGGTGACGTGCAGCCCGTGAAAGCCCGTCAGGGCATAGAAGGTGCTGGCGAAGAGGTTGTCGGTGAGGCCGAAGGGCAGGGTGAAGTACTCCACCATCTGCCCGGCGAGGAAGGCGGCTCCGAGCCCAGCGGTGAGCAGCAGCCAGGCACGGCAGGGTCCCATCTGACCCAACAGCAGATTGCGGCCGGAGCGGTGGAAGGTGTAGCTGCTCACCAGCAGCAGCATGGTGTTGATCGACGGCAGCAGCAGTTCCAGCTCATAGGTGGATCCCGCCGGCAGGGGATTGACCGCACGGAAGGTGAGATAGGCGGCGAAGAAGCCCGCGAAGGTCATGCCGTCGGCCACCAGAAAGGTGGCCAGGCCGAAAAGCCTCAGATCCGCATGGCCCCCGTGGTCCTCGGCGGTGGCCGCTTCGACGGCGCTGGTGCTGGTGGCGAGGCTGGTCATGGGACGAGGGACAGGGGACGGCGGGATGGGGTGGGGAAGCTGGTGGGGGTGATCAGCGGCGACCGGTGCCGCTCCAGAGGTCCCTGCCGGTGGCGGCCTCCACGCTCAGGGTGTCTTCGTCAACGCCGTAACCGTAGGGGTGTTCCACCAGCGGCGCTGCACCGATCCAGTTCTCCACCGGCGGCGGCGAGGAGGTGAGCCACTCAGGGGTGAGGGCGTTCCAGGGGTTGTCGCCGGCCACCTGGCCCCGGAAGGCGCTCACCAGAACGTTGTAGAGGAAGGGCAGGCTGCTGATGGCCATCAGCAGGGCCCCCACACTGCTGATCTGGTTGAGGGTGGTGAAGCTGGGGTCGTACTCAGCCACCCGGCGGGGCATGCCGTTCAGGCCGAGCCAGTGCTGGGGGGCGAAGCAGAGGTTGAAGCCCACGAAGGTGAGCAGAAAATGCAGGCGGCCCAGATCCTCATTCAGCATCCGGCCGGTGAACTTCGGATACCAGTGATAGATGGAGGCGAAGATCACGAACACCGTGCCGCCATAGACGATGTAGTGGAAGTGACCAACCACGAAATAGGTGTCGTGCACGTGGATGTCGAAGGGCACCTGGGCCAGGGCCACGCCGGTGATCCCACCGAAGACGAAATTGACGATGAAGGCGCAGGAAAACAGCATGGCGCTGTTCAGGGCCAGCTTGCCGCCCCAGAGGGTGGCCAGCCAGTTGAAGAACTTGATGCCGGTCGGCACGGCGATGAACGAGGTGGCGATCGTGAAGAACAGGCGCATCCAGGGGGGCGTGCCGCTGGTGAACATGTGGTGGGCCCAGACCACAAGACCCAGCACAACGATGGCCAGGATGGAGTACACCATCGTGGTGTAGCCGAACAGGGGCTTGCGGGCGTGGATGGGCAGAATTTCGCTCACCAGGCCGAAGGCCGGGAGCACCATGATGTAGACCGCCGGGTGGGAATAGAACCAGAAGAGGTGCTGGTACACCACCACATTTCCCCCCAGGGCCGGGTTGAAGAAGCCTGTGTGGGCGACGATGTCGAAGCTGAGCAGCAGCAGGGTGCCGGCCAGCACGGGGGTGGAGAGCACCACCAGGATGCTGGTGCCGAGCATCGCCCAGCAATACATCGGCAGCTGCATCAGTTTCAGCCCCGGCCGCCGCAGTTTGAGCACGGTGGCGATGAAGTTGATGCCACCGAAGATGGAGCTGCCCCCCAGCAGCAGCACGCTCACGATCCAGACCACCTGCCCCAGGGCGGGGGTGGTGAGGCTCAACGGTGGGTAGGCGGTCCAGCCGGACTGGGCGGCTCCGGTGATGAAATAGCTGCCGATCAGCAGAATCCCGGCCGGTGGAATCATCCAGAAGGCCACGGCGTTGAGCCTGGGGAAAGCCATGTCCCTGGCACCCACATAGAAGGGAATCAGGTAATTGCCGAAACCACCGTTCACCACCGGCACAATCCACAGGAAGATCATCACGGTGCCGTGCAGCGTGAGAACTTCGTTGTAGGTTTCGCGGCTGACAAAATCGGAGATCGGGCTGGCCAGCTCGGCCCTGATCACCCCGGCCAGGGCACCACCGATGAAATAAAAGAGGAAGCCGGTCACCAGGTACTGGATGCCGATCACCTTGTGATCGAGGCTGAAGCTGAAGTAGCGCAGCCAGCCCTGGGGCTGGAGGCTGTCCTGGAAGTCGTTGGGCGAAGCGACGGTCATCGGGGCTGGAAGGATCGGGCGGGTGGAAGAACCTGGACAGCGGACGTCAGGCGGTAGGGGTGCTCGGGGCGCTGGCGACCGTGGCCGTCACGGGGCTGTTCTTCAGCAGCCAGGCGTCATAGGCATCCGGTTCGTGCACCACCACGGTGGAGCGCATGCCGCCGTGGTACGGACCACAGAGTTCGGCACAGATGATCGGGTAGCTGCCCGCCTTGGTGGGGGTGAAGGTGAGCACGGTGGGCTGGCCTGGGATCACGTCCTGCTTGAGCCGGAACTGGGGCACCCAGAAGGCGTGGATCACATCGTTGGCCTTCATGCGCAGTTCCACCGGCCGACCATTGGGCACGTGCAGCTCACCGCTGGTGATGTCCCCCTCCGGGTAGTGGAAGATGAAGGCGAACTGCATGGCCGTCACCTCCACCGGCAGGACATTGACTTCACCGGCCCCGGTGCCGATGCCACCCCAGACGCGGGGGGCCTTTAGGGCCGTGCCTGCCGTGGGGTCCGCTCCAGCACCGCCCGTGCTGACGGACGCCTCCATGGTTTCCATGGATGGCATCCGGTGCATGGCGGAGTGGTCGTTGAGGCTGCTCATGCCGCCCATCCGCTCGTAGATGTCGTAGCTGTAGATGCCTACGAACAGGACCACGATCGCGGGGATCGCCGTCCAGACGATCTCCAGCAGAAGGTTCCCCTCGATGGCCAGCCCATCGGTCTGGTCGCCGGCCCGACGGCGGAACCGCACCAGGCTGAACACCACCAGACCCACGATGCCCAGGAACAGGATCGTGCCGATGCTGAACAGGACGCGGAATAACGAGTCGTAGACAGGTGCGTTGGCGCTGGCGTCGAGGGGCAGGAGGTCGACGTTGTAGCCCACCCAGAGGCCGGACAGGACGAGCGCCATGCCCACCAGCAGGGTGACCAGGGAGGAGGGAATCGGCACGGGGGCGGTGGCGGGACGGCTGTCGGGAGGGTGGATGGACCCTGGGCTCAACAGCTTATGGAAGGCCGTTCGCGGGCCGTGCGTTCGTTGTAGCCAGAAAAGCAATTTCGGCGAAATTTCACATTCAGTTCGCGCGATGTGCTGATTCGCACATCTTTCAATGCCTCCGGACTTCCTTGCCCGTCAAGACCCCCGCCGAAGCCCCGGCATGGGCACCTCTCCCGCTCCCCTGCCGGCGCTGTTGGCCCCCCGTCCGTGGAACCAGCCGTTTCTGTGGCGCCTTCCCGCCTTCAGCCCTGGGCTGCGGCCGGAGCCCAAGGCGACCATGAGCCGCACCCACGCCCAGCTGTGGGCGATGGGAGGCCGGGATCCTTTGATTGCGAGGTGCCTCACACCCCGAGCCGCCCTTGAGCGGAGCCGCCATGCCCTTCACCCACGAGCAGATCCAGAGGCTCCGCCACCGCCATCGGGGCTACATCCTCACCCTCGCCGCCGAGGTGTTGATCATTCTGGCGCTGCCGTTCTGTCAGCCCCACGCCTGGGTGCTCTCCCTGCTGCTGACCAGCTTGGCGGTGGTGTTGATCACCACGGTGACGCGGTACTCACCCCTGGTCAGCACACGGCCTCTGTTGTACGGCCTTGGTGGCCTGGCGCTCGCCCTGGAGGGGTTGTGGCACCTGGCCCTGGCCTTCGATCCACCCCTGGGACGCCTGATCACAGTGCCGCATGTGATCGCCTGGCTGCTGTTCTTTCTGGTGGCGCTGATCCGCAAGGTGAAGACCCTGGTGCGTGAGCCCTTCGTGACCCTGGCCGTGGTGATGGGAGCCACCTCCGGCTACCTCCTGGTCGGCATCGCCGGCGGGGTGATGCTGGTGGCCCTGTGGGTCCTGCATCCGGGCGCCTTCGACCTTGCCGCCCTGCCGGTGCTTCAGGATCGCAACGCTGACGCCGTGGCGATGGCGCCGGCGCTGATGGCCGCCTCGTTCATGATCCTGACCACCGTGGGATCGGCGGTGCTCCGCAGCAGCGACGTGACCGGGCAAGTGATCACGGTGGTGATCACCATTTCGGGCCAGCTCTACATCGCCATCCTCATTGCCCTGATCCTGGGCCGTTTCCACAGCAGGCCCGCTACAGGAAGGGCCTTGCCGCGGTCCCGTTCCAGTCCGGGGGGCCACCAGCCTTCGATCCGCTGACCCGGCATCCCCGGCGGTGCTCGCCACCGCTGCTGGGGCTCAGGCCTGGCTGGCGATGGTGCGTTCGGTGAGGCAAGCCCACGCACGCGCCCGTGGGTTCGTTGTAGCCAGAAAAGCTATTTCGGAGAAATTTCACATTCAGTTCGCACGATGTGCTGATTCGCACATCTTTCAATCACCGCTAACTTGGGTGCCCAAAGAGCACCTGTTCATGGCCGTGGCGCCCTCCGCGCAACCCCTGCCCCGGCCTCGGTCCACCAGCGGGGCCGGTTGGGTCGTTCGCCTGGTGCCCCTGCTCACCGCCCACCTCGTGGTCGCCCTTGTGGCCCTTGTGGCCATCGGCGGTGCCACCCGGGTGATGGAGGCGGGCCTGGCCTGCCCGGACTGGCCCCTCTGTTATGGCGTGCTCTGGCCGGGCCGCCAGTGGAACCTTCAGGTGTTCCTGGAGTGGTTCCACCGCCTCGACGCCTTCCTCGTGGGCGTCGCCCTCCTGCTCCTCTTCGTCGTCAGCCTCCGGTTCCGGTCCCGCTTCCCGGGCTGGCTGCCCTGGAGCTCCGGCCTGGCCCTGGCCATGGTGGCGGTGCAAGGCGGACTCGGGGCCCTCACCGTGCTCAGCCAGCTGGCTGCCCCCACCGTCACCCTGCACCTGGCCACCGCCCTCAGCCTGGTGCTCCTGCTGAGCGCCATGCACCAGGGCCTGGAGTGTCCTGAACCGGAGGCTGCCGGCGATCTGCCGCGCTGGTGGGCCCCCCTTGCCGTTCTGGCGCCCCTGCTCGTCGGCGCCCAGTGCCTGCTGGGTGGGGCCATGGCCAGCCGCTGGGCCGCCGATCTCTGTGTCCAGGCCGGCGAGGGTTGCCGCTGGCTGCTTCTGCACCGCCAGGGGGCCTATCCGGCGGCCGTTGCGGTGCTGCTGCTGGCCGCCAGCTCCCTGGCCCTGCCGTCCGGCCACCGGCGGCTCCAGGGCCTGGCCCTGGCCGCCGCCGCGCTGGTGGTGGTCCAGGTGGCCCTCGGGGTCGTCACCCTGCGGCTCCAGCTGGCCGTCCCCGCCGTCACCGTGGCTCACCAGCTCACCGCCGCCCTGCTGGTGGGAGTGCTCGGTGGTCTCTGGGGATTGTCGTTTCTCTCCCCTTCCGTTCCTACCCGTCTTGAGGTGGTCCATGGTTAGTGTCAGCGCCGTGTCGGCCATCGCCGCGTCCCCCGCGCCGCCAGCGATCCGACCTTCGGTGAAGTTGCCGGCCTGGCTCGAGGTGGCCAAGCCGCGGCTGATCCCCTTGCTGCTGGCCACCACCGTCGGCGGCATGGCCCTCACCGCTGCCTGGCCGCTGGATCCGCTGCGGCTGGTCTGCACCCTGGTGGGTGGCTCGATGGCCTCGGCGGCGGCCGGTGTCCTCAACTGCCTCTGGGAGCAGGAACTCGACGGCCGCATGCAGCGGACCAGTCGCCGGGCGCTGCCGTCGGGCCGGCTGGCCCAGCGCCAGGCCTTTGCCCTGGCCGTCGGTCTCACGGTCGCCTCGGTGCTCGTGCTTGTCCTGGGGGTGAACGCCCTGGCCGCCTCCCTGGCCCTGCTGGGTCTGTGCAGCTACGTGCTGCTCTACACGGCCCTGCTCAAACCCCGCACCACCCAGAACATCGTCATCGGCGGCATCGCCGGAGCCATTCCCCCCCTGGTGGGGGCGGCCGCCGCCACCGGCCACCTGGGCTGGAGCAGCTGGTGGCTGTTCAGTCTGGTGATGGTGTGGACGCCGGCCCACTTCTGGGCCCTGGCGCTGCTCCTGCATGAGGATTACCGCTCGGTGGGCATCCCGATGCTGCCGGTGGTTAAGGGCCTGGAGGTCACGGCCGGGGCGATCCGCCGCTATAGCTGGGTGACGGTGGCCATGAGCCTGGCCGGCGTGGTGGCCCTGCCCAGCGGAGGCTGGCTCTACGGCCTGCTGGTGCTTCCTTTCAACGCCAGGCTGCTCCAGCTCAGCGCCAGGCTGCTTCAGGACCCCGGCGACCCCCGCCGGGCCCGCAGCATGTTCCGCTGGTCGATTTTCTACCTCTTCGGCATCTGTTTGCTGCTGGTGCTGGCGCGCACCCCCCTGGCCACCGCCGGCGCCCCGGGCGCCCTGATGGCCGCCGCGCTCCACTTGGCCCCCACGGCAGCTGCCTAGATTGACCAGGCTTCCGGCCCTTCGCGATTGATCCCGGCTTGATCGAGCTCCAGCACCTCAGCAAGCGTTTCGGCGGCCGCAAGGTTGATCCGGTGCAGGCCCTGGACGACCTCTCCCTGAGTGTCCCGGCAGGCTCCCTCTACGGACTGCTCGGGCCCAACGGCGCCGGCAAGACCACGGCCCTGCGCATCCTCTGCACCCTGCTGGCTCCCGATGCCGGCCAGGTCCAGGTGGCCGGGGTGGATGCCCTGGCCGAACCCCGCACGGTCCGGCGCCTGCTGGGCTACGTCGCCCAGGATGTGGCCATCGACAAGATTCTCAGCGGCAGGGAGCTGCTGCACCTCCAGGCGGATCTCCACCACATGGGAGCGGCCGATCGCCTGGCTCGCACGGCCGAGCTGATCGAGCTCCTCGCCATGGAGCCGTGGATCGACCGCCGCTGCGGCAGCTACTCCGGCGGCATGCGCCGGCGCCTCGACCTGGCCGCCGGGCTGCTGCACCGGCCCCGGGTGCTGGTGCTGGATGAACCCACCGTGGGCCTCGACATCGAAAGCCGCGCCACCATCTGGCAGGTGCTTCAGCAACTGCGCGACCAGGGCACCACGGTTCTGCTCAGCAGCCATTACCTCGAGGAAGTGGATGCCCTGGCCGACCGCCTGGCCATCATTGACGGCGGCCGGGTGATCGCCGAAGGCACGCCCGCCGCCCTCAAGGGCGCCCTTGGCGGCGACCGGGTGACGCTGCGGGTGCGCGAATTCAGCGATGAGCAGGAGGCGTCCCGGGTGCGGGATCTTCTCGCGGCCTGCCGTGGCGTCCGCCAGGTGGTGGTCAACCGGGCCCAGGGCTATTCCCTCAACCTGGTGGTGGAGGACAGCGGGGTGGTGGAAACCCTGCGGCAGCAGCTGGCCGAGGCCCAGCTGCCGGTGTTCGCCCTGGCCCAGAGCCGCCCCAGCCTGGATGACGTCTACCTTCAGGCCACCGGCCGCACCCTGAGCGACGCGGAACTTTCCGTGGCGGGTCGCCGGGACCTCAAGGAGGAACGCAAGCAGTCGATGCGATGACCCGCACCCCCGAATCCCCATGACCAGCGCCAGCCCCTCCCTCGCCCCCGTCCCCTCCGCCAGCACGGAGCCCTCGGCCTTCGCCGAGATCTCCCAGGAGACCCTCGCCCTGACCCGTCGCCTGTTCGTCCAACTGGCCCGGCGTCCGTCCACCCTGGTGGCGGGGGTGCTGCAGCCATTGATCTGGCTGGTGCTGTTCGGTGCCCTGTTCGCCAATGCCCCAGAGGGCCTGCTGCCCGGCGGCATCAGCTACGGCCGCTTCCTGGGGGCCGGGGTGATCGTGTTCACGGCCTTCAGTGCCGCCCTCAATGCCGGCCTGCCGGTGATGTTCGACCGGGAGTTCGGCTTCCTCAACCGGCTGCTGGTGGCACCGCTGCGCTCCCGCAGTTCGATCGTCTTCGCCTCGGTGCTCTACATCACCAGCCTGAGCCTGGTGCAGAGCCTGGCGATCATGGGCACCGCCGCCCTGCTGGGCTATGGCTGGCCCGGCGGGGGGGGGTTGCTGCTGGTGCTGGTCACCCTGCTGCTGCTCGTCTTCGCCGTCACCGCCCTCAGCCTCGGCCTGGCCTTCGCCCTGCCGGGCCACATCGAGCTGATCGCCGTGATCTTCGTGGCCAACCTGCCGCTCCTGTTCGCCAGCACCGCGTTGGCACCGATTTCCTTCATGCCCCCCTGGTTGGGCTGGCTGGCGGCCCTGAATCCCCTTACCTTCGCGATTGAACCGATCCGCGCCGCCTACGCGGGGTCCTTCCACCTCACCGACGTGGTGCTGGTGGCTCCCTACGGATCCCTCTCGGCCCTCACCTGCCTGGCCATCCTGGCGGGCCTGGCGGCGGGGCTGTTCCTGTTGATCCGCCCGATGCTGGATCGCAAGCTCACCTGACGCCTCCTCCGTGTCCCTGCCCCCCTCCCGGCCCGAGCTCTCCAACCTGCTGCTTGAGGCCGTCCACCGCAGGGATGCCACCGCCACGGCCCGTCTGATTCGCCAGTGGGCCCACCGGCACGGGGTTGTTTCGATTGAGCAGTTCCGCACCGGCAGCCTGATCGCCCAGCAGGGCAGCGAGGCCGGCGAGTGGCTGCGCCAGCACCTGGAGGGACCGGCCGTTGCCCCTAACGACCCTGGGTCGGATCGCCCCAATCCCGTTGCGGCTGGCGTGGACGATGCCTTTGCGGCCCTGGAAGCGGCCTTCTCGACGCCGCCGCTGCCTGCCGTGGAGGCGCCGGTACCCCTCGCGCTGGTCCCCGAGCCCGTGGTCGCGGCGACGTCCCTGCCCGAGGCCTCCCGCCTCAGCGTCCTTCCCCCAGGCACGCCCCCGGCCCCGGCACCCTCCACCCTCGCCGGGCTGCGCTCCTGGCTCTCCGGCGATCCCCAGCATCGCCGCGCCAGCTGACCATCCCTTTTTCTGCCGTCCATGCTGTCGTCCCGTCCCCTGCCTGAACGCGCCGCCCTGAACGGCCGCCTGATCGTGTCGGTGCAGGCACCGGAGGGTTCGCCCATGCGCGATCCGGCCGTGATCGCCGCGATGGCGGAGGCCAGCCTGCGCCAGGGGGCCGCCGGTGTGCGGCTCGAAAGTCCAGAGCACATCGGCGCGGTGCGGCGCCGCTGCCCCGGGGCCCTGATCGTGGGGCTCTGGAAGCGCCCATTCCTGGACAGCGCCGTGTACATCACCCCGGGCTGGGAGGAGATCCGTGCCGTCTGGGCGGCTGGAGCCGATGTGGTGGCCATCGATGCCACCGAGCGGGCCCGGCCAGATGGTCAGGCGCTCGAGGACCTGATCAGGCGCGCCCGCACCGACCTGGGCGCTCCGCTGATGGCGGATGTGGACAGCGTCGCGAACGGTCTGCGGGCGGCGGCCCTGGGTTGCCAATGGGTCGGCACCACCCTCTTCGGCTACACCGAGGCCACCGCCTCGCAGCAACCCCCGGCCTGGGATCTGTTGGGGCCGTTGCGGCGCGACCTCCCCGAGGCGGTGGCGCTGATCTGCGAAGGGGGGATCGCCTCCAGGCAGGAGGCCTCCCGCGCCCTTAACAGTGGTGCCGATGCCGTCGTAGTGGGTACGGCGATCACCGGGGTGGATCTCCAGGTGGCCGCCTACGTGCGGGCCATGGCCGGCTGAGCGTCGGCTCACCCGGCCCCATCGGGCCCCCCAGGGGGCTCACATCATGCCGGGCATGCCCATGCCACCCATGCCACCCATGCCGCCCATGCCACCCATGCCACCCATCCCGCCATCGCCGGCGGGGGGAGCGGCGGGCTCCGGCTTGTCGGCGATCACGGCCTCGGTGGTGATCAGCAGCGAGGCGATCGAGACCGCATCCTGCAGGGCGAGTCGCACCACCTTGGCGGCGTCCAGGATGCCGGCTGCCAGCAGATCCTCGTAGGTGTCGGTGAGGGCGTTGTAGCCCTTGCCCTGGCTGAGCATCTGCTGCACCACCACGTCGCCGTTGGCGCCTGCGTTGGTGGCGATCTGGCGGGCGGGCGCCGCCAGGGCCCGCTGCACGATCTCCACCCCAGTGCGGACGTCGCCCTCGCAGCGGCTGGCCAGGGCTCCCAGTTCCTCGCTGAGCTCGACCAGGGTGCTGCCGCCCCCGCCGACGATGCCTTCATCGATCGCCGCCCGGGTGGCATTGAGGGCATCCTCGATGCGCAGCTTGCGGTTGCGGAGTTCGGTCTCGGTGGGGGCGCCCACCTTGATCACGGCGACGCCACCGGCCAGCTTGGCGATGCGCTCGTTGAGCTTCTCGCGGTCGTAGTCGGAATCGGTGGCCTCCAATTCACGCTTGATCGCCGCCACCCGCTCGGTCACCGCGGCGCGCTGGTCGTCCGCCGCCACGATCGTGGTCTCGTCCTTGCTGATCGTGATGCGGTGGGCATGGCCCAGGTCGGCCAGGGTGGCCTTGTCCAGCGTCATGGCCCGGTCTTCGCTGATCACCGTGGCGCCGGTGAGGATGGCGATGTCCTCGAGCATGGCCTTGCGGCGATCGCCGAAGCCCGGCGCCCGCACCGCGGCCACCTGGAGCACGCCACGGGTCTTGTTGACCACGAGGGTGGCTAGGGCCTCACCTTCCACCTCCTCGGCCAGGATCACCAGGGGCCGGCCGCTCTTGGAGACGGCCTCCAGCACCGGCACCAGATCGACCACGGTGCTGATCTTGCGATCGGTGATCAGCAGCAGGGGATTGTCGAAGGCGCATTCGCGCCGGTCCTGGTCGGTGACGAAATAGGGCGAGGAATAGCCGCGATCGAAGGCCATGCCTTCGGTCACCTCCAGTTCGGTGGCCAGGGATTTGGATTCTTCCACGGTGATCACGCCATCGGCGCTCACCCGCTCCACCGCCTCGGCGATCATGCGGCCGATTTCCTCGTCGTTGCCGGAGCTCACGGTGGCCACCTGGCGGATGGCATCGCCCGCCACGGCGCGGGAGCGCTCGGCGATGCCCGCCACCACCAGGGCCGTGGCCTGCTCCATGCCGCGGCGGAGGGCGACGGGGCTGGCACCGGCGGCCACGTTGCGCAGGCCCTCATGCACCAGGGACTGGGCCAGGACGGCGGCGGTGGTGGTGCCGTCACCGGCGGTGTCCTTGGTCTTTGAAGCCACCTGCTGGATCAGCTTGGCGCCCAGGTTCTCGAAGGGATCCTCGAGTTCGATCTCCTTGGCGATGGTGACGCCGTCATTGACGATGTCGGGGGCGCCGAACTTCTTCTCCAGCACCACATTGCGACCCTTCGGCCCGATGGTGACCTTCACCGCATCGACCAGGGCATTGACGCCCCGCTCCAGCGAGTCGCGGGAGGCATCGGCGAACTGGATCAGTTTGGCCATCGACGGGGTGGTAGGAGCAGCCGTCGCAGCGTCCCACGGCGACCCCGCCGGTGGCATCCGCCCATCGGTGGGGAAAGCCGAATGTCCCGTTCAGGGTCGGCGGCAGCCCCCCGTCGCAGGAGGTACCTTCACACCATGGAAGACCTGCTGCAGCAGACCCTCGACAGCGCGGCCACCGAGTCGGCCCTGGTACCGAGCACCACCGCCGACGGCATGGTGTTTCTGCTGATCGCCGCCCTCGGCCTGCTGATGGCCCTGGTGTATGTGCCGATCCGGCTGTTCCTCACCCTCACGGCCCGCAGCCGGCGCCTGCGCCTGCTGCAGCGCATCCGCAAGCTGCGGGAAGACCTCGGCCAGCCCCTGGCACCCGAATCCTGATCAGCGCATCACCATGCCGCCGTCCACCTGCAGCACCTGGCCGGTGATGTAGGCCGCCGCCGGATCGGCCGCCAGGAAACGCACCGCACCGGCGACCTCCTCCGGCTGGCCCATGCGGCCGAGGGGGATGGCCGCGAGGATCGGCTCCTTGTCGAGATCCCTGGTCATGTCGCTGTCGATGAAGCCGGGGGCCACCGCATTCACCGTGATGCCGCGGCTGGCGAATTCGGCGGCGGTGCTGCGGGTGAGGCCGATGACACCGGCCTTGGCGGCGCTGTAGTTGGCCTGGCCTGGGTTGCCCATCAGGGCCACCACCGAGGTGATGTTGATGATGCGGCCGCTGCGGGCCTTGAGCATGCTGCGGCTGACGGCGCGGGTGCAGAGGAACACCCCGGTCAGGTTGAGGTCGATCACGCTTTGCCAGTCGGCGGTCTTCATGCGCATCAGCAGGCCGTCACGGGTGATGCCGGCGTTGTTGACCAGCACATCGATGCGCCCTTCCTTCTCCAGCACCGCCTTCACCATCGCCTCCACGGCCTGCTCGTCGGCCACATCCGCCTGGTGGCTCCAGGCCTGGCCGCCGGCCGCCGTGATCGCTGCCAACACCTCCTCGGCGGCCTCGGGCGAGCGGGCGTAGTTCACCACCACCGTGGCTCCGGCCAGCGCCAGGGACTCGGCGATGGCCCGGCCGATCCCCCGGCTGGCTCCGGTCACCAGGGCGACCTGACCGGAGAGGGGAGCGGCGCTGGACATGGCGGCGGAAGCAGGGTGTGGCGATCGTATGCCTGTCGCCTCACTCGGCCATCTGGTCGGAACTCTCCAGGGCCGGGCCGAGCACCTCGGCGAAGCGGTGCAGCTGCTCCTTGCTGCCCATCACCACCAGCAGCTGGCCGGCTTCCAGCCGGATGTCGCCGCCGGGGTTGGTGACCAGGGTGGCCTCCGCAGTGCCGTAGGAGGTCCCCCGGTAGGAGTAGGGATTGACCACCGCCGGCGCCGGGGTGCGGATGGCCAGCACCTGGGCGCCGCTGCGGCGGCCGAACTGAATCTCGGCCAGGCTGCGGCCCAGCAGCTCCCCCAGCCGGGAGCTGTCGTCGCTGAGCTGGAATTCCTCCACCTCACAGTCGGAGCCGGCCAGCAGCTCCATGAAGTCGACCGCCAGCGGCCGTAGGGCGGTGGCGGCCATCACCCGGCCCCCCGCCACGTAGGGGCTCACCACCTGGTCGGCTCCGGCCAGGCGCAGCTTGCGGCCCGCCTCGGCGCTGTCGGAGCGGGCGATCAGGCGGCAGCGAGGGGCCAGCCCCCGGGCGCTCAGCACCACGTAGAGGTTGGCCGCGTTGTTGGGCAGGGCCGCCACCAGGCTGCGGCACTGATGGATGCCCGCCTCCAGCAGGGTCTCATCAAGGGTGGCGTCGGCGAACAGCACCGGCAGGCCCCGCTCCTCCGCCTCGTCGCGGCAGCCGGCGTCCATCTCCACCACCAGCAGCGGGACCTTCTCCCGGATCAGCTGATCGGCGATCTCCTTGCCGATGCGGCCATAGCCGCAGAGAATCACGTGGTTGTTCATGCTTTGGACCCAGGTGCGGAATCGGCGCTCCCGCAGGCGCCGGAAGTAGCCGGTTTCGGAGAGGCCCACCAGGTTCTGGATGGTGAGCTGGACCACCACGAGTCCTCCGGCGATGGAGAACACGGTGATGATCCGCCCCGCGGTGGAAAGGGGGTGGACCTCGCCGTAGCCGATCGTGGCGATGGTGATGGCAACCATCCAGTAGCAATCGCCCCAGTCCCAGCCTTCGGTGATCCGGTAGCCGATCGCGCTGGCGTTGACCACCACGATCAGGGCGATCAGGGGGGTGACCCAGGGCCGGCGGGACCTGGCCGTGGGGGGGCGCTTCCTGCGGGAGAACCACAGGCCACTCATGGGCGCCGCTCAGCCCAGGCCGAGGGCCTGGAGCACGTCGCTGGAGGAGAGGTCACGCAGGTGGCCGGGGGAACCAAGCCCTTGTACTCCGCTGCGGGCCGGAAGGCTGTCGCTGCTGCGACCCAGGGCCACCACCGGGGTGCCGCTGAGCAGGGCCAGTTCGATGGTCAGCGCATCACTGGCCAGCACCACGTCGCTGGCGGCCACCAGGGCGGCCCGGTCGGATAGATGGGCTGAAGAAGCTGGCGGCACCTGCAGGGAGCGCAGGCCGGCCAGGGTGGCGGCGATGTGGCCGGGCAGCTCCTTCCAGGCCGCGGAAGGCCAGTCGTCCGGGCCGCCGCAGGGGGCCAGCAGCAGCATCGGCCCGTCGCCGGCCGGCAACGCGCTGAGCGCTTCGTCGAGGGCGCCCTTGGACAGGCTCAGGCGGAAGGCGGCGGCATCGAGGCTCACCCCGATCGGCCGCAGGTAGGCCTCCAGAGCCTGGGCAGGCCACATGTTCTGGGGCACCTGCACCGTCTCGGTGGCGGAGAAGCCCCCGGCGGCCATGCGGTTGGGGATGTGGCTCATCGAGAGCATCAGATCCACCTGGCGACCGCTGGCCAGGTTGATGCAGGCCTGAAAGTCGGGCTCCCGCACGCATCCGAGCAGGTTGGCCCAGTCGGCCAGGGTGGCGTCGCCGAAGTTGAAGGGAATGACCTTCTCCACCGCCGGCAGCAGCTTCCAGAGGCCGGCCAGCGAGGGGTGGCAGGCCACCTGAATCTGGAAGTGGAGTTGCTCGGCGGTGGCCGCCACGGCGGGAAGCGCCTGCAACTGGCTGGCGCCATCGCCCGGAATCAGAAACAGTGCGCGCATCGGGCGTTGGGTCGGGCGGGCCTGGCGGCCTGATTGTATGGAGGGGATTCCAGTGTTCCGCCCGGGCGGCCCATCGCTTGTGCATTTGCTGATCGCCGCCGCCGGCAGCGGGCGCCGCATGGGCGCCGCCACCAACAAGCTGCTGCTGCCCCTGGCCGGCCGCCCCGTCCTGGCCTGGACCCTCGATGCCGCCCTGGCCTGCGGGGCGATCCGCTGGATCGGGGTGATGGGCCGCCCCGAGGACGAGGCGGCGATCGGAGCCATCCTGGCCGCGGCCGAGCCGCGCCGCTCCCTGGCCCAACCGGTGGCCTGGATCGTCGGCGGGGAGACCCGCCAGGACTCGGTGCGCCGTGGCCTGGAGGCCTTGCCGGCCGATGCTGAGGCGGTGCTGATCCATGACGGCGCCCGTTGCCTGGCCGAACCGGAGCTGCTGGAGCGCTGCGCCACGGCCCTGACCGAGGCCATGGCCGAAGGGGCCGGCATCATCGCGGCCACCCCTGTCACCGACACCATCAAGCAGGTGGATGGCCGGGGTCTGATCACCGCCACCCCTGAACGCAGCGGCCTCTGGGCGGCCCAGACCCCCCAGGGCTTCGGGGTGGCCCAGCTGCGGGAGGCCCACGGGCGGGCCGAGCGGGAGGGCTGGAGCGTCACCGACGATGCGGCGCTCTACGAGCGGCTGGGGCTGCCGGTGCGGGTGCTGGAGGCGCCGCCGTCCAACATCAAGCTCACCACCCGCTTCGATCTCATCATCGCCAGCGCGGTGCTGGCGGCCCGCGGCACCTGAGACCAGCCATGGACGCCGCCGCCCAGCTCGAGACGATCGCCCGCCGCTGGCAAGGGGCCTTCGATAACCGGCGCCAGGTGGCCGCCACGGTGGCCAGGGGCGGCCCGGAGGCGCCCGAGCTCACCCGCGAGCGGCGCACCATGGAGGTGGAGCGGCTGCAGGCGCCCCAGCTGGGGGCGGTGGTGCTCTACTTCCAGGAGTTCCGCGCCAGCGCCCCCCAGCTGGCCCACCGCCAACGGGTGGTGGTGCTCGGGTTGGATCCGCAGCGCGGCAGCGTCCGGGCGGAGCAGCTGTTCTTCCGGGGCGGGCCCACCTACGACCGCCCGGCGCTGGCGGCAGCCCAGGTCCAGACCCTGGGACCGGAGGCCTTCGACCGCCATCCGGGCTGCGACCTGTTCTTCGAGGCGGAGCCTGCCTTCGACCGCTTCCGCGCCCGCATGGATCCCGGGGCCTGCCGCTACCGGCATTCGCAGGACGGCGAGGTCTGCGCCGAGTTCGAGATGCTCCTCCATCCCGACCAGCTCTGGTACCGGGACCGCAGCCTGCGGCTGGCCGATGGTTCGGTAAGGGGCGAGGTCGACGGCTTCAGCTGGCTGCTGTTCGATCGGGTAGAGGGGGCTGCCGGGCTCGCGGAGGGCACCCTGCCGGCGCTGGTGCGGCAGCGGGGCGTCTGGCGGGGCATCTTCCGCCGCTATGACGCCGAGGGCGTTCTGCTGGAAACATTTCCGAGCACGATCACCATCCAGGTGTGCCAGGACGCCGGCCGCTGGCTCTATCACCAGAGCAACCTGCATGGCACCGAGGACGCTCCGCTGCGGCGCATCGAGGCCCGGGGTGAGATCCATTCCGGCCGGGTGTGGTTCGCCAGCGAGCGTTATCTGGGCTGGGCGATGGATCTGCCGGGCGAGGAGCCTGCCGCCGGCAGCCTGCTGGTGATGCACCCCCGCGACCCGGCGGATCCAGACATTCACGAGATGATCCGCTGCAGCCCCGATGGGCGCCGACGCTGGCGGGTGAGTCAGCTGCTGAAGGATGGCCAGCTGGTGGGCCGCACGCTCATCGACGAGGAGAAGCTCACGGACGACTGACGAAGCCCGGGGCCGCGCTGATGACGCTCAGGCGGCCCCGGTCAGCGTCGATGCGGGCGCGCACCCCCAGGGGCAGGGCGGCGTTGACGGTGCCGTGGCCCACCGGCAGGCCGGCCAGCACAGGGATGTCCAGATCGGCCGTGCGCTCCCGCAGCACCTGCTCCAGGCTGAACCGGGGCGTGTCGTCGTCGTCATCCCGGGGATCGTCGCAGCCCTCGAAGCTGCCGAAGCCGATGCCCCCCAGGCGTTGCAGGGCGCCGCAGAGGCGCCAGTGGGTGAGCATCCGCTCCAGGCGGTAGGGCGCTTCCCCCACGTCTTCCAGAATCAGGATCGCCCCGTCCAGATCCGGCAGGTGCGGCGTGCCCAGCAGGTGGGTTGCCACGGTGAGGTTGGCGGCCAGGAGCGGACCCTCCACCTGGCCGCCCACCCAGCTCTCCCCTTCGAGGTCGGCAAGGGGCTCGCCGAACAGCAGCGCCCGCAGCCGCTCCCGGCTCCAGGCCGGCTCGGCCGCCAGGGTGGTGAGCAGGGGGCCATGGATGGCGCCCCCGCGGCCCATCGCCAGCCGGTGCCACAGCAGGGAGGTGACATCGGAGAACCCCAGCAGCCAGCCGCCTGCCGCCTCCAGGGGGCGCTCCAGCAGCCGGGCCGATCCCCAGCCCCCCCGCACGCAGGCCAGCAGGGCCGGTGAGCTCTCCGGGTCGCCGCTGGGCCGCAGGTCGCCGGCCCGCTCGTCGTCCCGGCCCGCCAGGTAGCCCCAGCGGCGCGCCGGCAGACGGGTGGGATCGTCATCCAGCTCCAGGCCCCAGCTGGCCAGCACCGCCAGGCCGGCCTGCAGCCGCTCCAGATCGGCCAGGGCGGAGCTGGCGGCCACCAGCCGCACCCTGTCGCCCGGCCGCAGGGCCGGAGGCTGGTGGGGCGGCGGTCCGGCGTTCATGGCGGATCAGGTGCTGGTGGAGAGGATCACGGCCAGCAGCAGCAGACCTCCAAGCCACACCTGGGCGGCAAAGTGCCGACCGTAGGCGCTGCGGGGCAGGTCGGGGCGACGCAGCCGGGCCGCCTGCTGCTGCATGGCCAGGGCGGCGGCGGCCCAGGGCAGCCAGAACGGCAGCCCGGCCCGCCCCTGCAGCAGCACCGCCAGGGCCAGGGCCGCGCAGGTGAGCCCGTAGCAGAGCGCCACCGCCAGGGGGGCGTGGGCCCCCAGGCTCAGGGCGCTGCTGCGCACCCCGAGGCGCCGATCGTCGTCCCGGTCGCTCATGGCGTAGACGGTGTCGAAGCCGAAGGTCCAGCTCACCGCCGCCAGCCAGGTGAGCAGCAGGGGCCAGCCCCCCAGGGCACCCCGCAGGCCCCCCTGGGCGGCCGCCCAGGGGATCAGCACGGCGAAGCCCCAGCACAGGGCCAGCACCAGCTGGGGATAGGCGAACCAGCGCTTGGCGGAGGGATAGAGCAGCACCAGGGGCAACGTCCCCAGGGCGAGCCCCACGCACAGCACCCTGCTGGTGGCAGGCAGGGCCAGCAGGGCCGCCAGGGCCACCACCAGGCAGAGGAGCAGCAGGACGGTCGCGGTGCCCACCCCGAGTCGGCCATCGGCCAGGGGCCGGTGGCGGGTGCGCTCCACCAGGGGATCGATGCGCCGGTCCCAGAGGTCGTTGGCCACGCAGCCGGCGCCGCTCACCGCCAGGCCGCCCAGCACGATCCACCCCACCAGCTGGGCAGCAGGCGGCACGGCCGGGCCGAGCCACAGGGCCCAGCCGGCGGGAATCAGCAGGATCAGCCGGCCGCTGGGCTTGTGCCAGCGCAGCAGCTCCAGCCAGGCCTGGGCATGGCCTGGGGCCATCGGGACGTTCACCGCTAGCAACGGTTGATTCCCGGCACCCTATCCAACTCCTGACCACGGCGTTCCCAGCCGCAGGCGATGGGGCGGCCGGTGGCAAAGTGGCGCCGCCGCTGCCCGGGCCGACCCCCATGCCCCCGATCCCCGACACCGCCGGTACCGCGGAACGGCGGGTGGCGGCCATCGACATCGGCACCAATTCCATCCACCTGCTGGTCGCGGCGATCGATCCGGTCCTGCGCAGCTTCTCGGTGGTGCTGGCGGAAAAATCCACCACCCGGCTGGGGGAGCGGGATCCCGATTCCGGCGACCTCACGCCCGAGGCGATCGAGCGCGCCTTCCTGACCCTGCGCCACTGCCGTGACCTGGCCACCAGCCATGGGGTGGAGCAGATCGTCACCGCCGCCACCAGCGCCGTGCGGGAGGCCCCGAACGGCCGCTCGTTCCTGCAGGGGCTCCAGGACCAGCTGGGGCTGGTGGTCGACCTGGTGAGCGGGCCGGAGGAGGCCCGACTGATCTACCTGGGGGTGCTCTCGGGCCTCTCCTTCGGCGACCAGCCCTATTTCATCCTCGACATCGGCGGCGGCTCCACCGAGCTGGTCCTCGCCGATGGCCGGGATGCCCGCGCCCTCACCAGCACCCGCATCGGCGCGGTGCGCCTGCAGCGGGAGTTCTGCCGGGAGGACCCCCTGACGCCGGCCCGCCGCGGCTTTCTGGAGGCCTACATCCAGGGGGCGATGGATCCGGCCGTGGCCGAGGTGAAACGGGAATTGCGGCCGGGGGAGAAACCCGTGCTGGTGGCCACCAGCGGCACCGCCATGGCGATGGCGGCCCTGGCCTCCGCCCAGGACCCCAATCCGCCCCTGAAGCTCGACGGCTACCGCCTCAGCAGGGCCCGCCTCGATGGCATCGTCGAGCGGCTGGTGGCGATGACGCCGGAGCAGCGCCGCGCCCTCACCGCCATCAACGAACGCCGGGCCGAGATCATCGTCCCCGGCGCCCTGATCCTCCAGACCACCATGGAGATCCTCCAGGTCCGGGAGCTGGTGGTCTGTGAGCGGGCCCTGCGGGAGGGTCTGATCGTCGACTGGATGCTGCGCAACGGCCTGCTCGTCGATCGCTTCAGCTTCCAGAGCACGATCCGCCGTCGCACCGTGCTGCACCTGGCCCGCACCTACGGGGTGGACACGGGCCGGGCCGACCGGGTCGCCAGCCATGCCCTCAGCCTCTACGACCAGACCCGGGGACTGCTGCACGATGACGACGGCGAGGGCCGGGCCCTGCTGTGGGCGGCGGCCCAGCTCCATGCCTGCGGCAAACACGTCAACATCGCTGCCTACCACAAGCACACCTGGTACCTGATCCGCCATGGGGAGCTGCTCGGTTATTCCGAGGCCGAGCACCTGATGGTGGCGGCGATCGCCCGGTACCACCGGCGCAGCTTGCCCAAGAAGCGCCACGAGTCGTGGCAGCTGATCGAAGCGGGCCAGCACCGCCACACCGTGTTCACGATGGCCCTGCTGCTGCGGTTGGCGGCCGCCCTTGACCGCAGGCCCGCCGCCGGCATCGAGGCGCTCAGCGTGTCATCGGACGCCGAGCGGACCGCCCAGACCCGGGGCTTCACGATCAGCCTGCAGCCGCCCGCGCCGCAGCCCGGTGACTCCCCCCAGGACCTGAGCCTGGAGGAATGGAGTCTCCGCTCCTGCGCCGACCTGGTGCTGGAGGCCACGGGCCTGCGGCTCACGGTGCGTCAGGCGTCACCCTGAAGCTGCGCCACACCACCTGATCGATCCGTCCCAGGGAGCGGGGGGCCTGGCTGCCTGCGGTGGCCGTCACCAGGTCCGGCCGGCCGGCCAGAACCTTCAGGCCCTTCCCCACGGGGAAACGCTTCTCGCCGGTGAACGTGCCGCGGAACAGGGTGACCCCGGCCGCATTGCGGACCTCCAGCCAACTGGGCTGGCTGCTCTGCAGCACCAGCGCGTCCGCCTCCGGCCGGGACGGCGCCCCAGCGGCCACGGCCTGGCCGCCAGCCACACCTGGGTTGCTGGTCGCGGTCGGTACTGATGGGGGTTGGGACGCCTTTGGGGTAAAGACCTTCCCCTGCAGGGCGGCCACCCCAAGGCCGCCGCCGCCCAGCAGGAGCAGGCTCCCCCACAGCCACCCGAGGGAGCGGCGTTGGCCGGCGGTGGCGGTGGCGGGTCGTCGCTGCAGGGGCGAGATCGGGGCCCGGCGGCGCTTGACGCCCACCAGGCGGCTTTTCTGCAGATCATTGATCTGCTGGCTCACGTCGATCCCCAGGGCGCCCGCCACCCGCTTGGCCTGGGCCACGACGAACACCGCCTCCGGCAGGTGGGTGTGGTCCCCGGCCTCAAGGGCCATCAGCTGTTCGCTTCCCAGCCGCAGCCTGTCTGCCAGTTTCTCCAGGCTCAGGCCCTGGTCACGGCGGGCCTGGCCAAGCTTCTCGCCCAGCTGGACGAGCTGAGGGATCGGTGCGCCCCCGTCCTCTACGGCCAGGGTCGCGGCAGGAGATTCGGGCAAGGGCAGGGTCTCCTGAAGCGCTGCGTAGCCAGCAGTATGACGAGTGGTCCCGAGAGCGACCAGTGGTCCGTCACGGAGGACACTACTGGCCGGAAAACAGGATTGAAGACATGGGCGATACTGGATTCGAACCAGTGACCCCTTCCGTGTGAAGGAAGTGCGCTACCGCTGTGCTAATCGCCCATTTGAGCCGTCTTAGCCCCAGCATCGCCTGAAAGAAGATCTTTCTGCGGCAGGGGTTTCGACCGAGCCAGGTGGCCTGAACCCTCCTACACGGTCGCCGATCACACTGTCAAATCCCCTCAGCCGGCGCTGTCGCAGCCGGCGCTCACCTGCCGCAGGGCCCCGGGGTTGAATTCAATGCTGGCGGGACCGTTGAACAGATCGGGCTGGAGCTGCCTGAGGGCCTGGGCGTCCCGGTCAAGCCGTGCCTGGGCGGCCTCGATGCGCCCGGCGCGCTCCTGTCGCCACTGGGCCCGCTGGGAGGCCACCTGCTGTTCCCAGGCGCCGAGGGCGGCCTCGTAACGGTCCCGGTCAAGCCGCTGGTCTTCGGGGCGATAGCGGGACTCCATGCCGGCATCCAGGGGCTGGGGTGGCGCCACGGAGGGCCTGAACGGGCTGTTGCGGGCCACGGCGAGCTCCTGTTCCGCCTGACGTAACGACCTGATCAGGTTGGTGATCGTTCCCTGCCGCCTGCGGCAGGCCTCCAGGGCCGTCCGTCGGGCCATGGCCGCGGCCTCGGCCGCCTTCTCGGCCGCCTTCTCGGCCGCCAGGCTGGAATCCGAGCCGGGCAGGCAGCGGACGTAGCTGAGGGCGGCCGCCAGGGGGTTGCCGGCGGCGGCACCGAGCCTGCGGCAGCGCTCCCGGCCGGCCTCACTCACCCCGGTGAACTGACAGCCCCCCCCCAGCAGGGTCACGACTAGCAGCACCGGGAGGAGGCGCCGGTGACGGCGAGCACGGGAACTGGCCATCGCCCTCGGAATTCCGCTCAGAGGAACACTGCATCCATTGTTGCCATCCTGACGGCCTCTGGAGGCCCGCAGCGGCCGCCCCCCGTGGCGGCACCCGCCCCCCTGGGATCAGGTCGGCGGCCGCACCCTCCGGAAGGTCAGGTTGAGCCGCGGGGACTCCACCTTGAGGCGCCGTGGCAGGCCGTGCTGCCAGTGGCACTGGGTGGGCGGGTCCATCAGCAACAGGTCACCATGGCCCAGTTCCACCGCCAGGGTGGGAGCCGTGTCCCGCTCGCGGGGACGGAAGCGCAGGGTGCGGCTGGCCCCCAGGCTGAGGGAGGCGATGGGTGCGTACGGGTCGAGCTCAGGCTCGTCATCGGCATGCCAGCCCATGGCGTCACGGCCGTCGCGGTAGTGGTTCAACAGCAGGGAATTGAACTCCTGGGCCGCAGCCGCCTCAATGCGCCGGCGGATGGCGGCCGCCAGTGGTGTCCAGGGTTCGATGGCATTCTCCAACCCGGAATAGCGATAGCCGCAGCCTGGATCCGCCATCCAGCAGGTGAGCCGGGGCATGGCGTGCCGCCGGCCATACACGGTGATGGACTCCTGCTTCCAGGGCACCTCCTGCAGCAGCCGCTCCAGCCAGCCATCGGCTTCCGCGGCCCCCACCCAGCCCCGCCAGTGGCGCAGGCAGGGCGTGGCCGTCGTCACTCGGCGCCGCCGCGGAACAGGTGGTTGTGGCTGGCGGAATAGAGCAGGGATCGGGCCTCGTCGGCGGCCCGCAGGGCCGGACTCACCACATAGAGGGTGGTGCGGATGAGGTTCCGCTCCCGGCTGACCCTGGCCATGGAGTCCAGGGGCACCACCGTGAGCCACTGGTCGGGCCAGCTGACCCGGTAGCCGATCGCCACCGGCGTGTCCGACGGGTAGTGCTGCAGCAGCTCGCTCTCCACCTCCTCCACGTGTCGGGCGCTGAGGTAGAGGCACAGGGAGGCCTGCAGGGCGGCGAGCCGGGCCAGGGATTCCCGCTCCGGCACGCCGGTGCGGCCGCCCGCCCGGCTCAGCACGATCGTCTGCACACGGCCGGGAATGGTCAGCTCGGCGCCGAGGGCGGCGGCGGTGGCCTGGTAAGCGCTCAGGCCCGGAACCACCTCCACCGCCAGGCCGGCGTCGGCCAGCCGGCAGATCTGCTCCTGCAGGGCGCCGTAGAGGCAGGGATCACCGTCGTGGAGGCGCACCACCCGCCGTCCCTGCCTGGCCCGCTCGACCACCACCGCCATCACCTCCTCAAGGGTGAGCGTGCTGGTGCGGACCGTTTCGCATTCCCTTGGCGCCAGGGCCGCGATCTGGGGGCTCACCAGGGAGTCGGTCCAGACCAGCACCTCGGCCGCCTCGATGGCCCTGGCGGCCCTCAGGGTGAGCAGGTCTGGAGCTCCGGGGCCAGCGCCGACGATCTGAACGGTGGCTGTCATGCGGTCAGGCCGGAGGGGTCGGGAAGGGGACGGCGGAAGCGATAAAGCCAGAGCAGGCCCGCCCCGCCCAGGGCGATCAGCAGCAGGCTCATCAGCTGGGCCATGCGCAGGCCGCCGGCGCAGAACGGCGGCTGGGAGAACAGGCAGAGGGGATCGAGACGCAGCCCCTCGATCCAGAACCGGCCGCTGCTGTAGGCCATCAGGTAAATGCAGCTGAGGGCTCCGGCGGGCAGCCGCAGCCGCCCCTGGCTGCCCAGGCGGAACAGGAGCAGCAGCAGGCCGCAGACCCCCAGATTCCAGAGGGACTCGTACAGAAAGGTGGGGTGGAAGGAGGCCTGCTCAAGGAATTCGGACGGCCGGTTGGCCATCGGAATCGTCAGGGCCCAGGGGAGGTTGGTGGGCAGTCCGAAGGCTTCGGAGTTGAAGAAGTTGCCCCAGCGTCCGATGGCCTGGCCCAGGGCCACGGCGGGAACGAGCACATCGAGCAACGGCCAGAAGGGCTGGCGGCGCCAGCGGCAGAAGAGCAGGGTGACCAGCGTGCCCCCGATCAGGGCGCCGTGGATGGCGATGCCGCCGCGCCAGATGGCGAAGACATCGAGCCAGTTGGTGTGGAACTGGCGCCATTCCAGCGCCACGTAATAGGTCCGGGCGCCGACCACGGCCCCCAGCACCATCAGGGGTAGGAGATCGGCGATCAGGGCAGGCTCGATGCCCCTGGAGCGTCCCAGGCGGGTGGCCAGCAGCAGGCCCAGCAACACCGCCAGGGCAATCAGCAGGCCATACCAGCGAACGGAGACGGGACCCAGCTGAAAGATCAGGGGTCCCGGGGAGGTGAAGAGGCCGAAAAGGGCGCTCAGAAGCCCTCCGCCGCCTGAACCTTCTCGACCTGGCGCTTCTTGAGCACCAGCATGATCTGGGCCAGGGCCACGGCGGCGAAGAAGGCCAGCAGACCGTAGATGCGCACTGGGTTCTGGAGCACCACCTCGGCATCGATCTGGCCGAAGCCACCCACGTTGGGATCGTTGGTGATGGGCACACCGGCCTCAACGGCATCGCCCACGGCCACGGTCAGGCTGGGTCCGGCGGGAATGGTTTCGCTGACGGCGCCTGCCGCCCCGGTGATCTCCACGACGGTGCTGCCGTCATCACCGCTGGTGATGGCGCTGACGGTGCCGGCCGCAGGGGCGGTGTAAACGGTGTTGTTGGTCTTTTCACCCTGGGGGGTCACCTGGCCGCGGCCGCGGTTGGCCCCCACATGAACCTGGTATTTGCCGAAGTGGATGGCGCTGTCAGTGGCCGGGTCGGGGGAGAGGATCGGGAAGACGATCTCCTGGTGCTGGTCACCGGGAAGGGGTCCCACCAGAAGGACGTTGGGCTGGTCGTCGCTGTACTGGGTGAAGTAGACGCCGGCGGTTTCCTCCTTGAGTTCATCGCTGAGCCGGTCCTGGGGGGCCAGGGTGAACCCGTCGGGGAGCATCACCACGGCACCCACATTCAGGCCAGCGGGGCTGCCGTTGCCGGACACCTGCTGCACCGAGGTGTCGTAGGGGATTTCGACCACTGCCTTGAAGACGGTGTCGGGGAAGACCGCCTGGGGAACTTCCACCCTGGTGGCCTTCTTGGCCAGGTGGCAGTTGGCGCAGACGATCTTGCCGGTGGCCTCACGCGGGGAGGCGTAATTCTGCTGGGCCCAGAAGGGATAGGCCAAGCTGGGGCTGGCCCCCAGGAGCAGCACGCCCACCGAAAGGCTGAGGGTGAGGAGGGTGCCGAACAGGGGGGAGAGGAAGCGGCGCATGGGGGTGGAGGTGGCGGGCGTCGGAGAGGGAAGCGGGGGAGGGAGATTCAGGCGCCGATCACGCCCACCAGGCCTTCTCGCCGGTGCGGAAGTCGGTTTCGGTCCACTGGCTGAGGAACACGTTGTCGTTCTCGACGCTGACGTGGGCCAGGGCCAGGGAGAGGGGAGCAGGGCCGCGCACCACCTTGCCGGTGGCGTCGTACTGGCTGCCGTGGCAAGGGCAGATGAACCGGTTGGCGCCGCTGTTCCAGGGCACCACGCACCCCAGGTGGGTGCAGATGGCATTGATGCCGTAGTCGCCGATGGCTTCGCCACCCTCCACCAGGAGGTAAGTGGGGTCACCCTTGAGACCCTGCACCAGGCTGCGGTCACCTTCCTTGTGGGTGGCCAGCCAGCCGGTGGCGGTGACGCTGTTGCCCAGCTCGTCCTTGGCGGTGACGCCGCCACCGCTGCCGGCGGCCTTGGGCGGGATGAAGTAGTTCACCACCGGATAGAGCGCACCCAGGGCCACCCCTGTGACGGACCCGAAGGTCAGCAGGTTCATGAACTGCCGGCGGCCCATTCCGGGCACATCAGCACCACCGCCGTTCGAGGAGGCCGCAGGAATCTGGGTCATAGGGAACGGCGCGGTGTGACCGATTGACGTGGCGCCCATTATGAACCTTGCCCTTCCCGGCCCGGGTCCGAGTCGCATCCGCCGGAGCTCGGCTGCAACATGCTGTTGTGGAGTGCGCCTGCCGCCATGACCCCAGCTGAGCCGCTTCGCCGGGAGGAACTGCTGACGTTGCTGCGGACGCGCTGGCAGGCCACCTACGACCTCCAGCTGGTTCAGCGCCGTGGTCGCCTGTATCTCCATGTGATGTGGGGCTACCTCGAACAGCAGTCCTTCCCGCTCACGCCCCAGGCTTTTGAGGAGCACCTCGAGGAGCTGGTGGGCTCCCTCAACGGCCTGGGAGTCGCTGCCCAGGTGCGCCACTGGCTCCAGACCACCACCGACAAGCCCCGTCTTGGCAAGGCCCTCTCCCTGCCCCTGGAGCTGCCGGCGGGGCGCGCCAGTGAGTTCATGATCTGAGCGGGCGCCTCACGTGGAGGGCGACGGGCTGGGCCGCAGCCCCTCCGCCAGGGCCACCAGCGCCACCCCCAGCAGGTAGAGGGCCGTGATCGCCCCGGTGAGCAGCAGCATCGTGATCGGGTCGGTGGAGGGGGTCAGCACCGCGCCGGCCAGGGCCGCCGCCAGCACCACCCAGCGCCAGGCGCCCAGCATCGTGCGCCAGTCGATCAGCCCCAGGGCGCCCAGCAGGAGCTGCAGCACCGGCAGCTGGAAGGCCAGGGCCGTGGCCACCATCAGCAGCAGAACGAAGTCGAGGTAGCGCTCGATCGACCAGATCGGCTCCACCACATCGGCGCCGTAGGACACCAGGAAGCGCAGGGCGGCCGGCACCAGAGCCCACCAGGCGAAGGCCAGACCGGCGGCGAAGAGCACCGTGGAGCCGGCGACGGCGGGGGCCACCAGCCGCCGCTCCCGCCGGCTCAGCCCAGGCAGCACGAAGGCCAGGGTCTCGAAGAACACGTAGGGCAGGGCGAGGGTGAGCCCTGCGTAGCCGGCCACCTTCAACGACACGAACAGGAATTCGCCCGGGGCCAGCTGCAGAAAGCGGATGCCTTCGGCCGGCACCTCCAGCAGCTTCACCAGCGGCCGCACCCCCACCAGGCAGACGGCGGCACCGACCACCACCGCCAGCAGGCTGCGCAGCACGCGCCGGCGGAGCTCCTCGAGGTGCTCCACCAGGCTCATCTGCACCTCGCCAGGGAAATTGTCCTCGGGGATGGAGTCGCTCATGGCCGTTCCGTCGTCGGCAGCCTAGGGGGCTCGGCCAGGAGACCAGCGGCCCGCTCCGGCACCGCCCACAGCACCGTGCCGCCGCGGTGGCGCACCGTGCCGGGACCGGCGCCGGCGATGCGCTGCAGATCCCCGGTCGGCACCATCACCACCGGCACCCGGCCGTTGGCCCGGCCCCGGCTGAAGTGGGCCGCCAGGTCGGCCGCCTCCCGCAGGTCCTCGTCGCTGGGGGTGCCCTCCGAGCCCTTGAGCACCACATGGCTGCCCGGGCACTCCTGGGCATGGAACCAGAGGTCGCCGCGCCGAGCCTGCTGCAGGCTGATCCATTCGTTCTGGCGATGGTTGCGGCCCACCTGCAGCCGCAGGCCACCGCTGCTGCGCAGTTCCAGGGGGGCAGGGGCGCTGCCGGCTGGTCCACGTAGCGCGCGCCGGGAAGGCCCTGCCCCCTGGCTTTCCCGGGAGGGGATGAGGGCCGGCAGGTCCTCCTCGACGGCGGTGAGCTGGGCGTCGTTCTCGGCCTGCTCCAGGAAGGTGAGGCTGGTGTCGATGGCGGCCAGCCGCTGTTGATGCAGCTCCAGCCTGGGGGTGATCGCGGCCACGGAACGGCGCAGCTTGCGGGCCTGCCGGTAGAGGCGCTGGGCTTCGTCGATCTCATCGCGGGAGGGCGCCGGCACACTCAGCAGGCCATCGGCGCGGCGCTGCATGGCTTCGCTGCCGGGCACCGCCGCCAGCAGGGCCTGCTGCTGGTCGGCATGGCGGCGCTCCCGGACGGCGGCGTTCTGGAGGCGCTGCCGCAGGCTTGCCCGCCGCTGCTCCAGCCCCCGACGCCCCAGCCGATCGTTGTAGTAGCCGGCCAGTCCCCGGTTGATCACCCAGGGGCTGGGTGCGGCGGCCGCCGTTGCGGGGTCCCAGCAGCGGTAGTCGCTGGGGCCGCCCCAGCCCAGGGCGAACCGTTCCTGCTCCACCGTTTCCAGCCACAGCCGCCAGCGCTGCCAGAGCTGCTGCCACTGCTCTGCCTGCAGGGATTCCACCGGCAGGGACAGCCAGGCGTCCGCCAGCTGGCGGGCCAGGGCCGGACCGACCCCCTGGTAAGCGCCTATCAGGGCCTGGCCCACCGTCTGGGGCAGCAGGCTGAGGCGCCGCTGCCAGGAGGCGAACTCCTCCTGGAGCCTGGGAGGTTCACCGGCCATGGGCGGCGGCGGCACGTAGGCATCCCCGGTGCCGATCGGCCGCAGGCGCGACCGGTCCTGGCGGACCTGGCGGGCCAGGGTGATCACCCGCCCGTCCTCGTCCAGCAGGAACAGGTTGCTGTGGCGCCCCATCACCTCCAGCACCAGTTGCCTGGCGATCGGCTCACCGGGCCTTGGGGCGAAGCCCAGGGCCACCACCCGTTCCCAGCCCTGCTGCTCCAGGCTCACCAGGGCCAGACCGCGCAGGCCGTGCTGCAGCTGCTGGGCCAGGGTGCTTCCCTCCCCCAGCCGCAGGGGCGGCTCGATGGCCAGCAGGCGTGGTGCCTCCGCCAGCCAGCTGAGTTCCAGCCAGAGGGTTCCCTGCAGGCTGCGCAGGCCGAGCTGCAGGCGATGGGCATCGGGTTGCTGGGCCTTCTCGAAACGGCTGGGCAGCAGGCCGCGGCGCATCTCGACCAGCACGGCGCGCAGGCTGGTCACATCCATGGCCTGGATGGGCGGGGATGGGGCCATCGCCTCCAATGCGGTCCACCCCTACTGTGCGCCCCAGCGCCAGCGATCCATGCCAGCCCCCCCCTCCCCCGGTCGACTCACCGTGATCACCGGCCCCAGCGGGGTGGGCAAGGGCACCCTGGTGGCCCGGCTGCTGCAGCGCCATCCCGGGCTCTGGCTGTCGGTGTCCGCCACCACCCGGACGCCCCGTGCCGGGGAGATCGATGGCCAGCATTATTTTTTCCTGACCCGACCCGATTTCGAGCAGCGGGTGTCCACCGACGGCTTCCTGGAATGGGCCGCCTTCGCCGGGCACCTCTACGGCACCCCCCGGGGGCCGGTGGAGGAGCATCTCGCCCAGGGCCGGCCGGTGCTGCTGGAGATCGAGCTTGAGGGGGCCCGCCAGGTGCGTCACACCTTTCCGGCGGCTTTCCAGCTGCTGATCAAGCCCCCCAGCTACGAGGAGCTGGAGCGCCGCATCCGGGGCCGTGGCACCGATGCTGAGGAGGCAATCCAGAAGCGTCTGGCCCGGGCCCGGGTGGAACTGGAGGCGGAGGCCGAGTTCGATGCGGTCCTGGTCAACGGCGACCTGGAGGCGGCGGTGGCCGAACTCGAGCTTCTCGTGGGCCTCGACGCCGGGACGACCCCGCGGCCCTGAACGGCCATGAAAAAGGCGACCCGTGGGTCGCCCTGGTGGTCTGGGTTTCAACCCCGCTTCAGAGCGGGTGGAAGAGCAGATCGGGGAAGAACCGGTTGAACTCGATCATGATCCCGGCGGTGATGCCGAACCAGATGGCGGCGAACACCGGAGCGGTGGTGAGGAACTTCTTCATGGAAGGGCAGTGAGGAAGGGGGGGTGACCAGCGACTATTCGGACGCTGGGGACAGAACGGAAGGAACGCTTGGCGGGAGAATTCGGGAGCCCCTCAGCGCGGGGAGACCGTCACCTTGCTGTCGTCTTCAAGCAGCTTGCCGCTGGTGAGTTCCTTGAACGCGGCCAGGGGCCAGGTGGCAGCCGCCAGGGTGCTCTTGAAAGCCAGGGACAGATCGATCTGGATCTCCTTCATGTTGGCGTCCTTGGCACCGCTGACGGCCTGCAGGTAGGTGCGACCGGCCCAGCCGATGCAGCCAGCGATGTAGAGGAAGGCGATGCCGGGGATCGTGAAGTCACCGGCGTGATTCCAGCGGCCGTCGACGATCAGGTGGGGCAGGCCATCGGTGCCGCAGAGGGCTTGGCCGTACATGGCGAAGCGGGCCTTGGCCTGATCGGTCTTGGCTCCGGCGGCGCGCTGCTGGAACCGGGGAGATTCGCTGCAGGGGGTGAGTCCGCCGATGTCGGCCTGGGCCGAAGGGGCGAAGCCGAAGAGCAGGAACGCCGAAGCGACCAGGGCGAAAAGCCTGGTGGCGAACGGACGGCTGGAAAGAAGACGGCGCATGGAGAGGGGCCGCGGTGGAACTGCCGCGGGGCAGGATGGCTCGTGCGGACAGTAGGGGAGCTCTCCGGGGAGCATGAGCACGGTTCTGGCCCTCGAAACAAGTTGTGACGAGTCGGCGGCGGCGATCGTGTCCGGACGGCGGGTGCTGGCGGGGGCCGTCGCCTCCCAGATGGAGGAGCACGCCCGCTGGGGCGGGGTGGTGCCGGAGATCGCCTCCCGTCGCCATGTGGAGGCGCTGCCGGCCCTGATCGCCCAGGTGCTGGAGCAGAGCGGCCTGGCCATGGCCGACCTCGATGCCATCGCCGCCACGGTGGCCCCAGGCCTGGCCGGGGCTTTGCTGGTCGGGTCGGTGACGGCGCGCACCCTGGCGCGGCTGCATGGCAAGCCGTTCCTGGGCGTGCACCACCTGGAGGGCCATCTCTGCTCGGTGCACCTGGGTGAGCCGCTGCCGGAGGGGCCCTACCTGGTGTTGCTCGTGAGTGGCGGCCACACCGAGCTGGTGCAGGTCGAGGCCCCCGGCCGCTATCTCCGCCTGGGCCGCAGCCGTGACGATGCTGCCGGTGAATGCTTCGACAAGGTGGCCCGCCTGCTCGGGCTGGGCTATCCGGGTGGGCCGGCGATCGAGGCGGCGGCGCTGGAGGGGGACCCGGGCCGCTTCCGCTTCCCAAAAGGGAGGGTCTCCCTGCCCCAGGGGGGCTTCCACCCCTACGACTTCAGTTTCAGCGGCCTCAAGACGGCCGTGCTCCGCCAGGTGCAGACCCTCAGCCGCGAGGCCGACAGCCTGCCGGTGGCCGACCTGGCGGCGAGCTTCGAGCAGGTGGTGGCCGAGGTGCTGGTGGAGCGCAGCTGCCGTTGTGCCGTCGAGGCCGGCCTCCAGACCATCGTGCTGGTCGGGGGCGTGGCCGCCAATCGGCGCCTGCGGCGACGGATGGCCGAGGCCACCGCCGCCAGGGGTCTTGCCTGGCGAGTCGCGCCGCTGGCCTACTGCACCGACAACGCCGCCATGGTGGGCCTGGCGGCCATCGAGCGCTTCGACGCCGGGGGGCGCAGCGGGATCAGCCTGGGGGTGGCGGCCCGGCTGCCCCTGGAGCAGGCCGGCACGCTCTATGGGCCACAACCTCCCATTTGATGCCTTTAGTGTGGATGGATCGGTTTATGGTCTGGCCCCATGGCCCCCGCGAATCCCCTGCCCATTGAGCAGGTTGAAACGTCCCTCAGCGACACGGAACCCGTGTCCCAGCAGGAGCTCAACGCCTGGCGTCGCGGATTCACTCCCCAGGCCGAGATCTGGAATGGCCGCCTGGCCATGCTCGGGCTCTCCGTTGGTCTCGGCGTTCTGTTGCTCGTGCGTCTGGCAGGGGGCTGACGCCTCAGGTCCGTCCCCGCAGGGTCTGGGCCAGTTCGCCCGGCCTGAGGCTGGCGGCCAGAGCTTCTTCTGGGTGCACTTTCCCGGCTGAAACCAGGTTGGCGAGGTATTGGTTGGCCGTGATCATGCCGTCGAAACCGCTGCGGGTCATGATCGCTTCGATCTCATCGAGATTCGCCCTCAGGATGTAGTCCTTGCAGGCGTCGGTGTTGATGAAAACGTCGTGGTATGACGCGCGCTTGCCGTCCACCGTCTTGATCAGGCCCTGGGAGATCACCCCCAGCAGCGAATCAGCCACAGCTCGTCGGACGATGTCCTGCTCATCGGGGGGATACATCCCCAGCATCCGCTCCACGGAGCGCACAGCCGAATTGGTGTGCAGGGTTCCCAGCAGCAGGTGACCGGTCTGGGACGCTTCGATGGCGGTGGTGAGGGTGTCCTGGTCACGGATCTCCCCCACCAGGATGACGTCGGGGTCCTCCCGCAGCGCCGCCCGCAAGGCCGTCTTGAAGTACTTGGTGTGGGTGCCCAGTTCCCTCTGGCGGATCAGGGACTCGCGGCTCTGATGCACGAACTCCACCGGGTCCTCGATGGTGAGGATGTGGCGTTTCATCGTGCGGTTGATGTGGTCGATCATCGCCGCCAGGGTCGTGCTCTTGCCTGAACCGGTGGGTCCGGTGACCAGGAGCATGCCCTTGGGCCGCAGGGCCAGATCCTTGAGCACCTGGGGCAGGTTGAGCTCGTCGATGGTGGGAACGCTCTGCGGAATCAACCGCAGCACCATGGCCGGACCCTGCAGGGATTCCAGCAGGTTGATCCGCACCCGCACGAAACCGAAAGCGAAGGATCCGTCGTGCTCCTTCTGCTGGGCGAAGCGGTCGATCTGGGGGGGATCCATGATTTCCCGCAGCCAGTCGCGGAATGTGCTCGCATCGGTCACACCCAGCCCGGCCAGAATCATGTCGCCGCGGCTGCGGAATCTGGGCAGCTCACCGACGCCGAGGTGAACGTCGGAGAAGTTGCGATCGAAGGCCACCCGAACGATCTGCTCCAGCGTCGGCGACGCTTCCCCACCGGAGTCCATCGGCGGGAGTTGGGATGTCCGGGCCGCCACCGCCGGATTGATGCCTACAGGTGGTGGTGGTGGTGGCGCCTGCGGCATGGAAGAACTCTGCAAAAAGGATGGGCGATCCAGTTCAGGGGTTCGTTATCGAAGTGCATCCTAGGTGCGGCTTCCCCTCGGTGGACCTCAGCGGAGAGCGGCCGCCTTCGGGGCAGGGAAAGGTTGATCGGAGGCTCCCTAGGATCCAGGGATCTGCTTCGGCCCGTGTCTCCACAGCCCCTGGTCAGCATCGTTCTGGGCACCCGCCCGGAGGCCATCAAGCTGGCGCCGGTGATCCTGGCGTTTCAGCGGGCGCGGGAATTCCGTACCCGGGTGGTGCTCACGGGCCAGCACCGCGAGATGGTCACCCAGGTGATGCGGCTGTTCGGTCTGAGCGCCGACCACGATCTGGCCCTGATGGCGCCGAAGCAGACCCTCACCCATGTCACCTGCGCGGCGCTGCAGGGGCTGAAGCAGGAATTCGAGGCGCACCGCCCCGACCTCGTGCTGGTGCAGGGCGACACCACCACCGCCTTCGCCAGCGCCTTGGCGGCCTTCTACGAGCAGATTCCCATCGGCCATGTGGAGGCCGGCCTGCGCACCGACGACCTGCTCGACCCTTTCCCCGAGGAGGCCAACCGGCGTCTGATCTCCCAGTTGGCTCGGCTCCATTTCGCCCCCACGGCCCAGTCGGCGGCGAACCTTCGGGCGTCGGGGGTGGTGGGCGAGATCCTCACCACCGGCAACACGGTGATCGATGCCCTGCTGCTGATGGCCCGCACCGCTCCCGACTGGGACCTGCCCGGACTCGACTGGCAGAACCAGCGGGTGCTGCTGGCCACCGTGCACCGCCGCGAGAACTGGGGCGAGCGGCTGCTCGACATCGGAAAGGGCTTCCTGGCGCTGCTGGAGCGCTTCCCCGACACCGCCCTGCTGCTGCCGCTGCATCGCAACCCCACGGTGCGCGAGCCCCTGCAGGCCCTGCTCGGCTCCCATCCCCGCGCCTTCCTCACCGAACCCCTCGATTACGATCGGCTGGTGGCGGCGATGCGCGGCTGCACCCTGCTGCTGACGGATTCAGGTGGTCTGCAGGAAGAAGCGCCGGCCCTGGGCAAGCCCGTGCTGGTGCTGCGCCGCACCACCGAACGGCCCGAGGCGGTGGCGGCCGGCACGGCCAAGCTGATCGGCACCGACAGCGGGGCGATCCTGGCGGAGGCCAGTCGCCTACTGGACGATCAGGAGGCCTACCAGGCCATGGCCCACGCCCACAATCCCTTCGGAGACGGCGCCGCCAGCGGCCGGATCCTGGACGCGGCCCGCCGCTTCCTGGGCGCCGCCGCCGCCTAGGGACGCTTCTTGGCCCAGGGGGGAAGATCGATGAACACCCGGGTGCCGCTCTCCAGGCCCGTGAGGATCTGGGTGTCCTTGCCGCTGCTGGCCCCCAGTTCCACCGGCTGGAAGGTGGGCTCCTGACCCTTGCCCACCAGCAGCACCCCGGGGCGGCCGTCCTCGGTGACGATCGCCACCGTGGGCACCACGGTCCTGGCCTGGAGGGTGCCGGTCTGGAAATCGATGTCGGCGGTCATGCCGATGCGCAGTTCCCGGGCTGGATCGATGAGCTGGAGCTTCACCTCGAAGGAGGTCACATTGTTGGTCTTGACGGCCCTGGGGGCGATCTGACGGACCCGGGCCTGGAAGCGACGGTCCGGGAAGGCATCGACCCTCACGCTGGCGGGCAGACCTACTTTCAAGCGGCCGATGTCGCTCTCGGGCACCTTGGCGACCACTTCCAGGCCCTCGGAGAGCTCCACGATCGAGGAGCTGGTGGCGCCGGCGGTGGCCGAAGCGGTGGTGGTGGGGGTGACGAAGGCGCCGGGTTCGGCGTAGCGCTGGCTGATCACCCCGTCGAAGGGGGCGCGCACGATCAGCTCGTCCTTCTCCACCATGCGTTGCCGCAACCGTTGCCGTGCCGCGGCCGTGGCCAGCCGCCGCACCTCCGCCTCGGAGCGGAAGCGATTCATCGTGTCGAGACTGATCGCCCCCTGACCGAAGAGGGGTTCGTTACGGCGCAGTTCGCTGTCGCTGCGGCGCTGTTCCGCCTCCGCCGATTGCACGTTGGCCTGCAGTTCCATCAGCCGGTCACGCAGGTCGCCGTCATCCATCAGCGCCAGGGGCTGGCCCCGGCGCACGGTGTCGCCCTCGTCGACCATCAGCTCCAGCAGCACCCCCTGCCGCTTGGGGCTGACGTTCACCCGCTGGACGGCATCCAGTTCACCGCTGGCGGTGATCACCCCGGGCAGGGATCCCTCGCGGGCCACCACGGTGAATTCGGCAAGGTTGCGGCCAGCCTGCATCCGTTGCCGCTGCCACCAGATCCCAGCAGGGGCGAGCAGGGCCAGGCCCACCGCCAGGCCGATCCAGAGGTTGCGGCGACGGGAGCGGCGCTTGGCTCTGACGGGGGCGGCCGGCGTTGCCGGGCTCCGGGTTGGAGCGGGAGCCGGCGGCAGGGGGGTGAGGGCGGGAATGGGCCGGCGTTTCGCTTCCATCAGTTTCGCTCGCCTGGGCCGCTGTTGTGGACGAGGGGAGACCGAACGGGCCCTGGCACGGTGACCCCTAGATTTCGCCGATGCTCAAAGCCGGAATCGTCGGGCTGCCCAACGTGGGCAAATCGACCCTCTTCAACGCCCTGGTGGCCAACGCCCAGGCCCAGGCGGCCAACTTCCCCTTCTGCACCATCGAACCCAATGTGGGGGTGGTGGCGGTGCCCGATGAGCGCCTGCAGAAGCTCTCCGACCTCTCCAGTTCCAAGGAGATCGTCCCGACGCGCGTCGAATTCGTGGACATCGCCGGCCTGGTGCAGGGGGCCAGCCAGGGGGAGGGGCTGGGCAACAAGTTCCTGGCCAACATCCGTGAAGTGGATGCGATCGTCCATGTGGTGCGTTGCTTCGACGACGACGACGTGATCCACGTCTCCGGCAGCGTCGATCCGGAGCGGGATGCCGAGGTGATCAACCTGGAACTGGGCCTGGCGGATCTGGCCCAGATCGAGAAGCGGCGCGAGCGGCTCAAGAAGCAGATGCGCACCAGCAAGGAGGCCGCCGCCGAAGACGCCGCCCTGGCCAGGCTGCAGGCGGAACTGGAGCAGGGCGGCGCCGCCCGCCGGGTGTCCCTGAGCGAGGAGGAGCAGGCCCTGGTGGGCAACCTCGGCCTGCTCACCGCCAAGCCGATCATCTACGCCACCAACGTGAGCGAGGACGACCTGGCCGGCGGCAACGCCTGGGTGAGCGCCGTGGAGGCCCTGGCTGCTCGAGAGGGAGCTGAAGCCGTGCGCATCTCCGCCCAGGTGGAGGCCGAACTCGTCGACCTGGCCGCCGAGGAGCGCTCCGACTATCTGGCCGGGCTGGGGGTGAGCGAAGGCGGTCTGCAGAGCCTGATCCGCGCCACCTACCGCCTGCTGGGTCTGCGCACCTACTTCACCACCGGAGAGAAGGAGACACGCGCCTGGACGATCACCGCCGGCATGACCGCCCCCCAGGCCGCCGGTGTGATCCATACCGATTTCGAACGGGGCTTCATCCGGGCCCAGACCGTCGCCTACGGCCAGCTGCTGGAGGCCGGCACCCTGGCGGAGGCCCGCAACCGGGGCTGGCTGCGCAGCGAGGGCAAGGAGTACGTGGTGGCCGAGGGGGATGTGATGGAGTTCCTGTTCAACGTCTGAGCGGATCCGCCCGTGGCCACACCCGTCGGTTTCATCGGCCTGGGGGCACTGGGGGCTCCGATGGCGGCCAACCTTCTTGCGAAGGGCTTTGCGCTCACGGTCCACAACCGCCATCGGGAGCGGGAACGGCCCCTGGCCGCCGTCGGGGCCACACGGGCGGCCACCCCGGCGGCGGCGGCCGAAGGTGCCGCTGTGCTGGCCCTCTGCCTGAGCGACGACGCGGCGGTGGCGGCGGTGCTGCTGGGTGAGGGGGGCGAGTGCTCTGCCGCCGCCGTGGCCGGTCTGGCACCCGGCGCCCTGGTGGTGGATTTCTCCACCATCGCGCCGGCGTCCTCCCGTGCCATGGCTGCCGCTTTGGCCGAGCGCGGCGTGGCCTATCTCGATGCTCCCGTGACCGGTGGCACCGAGGGGGCCCGGGCGGGCACCCTCTCGGTGCTGGTGGGGGGTGGGGCCGATGACCTGGAGCGGGCGCGTCCCGTGCTGGAGGCGGTAGGCCGAACGATCACCCGCCTTGGCCCGGTGGGGGCCGGCCAGGAGGCCAAGGCCGTCAACCAGGTGCTGGTGGCAGGCAGCTACGCGGCGGTGGCGGAGGCCCTGGCCCTGGGGCAGCGCCTCGGGCTGCCGATGGAGCAGGTGCGACAGGCGCTGCTCGGCGGGGCTGCCGGTTCCTGGGCCCTGGAGCATCGCGGCGGCTCGATGCTGCGGGGCGAGTTCCCGCTCGGCTTTCGGCTGCGTCTGCACCGCAAGGATCTGGCGATCGCCCTGGAGGCCGCCGCCGCCGCCGGTGGCCTGGAGCTGCCGGTGGCGCGCCAGGTGGCGGCCATGGAGGACGACCTGATCGCGGCCGGCCATGGCGACGAGGATGTGTCGGCCCTGGCCCGCTGGTTTGGCGCCACCAGCCAGACCACATTGCAGATACCGAAGGACCAGGATAATGACTGTCGCTAGGAAAGGCAGCACGATGGATCTGGAACCTGGCAGCCGTCCGTCGTGCGGAACCACCAAGCTGAAAGGGATTTAAAGGAGCTGAATCTTCTCTCTGGAGAATCCAAGGTTTGTGACTCCTGCGCCGCAGATTGGGCTTTAATGGTGATTGCCGGAATGTGAGGAACGCTCGTGCGGATTGCCTGCATTATGATGCAGAAAAATGAGGCCAGTCTTCTCTGGCCATGGATTCGCTATCACGCAGAGCTTTTTGGTGCCGACAATCTCTATATATTTGATAATGGCTCCAGTCAAGATTCTGTGTTGTACTGCTTGCAAAAAGCAGTGGCTCTTGGCGTTCATGTCGAGAAGAGATATTGGCGCCAAGACGATTTCAATCGAAAGGGGGAAATTCTTACTGAGTTAATCCAAAGTCTAGATGCTGAGGGCCGGTATGACTTTTATCTGCCAATGGACTGCGATGAATTTGTCGCATGCGCGATTAATGATGGTCTGTCCTTGGAAAAGGAGGATATCCTGGCAACGCTGGTTTCGCATCAAGGAAGTAATGGCGTTCTAATGATATCTCATAAACTCCATAATAACCCTTGCCGGCCTAATGTCTTTTCGCTCAATCTATCGAGCAAAAAGTGCTTCTTTGCCAGAAATTCTTGTGAGTGGCTTGACAAGGGCTATCACCACGGAAGGGCCAGAAATGGAGGCGCGCAAGTTGCCACAGATATAGTTTATGTGGAGTTTCGCTATCGTCCCTATCGCTCGCAGCGCGACGCCAATCGACAGAAGCTGACAGGGCTCGTTCCGGACTTTTCCAGGCGATCATTAAAAATCTACGCGGACAAGCGTCGTTCAGGATTCCATTGTGCTAGAGAGCTCTTGTTGAGTGAGCATGATTATATCAAGCAGTTTATCGACGCTAAAGAGATTATTCTTTTCTCTCAAATTTTCTCAAGGTTTGAAGTTCTAGGTGTCTCCACGGAACCTTTGCTGCATGCGTTGCCCCCCGTGCCGCTCCAATTGTGGTTGACCCTGTTGAGGATCAGGATGGTGGCTGCTGAATATGCCGATGGTTTCCTTGCAATGAATCGCTCGTTGGCCCGATTGCCACGCCGAGCGATGGGTCGATTATGGAGGTCTCTGAAGGCCTATCTTCAATTTCATTTTCGCGGGTCTCGCTAATGACGCCAGCCGTGCTCTCGCCGTCTGCGCTCACCGCTTAAGCTCAGTAAATCCCTACTCCTGCTGGAGTTTCTGGAGCCATACCTCCATGTGTGATCAGCTCCTGGCCGCCGCGATCGAACTGCGGGGGCTGCGCAAGCGCTTTCAGGAAGGCGACACGGAGCGCACGGTGCTGGAGTCCGTCGACCTGGTCATCCCCCCCGGCCAGTTCGTTGTTTTGCTCGGTCAGAGCGGCAGCGGCAAGAGCACGCTGCTGCATCTGATCGGAGGCATCGACACCCCCTCCTCCGGCAGCGTCTGCATCGGCGGGGTGGACCTCACGGCCCTCGACGAGCGGCGCCGCACGCTCTTCCGTCGGGATCGCATCGGGTTCATCTTCCAGTTCTTCAACCTCATCCCCACCCTGTCGGTGCTGGAGAACGTCACCCTGCCCAGCGAGCTGGCGGGCCTGCCACGCCCGGCCCTGGAGACGGCGGCCCTTGATCTGCTCGGCCAGGTGGGACTGGCGGAGCGGGCCTCGACGATGCCGGACCGGCTGTCCGGAGGCCAGCAACAGCGCGTGGCCATCGCCCGCGCCCTGCTGCACCAGCCCCTGCTGATCCTGGCCGACGAGCCCACCGGCAACCTGGACGAACACACCGGCGAGCAGGTGCTGCGCCTGTTGATCGCCCTCACGCGTCAGCAGGGTCGCACCCTGGTCATGGCCACCCACAACGCGGCCATCGCCGACCAGGCCGACCGGGTGCTGCGGGTGCAGGAGGGCCATCTGCTGGAGGCCGGCGCACCGGCTGCGACGGTGACGGTTTGAGCGAAGTGAGTCCCCAGCCCGAGGTCCGCAACGGGCCCCTCTGGCGCCTGGCGGCCCGCCGCTGGCGTCGCCGCCCGCTTCAGTACCTGCTGTGCATCCTGGGCATCGCCCTCGGGGTGGCGATGCTGGTGTCGATCGATCTGGCCAGCGGCTCGGCCCAGCGGGCCTTCTCCCTTTCCACCGACGCCATCACCGGCCGCACCACCCATCGATTGGTGGCGATCGGGCCCGGTGGCGTCCCCGACACCACCTTCGTTGCGCTGCGCCACCGCTTCCCGGCGATCCCCGCCGCTCCGGTGATCGAGGCCTATGGCCGGGCCGAGGAGCTGGACGGGCAACTGGTGCGGGTCGTGGGTGTCGATCTGTTCAGCGAGGGTCCGTTCCGCGGCCTGCTGGGTGGCGACGGCGGTGCCCAGAGAGGCGGCGGCAGGGGATTCGTGCCCTTTCTCACCGAACCCGGCACGGCCGTGATCGCCACCGAGACCGCCGAGCGCTTCGGCCTCCACCCCGGCGCCGCTGACGGATCCGAAACCCTGCATCTCGATCTGGCCGGCCGGACATCGGCCCTGCGGCTGGTGGGCAGCGTCAGCAGCGATTCGTCCCTCGAGCGCCGCGGCTTGGAGACGCTCCTGTTGGTCGACATCGCCACCGCCCAGGACCTGCTCGACCCCGCCGGCGCCACGGAGGTCCCGGCGGTGGGACACATCGATCTGATCCTCGAGGGCACCGCCCAGGAGCAGGCCATCCGCACCTGGCTGCCCAGGGGACTGAAGCTGGAGACGGCGGCGGCCCGTGGCAATGCCGTGCAGCAGATGACGGCCGCCTTCGAGCTCAACCTCACCGCCATGAGCCTGCTGGCCATGGTGGTGGGAATTTTTCTCATCTACAACACCGTCACCTTCAGCGTGGTGCAGCGCCGCAGCCTCTTCGGCGTGCTGCGCTGCCTGGGGGTGACCCGGGGCCAGCTGTTCACCCTGATCCTGGGGGAGGCGGCCCTGTTCAGCCTGGTGGGGTCCCTGCTGGGCCTGGCCCTGGGGGTGCTGCTGGGGCGCGCCGTCGTCGGCCTGATCACCCAGACGATCAACGACTTCTACTTCGTGGTCTCGGTGCGGCAGATCAGCCTCTCAGGGTTCACCCTGGCCAAGGGGATGCTGGTGGGGGTGGCCTCGGCGCTGCTGGCCTCAGCCCTGCCCGCCTGGGAGGCGATGGCCACACCGCCCCAGATGACCCTGCAGCGCTCCAGCCTGGAGGCCAGCTGGCAGCGGCTGCTGCCCTGGTTCCTGCTGGCGGCCCTCGTCTGCGGCAGCCTGGGGGTGCTGTTGCTCCGCTGGGACAGCAGCGGCCTGGTGCCCGCCTTCGCCGGGCTGTTTGCCCTCCTGATGGGCGCCGCCCTGCTGATGCCGCCGGTGCTGGTCGCCGCGATGCAGGGCCTGGGCTGGGCCAGCCGGGGCCTGCCGGTGGTCGCCCGCCTCGCCCCCCGCGACATCCTGCGCTCCCTCAGCCGCACCGCCGTGGCCGTGGCGGCCCTGATGGTGGCGGTGTCGGTGATCGTGGGCCTGTCGATCATGATCGGCTCCTTCCGGGGGACGGTGGTCACCTGGCTCGACCAGACCCTCCAGGCCGACCTGTTCGTCTCCCCCCCCAGCACCACGGCCAACCGGGTGCTGGGCAAGGTGGATCCCGCCATCGTCGGTGCCATCGCCGAGCGCCCCGACCTGCGGGCCATGGTCACTTACAACAACTTCGATGTGCACCTGGTCGACCAGGACCGGGACATCACCCTGATCGCCGCCGGGGGTGATGTCTCCGCCGGCCGCCGTCCCTACGCCTGGACCCGCCCGGGCCTCGACGACCCCTTCGCCGCCATGGAGGCCAGAGAGGGGGTGATCCTCTCCGAGGCCGTCTACCTGCGCGATGGCCAGGGCGCCATCCCCGAGCAGGTCAGGCTCGAAACCCCCGACGGTGAGCGGAGTTTCCCGGTGATCGCGGTCTTCTACGACTATTCCTCCGATCGCGGCAGCGTGCTGATGGACCGCTCCCAGGTGGCGGAGCTCTGGCACGACGACAGCGTGGCCTCCCTGGGACTGTTCCTGGCCCCCGGCGCCGACGTCGATGCGGTGGCCGACGAGCTGCGGCAGGACTTCGGCCCCCGCCAGAGCCTGATGGTGCAGACCAACGGCTCCCTGCGCCAGGGCTCGATGGAGATCTTCGATCGCACCTTCGCCATCACCGGTGCGCTGCAGTTGCTCACGGTGCTGGTGGCCTTCATCGGCATCTTCAGCACCCTGATGAGCCTGCAGCTGGAGCGGGGCCGGGAGTTCGCCGTGCTGCGGGCCACCGGCATGACACCCCGGCAGCTGGGGCGCCTCACCCTGCTGGAGACCGGTCTGATGGGCCTGCTGGCCGGAGCGTGTTCCATGCCCCTGGGCTTCGTGCTGGCCTGGGTGCTGGTGCATGTGATCAACGTCCGCTCCTTCGGCTGGACCCTGCAGATCGCCCTGGAGCCGCGTTTCTTCCTCCAGTCGCTGCTGATCGCGGTGGGGGCCGCCGTGCTGGCGGGCCTTTATCCGGCCCAGCGGCTCGCCCGGATGAACATCAGTGAGGCGTTGCGGCAGGAATGACGTACCTCCATCCCCTGCGCTCCCTGCTGGCCCTGGCGGCCGTGCTGCTGCTCAGCCTGGGCGGCCCCACCCCAGCCTGGGCCAGCAGCCGCATCCAGTGGGGGGAGGTGCCGGCGCCCGAGGGCTTCGCCCGTGCCTTCACCCCCCGCCAGTGGCGCTTCCCCGCCGATTTCGGCGCCCATCCCGACCACCAGACCGAGTGGTGGTACTACACGGGCAACCTGGAAACCGAGGCAGGACGGGCCTTCGGCTATCAGTTCACGATCTTCCGCCAGGCCCTGGTGCCTGAGGCGCCCACGGCGCAGACTTCCGGGCGTGGTGGCTCGGACTGGCGCACCCCCCAGGTGTATTCGGCCCATTTCACGGTCAGCGACATCGCCACCGACACCTTCCTGCAGGAGGAGCGCTTTGCCCGCGGCGCCCTGGGCCTGGCCGGGGCTGAGGCCGACCCCTATGCGGTCTGGCTCAACGACTGGCGCATCAGCGCCGAGGGCCCCGATCGGGTGCGGCTGCAGGCCGCCACCGACGCCATGGCCATCGACCTGACCCTCCGCCAGAGCCGGCCCCCCGTCCTCCAGGGCCAGGACGGCCTCAGCCGCAAGGGGCCCGAACCAGGCAACGCCTCGCACTACTACTCCCTGGTGCAGCAGCCCACCGAAGGCACGATCACGGTGGCGGGCCGCGACCATGCCGTCCACGGGGTCAGCTGGAAGGACCATGAGTTCTCCACCAGCGTCCTCAGCCCGGGCACCGTCGGCTGGGACTGGTTCTCCGCCCAGTTCGAGGACGGCTCCGCCCTGATGCTCTATGGCCTGCGCCGGGAGGATGGCGGCAAGGAAGCCTTCAGCGGTGGCCGCTGGATCGATGGCGATGGGGAGGTGGAGCTCGGCGCCGACGACTACGACCTCACGGTGCACCGCACCTGGCGGAGCCCCCACAGCGGCGCCCGCTACCCCGCTGCCTGGACGCTCACCATTCCACGGCTGGACCTGGACCTGGTGATCACCCCCCAGATGGCCGACCAGGAGCTGAGCACCGCCTCGGCCACCTACTGGGAGGGGGCCCTGGGCTATCGGGGCCATCGCGGCGAGCGGCCGCTGCTGGGCCGGGGCTACGGGGAACTCACCGGTTACGCCGACCGTCTCGACAGCCTGCGGGGTGGGTGATCGGCGAGGATGGCTTCACCAGGAGCGCAGGGCCATGGCAGCAACGGACCACCCCGAGACCCCTTCTCCCCTGCCCGATGCCGCGGGCGGGGCCCCGGAGCATCCCCACAACTTCGAGGCCCAGAAGGAGATCCACCGCCGCATCCGCAACGATCCGGATTACGACGACTGGGAGTACGGCACCGAGCCCCTGCCCCACGAGGCTTGGATCGAGAAGCAGGCGGCCGCCTCAGCCGAACGTCCCGCGGGGACCTAGGCCGCGCACCAACGGCAGACCCCCCAGGCAGGCCAGGGCCATCAGCAGCCACAGGCCGGCGCCATGGCCCTGGCCGTCGAGCAGCCGCCCGGCGAGCAGGGGAGCCCCGAAGCCGCTGATGGCGAAACACTGGGACAGCAGGGCCATGGCCAGCCCCTGGTGCTCGAGCGGGCAGCGCTCCACCACCGCCTCGGTGGCGGTGGGCAGGAAGGCGGTCACCCCGAGGGCCAGCGGCAGCTGGGCCAGCAGCAGCAGCCCCAGGCCCCGCTCGCTGAAGGCCGAGGCCGCCAGCAGCAGGTTGCCGGCGGCGAAGCTGAGCAGGCTGAGGTTCAGACCCGTCGTCACCGGCCGCCGGGCCAGGGCCTGACCCACCGGCCACTGGAGCAGCAGCACCAGGCCCAGCTGCAGGCCAATGGTGAGGGCACCGAGGCTCACTGGCAGGGCACGCCGCTGCAGGCTGCCCCGCACCAGTTCCAGCGGCAGGGCGCTCTGCATCAGGGCCGGCATCGCCGTGGCCAGCACGGCGATGGCCAGCAGCGGCACCAGGCCGAGGATCCACTGGCCCCAGGGGCTGGGGTGGGTCAGGGCCTCTCTGGGCCTGGGATCCGGCAGGCCCTGGCGCCACAGCACCAGCAGCAACAGGAGCATGCAGCCGATGTCCACGGCATAGATGCCCCGCAGCCATCCCCGACCGGCGAGCACGGCCCCCACCAAGGCCCCGGTGGCGATGCCGAGGGCATCGGCGCTGCGGGCCAGGGCGAAGGCCCGCCCCGAGCGCATCGGCGCGCAGCTCAGGGGCACCGCCAGCTCCACCGCGGGCCAGTAGAACCCCATGGCCATGCCGAGCAGCACCTGTCCCTGCAGGTAGCCGCCGAAGGAGCCGGTGCCCATCAGCCGGGCGTCGCCGGCGATGGCCATCAGGGCCGCCAGCAGTACCGGCACCGAACAGTTCAGGCCCCGATCCAGCAGCATCCCACTCAGGATCCGGCCCAGGGTGCCCGCCACGGCCGCCAGGGCCAGCCCCTCGGTGACCCGGCCGGCGCTGAAGTGGGCCTGGTGGAACACCATCGGTGTCAGATAGAGCACGCCACCGGCCCCGAGCATGGCGATCGTGCGGATCAGGGCCACTTCGCGCAGGGCTGCTGGAAACTGGGTGAACCAGGACCACGCCCTGGCCCATCCCTGTGCCTGTCCCACGCCGCCTTCGCCAACTCAAGGGCCTGCTGGTCAGTCTGCTGATCGCGGTGCCGGGCCTGGCAACGGCGGCCGGTGCTGCCGAGGTGCTGGAGCTCCGTTTCGACGGCCTGGAGCTGCCGGTGAACCTGGAGCAGTTGGATGGCTGGACCAGGAGCACGAACGGGCGCTCCGACGCCGGCGGCGACCTGGCGGTCTGGCTGGATCTGCTGGATCCCCGCAGTCGCCAGGACCTGAAGATCCTGCTGCGCGCCCCCCTGCTGCGGGACACCAGCTTCGGCCAGCAGCTGCTCGACAGCTGGGCGGGCAGCCAGATGCTGGCCCGCCTGGGCGACCTGCTCACCACCTCCGACGGCCGAAGCTCCACGGCGGTGCTGCAGACCACCCTGCGGCGTCTGCTGGAGACCCGTCAGGACGTCTCCACCATCGGTCTGCTGCGGGCCCTGCCGGTGCAGCGGCTCAGCCTCCAGCTCGATGGCCTCTATGACCTGGCCCTGCAGTGGCGCCAGCAGATCGATCTGCAGCGCCAGGCCCTGCGGCGCCTCCAGACCCTGGCGCTGCCAGAGCGCCGCACCGTCCCCTTGGCCTTCGGTGAAGACACCTCCCTGAGGGCCCGCCGGCAGGGGTTGGTGGTGGCGCACCGCCCCCAGCCCCTGCCCCTGGAGATCTGGTCGGCCCGGGCCCCGGCGGGTCAGCGGGGAAGGGTGTCTCCGGACCGGCCCTGGCTGCTGATGATGCCCGGGCTGGGGGGCAATGCCGACCAGTTCGGCTGGCTGGCCGGTGAGCTGGCCGAACGGGGCTGGCCGGTGGTGGTGGTGCAGCATCCCGGCAGCGATGGCCCCGCCCTCAAGGCTGCCCTCGACGGCCAGCGTCCCCCACCGGGAGCCGAGACCCTGGCCATCCGGCTGGCCGACATCAACGCGGTGCTGGCGGCCCAGCGCCGGGGTGAGCTGCCGGTGCAGGGCAAGGGTGTGGTGCTGCTCGGCCATTCGATGGGGGGCCTCTCCGCCCTGCTGGCGGCCGGGGTGGTGCCGGAACCCGGACTGGGGGAGCGCTGCCGCAAGGCCCTCGATCGGTTGCCGATTGCCAACCCCTCCCGGCTGCTGCAGTGCCAGCTTCCCAGCACCCAGCTGCCGGAGCGCTCCACCCCCCCTGCCGACCTGCGGGGGCTGGTGCTGCTCAACGGCTTCGGCAGCCTGCTCTGGCCCCGTCGGGGTCTGGCCTCGCTCGGGGTGCCGGTGCTGATGGTGGGGGGCAGCCTGGATCTGGTGACGCCCCCCCTGGAGGAGCAGCTGCGCCTGTTTCTCCAGGGGCGGGATCCCCGCAGTCGCCTGGTGATGGTGGAGGGCGGCAGCCACTTCTCCCCCGTGCGGCTGATGCCCACCGATGAGGTGCTCTTCCGGCTCGATGCGGAGCTGGTGGGGGTGGATCCCGCCAGGGTGCAGTCGGCGCTGCTGCGCCTCACCACCGAGTACCTCCACACCCTGGAGCAGCCCCTGCTGCTGCCCGCCCAGCGGCGGGTGCATCAGGGGGTCACCCTCGACGTGCTGGATGCCGCCGCCGCCCGGCGCTGGAAGACCGGCCTGGGGCCCTGAACTCAGAAGCGGATGCGTGGATCCAGCAGGGCCACCACCAGGTCGACAAGCACCGACACCAGCACCACCAGGGCCGCCACCACCACCACGATGCCCTGCACCAGGTGGTAATCGCGTTGGGCGATGGCTTCGTGCAAGCGGAAGGCGATGCCGGGCCAGGAGAAGGTGACCTCGATCAGCAGGGCGCCGCCGATCAGGGAGGCCACCGTGATGCCGGTGATCGTGAGCACGGGCAGCAGGGCGTTGGGCAGGGCATGGTGCAGCACCACGCGCCGTTCGCTCAGGCCGCGGCTGCGGGCCGCCTCCACGTAGTCGGAGCCGAGGGCACGGCGCAGGTTGAGCCGCAGGGCATTGGTGAAGATGCCGCTGAGCAGCAGGCCCAGGGTGGCCGCCGGCAGCACCAGGTGACGCAGGCTGCCGCCCAGCTGCTGCCAGTCGCCGGCTCGGAGGCTGTCGAACAGGTAGAAGCCCGTGCCCTGCGGCGGCATCAGGGTGGCGGGGAAGCGCCCACCCACCGGCAGCCAGCCCAGCCAGACGGCGAACACCAACTGCACCACCATGGCCGCCCAGAAGGGGGGCAGGGCGTAGGTGCCGATGCCATAGAGCCGGCCGGCCAGATCGAGGCGCCCCTCGGGGCGGGCGATGCCGCTGAACCCCACCGCCAGGCCGACGATGGCGGCCAGCAGCAGCGCCACCAGCCCCAGCTCCAGGCTCGCCGGCAGGCTGGCCTGGATCAGGCGGGTTACTGGTTCGCCGTTGAGTGATTCGCCCAGGTCGCCCCGCAGCAGATGGCCGAGGAACCGGCCGTACTGCTCGCCCAGCGGCAGATCCAGACCGAGCTGGGCCCGCAGGGCGGCGCGGGCCGCCTCAGGGGCGCGGGTGCCCAGCAGGGCGTCGATCGGATCACCGGGGGCCACCCGCAGCAGCAGGAACACCAGCGAGGCGATCAGCCAGAGCATCACCGGCGCCAGGGCCAGGCGGGAGGCCAGGTAGCGCGCCAGGTCGGAACGGCGGCTCATGGCAGTCCGGCTCCGGCGGCGGCGGGGAGGCGGCGCAGCTCGCCCAGCATCACCCGGCCCGACCCGTCGAACCGGGGCCGGCTGACGCCCGGCTGGCCCCAGGCCACCGGAGCGCTCAGCCACACCGGCAGATAGGGGTTGGCCGCGGCGACGCGGCGCTGGATGGCCACCAGCAGGGCGATCCGCTCGGGGCCGTCCAGCTGGCTGCTGCGCTGCAGCTCCGCCTCCAGCCCTGGCGCCGTCCAGAAGCTGCCGCCCAGGACGCTGTTGCCCTTGAGGCAACGATCCCCCTCGGCCTTGCTGCAGGACAGCAGCGGCATCAGGAAGTTCTCCGCATCGGGATAGTCACCGATCCAGTCGTAGAAGAGCATGGTCAGGGCGCCCTTGTCGAGCTGGGAGTAGGCCGTGGTGGACTCCATGCCGCTCACCTCCAGGGTCACGCAATCGCCCAGGTCTCGGCGCAGCTGGGCCTGCCAGGTGAGGGCAAACAGACGGTCCGTGGGGATGTCGGAGCGGTAGGTGAGCGGCAGGGTGAGCACCTTCCCCTGGCAATAGCCTGCCTGGCGGTAGAGGGCGCGGGCCCCGGCGGGGTCGTAGGCCGGCCAGGCGGTGGGATTGGAGCCCGGCAGGTCCGGGGGGATGAGCTGCCGCTGGGGGGAGCGCAACCCCAGGGTCACGCGCTGGGCGATGGTGGCTCGATCGAGGCTGCGGGCCACGGCCTGGCGCAGGACCGTGCGGTTCAGTGGCGGCTGGTCGCTCAGCAGCGACACCAGGGCGATCTCCTGGGACGGACCGATGGCCTCCCGCAGGCGACCAGCGGCGGCGTCCCGGTGCAGGGCCTGCTGATGGTCGATCTCCAGACCACTGTTCAGCAGCAGGTCGACCTCGCCGCTGCGCAGGGCGCCGAACAGGGCCGTGGAGTTGCTCAGGGTCACCAGGTCGATGCCCGCGTTGGCTGGCCGCCTGCCCCAGTAGCGGGGCCAGGGGGTCAACCGCTGCTGCTGGCCGCCGAAGAAGGCCAGGGCGTAGGGGCCGGTACCCACGAAGCGGTCATTGAGGGGCTTATCGCGATGCCGCTGGTAGGCGGTGGGGGAGACCGGGGTCAGGAAGATGGCGCTGAGCAACCGCGGCAGCGGGCTGAAGGGGCGCTTCAGCACCAGCTCGATCTCATAGGGAGCGGTGACCCGCACGCTCTTGACCCGTTCGCTCAGCTGGTAACCGAGGGTGCCAATCGCCATGAAGCGGCGCAGGGAGAAGGCCATGGCGTCGGCATCGAAGCGGGTGCCGTCGTGAAACAGCACCCCTTGGCGCAGGGGGATGCGGGCCCGCATCCCATCGGTGCTCAGCACCGGCAGCGCGGTGGCCAGCCGCGGCTCGAGGCGGCCGTTGCTGTCGATCGCATAGAGCGGGTCGCCGAGACCGCTGAGAACCTGCATCACGCCGATGCGGGAGGCCTGCACCGGATCGAGGGAGTCGATGCGACTCTTGGTGGCCACGATCAGGGACGGGCTCGACCGCTTCGGCTGGCAGCCCGCCAGCAGCGGCAGAGCCAGCAGCAGGGTCGTGAGGCTCGCCGCCATCGCGAAAGCTGTTTGTCCTGTTCTCCCCCTGGTCGTCGGCAAGACCCTGCGATCCGGTGGGGCCCATTCAAGCGGCCTGCCTGCGGTGGGCTCGGTGGCGGTGGTCAGGGGGCGCGTCGGTTCGCCTTCGGGCGTCGCCCGAGCAGGATCTCCAGCCGCCTGCTCAGCTGCTGGAGCAGGGTGAGCGAGGCACGTGGCCGCTGGGCACCGGCGGCAAAGGCCACGGCAAAACCCAGCGCCGCGATGCTGACCCTGGCCACCCCCTGGCCGAGGGCCCAGACGTCGGTGGGGGCGGGGCCACCGATCCTGCCGGTGGCGCGGGTCTCGGTCCGCTGGAGTTCATCGAGCAGGCTGCGCTTCAGCTCGCCGATGGGGAGGCTGAGGGCCGCCGCAGGCAGCTGGGGGCGGGGGCCCTGGAGTCGGGAGAACCGGGCCTGCAGATCCTGGGGGCTGGTGGCCGCTTCGATGGCCTGGCGGATCATGGTCACCCTCTCGCCGAGCATGGTGCGCTGCATGGCCTGGGTGCCCTGCGCCTGGGAGAGGACCCGCCAGGTGGCGAAACCCTGCAGGGGCACCAGCAGCAGGAAGGCGACCACCACGACGATGGCCCAGTGGCGGGCGGTGGCCAGCTGGGCCCGCAGGAAGCCGTTGGCCGGTTCGATGTAGAGCCCCAGGTGCAGCAGCAGAAATCCCACCAGCGCCAGCAGGGATGTGTTGATCATGCGGTTGGTGAACCGCAGCTGCCAGGCGGGATTCAGCAGTTGCAGGGGCAGGGAATCGACCAGAACGAAGGCCAGAAACACCAGCAGCAGCCCGCCTCCGCTCCAGGCGAACAGGCGGCCGAAGCTGGCGATGTGGTCCTCGCGATTGGCGGAATAGTCAGGCATCCGTGGTCGGTACGCGGAGGGGGAACAGGGCAGGCCAGCGGCCCAGACCTTAGGGGGGCTGACCGGCGACGTCAGCGGCCTCGCGCCAGAGGGCCACTTGGCCCCCTCCCAGCAGCACTTAAGGAGGATGGCGTGCTTTCTGAAGGCAACCTGATAGATTGGTGAGACCTCTTTAGGCCTCCATGGCGCGCCCCTTCACCCTCGGTGCCCTCTCCCTGGGTCGTTTCCGCCCCTCCGTCCACCTTTACCCCCCGCTGCTGCTGCTCACCTGCCTGGTGGCCAGTACCGCAGCTCCCGCCGTGGGCGGCCTTCCCCACGAAAGCATGGGAGCCCTTGAGGAGCTGCGCGAGCTCCTGACACCGGGATTCGGCGCCTCTCCGGAGTACCTCGTCGGGGCCGGCGGGATCGGCCTGGCCAACCCCGTCACGGGCCTGGTGGTGCCCCCCTTCCAATACAGCGTTGCCCCTTACGAGGAGAGCGTCGATGGTTTTGTTGTGCCCTCCGGCGTCTTCCTGGCACGTTCCAGCGCCCCCAAAGGCGACAGCCTGTTCCGGTTGAGCAGCCCCCTCTCGTTCAGCTGGTCCGGGACCGCCTCCACCCCTGCGGCGCGGCTCACCTGGCCGGCGGGCACCCTGTTCGACAACGTCTTCAACGGGGCCACCGGCGGCTTCATTCCGTTCCGGATCGTGTCCGCCGGCTCCTCGGAACGGGACGAATCCTCCTCTGAGACCCTGGAGCTTGCCATTGCCGCCGAGCCCGCCGGCGAGGATCCCGGCCAGCGCCAGTTTGGGGACGTTTTTGAAACCGCCCTGCTGCCCCCGGGCGCCGAGCTCCCCCAAGGAGCCCCCATCGATCAGCTGCCCGGCGACCTTCCCGATGGTCCCGGCGAGGGACCCATCAGTGAGGGCCCCATCAGTGAGGGCCCCAATCCAGCCTCGGTGCCCGGCCCCCTGCCCTTGGCCGGTGTGGCCGTCGCCTTCCGCTTCAGCCGCCACCTGAGGCAACGCCTCCGCCAGAGGCGCTGAACGGCGGGTCGGTTCAGGACCGGCTCAGAGGGTCCGCAGGCAGGCGGCCACCCGCTCCACCCCCTCCAGCACCTCGATTGCGGCCAGGGCTTCGCGGAACCGGTCTTCGCGCACCTCGTGGGTGATGACGACGATCTCCGCCTCCCCCTCCCTGGCGTCGAGTTGCACGATCGACTGGATCGACACCTCGGCCGCTCCGAAGCAGGTGCCGATGCGGCCGATCACACCGGCCTCGTCGCGGGTGCTGAGCCGCACGTAGTTGCGGTGCCGGCTCAGGGAGCCGTCGACCAGGGTGCAATGGCGCCAGCTGCTGGCGGCCAGCAGGGGATCGAGGCCGGCCTGGGGACCGCCCACCTGGCGGATGCCGGCGATGTTGAGGATGTCGGCCACCACCGCTGAGGCGGTGGGACCCGCCCCGGCGCCGGGCCCGAAGAACATCACCTGCCCCACCGGATCCCCTTCCACCAGGATCGCGTTGTTGACGCCATGGACCCCCGCCAGGGGGTGGTGCTTCGGCAGCAGGGTGGGATGGACGCGAACGTCCAGGGACACCCCATCCGGCGGCCCGGCCGGAGCGTCGTCCTGCACCCGTTCGGCCACCGCCAGCAGCTTCACCACAAAGCCGAGCTGGGCGGCATAGGCCACGTCACGGGCGTCGAGCCGATCGATGCCTTCGGTGGCGATGCCGCCGCGCTCCACCGGCCCGCCGTAGGCGAGCCCCGCCAGAATGGCGATCTTGTCGGCCGCATCTCCCCCCTGCACATCAGCGGCGGGATCGGCCTCGGCGTAGCCGAGGCGCTGGGCGTCGGCCAGCACCTCGGCGTAGGCCGCCCCCTCATCGGCCATGCGGCTGAGGATGTAGTTGGTGGTGCCGTTGATGATGCCGCTGACCCGTTGGATGCGGTTGCCGCCCAGGGACTGCTTGATCGGCTCGATGATCGGGATGCCGCCGCCCACGGCGGCTTCGATCAGCACGTAGACGCCTTGCCTGGCGGCGGCGGCGGCGATCTCCTGGCCGTAGCGGGCGATCACCGCCTTGTTGGCCGTGACCACGGGCTTGCCGGCAGCGATGGCGCGCAGGATCAGGCTCCGGGCCGGCTCCAGGCCCCCCATCACCTCCACGACGATGTCCACCTTCGGGTCGTCGATGACCGCCTCAGGGTCGGTGGTGAGGCGCTCCGGCGGCAGGATCAGCGGCCGGGGGCGCTGGAGGTCGCGCACCGCCACCCTCTCGAGCACCAGGTCGCCGACCAGCGGATGCCGGCCCTGGGGACTGGCCAGGATCGCCGCCACGCCGCTCCCCACCGTGCCCAGCCCGAGCAAGCCGATGCCGATGGTCATGGGCTGCAACCCCACAAACCAACATCCTAGAAATCAATCGGCCTGCAGCTGCCTGGCCTGGGCCTGCATGGTGCGCAGGATGTTGAGAAAACCGTTGGCCCGTGAAGGCGTCAGGCTCGCCTGCAGACCCGTCGCGGCGATGAAGGAGGGATCCAGCGCGGTGGCCTGCTCCGGGGTCATGCCTTCCAGCCCCTCGATCAGCAGGGCCAGCAACCCCTTGGTGATCTGGGCATCGGAATCACCGCGCCAGTGGAGCGTTCCCTCCTCCAGGTGCCCCACCACGTACACCTGGGAGACGCACCCTTTCACCTTGAAGGCGTCCAGGCGCAGGTCGTCCGGGAAGGGCTCCAGCTTCTTGGCCAGCCACAGCACGTACTCGTAACGGCGACGCGGGTCGCTGGTGCTTCCCAGGCGTTCCACGATCCGATCGAGGGCGGGACTGCCGGTGGCCATGGACGACAAGGAAGGGACTCAGGACGGACGGCGCGGCCTCAGCATCCCGGCCAGTCCGGCCACGGCGAGCACGCCGAGGGGGGGCACCAGGGCCCAACCCTCCATTTGAGGGTAGGAATGGGAGCGGCTCACCCGTGCGGGCTGCGACGGGGTCGCCGCGGGCTCGGGCAGCTCGAGGTAGTCCCGATGGCCGGGGCCCGCATCCACCTGCACCTCCCACTGGCGGCTGGCCTGGGGCGGCAGGGTGAAGACGATGCTGCCGGTGGCGTCGGTGCGCCCCAGTTCGATCGGCGTGCCCCCGTCAGGGGGCACGATGCGGACGGAGGCATCGCTGGCCGGCTGGCCGCTGGAGAACTGACTTTCGAGGCGCAGGGAGTTGCTCAGGCTGGTGAGCCGCTCCAGGCTGCTCTCGATGGCGTGGGCTCGTGCCTGGGAGGGGGCCAGCACCAGGGAGGCCAGGCCGATCAGCCCAGAAACAAGGAGGGGCTTCATCCGCAATTCAGTTGGACTTCCAGCGACTATCGCTGCTTTTGCCCGCCTGGACCATCCTGGCGACCGAGCTGACCATCATCGAGAGGGCGTCGCTGGCGGCGCCACGGGTCTGAAACTCGGAGGTCATCACCCGCTCGGCGGCCGTCAGGGGACGGTTCTGGAGCGACGAGAGGATCGAATCCAAGGACGGCACGGATGCACTGCGCCGATCCTGGCAAACGAACGGGGGATTGGCCCGTTGGCGGCGCCATCGTTACGAGCTTGCAATCTTCCGCCGCCCCGCTTCGCTGAGGTGACAGTCCCGTTCATCCATCCAGCCGTCGAAGGGGATGTCCCAGGGATCACGGGGCAGACTTGCCGCCCTGCAGGCGGCGGGGAGCACCACCAGGGCCGGCACCGCGGCCCAGAGCGGGTCGGCCCGCAGCCGGTCGTACCAGCCACCGCCCGAGCCCAGCCTCAGGCCGCAGGGGGTCACCGCCAGGGCGGGCACCAGCAGCAGGGCCATGGCCTGTGGCGGCCGGTGCGGCCCGAGCGGTGCGGGGATGCCGCAGGCGTCGTCGGCGAGGGGATCACCCGGAACCCAGGCCCGGTACACAAGCGCACCGCCTGCCACCGCCGGCAGGGCCAGCCGGCCGGCCCAGGCCTGGGCCAGGGGGCGCAGGTCGGGCTCGCTGCCCAGGGGCCAGTAGAGCCCGAGATCCCCGCCACGCCCAGCCAGCAGGGCGCCCAGGTGCCGATGCGCCGTCGCCAGGATCCCCGGTGCGGCCGCAGCGAGGCTCTGCCGTCGCCGGCGGCGGAACAGGCGACGCAGCTCCTCTTTGGAGGGTCCCTCGCCGGCGGGCGCGTTCACCGCTGGAACCACCCGGTCAGGGCCACCGCCAGGGCATCCGCGGCGTCATCGGGGCGGGGGGGCGTCTCCAGCTCCAGCTCCCGCATCACCGCCGCCAGCACCTCGTCCTTCTCGGCGTGGCCCGAACCCGCCAGCGCCAGCTTGATCTGCATCGGCGGATACTCCACCACCGGGATGGCGAAGCGGGCCAGCGTCATCATCACCACCCCCCGGGCCTGGACCACGGAGATGGTGGTGCTGGAGCGGTAGAAGAAAAACTTCTCCACCGCCGCCAGCTCGGGCCGCCAGCGGCGCACGATCACCCGCAGATCGCGGGCGATCTCCACCATGCGGTCGCCGTCGCTGCGGCCCGGTTCGGTGCGGATCATGCCGCAGTCGAGCAGACGCTGGTGGCCGCCGCCCGCGGCGGAACGACCCTCCACATCGATCACCCCATAGCCGACGCGGGCCAGGCCGGGATCGATGCCCAGAATCCTCACCCCGCCAGGGCCAGCTGGAAGGCGGCGGGGTCGCTGCCGGCGTGGTCGAACACCTTGCAAAACATCTTCACCACCCGATCGCCGGAGTCGATCTGCTCGAGGGGGTCCTTGCGCAAGCGGTGGCGCAGGCAGCAGGCCACGACGCGGGCCACGTCGTCGTCGCTCACCTCCAGGTGGCCCTCGAAGGCCGCCAGGGCCCGGGCGGCCCGGTTGGTGACGATGTCACCCCGCAGGCCGTCGACATCCAGTTCGCCGCAGACCGCCGAGATGCGAACGCGCAGCTCGTCGTCGATGACCACCTTGGGAAGCCGCTCCTGGGCTTCCACCACCCGGGCCTGCAGGGCCTCCTGGGTGCTCTGCAGCCGGTCGCTGAAGCTGTCGGGGTCGGCATCGAAGCTGGTGCGCTGGTCCACCACCTGCACCCGCAGCTCGGGATCGCGCACGGTGCGCACCTCCACGCTCATGCCGAAGCGATCCAGCAGCTGGGGCCGCAGCTCCCCCTCCTCCGGGTTGCCGGAGCCGATCAGCACGAAGCGGGCCGGGTGCCGCACCGACACCCCCTCCCGTTCCACCGTGTTCCAGCCCGACGCGGCCGAATCCAGCAGCACGTCCACCAGGTGGTCGTCGAGCAGGTTCACCTCATCCACGTACAGCAGGCCGCGGTTGGCCTTGGCCAGCAGCCCCGGCTCGAAGGCCCGCACGCCCTCACTGAGGGCCTTCTCGATGTCGATCGTGCCGCAGAGGCGGTCTTCGGTGGCCCCCAGCGGCAGGTCGACCATCGGCACCTGGCGGGCCTCCACGGGCAGCGACTCGCCGCGTTCGGCCCGCTGGCGCACCTCGCTGCTCTGCAGGTCGGGGTCGCTCGGGGAGCTGTTGTAGGGATCCCCCGCCACCACGTCGATCGCCGGCAGCAGGTCGGCGAGGGCCCGGATGGTGGTGGATTTGCCCGTGCCCCGGTCGCCCATGATCATCACCCCGCCGATGCGGGGATCGATCACGTTGAGCAGCAGCGCCAGCTTCATCTCCTCCTGACCCACGATGGCGGTGAAGGGGAAGACCCTGCGCTTCCTGGTTGGCGTCACGGACGGCTTGCGGGCGAAGCCCCGGATTGTTTCACAGCCGCCCCTGGCGTCACCGCCAAGGGCACCGGAATCAGCGACAGCACCTGGGGCGGGGTGGCGTCGGCCGGGTAGATCAGCCGCACCCGCAGCTGCCGTTCCTGGCCGGGACGCAGGCTGACCGTGCCCAGGGTGGGCCCCTCCTGGCCGGCCCGCAGCACGAGGTGGAAGCGGCGCCGTCCACCGGGAGCGCCGGCGTCGTTGTCGAGGCCGCTGACCTCCACGGTGCCCCGGAACATCACGGCCCGTGCTGGCGTGGTGTTGAAGCGCAGGCCTCCCAGGGGCTGGTCGGTCTTGATCGGCGATTCCAGGGCCAGGGCGAGCTTCGACGGCTTGGTCGTGTCGTTGCGCAGCGGCAGGCTGAGGTCGTAGGTGACGCCGTAGTTGCCGTGGGCGGCCCAGGCGGTGCCGGGATAGAAGGAGCGCAGGGGGGCCGTCTGCACCTGGCCGGTGCCCAGGGTGCCCCTCTCCAGGGACGCGATCGGCCAGGAGATCGGTGCCCGGCTCACCGAAAGGGTCGGGCGGCCCGGATCGGTGATCCGCCCCACCCAGGCGCTGCCCTCCTGGACCCCGCTGACGCGGGAATAGATCATCGGGCCGCTGGCCCCCCGGGGGCTGGGGCTGTGCTCCTTCGGGCTGAGGCCGCCCTGCAGCAGGCGCTGCCAGACGGCCGGATCCGGCGGGCGATCGACCGGACCGAAGGCCGCCAGGGTGGCCACATCCACCGGTCCGTCGCTGTTGAGACGCAGCTGCAGGTTGAGGCCGTTCAGCAGCGGATCGAGGCCGCGCACCGGCAGGGGCAGCACCATCAGGGTGCCCAGCTGCCCCGGAGGCAGGGTCCAGCCCTCCGGCACCAGGGGGCTGCGCTGTCGGGCCAGCAGTTCGGTGGCCACCCGGCTGCCGGGGCCGGCCCAGATCGGTGTGCTGCCCTGCTCCATCAGGGCCGGCAGGGGCAGGAAGGGGGCCGAGGGCTGGTCGGGGTTCACCGACTGGGACAGGGCGGTGGAGCCCGCCACGGTCCGCAGCTTCACCGGGACCTTGCCCCGCGGGGCGGCCACCACCGCCAGCCAGAGGGTGGAGTCGAGGCTTTCGGGGGTGCCGGCGTAGATGTGGTGGCTGAACAGCTCGAAGGGGCCGCTGACAGCCGCGTTCAGGTGCGCCGCCGGCACCCCCAGGGGCCGACCGGCGTAGCCCCGCTGGCCATCAAAGGTGGAGAGCAGGATGCCGGGCCCCTTGATCACCTCGGGGTTGTTGTCGTTCACCATCGGCACGGCATCCAGCCGGCCCGGCAGGGGCGCCACCGTGCCCGGGCGAAGGACCGGTGGCGTCGGGGCTGCCTGCGGCGCTGGGGCGGGCTTTGGAGCTGCGGACGGCTGCGGCTGGGCCAGCAGGGGACTGCCCAGGGCGGTCAACCACGGCAACAGCAGGGCGGGGATGGCGGCTCTCACTGGCTTTTGATGAGGGTTTTGGCGACGGCGCCGGCCATCGCCCGGATCAGCTCGGCCGAGCGGGGATCGTTGAACGGACCCTTCACCATGAAGGCCGCCACGGCACGCTGGCCATCCGGCAGCTGGATCAGGGCGGCATCGGCGTAGGCGATGCCGATGTCGCCGGTTTTGTTGTAGACGGTAATGCCCTTGGGCAGCAGCTCGCTGTCGGGATCGGGGGCGTCTTTGCCCATCCCCATCAGCAGGCCGAGGGGGATCAGGGTGTTGGTGCGGGACGTGGCCATGATTTCCCGGAACAGATCCCGGGCCCGGGGGGTGAGTTTGTCGCCGGTGTCCACCAGGGCGATGGAGCGGGCCAGGTCGCGGGAGCTGGTGGTGTTGGTGCCGTCCAGGTCCGGCAGCCAGTTGTTCACCACCGTGGCTGGCAGGCCGAGGCTGCGGAAGCGGCTGTTGAGGGTGGTCTTGCCGCCCAGCCGGCGGATCAGCAGGTTGGTGGCGGTGTTGTCGCTCACCCGGATCATCTCCGTGGCAGCTTCGAAGAAGGGGAAGCGGGTGCCGAGCGGCTTGTTGGCCATCCAACCGGCCCCACCTCCCACCACCTCCTTGGTGAGGGGCATGGGCTCGTTCCAGCGCAGCTTGCCGCCATCCAGGTCCTCCAGGCTGGCCAGCAGGATCGGCACCTTGATGGCACTGGCTGCCGGCAGGGCCAGATCCGGCTGCATCTGGGCAAAGCGACCGTCATCGAGCACCAGCAGGAAGCCGCTGGCGGTCAGATCCTTCTGGGCGGCGGCCAGCCGCGTCCACTGCTGGCTGAGGCCGACGAGTTCCTGGCGCGGTTCGAACCGTCCCAGGGCCATGGCACCGGTGCCGGGCTTCTTCACCACCGGCGCCGTGCCCGGTGCGGGCGTACCGATCGCCCCCTGGACGAGGCGTGGCTCCAGCAGCTTGAGGGCGGTGCCCACGATCACACCCAGACCTACGCCCAGCACGATCAGTCGCAGCACCAGACCCACTGGGCGAAGCCAGGGGTTGCCGGGGGGACGGGATGGACGGCCAGCACTCACGGACAAGGGGCTTTAGGGCGATGTGTCGACGCTAGTGGTCCTGGGACGAAGGGAAAGGGCGACGGCTCGCCCAGCGCAACTGGCACACCAGGCCCCGCAGCAGGGCCACCTCCGGGGCACTGACCTGGCCGCGCTGCAGCAGGGCCCGCAACTTGGCCATCCGGGCATGGGCGGTGTGGGGCAGCAGAAACCCGACCTCCAGCAGCAGCTCCTCGGCGTCGCTGAGCATCGCTTCGAGCACCCCCCGGGGGCAGGGGGCCTCGGCAACGGCGGCCACGGCCTTTGCGGCTGCCTGCCGGACGGGGGAGCCGGGGCGGGCCACCCGGTGCAGGTCGTGCAGCACCACGGCCACCGCATGGGAGAGGTTGAGGGAGCCGTGGGGGGTGGGGGTGGGGATCTGCAGCAGCCGGCCGGCCTGCAGCAGCTCGTCGTTGCTCAGGCCCCGGTCCTCCCGGCCGAACACCAGGGCCGACGGCAGTACCGGATCGCCCGCCAGCAGCCAGGCCAGGGCGTCATCAGGGTCCTCCAGGGGCAGGGGCTCCCCCTCCGGGCGGCCACTGGTGGCCACCACCCGACCGCAGTCGGCCAGGGCGGCGGCCAGGGTGGGAAACAGGCGCGCCTGCTGCAGCAGGGGCAAGCCCTTGACGGCCATCAGCCGTGCCTCGTCGCTGAGGGGGTCACAACGGGGGGCGACCAGACGCAGCTCCTCGATGCCATAGCTGCGGCAGAGCCGGGCGACGCTGCCCACGTTGAGGGGGCCGGCCGGTTCGACCAGGACCAGCTTGGGGCTCAAGGCAGCGCGTGCAGAAATGCCAGCAGATCGGCCATGGCCTGGGGTTCCGGCTGGAAGCTCGGCATCGGCGGGGTGCGGCCACTCACCACCTGCTGAATCAGCTGGCGATCGTTCTTGCGTCGATCGACGCCGTGCAGGTTGGGGCCCACCAGACCCTGGGCCGCCAGCCCATGGCAGCCGGCGCAGTTGAGCCGGAACAGGCGGCCGCCGTCCGTGGCCGAACCGGTGAGAGCGAGGGTCTGGCGGGTGTAGGGATCGCTGCGGGCTGCCGGCAACACCACCACCACCAGGAGGATGCAGGCCACCGCCGCCAGCGTCGCCAGGGCCGCCACGAGGCTGCGGCGCTGGGCGGGGGGCTGGTTGGCCTCGCTGACGGTGGCAGGCGTCACGGCGACGGGGGGTGTGGGGGACGGGCTGATCACAGTGCTGCGGTGGGTCTCGCGTGGCCGGGGGGAGTCGTGGAAGAATTGTGCATCGCTTGACGCCTCCGTCTCTCCATGATCGAACCCCTCCTCTGCGGCATCGTGCTTGGACTGATTCCCGTCACCCTGGTGGGGTTGTTCGTGGCGGCCTGGAATCAGTACCGCCGGGGCAGTGCCCTCGGGGGCTGATCCGGGGCCTTGATCCCTGGCTGGCCGAGGCAAGGGGTGCTCAGGGGAGTGATCCCTCCTGGTTGGAGGGTCCGTCCTGGTCTGGAAGCTCGTGGAGTAACACCAGTGTAGTGCCGCCATAGCGTCGACAGTCCCGCCGTTGCCAACCCGGAGGGTCCGGCGGAATTCCGTCCGAGGCGCATTCCCAGATCATGGTGCCACCCGGCGCCAGCCATCCTCCTGCGCGAACCGCTGCGGCGATCGGCCCGTGCAGCCCAACCGCGTAGGGAGGGTCCGCGTAGATCAGATCGAAACAGAGGGGCGGGGTTGCGCTTGGCCTCATTGCCAGCCAGCGCAGAACGTCGGCCTGCACCACCTCCACCCGTTGGGCCGCCCGGCTGCCGAGGGTCGCCTCCAGGTTGTGCCTGGCCACCGCTGCGATACGGCGATCCCGCTCCACCGCCACCACCTGTGAAGCCCCTCGCTGCAGGGCCTCACAGGCCATCACACCGCTGCCGCAGCACAGATCCAGCCAGCGGCTGCCGGGGACTTCGGCAGCCAGCAGGTTCATCACCGCCAGCCGTACCCGGGCGGCGGTGGGCCGGGCGGTGCTGCCCGGGGGGCTCTGCAGCCGGCGCCCCCCGCTCACCCGCAGGGTCACAGGTCAGCCACCCAGTCGAGCCAGCGACGCAGCATCGCCTCCCCCACCGGTCCGGACTTCTCCGGGTGGAACTGGCAGGCGGCGATGGTGCCGTGCCAGACCGCTGCCGTCACCAGGGTGCCGGCGTAGTCGACCTGGGCGGTGGTGGCGGCGGCCTCGGCCGGTTCGGCGGCGAAGGAATGCACGAAGTAGACCCAGGCCTCCGGGGTTTGGGCGTCGAGCAGCGGACTGGCGGTGGCCGGGATCAGGGGGGCCCAGCCCATGTGGGGCAGGGGGTGGCCGGCCACCCGCGGCAGGGTCGTCACCCGGCCGGCCAGCACCCCCAGCCCTTCGGCCTGGCCCTCTTCGCTGGCTTCGAACAGCAGCTGCAACCCAAGACAGATCCCCAGCAGCGGCCTGCCGCTAGCGCAGGAGCGGCGCAGGGCCGGCTCCAGCCCCGCCGCCCGCAGCCGCTCCATGGCCGGATCAAAGGCCCCCACCCCCGGCAGCACCAGGGCGTCACAGGGCTCCAGGTCCGCCGGGCCGTGCACGCTGACCAGCTCGGCGCCAAGCCGGGCAAAGGTGCGTTGCACCGAGTGCAGGTTGCCCATGCCGTAGTCGATCAGGCCGATGCGACTCATGGCTGGCTGCCCGTGGGGACCCGCTCGGCCGGATGCTCCAGGGCCGAGGAGGCCGGCAGATCGAGGCCGTTGAGGTGATCGATGAACTGGTAGAGACGGCCGACGCGGCGTTTGTCGAAGCGCAGTTGCAGGCAGGGCCGCAGCAGGCCGTTGTCGTCGACCCCCTCACCGCTCTGGATGGCGCCCTGGTCGAGCAGATCAGCGAAGCTGCGGTTCAGCTCCGGCAACAGAGTGCGCGGCACCTCGGCGTTGAGCAGCAGTTCGATGCGGTCCTGCCCCAGCTGGGCGCTGTGGAACACCCGGTAGAAGCGGCAGATCTGGGCCACCGCCTCCTCGGCGCTGGAGGCTTCCACCATCAGATCCACATCCTCCGGTGAGATCAGTTCGCGGCTGGCGAGTTCGTTGTGCACATTTCGCTTCCAGACCTTCCAGAAATCGTCGCCCGGTGGGCAGAGCAGCACCAGCGGGATCGGCGACGTGCGACCGGTCTGGATGAGGGTGAGGCACTCGAACAGTTCATCGAGGGTGCCGAATCCCCCCGGCATCACCACGAGGGCATCGCTCTCCATCAGGAAGAACAGCTTGCGGGTGAAGAAATAGCGGAAGTAGAGCAGGCGGTCGTCGCAGGCACTCACGTACGGGTTGGGATGCTGCTCGAAGGGCAGATCCACGTTGAGGCCGATGCTGTGCTCACAACCGGCACCGCTGTTGGCGCCCTCCATCACGCCGGCCCCCGCACCGGTCATCACCTCAAATCCGGCTTGCACCGCCAGGCGGGCGACCGCTTCGGCCAGGTGGTAGCAGGGATCGCTCTGGCGGGTGCGGGCTGAACCGAACACGCTGATCTTGCGGGCGCGGCGACGGGGACGGAAGACCTCCAAGGCCTCGCTGATGTCAGCCAGGCAACCGGCGATCAGCCGCCATTCCTCCTCTTCCTTCTCCTGGCGAGCGACCTGCAGCAGCGACACCACCGCCCGCTCAATCTGGCGGCGCTGGGGGTGGCCATGGAGTTCGTCGGCGAGGGCCTGAAGGGGGCTTCTGCCCGCCGCCGGCGCTGGGTTCGGGGAGGAGGGCGGCGTCAGCGGAACGGAATCAGAGGTATTTGGAAATGGTGCCGGACAGGGTGTTCTTGGGGACGGCACCGACGACGGTGTCGACCTTCTGACCGCCCTTGAACAGCATCAGGGTGGGAATGCTGCGGATGCCGTACTGGCTGGCGACGTTGGGGTTTTCGTCGGTGTTGAGCTTGTAGACGCGGATCTTGCCTTCGTATTCCTTGGCAATCTCATCGACGATCGGCGCCACCATGCGACAGGGGCCACACCAGGGGGCCCAGAAATCAACCAGCACGGGCACATCACTCTTGAGCACGTCTTGCTCGAAGGAGGCGTCGGTGACGGCAGCGGCGCTGGACATTCCTTGCAGACTCGGGATGAATTGAATCTAGCAACCGGGTTCGGCCGCACTCCCGTTGGATGGAGTCAGCGTTGCAGGCCGTAGCGGAACGGGCAGCCCCAGGCGGCGGGGCTGCACATGGAGCGGTGAGAGAAGACAAAAAGCCCGGACACGCCGGGCCGGGGGGTGTGAGGAGTGTGCGAGCCGGAGCCCCCACATCCAGAGGTTAGCCTCCATCTCGCCTTGAGGCAGTGTTGTCCAGGTCTGCGACGAAGGTCGGCCTCCGGGTCGGACCGCGCCGTGCTACTTGCCCATGCCCAGCTGCTGGGCCTTCTGGTACACCTTGCCTTCGGTCAGCAGGGACGGGGCTACCACCACCTCCACCTCCCGCATCTCCTTGAGATTGCGGGCCCCCAGGGTGCCCATGGAGGTGCGGATGCAGCCCAGCAGGTTCTGGGTGCCGTCATCGAGGCCCGCCGGACCCCGCAGGATCTTTTCGAGGCTGCCGGTGGTGCCCACCTTGATGCGGGTGCCACGGGGCAGCACCGGGCTGGGGGTGGCCATCCCCCAGTGGAAGCCTCGGCCGGGCGCTTCGGCGGCCCGGGCGATCGGGGAGCCGATCATCACCGCGTCGGCGCCGCAGGCCAGGCACTTGCAGATGTCCCCGCCGGTCACGATGCCGCCATCGGCTACCACGGGCACGTAGCGGCCGCTTTCCCGTTCGTAGTCGTCCCGGGCGGCGGCGCAGTCGGCCACGGCCGTGGCCTGGGGAATGCCGACGCCCAGCACACCCCGGGAGGTGCAGGCGGCGCCGGGGCCGATGCCCACCATCACGCCGGCGGCCCCCGCCCGCATCAGCTGCAGGGTGACGTCGTAGGTGACGCAGTTGCCGATCACCACGGGCACGCCCAGGTCGCGGCAGAGGGCGGCCAAGTCGAGGGTCTGGCGGCCTTCGGGGCCGATGTGTTCCGTGGAGACCACCGTGGCCTGCACGAAGAACAGGTCGGCGCCCGATTCTGCCACCGCCGCGCCGAAGCGCAGGGCCGCCGCCGGGGTGGCGCTCACCGCCGCAATGCCGCCGCCTGCCTTGATCTCAGTGATCCGCTGACGCACCAGGTCTTCGCGAACCGGCTGGCTGTAAAGGTCCTGCATCAGACCCACGAACTCGTCGCGGCCCACCGAGGCGATCCGGTCCAGAATCGGTTCCGGGTCGTCATAGCGGCACTGAACGCCCTCCAGGTTCAGCACCCCCAGGGCCCCCAGCCGGGTGAGTTCGATGCACATGCCCACATCCACCACCCCGTCCATGGCGCTGGCGATGATCGGGATCTCACGCTGGATGCCCCCCAGGCTCCAACTGCTGTCGGTCACTTCCGGGTCGACGGTGCGGCCGCCGGGGACCAGGGCGATTTCGTCGATGCCGTAGGCGCGGCGGACGGTCCTGGAGCGACCAAGCTGAATGTTCACCGTTGGACGGACACAGTGGGCACAAACTATCAACCGGGCCGCGATGGACTCGGCCCGATCACGGTCGGGGGATCACTCCCTGCCCCGGAAATCGTTCCAGCGGCGGCTCCAGTCAGCGAAGACCTGCTCCCGGTCGCTCTTGCGCACCATCTTGGTGAAGGCGAAACGGGTCACGGCGATCAGGCCCACCAGCTCCAGCAGGCCGCCCACCAGGGGCAGGCTGTCCAGGGTGCCGATCAGGGACGCGTAGACCCGCAGCAGGAGCACAACGCCGATGAGGATCGCCAGCCCCTTGAGGGGGCCGCGGAACCGCTGCCACTGGGCCTGGAGCTCGCCGCTGCCGAGCCAGTCCTTGATCTTCTGCAGCAGCAGTTCGAATTCGCCGCCGCCGTCCGCGGCCGGATCAGGGGAACCCTCCAGGGGAGGGACCTCAACGATGGCGGCGATGCCGGGCTCCGGCGCGCTCAATGGCTCCATGAACGGCTCAGGGGCCACCGACTCAGGGGCGCCCGTTTCGGGATCCGGCCCGGCCAGGAGCGGTTCCTGCGCAGGGGCAACGGGCGCCGGCGTTGTCTCGGCCGCGTCCATCGACCACGGTTGCTGTGCAGGTCCGCTCTCCTGTGCCTCGGGGCTGGAGGGAGGCTCGGAACTGAAGGGGGAGTCGGGGCTGAAGGGGGTCTCGGCCATGGCTGGTGCCGGTAGCTCACGGCGGAGCTTACGGCCGTTTTCCGCCACCGATCCAGAGGTGTGCAGGGAGTTCAGCTGTCGAGGGGAATCAGGCCGCAGCGCCCGGAGAGCGGCCGGACCGGCAGGCCCAGGGGAAAGCGGCCGTCCTCCAGCCAGGCGATCAGCTCCCCAGCGATCGCTTCGGCCAGCCGCGGGCTGTGGGCCGGAGCGGCGGTGACGCGGCGCCCCTCCGCCTGGATCAGGCCGGATTTGAGCTGGGCATAGCTGACGGAGCCGAAGCGGGGCCGCAGGCGCCGCGGAATGGCCATGTCCAGCACGGGCGCCTCCAGCTCCCCGTCGCCGCAGGCGGCCTGGCGGGCCACCGCTTCGTTGATCAGGGGGACCGGTGCCGCCAGGCCCACCAGCAGGCCGGCCCCGTGGCCCTCGAAGAAGCAGGGCCGCAGCCATTCCGACCGCAGGCCATGGAGATCCACGCTCACCGCTGCCACCGCCCCCGGGCTGAGGGCGTGGCCGCTGGCGGAGCGAGGCACGCCCGGCTGGTGGCCGCTGCCGCTGCCCACCACCCAGCCGATGGCCCCCGCCACCAGCACCGGCGAGCCCGGCCCCAGCAGCGCCAGTCCCGGCATGGTGAGACCGATGCTGCCGGCGCCGCCGCAGCCGTAGAGCGCATTGCCGAACGGCCCCAGCACGGGCCCCCAGGGGCTGCGCAGCACCCCTTCGGCGCTGCTCACGGCCACGACGCCGTTTTCGCTGATGGCCCGGTGCAGCAGCAGCCGGCCGGAACCGATGTGCTCGAGGTCGAGCTGGACCTGCAGATCCCGCCGCGGGTGCAGGGCGGTGATCTCCCCGGTGGCGGTGAGGGTCAGGGAGCTTCCCTTGAGCAGCCGGTCGAGCAGATGCGCTCCCCCCTGCCGCTGGGCTTCCCCGAGGCCGCCGCCGATGGGCAGGACCAGGTCGCCACCGCCGCCGCCGCCCTGGGCTGCGAGGCCCTCCAGCTGGGCCTCCCGCAGGCGGATCGGTGGATCGCTGGGTCCGATGTTGAGGTGCAGGCTGCCCTGATCGGTGAATTCGGCGTTGGCGGCCACCACCACGTCGGTGCTGTCGTAGGCCTCCGCCAGCCCGGCCTCGGCCACCAGCGCGCGGAAGTCGACGGCGGCCCGCACCCGCAGGACCCCCTTGCGCTGACGTTGGCGCAGGGCCGATTCACTACGGGCCGGCAGGGTCATCATTAGAGTGGGGTGTGCCCCATACGGTCTTGCATGGCGGATCCAACCGGACCCGGTGAATCCGACGGACGGATCATCCAGACCGACCTTCGCAATGAGATGTCGCGCTCCTACCTGGAGTATGCGATGAGCGTGATCGTGGGCCGGGCCTTGCCCGATGCCCGCGATGGCCTCAAGCCGGTGCACCGGCGCATCCTGTACGCGATGTACGAGCTCGGTCTCACCAGCGACCGGCCCTATCGGAAATGCGCCCGCGTGGTGGGGGAGGTGCTCGGTAAGTACCACCCCCACGGCGACACGGCCGTCTACGACGCCCTGGTGCGCATGGCCCAGGACTTCTCCATGCGCATGCCCCTGATCGATGGGCACGGCAACTTCGGCTCGGTCGACAACGACCCGCCGGCCGCGATGCGGTACACCGAATCACGCCTCCAGGCCCTGACCACCGACAGCCTGCTGGAGGACATCGAAGCCGAAACCGTCGATTACATCGACAACTTCGACGGCTCCCAGCAGGAACCCACCGTGATGCCGGCCCGGGTGCCGCATCTGCTGCTCAACGGCTCCTCCGGCATCGCCGTAGGGATGGCCACCAACATCCCCCCCCACAACCTCACCGAGCTGATCGACGGCCTGCTGGCCCTGATCGACAACCCGGAGATCGAGGACCGGGCGCTGATGGCGATCATCCCCGGACCCGATTTCCCCACCGGTGGCCAGATCCTCGGCCGCCGGGGCATCCGCGAGACCTATACCACCGGCCGCGGCTCGATCACCATGCGCGGCGTGGCCTCGATCGAAACGGTGGAAGCCAAGGGCCGCCCCGACCGGGACGCGGTGATCATCACCGAACTCCCCTACCAGACCAACAAGGCCTCCCTGATCGAGCGCATCGCCGAGCTGGTCAACGACAAGAAGCTCGAGGGCATCGCCGACATCCGCGACGAAAGCGATCGCGACGGCATGCGCATTGTGATCGAACTGCGCCGCGACGCCTACCCCCAGGTGGTGCTGAACAACCTGTTCAAGCTCACGCCGCTGCAGAACAACTTCAGCGCCTACATGCTGGCCCTGGTGAAGGGGGAGCCGGTGCTGCTCACCCTCGGCCGGATGCTGCGGGTCTTCCTCGAGTTCCGCATCGGCACGATCGAGCGGCGCACCCGTTACTTCCTGCGCAAGGCCGAAGAGCGCGACCACATCCTCCAGGGCCTGCTGCTGGCCCTCGACCAGCTCGACCCGATCATCGCCCTGATCCGCGCCGCCCCCGACACGGCCACCGCCCGGACCCAGTTGCAGGAGCGCCACGGTCTCAGCGAAATCCAGGCCGACGCCATCCTGCAGATGCAGCTGCGGCGCCTCACGGCCCTGGAGGCCGACAAGATCCGGCTCGAGCACGACGACCTCGTTGCCAAGATCGCCGATTACCAGGACATCCTGGGCCGCAAGGAGCGGGTGCTGGGGCTGATCCAGGAGGAGCTCCAGGTGCTGCGCAGCCGCTACGACTCCCCCCGCCGCACCGAGATCCTGGATCTCGAAGGTGGGCTGGAAGACATCGATCTGATCGCCAATGAGCGGTCGGTGGTGCTGCTGACGGAGAACGGCTACCTCAAGCGGATGCCCGTGAGCGAGTTCGAGGCCACCAGCCGCGGCACCCGCGGCAAGGCCGGCACCCGCAGCCAGGGCGAAGAGGCGGTGAAGCTGTTCATCAGCTGCAACGACCACGATGCCCTGCTGCTGTTCAGTGACCGGGGCGTGGTGTATTCCATCCCCGCCTACCGGGTGCCGATCAGCAGCCGTTCCGCCAAGGGCACGCCGATCGTGCAGCTGCTGCCGATTCCCCGCGAGGAGGCGATCACCTCCCTGCTGGCGGTCAGCGCCTTCGACGACGATGTGCAGCTCGTGATGCTCACCAGTGGCGGCTACATCAAACGCACCCGGTTGTCGGCCTTCAGCAACATCCGCTCCAACGGCCTGATCGCCATCTCTCTCGAGGACGGCGACGCCCTGCGCTGGGTGCGCCTCGCCCTGCCTGGCGACAGCGTGCTGATCGGCTCCCTCAAGGGGATGACGATCCACTTCCGCCTCAGCGACGAGGAGCTGCGTCCCCTGGGCCGCACCGCCCGCGGTGTGCGGGCCATGAACCTGCGCCCCGGCGATGAGCTGGTGAGCATGGATGTGCTCACGGCGGAACTGGCCGACCGTGTCGCCAGCACCGCTGACGCCGCCGGGGGCGACGAGGAGGAGGTTGACGAGGTCGCCCCCAGCGAGGGTCCCTGGGTGCTGGTGGCCAGCGCCAGTGGCCTGGGCAAGCGGGTGCCGGTGGATCAGTTCCGGCTGCAGCGCCGCGCCGGCATGGGCCTGCGGGCGATCAAGTTCCGCCGCGACGGTGACGTGCTGGTGGGCCTCAAGGTGCTCGGCGCCGGTGAGGAGCTGCTGCTGGTGAGCGAGCGGGGGGTGATCGTGCGTATGAAGGCCGATGCCATTCCCCAGCAGTCCCGGGCAGCTACAGGCGTGCGGCTGCAGAAGCTGGATTCCGGTGATCGCCTCACCGAGGTGGTGCTGGTGCCGCCGGCGGCCGAAGAGGAGGAGCTGGTCGATGGGGCGGTTCCTGAGGTCACACCGGATGTCACCCCGGAGGCTCCGTCCGCCACCACTGAGGCCCCTCAGGAGTCCCCAGACACGGACGACTGACCCCTCCAGTCGGGGTCAGCGCTGGCCCCAGGCCCAGAGCAGCAGCACCCCGTAGCCGGCCAGGCTGGCCAGCTGCAGGCCCAGTTCCAGGCGCTCGATCCGCCGTTCGAGGCCTGGGCGGCCCTGCCCGTTTCTCTCGCTGGCAAGGCGATCCAGCCGGTTGGCGCACCAGATGAACTGGCAGAAGAACACCAGCGTCACCAGATAGGAGAAGGCATACAGCCCATCCAGCACCGTGAGATAAGGCAGGGAGGGCAGCGAATCGCGGTAGGCCTGCTGCATGAACACCAGCGTCAACAGGATCACCGGTGGGATCGCCAGGCGCTCGGAGCTGAACCCGGCCCGCAGGTTGGGAGTGAGCAGCATCACCACCATCGTGATCGTGAGCGGCAGCAGCCACTTCACCAGGGCCGCCCAGCCGATGGGCTCGTAGCGCAGCTCCATCTCCACGCCACCGCGATGGTGGAACAGGCGCCAGCTGTTCAGCCGGTAGCCGTTCATGTTGCTGCGGCCGCTCACGCCGGAGGCGGCGCTGTCGGCCTCAAGGCGGATCCTGGGCGGGTCGACGATCGTGGCGGGAAAGCTGGGGTCGGCCACTAGCCGGATCTGTAAGGGAAGGGTGCCGAAGGGGTAGCCCCGGTAGTCGATCTCATCGGAATAGAAGTTGCCGTTGAAGCGGTAATCGCGGCCCAGCTCCGTGCCCAGGCGAAGCGGACCGCTGCTGGCCTCCAGCAGCGAGTCCCAGGGCTCCACCAGGTTCTGGAAGCGCACCAGCTCGAGGAGATCCACCTCCGCCGCCAGCCACTGCCGCACGGTGGTCGCCGGCGCTGACAGTCGCAGCGTCCCCTCGACGCTGAAGGTCTTCTCCCGCGAGGAGAAGCGGTAGACGTTGTCCACCTTCAGGGCGACCCGGATCGGCACGGCGGAGACAGGGGCGGCCATCGCAGGCGCGGTAACCAGGCCCAGCGCCAGGCTGAGGCCCAGGCAGGCCAGCGCCGCCAGCATCCAGCGGGCGATGGCGCGCATGGGCCGTGATGCAGGATGAGCCTTCACCGTACCGGCGAGATGGCGAGGGACGTGCTGGTGCTCGGCGGTGGCCCCGCCGCCCTCTGCATCGCGGCGGCCCTGGCTGACGAGGGGCTCCAAGTGGCCCTGCTGGCGCCCCAGGATCTGCGCGCCCCCTGGCCCAACACCTACGGCATCTGGGGGGATGAGGTGGATGCCCTCGGCCTGGGCCACCTGCTGGAGCACCGCTGGAGCCACACGGTGAGTTACTTCGGGGCGGGCGATCCCGACCCGGCGGCGGCGGCCAACCGCCCCACGGTCCATGGCCGGGATTACGGCCTGTTCAACCGCCAGGCCCTGCAGCAGCACTGGCTGGACGCCTGCGGACGTGGCGGGGTGGAGCTGCTGCAGGGGCTGGCCACGGGCTGGCAGGCCGTTGGCGCCCTGAGTGAGGTGGCGGGGGCGGATGGGAGCCCGTGGCAGGCGCGGCTGGTGGTGGACGCCACCGGCCATCAGCCGCTGCTGGTGCGACGGCCCGACCGGGGCCCGGTGGCGGGCCAGTCGGCCTATGGCATCGTCGGCCGCTTCTCGGCGCCGCCGGTGCAGCCCGATCAGTTCGTGCTGATGGACTACCGCTGCGACCACCTCAGCGAGGCGGAGCGGGCCGAGCCCCCCACCTTCCTGTATGCGATGGATCTGGGCGGGGGGCGTTTCTTCGTCGAGGAGACGTCGCTGGCCCTGGCTCCCCCGGTGCCTTTTGAGGTGCTCCAGCAGCGCCTCAAAAGGCGCCTGGCCCAGCGGGGCGTGCAGGTGCTGGAGGTGGAGCACGAGGAGTTCTGCCTGTTCCCCATGAACCTGCCCCTGCCGGATCTGCAGCAGCCGGTGCTGGCCTTCGGCGGGGCGGCGTCGATGGTGCACCCGGCCTCGGGCTACATGGTGGGCGCCCTGCTGCGGCGGGCGCCGGCGGTGGCCGCGGCGGTGGCGGCGGCGATGGCGGCGCCGGAGGCTCCCTCGGCTCTCCTGGCCCAGGCGGGGTGGCGGGCCCTCTGGTCTCCGGAGCTGCGCAGCAAGCATGCCCTCTACCAGTTCGGGCTGGGCAAGCTGATGGGCTTTCCCGAAGCCCAGCTGCGCCAGTTCTTCGCCAGTTTCTTTCGCTTGCCCGGTCCGCAGTGGGCTGGCTTTCTGGCCAACACCCTGGGGGTGCCTGAGCTGGTGGCGGCCATGCTGCGCCTGTTTGCCCTGTCGTCCTGGGCGGTTCGGGCCGGCCTGCTGTTGCCACCGCGCCAGCCCTAGCCCGGTGCCGGCAGCCCCAGCACCTCGGCACTCTGGCTGCGGATCCGCCGGCAGAGGTCGGCGTCGTGGCGGATCGATTCGCCATAGGAGGGCAGGATCCGCTTCATCGCCCCCTCCCAGCCTTCGGGCAGCTTCTCGTGGAAGCAGGAGCGCAGGATCTCCAGGCTGATCGCCACGGCCGCGGAGGCGCCAGGGGAGGCCCCCAGCACAGCCACCAGGGAGGTGTCGGCCGCATGCACCACCTCGGTGCCGAACTGGAGCACCCCGCCCCGGCTGGGGTCGCCCTTGATGATCTGCACCCGCTGGCCGGCCACCGCCAGTGACCAGTCGCAGGGCCGGGCGTTCGGGTAGAAGTCCCGCAGTGCCGCGAAGCGCTTTTCACCGCTGGCGAACACCTGGCCGATCAGGTATTCGGTCAGGGGCAGGTTGTCCCGGGCCACCGCCAGCAGCGGCAGCAGGTTGCCGGGCCGCAGGGAACCGGGCCAGTCGCAGAGGGAACCGCTCTTGAGGAACTTGCTGGAAAACCCGGCATAGGGTCCGAACAGGATCCATTGCCGGCCATCGACAAGACGGGTGTCGAGGTGGGGCACCGACATCGGCGGCGAGCCGGCGGCCGCCATCCCATAGACCTTGGCGTGGTGGCGGCTGGCCACGGCCGGATCGCCGCAGCGCAGCCACAGGCCGCTGACGGGAAAGCCGCCATAGCCGCGTCCTTCGGGGATCCCCGCTTTCTGCAGCAGGGTGAGGGCGCCGCCACCGGCCCCGAGAAACACGGTGCCGGAATCAATCAGGCGGGTCTCCCCACTGGGCTGATCGCGGGTCTCCAGGCGCCAGCCCCCCTCCCGCCGGCGCCGCAGGCCCCTCACCGCGGTGGAGAAGCGCGCCTCAAACGGCGGGCTGGCACGCAGGTGAGCCAGCAGCTGGCTGGTGAGGGCCCCGAAGTTCACGTCGGTGCCGGAGGCGATGTAGGTGGCTCCAATGACCTGGTCCGGATCCCTCCCTTCCATCAGCAGCGGCGCCCAGTCCGCCACCTGCGACCGGTCCTCGCTGTAGGCCATGCCCCGGTAGCAGTGGTGGGCGGCCATCAGGCGGTGGCGTTCCCGCAGGAAGGCCCGCCGCTCCTCCCCCAGCACGAAGCTCATGTGGGGAACGCCCTGGATGAAGGCCGCCGGGGCGCCGAGGGCGCCGCCCTGCACTAGATGGGTCCAGAACTGGCGCGACAGATCGAAGGCCTCGTTGATGTCGAGCGCCTTGGTGAGGCTGATCGAACCGTCCGCCGCCATCGGCGTGTAATTCAGCTCGCAGTTCCCGGCGTGGCCCGTGCCGGCGTTGTTCCAGGCACTGGAGCTTTCCTGGGCCTCCCTGGGAAGGCTCTCGAGCAGCAGGATGCTCAGTTCCGGCCGCAGTTGCTTGAGAAGGGTGCCCAGGGTGGCGCCCATGATCCCCGCCCCCACCAGGGTCACATCGACGGTGGTCAGCGTCACGGGGTCTGCCGTTGGATCGGATCGGCGATCAGGCCGGGCGACACGGTATCCGATGGCCTGCTGGACCTGACAGCATGGATCCTGACGCGCCCCTTGCCATGGCCGATGGCCCGATCGCTGCTGCCGGCGACGCCCCGGCCTGCCGGAAGGAACTGATGGGGCTGCTGCGGGCCGGATCTCCCGGCTCTCCAGCTCCGGCCGCCAGGCGCATCGAGGCCCTGATCGAGCGGCTGGAGCAGCTGCAGCCCGCCGATCTCTCCGCCCAGACGACCCAACTGGCGGGGGTATGGGAGCTTCGCTGGAGCAGCAGTTCCCAGCCCTACCTGGCGGTCCAGCCCTGGCTGGAGAATCTGCAGCTGCTCGATCCCGCCAATGGCCGCGCCCTCAACCTGCTGCGCCTGGCCGGCCCCCTTGGGCCGCTGGCGGGGATCGGGGTGCAGGCCCGGATCGCCGTGGAGCCCGCACCGCCCCACCAGCGGGTGTCGGTGCGCTTCGAGCGCGGCGGCTGGCTGGGGCCCCAGATCGGAGAACGGCGGCTGCAGCTGTTTCGGCAGGTGCAGCAGGGATACGCCGCCTGGCTTGATGTCACCGTTCTGGATGACGAGCTGCGGGTGAGCCGGGGGAATGCCGGCACCCTGTTTGCCCTGGTGCGGCGGCCGGACCTCGAGCTGGCGGCGTTCCTGGGCTGAGGCCTCGGGGGCCGTCACCAGCCGTCGTCATCGCCGTCGGCCGCCTCCGGCGGCCAGGCCAGGTGCACCGCCACCGGCGCGTGGTCGCTGGGCTGGTCGTTGCCCCGCACCCTCTTGTGGATCACGCAGCCCGTGGCGCAGGCCAGCAAGTCCTGAGATAGATAGATGTGGTCGATGCGCCAGCCCCTGTCCCTATCCCAGGCGCCGGTGCGGTAGTCCCACCAGCTCCAGTGCCCGGCATCCGGTTCGAAGACGCGGAACACGTCGCTGAGGTGATCGCCGAGGGCCTCCAACAGGGCCTGCCGCTCCGGCTCGCTGGCCATGATTCCGCCGCTGAGGCGCTCCGGGTCGTGGATGTCGCGGGACTCCAGGGCGATGTTGAAGTCCCCCACCATGGCCAGGGGTTCCCCTTCGGCGTCCTGGGCCTCCAGGTAGCGCTGCAGACAGGCCAGCCATTCCAGCTTGTAGGGGTACTTCTCCGAGGTCAGGGCTGATCCATTGGGCACGTAGAGGTTGAGCACCCTCACCCCCTCGATCGAGGCACTGATCACCCGTTTCTGCTCGCCCAGCCGCTCGGCCGCCGGATCGTCCGGCAACAGGGCGGCGAAACCCACCCGCACGTCCTCGATCGGCAGCCGGCTGAGGATCGCGACGCCGTTGTAGGCCTTCTGGCCGCTGATCACCGCCCGGTAGCCCAGGGCCTCGAAGGCGGCGTGGGGAAACAGCTCGTCGGCCACCTTGGTTTCCTGCAGGCAGAGCACGTCGGGCCCCTCGGCCTCCAGCCAGGCGGCCACCTGATCGAGCCGGGTGCGCACCGAATTGACGTTCCAGGTGGCGATCCGCAGGGCCATGGCGACGGGCCGGTCCACCGGCTGGGGGCCCTTATCATGGGGCTACTGGTGAAACGTCCCCTAGCCGTCAGGAGCCATGAACCGTTCAATTTCTCTTTGTGGTTCTGTCGCCCGTGTGGGCTCCCTGGCGGCCATGGCCCTGCCTGCGGTAGCGCTGGCCGTGCTGCCGGCCGGTGGGGCCTCGGCCCAGCAGGCCGGCTATGGCCAGACCCTCGGCACCAGCATCCAGGAGCGCCAGCTCTACGACTACGGGCCGAGCAAATCGGGATCCGGCAGCGGTTCGATCCTCGACAGCACCAACCCGCTCGACCTGATGAACAAGCTGAAGCGCAGCACGGCCCTGGACGACGCCACCCCGCCCAGTTCCGCCATCGATCAGGCCCTCAGGGACTTTGACGCGAAGGCGCCGAAGCCTGCACCGGCGGGGACTTCGGGGCAGCTGAAGGGGATCTGAGCGGTTCGAGCCCCCAGCTCGCCGCCAGCTTGTCGAGCCTCGGGTCCGGCTTGTCCGGATTTGGGGTCCGCAGCCGGGCCTGGGCCAGGGCCTCCTGGGCCCCTTTGGTATCCCCCTGGTCGTGGCGCAGCATCGCCAGACCCAGCAGGGGACGTTGGTCCTGGGGGAAGAAGTTGGCCAGCTGCAGATAGGTGGCCGCCGCCGTGGCGGCCTGGTTGCGCTTGAGCTGGAGTTCAGCCAGGAGCAGGCCGATCCCGAGGGCCTCCGACTGGACGTCCGGTTTGATGGCCAGGCCGAAGGCCGCCTTGACGCGGGCCTCGGCGGCAGCGCCGCGACCCTGCTCCAGGTTGAGCAGGCTGAGCAGTTGCAGGGCCTCCACCTGGGTGGGGCGCAGGTTGAGGATCTGGCGCAGTTCCCGCTCGGCGCCGCTGCGGTCGCCCTGGTCGCGCCGCAGTTCGGCGAGCATCAGCCGCAGCGACCAGCGCTCGGGTTCCCGGTCCGCCATCGGCTCCAGCAGGCTGATGGCCTCCGCCTTGCGATCGAGGGCCACCAGCAGTTCCAGCAGCCGCTGCCGGTCGGCCGGGCCCGCTTCATCGGCGTCGAGCCGCAGCCGCAATCGGGTGGCCTCCTTGGTGAGCAGCGTCCGCTTCGGGTCGGCGCTGGCCTGGGTGGCTGACTGGCGCTGGCCCAGCCACCAGCCCCCCCCGAGGGCCAGCAGACCCACCAGGCCGGCCGCCAGCAGCGGCCAGAGACCGGGAAGGCTTCGGTTCGGGGAGGGCATCCGCTGACGGAGAGGGCTCAGGGTCGCGTCCGAGTCTGGCCTGGGCATCACGCTTCCGCTGCTGCTTACATTGACCCGGGCCATTCCAGGCACCGCCACGGGGTTTTTCCTTTCACCATGCGCCAGCATCCCATTTCCCCGGTCACCGAGCCGATGCAGTACCGGGCCATCGGAGTGGTGCGCGGTTGCTACGTGCCCGCCGAGCCCGACCAGCTCACCCGGGGTCTGATCCGCACGGCGGATGGCACCGAGATCGAAGCCGTGGTGCTCGGGCGCCTGCTCACGCTGATGCGCCGCCATCTCGACCTGGCGACACCCCATCTGTGGGTCGTCTACCCCCGCTCCCGAGAGGAGAACCAGCTGCACCTGCAGATGGTGGGTGTGTGGGAACCCAGCACCCTGGCCGCACCAACGGACTCCGAGACCACTGAGCAGGAGGCCACAGAGCAGGAGTCCACCGCCGATGACACCAACGACGCGGATCAGCTCCCCGAGGGAGACGACTACTTCTCGATCCGTGGCGAGTTGATCTTCACCCGCCCCGAAACCGGCGATCTGGTCATCAAGGTGCGACAGCAGCCCCGCCCCGACGGCAACCGTCCGGTGCCGTTCAAACTGCAGCTTCGCGGCGACATTCCCCTGGAGCACCTGCGCCATTTCGTGGCCCTCGACCTGCGCCGCCAGGGCCAGCAGATCGCCGTCGAGCGCTTCGAAGTCATCGGCCCGGTGGCCGAACGGGGCAACCGCGGCGGCAAGGCCCGCCGGCCCGGCGGTGACAAGGGTGGCCCGGCCAAGCCCAAGGGCCATGGCCGGGCCGTGACCCGCCAGGGCCGTTGAGATGACCAGCGGTGCCCTCACGGCCGGGGTCGTGGTGCTGCTGGTCAGTCTTGGCGCCGTGGCGGGCCCGCTGGTCGGGCTGTCCCCCTGGTGGCTCACCGCGTTTGTGGCCCTGGGCCTGGGATCCCTCACCCTGGATGCGGCCCGCTACGGCGGACGCGGCGGCCATCTGCTGGCGGAAGCCCTGCCCGGGGGCCTGGGGCGCCTGCGTCGCATCGCCATCCATGAAGCCGGCCATGCCCTGGCGGCGAGCAGCGATGGCCTGGTGGTGCAGCGGGTGCTGGTGGGCAGCCTGGCCTGCCTGCGGGCCGGGGTCGACAGCGGCGGCTGCACCGAGTTCGCCCTGCCCGAGAGCGTGAAGCTCTCCGCCGAAGACCTGCGGCGCTGGAGCCGGGTGCTGCAGGCGGGCATGGTGGCCGAGTCGCTGGTCTACGGCGACAGCGTCGGCGGCGATGACGACCGAGCCCTGCTGGGCCGCCTCTGGGGCCTCTCAGGCTTCGATGTCGCGACGGCCCGCATGGAGCAGCGCCGGGCGCGCCGGGAGGTGGAGCAGGCCCTGCGCGACCGCCGCGTCGAGATCGAGGCGGAGGCCGAACGGCTGCTGCAGGCGGCCCCCCGGTTCGGCCGGCGGCCGCCCCCATGACCCTGGCCCTGCTGGATTGCCCCACCGGCCTGGCCGGCAACATGCTGCTGGCCGCCCTGCTGGATCTTGGCCTCCCTGGGGACACCATCGAAGCGCCCCTCGCCGCCCTGGGGCTGGAGGGCTGTTACCGGCTGAGGATCGAGGAACGGCGCAGCGGGGGGCTGCGGGGCCTGCATCTGGAGGTGGAGGCCCTTGAGGCCCAGCCGCACCACCGCCCCTGGGGGGCGTTGCGCCAGCAGCTCCAGGCGGCTCCCCTGGAGCTGGCGTTGCGGGAGAAGGTGCTGGCGGTGTTCGGCCTGCTGGCGGAGGCCGAGGCAACGGTCCACGGCCATTCCGCCGAGGCCGTCGCTTTCCATGAGGTGGGGGCGATCGATGCCCTGGTGGACATCGTGGGGGTCTGCGCCGGCCTGCTGCACCTGGGGGTGGACCACTTGGTTTGCGGCGTGCCGCCCGCCGGCCACGGCAGTGTGACCACCGCCCACGGGGCGCTGCCGCTGCCGGCGCCGGCGGTGCTGGAGATCGCCCGCTCGCGGGGCCTGCCGCTGGCCTCCAGCGAGGGGTTTCCGCCAGGCGAACTCACCACCCCCACCGGGTTGGCCCTGATGGCCTGCTGGGCCGACCGTTTCGGCCCCTCCCCCGGGGCCGTGCCGCTGCGGGTGGGGGTGGGTCTGGGCACGCGCCAGCTGGATCGGGCCAACCTGCTGCGCCTCACCCTGGCCCGCCCCCTGGGGGACGATGGCGCCGGTGGAGCCAACGAAGTGAGCGAAGTCCTGTTGCAGCAGCAGGCCCAGATCGACGACGCCAGCGCCGAAGACCTGGCCTACCTGGCGGAAGCCCTGCGCCAGGGCGGGGCTGTCGAGGTGTTCAGCCAGCCGGTGGCGATGAAGAAGGGCCGCACCGGCACCCTGCTCACCGCCCTGATGCCCCCGGAGCTGGGGCCGACGCTGCGCCAGGTGTGGTGGTGCCACGGCACGACGCTGGGGGTGCGGGAGCAGCTCCAGAACCGCTGGATCCTGCCCAGGCACAGCGCCACCCTGGCCACCGCCCTGGGTCCGGTGCGGATCAAGTGGGCCAGCCTGCCCGACGGTCGCCGGCGGGCCAAGGCGGAACACGCCGACCTGGTGGAGCTGGCCGGGCGCCTGGGTCGCTCCATCGAAGAGGTGCGCGACGAGGTGCGCCGCGCCCTTGCCACAGAGGGTGAAACGCCATGAGCCCCTGGTCCCCTCCCAGCCTCGAAAGCCTGCGGCGCCGACTGCCGTCGCCACCGCAGTGGCTGGCCCTGCCGGCCCTGCCGGGCGGTCTGCGCCCCTGGATCACCCTGGGCAGCATCGGTTTCGTCATGGCGGCCCTGCTCAGCCACGGCCGCCAGCTGGTGCAGCTGCGCCTCGATGGCCAGGGTTGGCTCTGGCTGGTGCTGGGCGTCGGCGTGAGCCTGCTCAGCCTGCTGATCAATGGCGTCGCCTGGGGCGTCGTGCTGCATTGGCTGGGCCTGCGGCCCGCCTGGGCTGCGGTGGTGGAACTGCACGTGGCCACCAACCTGCGCAAGTTCCTGCCGGGGGGCATCTGGCATCTGGCCTCCCGGGTGCAGCGGCTGCGCAGCGAGGGCGCGCCCCTGGCGGCCCCTGTGGGCACCAGCATGGCCCTGGTGGCGGTGCTGCTCGATCCCCTGGTGGCGGCGGTGGCGGCCCTGGCTCTGGTGCCCCTGGGCGGCTGGCAAGGCGGCCTGGGTCTGGTCAGCCTGCTGCCCCTGGGCCTGCTGCTGCCCCGCTGGCTGGCCCCCCTGCTGGGGCGGCTTGAGCGGCGTCGGGCCCGCGACCTTGGCCTGGAGGAGGAGCTCCAGCAGGAGCTGGCCCAGGGCGAGCCCCTGGGGCGCTCCAGCGGGCTGCGGGGCTACCCCTGGCAGCCGCTGTTGGCGGAACTGGCCTTCGTGTTGCTGCGCTTCGCCGGCTTCTGCTGCTGCATCCGGGCCTTTGATCTGCCCCTGGGGGGCGACGCGCCCGTGTGGCTGGCCGGGTTCGCCCTGGCCTGGACCGCCGGCCTGGTGGTGCCTGGAGCACCCGGTGGGCTGGGGGTGTTCGAGGCGGTGCTGCTGCTGCGCATGGGCCTGACCCTGCCGGAAGCCCCCCTGCTGGCGGTGGCCCTCAGCTACCGCCTGATCGTCACCCTCACCGATCTGCTGGCGGCCGCCCTCGTGGCCCTCGATCGGCGTCTGGTGCGGGAGCCGCCTGTGGCGACACCGCCATCAGGCAGCTCTTCTCAATAGGTCCTAGTTTTGCGAAGGTCTGGGATCGCGTGGTGAACACCCCCCCCACCGGCCTGGCCCAGCCCAGCAGCCTGCGTACCACCCTCAATGATCGGGGCCAGCGGCTCACGCCCCAGCGCCAGCGGGTGCTGGATCTGTTCGAGCGGATCGGTGAGGGCAGCCACCTGAGCGCGGAGGAGGTGCACCTTCGCCTGGTGCGCAGCCAGGAGCGGGTGTCCCTGGCCACCGTCTACCGCACCCTTCGGTTGCTGAGCTCCATGGGGCTGCTGCAGGAACTGGAACTGCCCGAGGGAGGGCGTCGCTTCGAGTTGGCCGGCGACGCCCACCGCGACCATCACCACCTCCTCTGTGTCCGCTGCGGCCGCACCGAGGAGTTCGAGAGCGGCCCCGTGCTCGCCGCTGGCGAAGCGGCGGCCGGGGCCTTCGGTTTCCGGTTGCTGGAGTGTGTGCTCAACGTGCGGGCCCTCTGTCCAGCCTGCGCGGCTGAGGAGCAGGGCTGAGGGGCGTGGCCGGGCCCAGGGAGGGCAGTTGCAGTTGCTGATCGGCCCAGTGGGCTGCCAGGGCCGCCAGCAGGCTGGTTCTGTCGCCACGGATGCGGAGCATGGGGGCGGAAGCGGAGGAATCAGCCCAGGCTGGGGGCGACGGGCGCGGCACCGGTCCCCGATGGCACGGTGCCAGGCCTCGAAAGCGACCGTCCCGGGTAACCGCCCCGGGGGCGGCATCGGCGCCCCGCCGCTTCGCAATCTCCAGCTGCTATTGAGAATCGCTTGCAAAAGGGCCCCTTCGGCGTCTAGGTTGCGAGCAGTTCGCAATAAGGGCGCTCCTCTCCGATGCGCTACCGCTTCCTTCCCGACGACCCCGTCAGTGCCGTGCGCATGCCGGCCGGTCAGACGGTGCTGCTTGACCCCACCCCCAGGCCCGGTGGGTCCTGCCTCGAAGTGCTCGATGGCATCGCCCGCGTCTACTGCCCCTGCGAGGAGACCGAGGGCATGACCCTGGCTTTCCTCCAGTCCGGCGACCAGCTGCGCACCGACCGGCTCTGCAGTGAAGGCGT
>CALSBA010000001.1:0-524064 GCA_943373065.1 Synechococcus sp. UW140 | reverse complement strand
GACCTGCGCTCCGCCGCCTATCCGGTGGCCTTGCTGGAATTGGAAGCGTTGCGCGCCTGCGCGGCCCGGGAGGGGGCGGCCGAGGCGGCGGACCTCAAGCCCTGGGATGTGAGCTTCTGGGCGGAGGTGCGGCGCCAGGAGGCCTTCGATCTCGACAGCGAGGCCCTGCGGCCCTGGTTCCCCCTGCCCCGGGTGCTTGATGGGCTGTTCGGCCTCTGCGATCGCCTCTTCGGCCTCCGCATCCGTCCGGCCGATGGTGAGGCCCCCGTCTGGCATCCGGACGTGCGTTTCTTCCGCGTCGATGATGCCGGCAGCGGCGAGCCCCTGGCGGCCTTCTATCTGGATCCCTACAGCCGCCCAGGCAGCAAGCGCGGAGGCGCCTGGATGGATGAGTGCCTGGTGCGCTCGGTGGACGGGGCCGGTGCGCCCGTGCTGCCCGTGGCCTATCTGGTCTGCAACCAGAGCCCGCCGGTGGGGGACACCCCCAGCCTGATGACCTTCGAGGAGGTGGAGACCCTGTTCCACGAGTTCGGCCATGGCCTCCAGCACATGCTCACCACCGTGGAGCGCCCCCAGGCGGCCGGTATCAACAACGTGGAATGGGATGCGGTGGAGCTGCCCAGCCAGTTCATGGAGAACTGGTGCTACGACCACGCCACCTTGATGGGCATGGCCCGCCACTGGCAGAGCGGTGAACCGCTGCCGGAGCCGGAGTTCGCCAAGCTCCGCGCCGCCCGCACCTTCATGGGCGGGGCCGCCACCCTGCGCCAGGTGCACTTCGCCCTCACCGACCTGCGGCTGCACAGCCAGTGGACACCGGAGTGCGGCAAGACGCCGGAGCAGCTGCGCCGGGAGATCGCCGCCACCACCACCGTGCTGGAGCCGATCGAGGAGGACGCCTTCCTCTGCTCCTTCGGCCACATCTTCGCGGGCGGCTATTCCGCCGGCTACTACTCCTACAAGTGGGCCGAGGTGCTCAGTGCCGATGCCTTCAGCGCCTTCGAGGAGGTGGGGCTGGAGAACGAGGCGGCGATCCGGGCCACCGGCCGCCGCTTCCGCGAGACGGTGCTCAGCCTCGGCGGCAGCCGCCACCCCGGCGAGGTGTTCGAAACCTTCCGGGGCCGGGCCCCCAGCCCGGAGGCCCTGATCCGGCATTCGGGGCTGGTGGCGGCAGGGGCCTGAGGGGCCCCAACTTGACGAGCTCGGGTTCGTCCGTTCAGCCGGTCCGGACCCTGAGCTTCTCGTTCCAGGGGAGCCTGTAGCAGCCTTTGGCCAGGTCCCTGACCCAGCCCCTTGCCGGCGGGCCGGGCGGGGAGCCAGGCGGGGCGAATCATGTGAGAATGGTTGTCATTCTGCACAACCCCGCCATCCCCTGTCACGGCCTGCCTTCCCCGCTGGGGTCCCTGTCTCCGCTGCCACGGGCCGCCCGTGAGCGCCATGGCTGAGCTGGTGGTTGCAGGGTCCGGTCCCCAGGCCCTCACCCTCTGCTGCCTGCTCCTGCAGAAGCGGCCCCAGTGGCGCCGGCGGCTGCGGGTGCTTGACCCCAGCGGCACCTGGCTGGAGCGCTGGAACACCCAGATGCGCCGCTACGAGATTCCCTGGTTGCGCTCCCCTTCCCCCCACCATCCCCACCCCAATCCCCACGCCCTGCGCCGTTTCGCCCAAGAGCGCCAGCGCGGGGCAGAGCTTGAGGGTCCCTACGGCCTGCCCCACACGGAGCTGTTCGCCGATTTCTGCCGCAGCGTCGTGGACGACTTCCAGCTGGCCGACCGGGTGCAGGCCGTGGCGGTCGAGCGGATCCGGCTCGCTCCCTCCGGGGACGACGCCATGGAGCTGGACCTGAGCGATGGCTCCGTTCTGGCCCCCCGGCGGCTGGTCATCGCCACAGGGGCCGAGGCCCCGGTGCTGCCGGACTGGGTCCAGGCCATTGAGGACCCCTACCCGGCCGACGCCCTGCGGCACAGTCAGAGCCTTGACCTCGGCGCCTGCCGGGGTCTGGTGGGGCAGCATCTGGTGATCGTCGGCGGCGGCCTGACCAGCGCCCACCTGGCCCTGGGGGCCATCCGGCGCGGCGCCCGGTCAGCCTGTTCTGCCGGCGGAGACTGCGGCGCAAAGCCTTCGATGCCGACCCGGGCTGGCTGGGGCCGAGGTACCTCAAGGACTTCCGGGCGGAACCCTGCTGGCACCGTCGCCGTCTGCAGGTTCTGGCGGCCCGTGATGGCGGCTCGATCACCCCCGAACTGGCCAGCCGGCTGCAGCAGGCGCAGGCGGCCGGAGCCCTGCAGCTGGACGAGGGGTGTGAGATCGCCTCGGCCCGCTGGTGCCAGGGCCATTGGCTGCTGCACTGCCGTGATGGCAGCCAGCACCGGGCCGACCGCCTCTGGCTGGCCACAGGCGCTGATCGAGGACTGGCCCGTGCTCAGCGGCGACCTGCGCTGGCCCGGCACCCAGGTGCACGTCATGGGGGGACTGTCCGTGCTGCAGCTGGGACCCGCGGCCCGCAACCTGTTCGGGGGGCGGGAAGCGGCCCAGCGCATCTGCCGCGCCGCCCTCAAGTCCTGAGGGGCCCTCGATAGCCTGGGACCCGGTCGATCCGCTCCCGGTGAAGCCTGCGCCCCTTGCCGGAGAGACGTGATGGGAGCCCAGCGGATCCTGGTGCTCGGCGGTGGCTTTGCCGGGCTTTGGAGTGCCCTGGCCGCCGCCCGCCAGCTGGATCAGCTCGGCCTCGATTCCGGGGCGGTGGAGGTGCTGCTCGTCAACCGTGATGCGTTCCATGGCATCCGCGTGCGCAACTACGAGGCCGACCTGGACCCCCTCAGGGTTCCCCTGGAGGCCGTGCTCGGCCCGGCTGGGGTGCGCTGGCTGGTGGGGGAGGTGCACGCCATCGATCCGGGGGCCCAGGCGGTGACCGTGCAGACCCCGTCGGGCCCCCAGCGGCTGGCCTACGACCGGCTGGTGTTCGCCCTCGGCAGTGAACTGCGGCGGCCCCAGATCCCAGGCCTGGCCGCCCATGGCTTCGATGTCGACACCTACGGCGGCGCCTCCCGGCTGGCGGGGCACCTGGAGACCCTGGCGGAACGCCCCGAGGCCGCCGGACGCCTCACGGCCGTGGTGGTGGGGGCCGGCCTCACAGGAATTGAGGCTGCCTGTGAACTGCCGGCCCGGCTGCGGGCGGTCCAGGAAGACGCCGGGCTGTCCGGGCCGGTCCGCGTCGTGCTGGTGGACCACAACCCCCACGTGGGCTCCGACATGGGGGAGTCGGCCCGGCCGGTGATCGAGCAGGCGCTGTCGGCCCTGGGGGTCGAGTCGCGCCTTGGTGTGCGGGTGGAGGGCCTCGACGGGTCGGAGATTCGCTTCGACTCCGGCGAGGTCATCGCCACCCAGACGGTGGTCTGGTGTGCCGGCATGCGCGCCAGTCCGCTGGCCGCCGGCTGCGGCGTGCCCACCGATGCCCTCGGCCGGCTGCCGGTCGATGCCGATCTGCGGGTCGTGGGCCTCAGCGATGTGTTCGCCGCCGGCGACAGTGCCCGCCTCGCCCTGGAGGACGGCCACACCACGGTCATGTCCTGTCAGCACGGCCGGCCGATGGGCCGGTTCGCCGGTCACAACGCGGTCTGCGATCTGCTGGGCCTGCCGCTGTTGCCGCTGCGGATCGACTGGTACACCACCATCCTCGATCTTGGTCCCTGGGGGGCCCTCTACACCGAAGGCTGGGAGCGCCGGGTCGTCGCCACCGGGGAGGCGGCCAAGCGCACCAAGCGGCTGATCAACGGCCAGCGGATTTACCCCCCCCTGAACGGCGGCCGGGCCGCGATCCTCGCCGCCGCTGCTCCGGTGATCCAGCGCCCACCGCCGGTCGATCCCCAGGGGAGCCAGCCATGAACCCCCCGTCCCAGGAGGACCCCACCGGCGCATCCGTGGGACGACTCCTGCTGATCGCCCTGCTGCTGGCTGGGGTGACCCTGTTCTTCAGCCAGGGTTGGTACCGCCAGTTGGATCTCGCGGGCTTGCAGGCCTCCCGCGCCCAACTCGTCGCCTGGCGCCAGGCGGCTCCGCTGGCCAGCGCCGCCGCCTTCGTGGCCATCTACGTGCTGGTGGCGGGGCTGTCCCTGCCCGGCGCCACCGTGCTCACCCTGGCGGGGGGCGCCATCTTCGGCCTGCTCCAGGGCACGGTGCTGGTGTCGATCGGCTCCACCCTGGGGGCCACGGCGGCCTGCCTGCTGGCCCGCACCCTGCTGCGGGAGCCGGTGCGGCGCCGGTTCGGCCAGCGCCTGGGGCCGATCGAGGAGGGCGTCCGCCGCGACGGCACCGCCTACCTGCTCAGCCTGCGGCTGGTGCCGGTGGTTCCCTTTGTGCTCGTCAACTTGCTGATGGGCCTCACCCCCATGCCCCTGCTGCCCTTCGCGCTCGTCTCCCAGCTGGGCATGCTGCCGGCCACCCTCGTGTACGTGAATGCGGGCACCCAGCTGGGCCAGCTCAACAGCCTGAGCGGCCTCCTCTCGCCGGCCCTGCTGGCCTCCTTCGCCCTGCTGGGACTGCTGCCCTGGATCGTGAAGCTGCTGCTGGGCCGCTGGCGTCTCTGGCGCCTCTACCGCCCCTGGCCCCGCCCCCGCCACTTCGACCGCAACCTGATCGTGATCGGTGCCGGGGCGGCGGGCCTGGTCACCGCCTACATCGCCGCCACCGTGCGGGCGAAGGTGACCCTGGTGGAGCGGGACCGCATGGGCGGGGACTGCCTCAACACCGGCTGCGTGCCCAGCAAGGCCCTGATCAGCACGGCCCGCCTCGCCGCCCGCCTGCGCCACGCCGACCGCTATGGCCTGGCCCCCCAGGAGCCCCGGGTGGAGCTGCACCGGGTGCTGGAGCGGGTGCGCCAGAAGGTGGCGGCCGTCGCCCCCCACGACAGCGTCGAGCGTTACACCGCCCTCGGGGTGGACGTCCGCCTCGGCCAGGCCCGCCTGATCAGCCCCTGGTCGGTGGCGATCACCGCCGCCGATGGCAGCGAGACCGTGCTCACGGCCCGCGCCATCGTGCTGGCCACCGGTGCCGCGCCGGTGATCCCGGCCATGCCCGGCATCGACACGGTGCGGGTGCTCACCAGCGAGACCCTCTGGGACGCCCTGGCCGACCACCCCTCCCCGAAACCCAGCCTGGTGGTTCTGGGCGGCGGCCCGGTGGGCTGCGAACTGGCCCAGGCCCTGGCCCAGCTGGGCCTGCCGGTGACCCTGGTGCAGCGCAACGCCCGGCTCCTGCCCCGGGAAGATCCCGAGGTGGGGGAGCTGCTGCGCGAGGCCCTGGAGCGCGACGGTGTCCGGGTGCACACCGGTTGCCGGGTGGAGCGGGTGGGGGCCACCGCCTCGGGTGGTGTGCACGTGCAGCTGGCGGTGGGCGGCGCCTCCCTGCTGCTCGAGGCCGACGAACTGCTCTGCGCCGTGGGCCGCCAGGCTCGGCTGGAGGGCCATGGCCTTGAGGCCCTGGGCATCCCCACCGGCCGCACCATCACCACCAGCCCCCACCTGCAGACCCTCTACCCCAACATCTATGCCGCCGGTGATGCGGCCGGCCCCTGGCAGTTCACCCACACCGCGGCCCATCAGGCCTGGTATGCGGCCGTGAACGGGCTGTTCGATCCGGTGCGCTTCGCCGTCGATGGCCGCGTCATTCCGCGCACCACCTTCACCGACCCGGAGGTGGCCCGGGTGGGGCTGAGTCAGTCCGAGGCGATCGCACAGGGGGTGGCTTTCGAGGTCACCCGCTTCGACCTGGCCGAGCTGGATCGGGCCATCGTCGAATCGGCGGAGTCCGGCTTCGTGAAGGTGCTCACCGTGCCCGGCAAGGACCGGATCCTGGGGGTCACCATCGTGGCGGAGCAGGCCGGGGAGCTGCTGGCTGAATTCGTGCTGGCGATGAAATGGAACCTGGGCCTGGGCAAGGTGATGGGCGCGATCCACGCCTATCCCACCCTCGCCGAAGCCAACAAGTACGCCGCCGGGGCCTGGAAGAAGGCCCATGCCCCCCAGCGCACCCTGGCCCTACTGGAGCGCTTCCACACCTGGCGCCGGGGCGGCTGCTAGGAACGGGTCGGGGTTGTGCAGGGCCACGCTCACCGCCACGGCGCTGGCCAGCAGCAGCCACAGCAGCCGCAGGCCGATCAGTCCGGCGGCGGGCCGATCCAGGCTGGCCGCCGCCGCCACGCTCACCATCGCCACCAGCAGGCCCGCCACCGTGTCCGCCGCCGCCAGCACCGGGCTGTGCAGCCAGAAGAAGAACGTGGTGAACACGGCGAACAGCAGCCAGCCCACCGCCTCCGAGACCAGCACCAGCCCCCGGCGCCGGGAGGCAGCGTTCCCCTGGAGCCGGCCGGCATCGTCCCCCGGATTGAGATTGGCCACCCGCGCCAGGGCCACCAGGGAGGTGATGTTCAGCACCAGCCACAGGGGCGCGAACAGCCAGTCCGGCGGGGCGTAGGGGGGCAGGCGGAAGCTGGTGTAGAAGGCGGCGTCGCCCAGCACCCCCGCCGGCCAGAAGCTGACGGCATTGGCGGCCACCAGGATCGCGGCGCCGTGCCACCAGCGGAAGCGCGGTGCCGGGGCCGTGGCGCTCACGCCTGGGAGTGGAGCCCGATCGTGTTGCCTTCGGTGTCGAGCACCAGGGCCATGAAGCCGTAGGCGCCGATCGACATCTTCGGTTTGAGCACCGTGCCACCGGCGCCCGCGACCCGGGCTTCTTCCACGGCGCAATCGTCGCAGTGGAAATAGATCAGGGTGCCGCCCCCACCTGGGGCCATGCCCTCCATCTTCGCCAGGGCGCCTCCGGCCCCCACCTGGTCGTTCTGCATCGGGAAGGCGTAGTACTCCATGCCCGCATCACCCATGGATTCCAGGGTCACCTCGAACACGGTCTCGTAGAAGGCCCTGGCGCGGGCCATGTCATTGACGTAGAGCTCGAACCAGATGACGGGATTGACGGCCATGGCTGCGAGGTGATTTTTGGGGCAAGATTAGGCCGGAAAGTCTGGATTCAGCCCGCCACCTCTTGCTCCTGGCGGGGGCTGGCGGCGTTCCAGTTCTCCTTCACCAGCTGGCGGGCCCGGCCCAGGGCCAGGGCCCCGGCGGGCACGTCCTTGGTGAGGGTGGAGCCGGCTCCCACCGTCACTCCAGCCCCGAGGGTGATCGGCGCCACCAGCACCGAATTGGCACCGGTCTTGCTGCCGCCACCGATCACGGTGCGGTGCTTGCGCACCCCATCGAAGTTGGCGGTGATCGTTCCTGCCCCGACGTTCACATCGGCGCCCAGGTCGGCATCGCCCAGGTAGCTGAGGTGGTTGGCCTTGCAGCCCTCCCCCAGCTGGCTGTTCTTCACCTCAACAAAATTGCCGATGCGGCAACCGGCGGCCAGATGGGTGCCGGCCCGCAGCTGGGCGAACGGCCCGATGACGCAGCCGGGTTCCACGTGGCTGTCGCGCAGCACCGAATGGACCACCTCCACGTCGGCGGCCAGGTGGCTGTTCTCGATCAGGCAGCCCGGGCCGATGCGGCAGCCCTCGCCGATGCTGGTGACCCCGCGGAAATGGCACTGGGGCTCCACCAGCACGTCGCGGCCGAAGCGGGTGTGCTCGCTGAGGGTGCAGCTGGCTGGATCGGTGAAGCTCACCCCCTCGGCCATCCAGTGGCGGCGCAGCCGATCCTGCAGCACCGCCTCGCAGTGGGCCAACTGCTCCCGGTCGTTGATCCCAGCCACCTCGTTGGGGTCGTCCACCGCCAGGTGCATGGCCGGCCGCAACAGGGCCACGGTGTCGGTGAGGTAGAGCTCGCCCTGGTCGTTGTCGGAGCTCAGGCTGGGCAGCACGGTGGCCAGGCGTGCCCAGTCAAAGCAGTAGATCCCCGCATTGGTGAGGGTGTTGGTGAGCTGCTCGGGATTGCAGTCGCGATGCTCCACGATGCCGCTCACCTGCCCAGCCCCATCGGCGAAGACCCGGCCGTAGCCGCTGGGGTCCGCCAGGCGGGCACTGAGCAGGGTCACCGCGGCGCCACTGGTCCGATGGGTGGAGAGCAGGGATTCCAGGGTCTCCGGCCGCAGCAGGGGCACGTCGCCGTTGAGTACCAGCAACTCCCCTTCGAAGCCTTCCAGCGGACCGAGCAGCTGCTGCACCGCATGGCCGGTGCCGTTCTGGGGCTGCTGCAGCACGAACTCCAGGCCTTCCACGCCAGCCAGGGTGCGCTCCACCCGTTCCGCCTGGTGCCCGACCACCAGCAGCTGGCGGTCGGGGGCGAGCCGGTGGCAGCTGCCCAGCACCCGTTCCACCAGGGTGGCGCCGGCCAGGGGCTGGAGCACCTTGGGCAGGGCACTCTTCATGCGGGTCCCTTTCCCGGCGGCCAGAACGGCAACGGCGAGCATCGGCGGCGGCGGGGTGACTGCGCCGGAATCTACTGGTGCCCTTCGGTGTGGCCCAGTCCGCCGGGGCCCGGGCGCCGCGTCAGCCGGGCCGGCGGGGCGCCGCTTCGCTCCTGCTCCCGGCGGCGCCGCTCCAGGATCTCGGCGGCGGTGGCGGTGCCGCTGGGGTCCCGGTAGGGCACGCCGGCGCGGCTGGCCAGGTGCTCCCGTTCGAACGGCTCCAGGGGGCGCAAGGATGGATGGGCAGGCACGGGCGTGAAGCTGGCCGCCGTCCCGGCGCTCCAGCGTTCCGGCTCGTCGGCGGCTGGCCGGATCGCCCGCAACTCCATCCCCAGCTCCAGCAGAGTGCGGCGCACCGCCGCCGCGGAGCTTTAGGTGAGCAGCCGGCCGTCGGGCCGCAGCAGCCGCACCAGCTTCTCGAGAAATTCCAGGCTCCAGAGCTGGGGGCAGCGCTGGGGGGAGAAGGCATCCAGCAGCACCAGGTCACAGCGACCCGCCAGCGTTTCCAGCAGCTCCAGCAGCCGGTGGCGGGCATCGCCAAGCCGCAGCCGATCGCCGCCGCTGAGCTCCTCCAGCCGGCCGATCACCGCGGCGGGCCACTGGCCCCGGAAGCCGGCGTCCGCCAGGGCCAGGGCCAGGGGTCGTTGGTCCAGCTCCAGGCCCCACCAGTCCAGCTCCAGGCCGGCGGCGGTGGCGGCGGCGAGCAGGGCGGCGGTGTTGGTGCCGGTGCCGACGGCCACCTCCGCCACCACCAGCTGCCGGCCCGGGGTGAAGCGCTCCAGCGCCGCCGGGACCACGAACTTCTCGTTGGCCTCGCGCAGGGCTCCGGCGGCACTGTGGAAGCCCTCGTCGCAGCCGCGGCTGTAGAGACTGAAGCTGCCGTCGCGCCCCCGCCGGGGCAGCAGCTCGGGCCCCGGTTCCGGCTCTGCCGTCTCAGTGCCGCAGGCGGGCCAGGTCATCCCAGAAGCCGGGGTAGGAGACGGCGGCCGCCTCCGCTCGCCCCAGGCGGGTGTCGCCCCGGGCCACCAGGGAGGCCACTGCCAGGCTCATCGCCACCCGGTGATCCGTCTCGCTGTCCACCTCCGCCCCGTGCAGCGGCGTGGGGCCTTCGATGCTGAGGCCATCGGCATGCTCCTCGAGCCGGGCCCCCATCGCCGTCAGCTGGCGGGCCATCACCGCCAGGCGGTCGGTCTCCTTGACCCGCAGCTCCGCCGCGCCGCTGATGCGGCTCAGCCCTTCGGCGCAGCAGGCCGCCACCGCCAGCACGGGAATCTCGTCCACCAGGCGGGGGATCATGGGCTCCTCGATGCGGAAGGCCCGCAGTGGGCCGTGCTGGACGTGGAGATCCCCCACCGGCTCGCCGGCCACGTCGCGGCTGTTGAGCACGGTGATCCGGGCGCCCATCTCGGCCAGCACATCGAGGATGCCGGTGCGGCTGGGGTTGAGCCCCACGTTCTCCACCGTGAGATCGGCCCCCGGGGTGATCGCCGCCGCCACCAGCCAGAACGCCGCCGAACTGATGTCGCCGGGCACCACCACGGTCTGGCCCCGCAGGGTGGGTCCGGGCCGCACGGTGATGAACCGTCCCTGGTCGCCATCCACCACCAGGTCGGCACCGAAGGCGCGCAGCATCCGTTCGCTGTGGTCGCGGGTGGGGGCCGGTTCGATCACGGTGGTGGGCCCGTTCGCCGTCAGGGCGGCCAGCAGCAGGGCGCTCTTGACCTGGGCCGAGGCCACCGGCGTGCCGATCACGGCACCGTGAAGGCTCTGGCCCTGCACGGCCAGGGGGGCCAGGTTGCCGCTGTCGCGCCCCTGGATGAGGGCTCCCATCTGGGCCAGAGGGGCCCCCACCCGGCGCATCGGCCTCGAGCGCAGCGAGGCATCGCCTGTGAGCACGAAGTGGCGCCCCGCCCGGCCGGCCAGCAACCCCAGCATCAACCGCATGGTGGTGCCGGAATTGCCGCAGTCGAGCACGTCGGTGGGCTCGCGCAGCCCATCGAGGCCCACCCCCTCCACGGTCACCGGCTGGCCGGCGTTGATGGCCGAAACCGTCACACCCATGGCCCGCAGGCAGGCGGCGGTGCTCAGGGGGTCTTCGGCGGGCAGCAGCCCCTCGATGCGGGTGGTGCCCTCGGCGATGGCCCCGAACAGGAGCGAGCGGTGGGAGATCGACTTGTCGCCGGGGACCGTCACGCGGCCCCGCAGGCTGCCGCCGGACGGCAGCAGCAGGGGCGCCGGCAACGCGGCCACGCTCGCATCGACACCCGCGGAGGAGGACAAGAGCTATTGCGCCAACTGGCGTGATCCTATGGAGCGACCGGTTCCGGCCCCCCGTTCAGGGTCGAATGCCGATCGCCCGCAGCCTGGCCGACAGGCTCCAGACCTCCACCACCAGCCGGTGCCAGGGGGTGATCGTCTCCATGGACAGGCCCATGGGCTTGGGGGCGGCGGCCCGCAGGGACCTGGCCGCCGCCAGGGACCGGCGTGCTTCCTCGAGCCGCTGGCGCAGGGTCTCCTGCTCAGGGGTGGCCATCACCGTCTCCGGGCAGTGGTCGAGCAGCAGCAGACCGCGGTCGAAGGACTCGGCGTAGTCCTGCAGCAGCGGCACCAGGATCTCCTCCAGCAACGGGCCGGTGGGATCGGGCAGGGAGGGGGCGGGAACCATGGGTCCAGCGTAGGAATCGTTGCCGTGGCTGCCCCGGTACGGATCTCCTGTCACCGGCAGCGGCATGGAACGATGGGTCCTGAAGGGTCGCCCCATGCTCGACATCGCCACCTGGGATGGCCTGCTCCGCCGCCACGTGGACGACCGGGGGCGGGTGGACTACGCCACCTGGCAGCGCCAGGGGACGGTGGAACTGGAGCACTGGCTGGCGGCCCAGCGGCCTTTCGATCCTGAACCTGGCTCCAGGGCCGAGGCCATGGCCCTGTGGATCAACCTCTACAACGCCCTGGTGATCCGCCAGGTGCTGGCCCGCTTTCCGTTGGCCTCGATTCGCCCCACCATCGCGGGGGTGCCCAACTGGCCGGCGTTCCTGGCCTTCTTCTCCCGGCCGGTGATCAGCCTGCAGGGCCAGCCCCTCAGCCTCAACCGCATCGAGCACGAGATCCTTCGGCCTTGCTTCGGCGACCCCCGTCTCCATTTCGCCCTGGTCTGCGCCGCCGTCGGCTGCCCCCTGTTGCGGGCAGAGGCCTACCGGGCCGAGCGGCTCGAGGCCCAGCTGGAGGAGGATGCCCTGCGCTTCCTGCAGCATCCGGACAAGTTGCGCTTCGACCCGGTCAATGGACGCCTGCATGTGAGCCGAATCTTCCAGTGGTACCGCGGCGACTTTCTGGCGGTGGCGCCCTCGATCCCCGCCTATGTGGGCCGCTACCGTCCGGAGCTGGGGTTGCCGACGGGCGTCAGGATCAGCCACCTCCCTTACGACTGGGCCCTCAATGGTTGAGGCTCAGTCGCGGATCTCGCCATAGAACCGCTTCAGCCGCGGGGCCGGCACGCCCAGGCCCCACAGCAGGCCGATCATCAGGTAGATCCCGGTGGCCTTCCAGGATCCCCAGCCCGCCACCCGGCGGTCGGAGGATTCCACCACCCGGTTGACCTGGCGGATCCGGCCCAGCCGGCCCAGCCGCTCGCAGAGATCGGCGTCCTCCATGATCGGCAGGGTGTCGTCAAAGCCCCCGCAGCGCTCGAAGTCACGCCGCCGGCAGAACATCACCTGGTCACCGAACAGCACGCGGAAACCCTTCAGGACGTAGCGGTGCGGCCGGAACAACAGCGCCGCGTAATGGGTCTTGAGGGCGTTGTGCAGGCTCACGCCCCAGCGGGTGCTCCGGGTTCCCCGCATCAGTGAAATGAAGCCCCCGCAGCTGGTGGTCGGGTCGGCCAGGGTGGCGGCCACCAGCTGCACCAGATCCGATGGCACCAGGGTGTCGGCATGAACGAAGCAGAGGATCTCGCCGCGGGCCTCGGACGCCCCCCGGTTCATCTGCACCGCCCGCCCCACCTGCTGGCAACGGATCACCCGACAGCCGTGCACGTGGGCCCTGGCCAGGGTGGCATCGGTGCTGCCGCCATCCACCACGATCACCTCGTCGGCAGCCGGATCGAGGATCTCCAGCTGGTTGAGGGTGCGTCCCAGGTGACCGGCTTCATTGAGGGTCGGGATAATGATCGAAACCGACGACGCCGTCACTTTGTTGCGCAACAATCTTTCATTCTACGATCAACAGGCGGCCTGTTGGTGGGAGGAGACCGCCACCATCTTTCCGCTCCGTCAACTGAATCCACTGCGCTTTCTCTGCTTCGATCAGTTTGTTCCCCAATGGAGAGATCTTCGCGTCCTGGATGTGGGCTGCGGCGGCGGTTACACCTGTGAGTTCCTGGCGCGCCGGGGCGCCCGTCTGAGCGGCATCGACCGCTCCGGCCCCTGCATCGAAGCGGCCCGGAGCCATGCGGCCTTGTCGGGTCTGGAGATCGATTACCGGGTAGGACTGGCGGAGCAACTTCCTTTTGCCGCCGGAGGTTTCGATGTGGTGATCTGCGTCGATGTGCTGGAGCATGTCGACCGCCCGTACGCCGTGATCGCGGAGGTCGCCAGGGTTCTGGCCCCCGGTGGAACCTTCTGCTTCGACACCATCAATCGCACCTTCCGCTCCCGGCTCACCATGATCTGGCTGCTGGAGACGTTGCTGAGGCTGATACCGGCCGGGGTTCACGACTGGAAGCGCTTCGTGACACCGGAGGCCCTCGAGGGTTGGCTGCTGGCCAATGGCTTCACGGCCATCACGATGCAGGGGATGGATCTGTTCGGCCGCGGTCCACGGCGTACCGTTGGCCGCCTGCTCCACTACCTGCGCACCGGTGGCTTCCAGGTGGAATTCGACCAGGATCTGGCCGTGATGTTCATCGGTGCGGCCCGCCTCAGCCCAGCAGCAGCCCACCGGATTCGCTGAAGGCCGCCCGGGCGCTGCGCAGGTCGAACAGCAGGTCCTCCAGGGTCAGCCGGTCCAGCTCCCGCTCCAGGGCCTGCAGCAGCCGGCGGTTGAGCACCCGGGTCACCCGGTCGCTGGGTTGGGGGTCGTCGCCGGGCTCCGTCGCGGCCACCAGGCTGGCGGCCGGGGCCTCCACCGCCGCCAGGATCGCCGCCAGGGGCAGGTCGGCGGGCAGGCGCCGCAGCCGGTAGCCCCCCTGCCGCCCCCGCCGCGACTCCACCAGGGCAGCCCGGCGCAACTTGAGCATCAGCTGCTCCAGCATCGGGGCGGGAAGGTCCTGGGCCTGGGCGAGGGCATTCACCGATTGCCAGCGCGGCGGATCCAGGGCCAGCTCCAGCAGGGCCTTGAGGGCGTAGATGCCGCTGCGACGCAGCATCAGCGGCCGGCCGCGAGGCGCTCCAACACGTGCTCCAGGGTGTAGCCGAACAGGGCGGGATCCGGCTCGCCCTGGCCCAGATCGTCGAGGCCCAGTTCGCTCCAGCGGCCATCCACCCGCGCCTCCAGGGCGGCATCCCGGCCTAGGGCCTGGCCCCAGTCGTGGCGTTTCTCCGGGCCGATCTTGGTGGTGGCATCAATCGCTAGCCGTCCCCCGAGTCCCAGCCGTTCGCTGGCGAAATCGAGCGAGTCGAAGGGGGTGTCCTCCAGCACGAACAGGTCGCGCTGCGGATCCACCTGGGCGCTAATCGCCCAGATCACCTGGCGTGGGTCGCGGATCGCGATCGATTTGTCGACTACCACCACGAACTTGGTGTACGTGAACTGGGGCAGGGCGCTCCAGAAGGCCATGGCCGCACGCTTGGCCTGGCCCGGGTAGGCCTTGTCGATGGCGATCACCGCCAGCTTGTAGCTGAGGCCCTCCATGGGCAGGAAGAAGTCGACGATCTCCGGGATCTGCTGGCGCAGGATCGGCGTGTAGATGCGGTTCAGGGCGATCGCCAGCATGGCCTCCTCCTTGGGGGGGCGGCCGCTGAAGGTGGTCAGGAAGATCGGGTCCCGGCGCTGGGTGACGCAGTGGAACCGCACCAGGGGCGAGTCCTCCTCGCCGCCGTAGAAGCCCATGTGGTCGCCGCAGGGGCCGTCGGGGAGAACCTCACCGGGGGTGATCGTGCCCTCCAGCACCACCTCGCTGTGGGAGGGCACCTCCAGGTCGAGGGTTTTGCAGCGGGCCAGCCGCACGCCCTCGCCGGCGTAGAGGCCGGCGAACAGCCACTCGCTCAGCTGCACCGGAATCGGCGTCGCCGCCGCCATCACCAGCAGCGGGTGCACACCGATGGCCACCGCCACCTCGAGCTTGCGGCCCATGGCCGCCGCCTTGCGCAGGTGTCGGGCACCGCCCCGCACGCTCAGCCAGTGGACGGTGGCGCTGTTGATCGACTGGCGCTGCAGCCGGTAGACACCGACGTTGGGGACGCCGGTCTCGGGGTCCTTGGTGATCACCAGCCCAAGGGTGATCACCCCGCCCGCATCCCCGGGCCAGGGGCGCAGCAGGGGCAGGCGCTCCAGGTTCACCGCCTCGCCCCGCAGCACCTGCTGGTGGCAGGGGGGGGTGAGGTCGAGGTCGGGCCGGGCCTTCACCAGGTCCCAGAACACCCCCCCGAATTTCATCACCTCCTTGAGTCCCTTCGGCGGCCGGGGCTGCTGCAGCAGGGCCAGCCGCTCCCCCAGGACCTCGAGCTCCTCGGGCCGCTCCATGCCCATGCTCCAAAGCACCCGCTCCACGGTGCCCATCAGGTTCACCGCCACCGGCATGGGGGAGCCGATCACGTTGTCAAACAACAGGGCCGGGCCGCCCATGGCCAACACCCGATCGGCGATGGCCGCCAGTTCCAGATCCGGGTCCACCGGCGCCGTGATGCGCCGCAGCTGGCCGCGCTTCTCCAGCAAGGCCAGGAAATCGCGCAGGTTGCGCTGCCGCCCGAGGGCCCTGCCGCTCCCAATCCCGTCCGCCACCACTCCCGCCACGTCGTCCTGCGCCGTCGAGCTGCTGCCTACTGTGACGCACCCCCGTAGCGATCGCGTCCCGTGCTGCTCTCCTACTTCCACACCTCCGAAGCGGTTCCCCCCCTGCGTTCTCCCGAGGAGGACGGGCCCGATGCGGCCGTGGTGATCGACGTGCTGCGGGCCACGACCACCATCGCCTGGGCACTCCAGAACGGGGCCGAGGCGATCCAGGCCTTCGCCGATCTGGGCGCCCTCGAAGCCGCCGCCGCCGACTGGCCGGCCGCCCGCCGGCTGCGGGCCGGCGAGCGCGGCGGCAAGCGGGTGGAGGGCTACGACCTGGGCAACTCCCCCCTGGCGGTCACCCCGGAGCGGGTGGAGAGCAAACGCATTTTCCTGAGCACCACCAATGGCACCCGCTCCCTCGATCGGGTCCAGGCGGTGCCCCTGCTGCTCACCGCCTGCCTGCCCAACCGCACCGCCGTGGCCCGGCGCCTGATCGAGCGCCAGGCCCTGCGGGTGTGGATCGTGGGCAGCGGCTGGGAGGGGGATTACTCCCTCGAAGACAGCCTGGCGGCGGGGGCGGTGGCTTCGGCCGCGATCGAGCTGGCGGTGGCTCCCCACATGGGGGTCCGTTGCGCCAACGACGAGATGCTGGCGGCCCTGGCCCTCTGGCAGCAGTGGCGCCATGACACTGAGACCTGCCTGCGCAGCGCCAGCCACGGCCAGCGCCTGATCGGCCTCGGCAACCATGACGCCGATTTCGCCTGCTGCGCCGCCGTGGACAGCCTGGAGATCGTGCCGATCCAGGCCGAACCCGGGGTGCTTCGCGCCAGTTGAACCGCGCCTTGCCCCGCTCGGCGGCTCCCTTACGATTCGCCGGTCTTGGAGCGGTCCGGCGGTGAGCAGTTTTCTGGCAGCAGCGCTGCAACTCACCAGCACCCCGGATCCGGAGGCCAATTTTTCGGCGGCTGAGGAGCTGATCGAACTGGCGGCCCGCCGCGGTGCCGACCTGGTCGGTCTGCCCGAGAACTTCGCCTTCATGGGCGACGACGCCCGCCGGCTGGAGCTGGCACCGGTTTTGGCCGAGCGCTGCAGCCGCTTCCTGGTCACCATGGCGCGCCGCTACCAGGTGACCCTGCTGGGGGGCGGGTTCCCGGTGCCGGCCGGGGAAGGCCAGACCTTCAACCGCGCCGAGCTGGTGGGCCGTGAGGGCCAGCTCCTGGCTCGCTACGACAAGATCCACCTCTTCGATGTGGACCTGCCCGACGGGATCACCTATCGGGAGTCCGCCACGGTCCAGCCCGGCCACGACCTGCCCCCCGTGGTTGATGTGCCCGGGCTCTGCCGCGTCGGCCTGTCGATCTGTTACGACGTCCGCTTCCCCGAGCTCTACCGGCAGCTGGCCGGTGCGGGCGCCCAGCTGCTGATGATTCCGGCCGCCTTCACGGCCTACACCGGCAAGGACCACTGGCAGGTGCTGCTCCAGGCCCGGGCGATCGAGAACACCGCTTACGTCCTGGCGCCCGCCCAGACGGGGCTCCACTACGGCCGCCGTCAGACCCATGGCCATGCCCTGGTGATCGACCCCTGGGGCACCGTGATGGCCGATGCGGGGGTGGAGCCGGGACTGGCGATGGCGCCGGTCGACATGGCCCACGAAGCCAGGGTCCGTGCCCAGATGCCGAGCCTGCAGCACCGTCATCCGGCCCTTTTCTGAGTGTTCATGGGAGTGCGTGCGGCGCGATTCGCCTGGTTGCTGAGCCTGCCCCTGCTGCTCGGGGCCCTGCCCGCCCAGGCGGCGAGCGCCCTTTCCGCCTGGCGCCTCAGCCGGGAGGGGGTGCTGGAACTGCGCACCTCTCCGGGGGTGCGCCTGCAGGCCTTCTACGAGGAGGGTTCGGGCGTCACCGGCCCCCGGGTGTGGGTGGACCTGCCCGGTGCGCCCCAGCGCAGCCGTTCGGTCCCCGTCGGCGGCCTGGTGCGGGAAGTGCGCATCGGCCGGCCCGATTCCGGCACCACCAGGCTGGTGCTCGAGTTCAGGCCCGGCACCCGCCTCGATCCGCGCCAGCTGCGTCTGGTGGGCACGTCCCGCGATCGCTGGCGGCTCACCCTCACCGGCCTGCCCCTGAGTGGCTTCACCCGCAATGTCGGCGAGGGCGACATGGACTCCGCCCCTTTGAGCTGGACCGCCTCCCGCCCCAGTGGCTTCAGCAGCAGGGGAAGGGCCACCTCGGGACGCCCCCTCTCCACCGACGGTTTGCCGCCGGTGCCCAGAGGCCGCTTCCGGGTGGTGATCGACCCGGGTCACGGCGGACCCGATCCGGGTGCCGTGGGGATTGGTGGGCTGCGGGAGACCGACGTGGTGCTGGATGTGAGCCTGCAGGTGGCCCAGCTGCTCCAGGCCCGAGGGGTGCAGGTGCTGATGACCCGCACCTCGGACGTGGACGTCGATCTGCCGCCGCGCGTGTCGCTGGCCAACAGCAGCAACGCCGACGTGTTCGTCAGCATCCACGCCAATGCCCTGAGCATGGCCCGCCCGGATGTGAACGGCGTGGAGACGTTCTATTTCCAGTCGGGCAGCTCCCTGAGGCTGGCCCAGGCGATCCAGTCCCGGATCATGGCGATCTCTCCGGGCACGCCCGACCGCGGCGCCCGACCGGGCCGGTTCTTCGTGATCCGCCGCACGGTGATGCCGGCCGCCCTCGCGGAGATGGGTTTCGTCACCGGCAGCGTCGATGCCCCCCGCCTGGCCGATCCCAATTTCCGGCGCAGGATGGCCGTGGCGATCTCGGCCGGCATCCTCGACTTTCTCCAGGGGGACTCGTGAGCCTGCTTGTCGGTCTGTTCGACAGTGGCCTGGGTGGGCTGACGGTGCTGCGCCAGGTCCATGCCCTCTATCCCCATTCCCCCTGCCTCTATCTGGGGGACACGGCCCGGGTCCCCTATGGACAGCGCTCGAAGGAGGAGATCCGGGCCATCGCCTCGGAGGTGGTGCACTGGCTGCGGCTCCAGGGGGTGGGGGTGCTGGTGATGGCCTGCAACACCTCCAATGCCCTGGCCCTCGACGTGGCGGTGGGCGAGGCGGGCGTGCCGGTGGTGGGGCTGATCGACAGCCTGGCCAGCGAACTCACCAGCGACCACGTCGGGGTGCTGGCCACCCCGGCCACCGCCGCCAGCGGCGCCTACCGGCGCTCGATCCAGGCCTGCCGCCCCTCGGCCAGGGTGCTGGAGATGGGCTGCCCCGCCTTCGTCCCCCTGATCGAGGCGGGCGATTTGCAGGCTCCTGAGCTGCGGGCTGCTGCCACCGACTATCTGGCCCCGTTGCTGGCGGCGGGGGTGGACACGATCGTGCTGGGCTGCACCCACTACCCGCTGCTGCGGGCCCTGCTGGCCGAACTGCTCCCGCCTGATGTGCAGCTGGTGGACCCCGCGCTGGCGGCCGCCCAGCGCCTCGGACCCCTGCTGGCCAGTCTGGGGGATTCCCCCGAGGTCGACCAGGCGGTGGAGTCGGTGCGGCCGCCCCTGGAGCGCACCCGGTTCTGTGTCACTGGGCCCGCCGAGGCCTTCGCCACTGCGGCCGCCGCCTGGCTGGGAAGCCGGCCGGCGGTACGCAGCGTCAGCCTGCAGTCGCCCACCCGCGCCTATTGAGGCACGGCCCCTAGGATCCATTCATCGTGGAGGTGACGTGGCGACGGTTGCAGAGTTGCTCCAGCCGGTGGAGTCCGACCTCGATGCCCTGCTGGCCGACCTGCGCAGCCTGATCGGCGCCGGCCATCCGATTCTTCAGGCGGCCGCCGAGCACCTGTTCGCGGCCGGTGGCAAGCGGCTGCGGCCGGGGATCGTGCTGCTGCTGTCGCGGGCCATCGCCCCCGACGGCGGCCTCAGCCCCCGCCACCGGCGGCTGGCGGAGATCACCGAGATGATCCATACCGCCTCCCTCGTCCATGACGACGTGGTGGACGAGGCCGCCACCCGCAGGGGCGTGGCCACGGTGCACAGCCGCTTCAACCATCGCGTTGCGGTGCTGGCCGGCGATTTTCTCTTCGCTCAGGCGAGCTGGCACCTCGCCAATCTCGACGATCTCGAGGTGGTGAAGCTGCTGTCCCGCGTGATCATGGATCTGGCTGATGGCGAGGTGCGCCAGGGTCTGTTCCGTTACGACACGGGCCAGAGCTTCGAGACGTACCTCGAGAAGAGCTACTGCAAGACGGCGTCGTTGATCGCCAACAGTGCCAGGGCCGCCGGGGTGCTCACCGGTCTGCCCGAACCGCGCCTTGACGCCCTCTACCGCTTCGGCCGCCAACTCGGCCTGGCCTTCCAGGTGGTGGATGACATCCTCGATTTCACCGCCAGCGACCAGCAGCTGGGCAAGCCCGCCGCCAGTGACCTGGCCTCCGGTTACCTCACCGCTCCGGTCCTCTATGCCCTCGAGGAGCGGCCGGCCCTGGCCGGGCTGATCGAGCGGGAATTCTGCGAGGCCGGCGACCTCGACCAGGCCCTGGCCATGGTGCGCGGCTGCGAGGCCATCGGTCGGGCCCGGGCCCTGGCCGAGGGCTTCGCCCGCGAGGCCCATGAGGCGATCGAGTGGTTGCCCCCCTCGGAGCCCCGCAGCGCCCTGCGCGCCCTGCCTGAGTTTGTTCTCAGCCGGCTCTACTGATCCAGCTCCACCTCCTCCAGCGAGTTGAGGCAGATCACCCCCTCGGGGTAGGCCTGGCAGCCCACCCCAGGAGGCAGCAGCACATGCACCCGGCAGCCGGCGCCCAGGGCGGCGGCCACGCCGGCGCTGGAGTCTTCGAACGCCCAACACGCCGTTGGGGCCACCCCCAGACGCCGGGCCGCCAGCAGGAAGGGGTCGGGGGCGGGTTTGCCGCCTCCCAGGTCCGGATCATCGCCATGGACCCGTTCGCGGATCAGGGCCATCCAGGGGTGGGGGGCCACCTTCACCGCCACCGCCTGGCGTGCGCTGCTGGTGGCCAGGGCCATGGGGATCCCCAAGGCCGCGCAACGGCGCACCAGAGCTTCGGCCCCGGGCATGGCCGGGGCGCTGGCCAGCAGGGCCTCGGCGATCGGCTGGCGTACGGCCAGCAACTCCTCGACGCTCAGCGGCGCCCCGCCGGCGGCAACGATCCACTGCCGCACCTGGCTGGCGCAGTCGAGGCGCCGCCGGCCCCGCAGGCTCAGCAGTTCGGCCCCAGCGAGGGGGCGGCCGAAGTGGGTGGAGGCCGCCTGCCAGGCCCTGGCATGGGCGGGTTCGGTGTCCAGCAGCAGACCGTCGAGATCGAACAGGCAGGCGGCGGGTCGCTGGGGCATGCCCCCAGCCTGCATCAGGACGGATCGGTCTCGGGGTAACGGTCCTCCAGGGCGGTTTCCAGGGTGGTGAGCAGCAGCACCAGAGCGGCCCGCTCATCGAGTTCGCTGCCGCCCACCTCGTCGATCCAGCGGTGGCAGAGGGCCTCGATCTGCTGGAACAGCCCGGTGCCGCCCCGCAGCAGGGTCATCACCTTCTCGACGTTGTCCTCATCGATGTCCGGCGGCAGACCCACCACGTAGCGGCGACCGTCGTCCCCCACGTAGGTGAGGTTGCCCTCGGCATCCCGGGTCGGGCCGGCATGGGGCGTGATGGGCTGGTCCTCCATGGCCTTGCGCTCCATTCCCGGGTGTTTGCTCCCTGGCTAACGCCGCCGGGCGATCTTGCCAAGCAGCGATGAGCAGCCCTGATCGGCCCGATCGGTGCGTCAGGTCGTGGGAGCCTCAGCGGTTCAGCCTCTGCATCCGCCAGGTCACGAAGGTGCCGATCGGGCTCCAGAGCAGGAACGGCAGCAGCAGCAGGCTGGCGGGCCGTGACACGGGCAGCAGCGCCAGGGCCAGGCCCAGGCCCCAGAGCCAGCCGGCCAGGCCTGCCGCCGTCCCCCAGGCGAGCCGCCGGGTGCGGCAGATCACCAGCGTGTAGCTCTGCACCAGCACCAGCAGCACCAGGAAGCCCACCATGGCCAGGGGCGCCGTCACCCCACCGGCCCACCAGCGGATCAGGGCCGAGGCGTAGAAGCAGACGTAGACGACCGACCAGATCGGCGGGATCCAGCGCTCGAAGGTGAGCCAGCGGGGCCGCCGGAGCCGCAGGAACCAGGCGAACTGCTGACGGCTCGGGGTCAGGACGGCGATCACTAGGCCCATCACCAGCAGGATCGTCAGCCAGGCAGGCATGGGAACGGAGCCGTGTCCCTCCAGCGTGGCCTGTCTGCGGTTGAATGCACCATGCCCCAGCCCGCCCGGCAGGCTTTGCCATGACCCAGGACTCCTCACCCACGATCGAGTCGGTGCTCCAGGAACAGCGGCAGTTCGATCCGCCGCCCGAGCTGGCCGCCAAGGCCAGCATCGGCTCGATGGCCGCCTACGAAGCCCTGGTGGCTAGCGCCCAGGCCGATCCCGATGGCTTCTGGGGAGAGGCGGCCCGGCGTGAGCTGCACTGGTTCGAGCCCTTCGAGACGGTGCTCGACTGGAGCAACCCGCCCTTCGCCCGCTGGTTCGAGGGGGGCACCACCAACCTCTCCTACAACTGCCTCGACCGCCACCTGGATGGCCCCCGCGCGGACAAGACGGCCCTGATCTGGGAAGGTGAACCGGGCGACGTCCGCACCTTCACCTACCGCCAGCTGCACGCCGAGGTCTGCCGTGCGGCCAACGCCCTCAAGGCCCTGGGTGTGGGCAAGGGGGACCTGGTGTCCCTGTACATGCCGATGGTGCCGGAGGCGGCCATCGCCATGCTGGCCTGCGCCCGCATCGGCGCCCCCCACTCGGTGGTGTTCGGCGGCTTCTCGGCCGAGGCCCTGCGCGACCGCCTGATCGACGGGCAGGTGAAGGTGGTGATCACCGCCGACGGCGGCTTCCGCAAGGACAAGGCCGTCTCCCTCAAGCCGGCGGTGGATCAGGCCCTGGACGAGGGCTGCCCCAGCGTCGAGCACGTGCTGGTGGTGCGCCGCACCGGCGAGGCCACCGCCTTCGAGGCCGGCCGTGACCTCTGGTGGCACGAGCTGGTGGACAGCCAGAGCGCCGATTGCCCGGTCGAGCCCATGGCCAGCGAAGACCGCCTCTTCGTGCTCTACACCTCCGGCTCCACCGGCAAGCCCAAGGGGGTGGTGCACACCACCGCCGGCTACAACCTGTGGGCCCATCTCACCTTCCAGTGGATCTTCGACATCCGCGAGGACGACATCCACTGGTGCACCGCCGACGTGGGCTGGATCACCGGCCACAGCTACATCGTTTACGGCCCCCTTTCCAACGGCGCCACCACGCTCATGTACGAGGGGGCTCCCCGGCCCGCCAAGCCGGGGGCCTTCTGGGAGGTGATCGAGAAGCACCGGGTGACAATCTTCTACACCGCCCCCACGGCCATCCGGGCGTTCATGAAGAGCGGCCGCGAGGTGCCCGACCGCTACGACATGTCCAGCCTGCGCATCCTCGGCACCGTTGGCGAGCCGATCAATCCGGAAGCCTGGATGTGGTATCGCGATGTGATCGGCGGTGACCGCTGCCCGGTGGTGGACACCTGGTGGCAGACCGAGACCGGCGGCGTGATGATCAGCCCCCTGCCCGGGGCCACCCCCACCAAGCCCGGCTCGGCCACCCTGCCATTGCCGGGCATCGTCGCTGACGTGGTGGATCTTGAGGGCAACAGCGTGCCGACGGGGCAGGGGGGCTACCTGGCGGTCAGGCGCCCCTGGCCCGGCATGATGCGCACCGTGCACGGCGATCCCGACCGCTTCCGCCGCAGCTACTGGGAGCACATCCGGCCCGCCGACGGCAGCTACCTCTATTTCGCCGGGGACGGCGCCCGCCGCGACGCGGACGGTTACTTCTGGGTGATGGGCAGGGTCGATGACGTCATCAACGTCTCGGGCCACCGGCTGGGCACGATGGAGATCGAATCGGCCCTGGTGAGTCACCCGGCGGTGGCGGAGGCCGCGGTGGTGGGCCGGCCCGACGACCTCAAGGGGGAGGGGATCGTGGCCTTCGTCACCCTGGATGTGGGGGTGGACGGCGACGCGGCGCTGGAGGCCGAACTGCGCCGTCACGTGGGCCTGGAGATCGGACCGATCGCCCGGCCGGACGTGATCCGCTTCACCGACGCCCTGCCCAAGACCCGCAGCGGCAAGATCATGCGCCGGATCCTGCGCTCCCTGGCGGCGGGCCAGGAGGTGAGCGGCGACACCTCCACCCTCGAGGACCGTTCGGTGCTCGATCAGCTGCGGGTGTGAGGCCCCTTCCCCCTCCGGGCGGCCTCAGGCGACCCCGGACCAGGCGCTGATCTGCTCGGCCAGCCGCTCCATGCCACGCTGGCGGGCCGGGTCATCGGCCCAGTCCCCAAGGAACTGTTTGCGCAGGCCGCCGCTGGCGGGGGTGAGGTGATCCCCGGGCAGTTCCACCAGGCTGGAGGCATCGCCGGCCCTGGCCTGCAGCACGTCGATCAGCCGGCCGCTCTGGTCGATCGTGTCGCGGCTGAAACGCACCAGCAGGTTGCGGGCCTGGCGGTAGCTGCTGCCGATCTGGAGCAGGGTGTCCTCCGGGGAGGGGCTGAACTCGCTGCGGAAACGGAACTGCTGACCCAGTTCAGCCAGGAAGGGGATCGAGCGCTCCGCTGAGAAGTTGTTGAAGCTGAGCGCCACCAGGCCTTCGCAGCGGCGGCCGCCGTCGGGGGCGAGCAGATGCAGCTTGCAACCGAGGCTGTGGCCCAGGCGGATCAGGGTGGCGTCGGCCGGCCCGGCCTGCTGCTCCCGCACCTGGCGGAAGAGACGCCAGGCGGCATTGGACTGCGCCTGGTGGTCGAACCCAGGCACGTAGCTCCAGGCGTGGATCCGCCAGCCCCGGGCGGCCAGAGCCTCAAGCAAGCGCCGATAGCTCAACTGGGGAGTGGCGGCCAGGTAGCTGCCGCCGATGAACTCGATCAGCCCGCGGGTCCGGGCCGTGGGCTCGAGCGTCCAGAGCTCCCCCTGCTGTCGCCACACCGTCATGGTCCGGTCCCCCCGTGCTGGATCGCGAGCAGGCTCAGGAGGCCTGGAGGCCGCGAAGGGCGTCGAGGGCCTCGCGCCGGTGGGCCGGGCCGTCCAGCAGATTGTTGAAAACGTGGCGGATCACCCCCGTCCCATCGATGACATAGGTGACCCGGCCGGGCAGCAGGCCCAGCACGCTGGGAACGCCGAAGGCCTGGCGCAGCCGGTTGCCCGCATCCACCAGCAGCGGGAAGGGCAGCCGGTGGCGGTTGGCGAAGCGCCGGTGGCTGGCGGCACCGTCGCCGCTGACACCCCACACCTCTGCCCCGAGCGCCTGCAGGTCGGCGTAGCTGTCGCGGAAGGCGCAGGCCTCCATGGTGCAGCCGGGGGTGTCGTCCTTGGGATAGAAGAACAGCACCAGGGCCTTGCCCTCCAGCCGGTCGCTGCGGCGTTCGGTGCCGTCCTGGTCGGGGAGCGCGATCAGGGGGGCGTTGTCGCCGGAGGCGAGGGCTGGAGCCACGGAACGCGGGGAGGCAAGGTGTTGTCTCAGCCTAGGAAGCATGGCCCCGGCGGGGTCTTGCCCCGCTTGCGACGATGGGGCTGCGTGCGGATGGCGCCCGATGCAGGAGCAACCCGGTCTCTGGCAACAGAACGATCTGCTTGGCATGGCCGCGTCGGTGCCTGACGAGCCGCCCCCCGCCCCCGCGACCCGCTCGGCCCCCCTGTCCCTGCCCGCCTGCGCCGGCCGCCCGGCGCGGGCCCTGCCCCGGGTTCCCGAGACCCTGCTCATCCTCGACACGGAGACCACCGGGCTCTCCACGCTGCAGGGCCAGTGCATCGAGGTGGGGGCGATCCTTTTCCATGTGCCCCACCGGGCCGTGCTCACCCAGGTGTCCTTCCTGCTGCCCTGCGTCGGTAACGCCGCCGAGGGCATCAATGGCATCCCCGCCGACGTGACGCGCCTGGAGCAGCCGTGGCCGGACGCCCTGGCCTGCTTCCTGGCCATGGTGGGCGCCTGTGAGGCCCTCGTGGCCCACAACGTCGCCTTCGACCGTCAGTGGTTCGGCCTGGGGCCGTTGCCGCTGCTGGATCGCCCCTGGATCTGCTCCATGGAGGACATCCGCTGGCCGGCGGAGCGCCAGCTGCGCAGCACCCCCTCGGTCCGTGATCTGGCCCTGGCCTATGGCGTGCCGGTGTGGGCGGCCCACCGGGCCCTGACCGATTGCATCTACCTGGCCCAGGTGTTCGAGCGCTGCACCGACCTGGAAGCCCTGCTGCAGGCCGCCCTGGAGCCCCGCAGCCTCTACCGGGCGGATCTTCCCTATGCCGAGCGTCACCGTGCCCGGGAGGCCGGCTTCCGCTGGAACGAAGCGGTGCCAAGGGCCTGGAGCCGCCGCCTGAGCCGGCGGGAGGCGGAGGCCCTGGCCTTCCCGGTCCAGTTGGTGCCCGATCCCTCTGCCACCGAAGAGCTGGCCAGAAGTGCCTGAAGGCCGGCGCCGGATCTTCCGTTTTTGTTTCGATGGTTGAAGCAGAACCGATGATCCGGGGCGCTTTTCCGCCGCCTCCCCACCCTTGGAGTGTTCGCCCGCCGCCGCCATGGTCACCCGGCTGCCAACCAGCTCCGGTGAGGGCGCCGAGCCCGCCCAGCACCGTGTGCGCCGGTGGCAGACGGCTCGCACCTGGGCACGGCTGATCCGGGAAGCGGAGGCCCTCTGGCGGGTCGATGTCCGTGCCCTGCGCCGCCTGGCCTCCCAGGAACTTTTCCAGCTGGTGCAGGAGGTGCCGCCCCGCCTGCGTCGGCGCGTCAATCTCTGGCTGGTGCGCTTCAACGTCGCCACCCGGCTGCACTGACGCTTCGCCAGGCTCCGGCAAAGGGATCCAGGCCAAAAAAAATCAGCTGATGGGATCAGCTGACAGAACGAATAACGACCGACGACCCCGTGGGCGGAACGTTCGGTGGACCGGCTGAATCGGAGCGGCGGGATTCGAACCCACGACCCCCACTACCCCAAAGTGGTGCGCTACCAAGCTGCGCTACGCCCCGGCGGAATGAAGCTATCACAGCGTCCTGGGGCTGCCGCGGCGTCTGGAGAGGCGCCGCATCAGGCGATTGGTGAGCCGCTGGCGCCCCATCACCGTGTAGCCAAAGAGGCGCTCGCGCCGGGCCATCAGCCGCAGTTCCGCCAGCCCCATCGTGGCCAGCTGCAGTTCGGGCAACCGCTGCCAGGCCATCGACGGCAGGGGCAGCTCGGAGCCTTCACGCCCCTCCGGGAAGCCCTTCAGGGCCCCACCAGCCATCCACTCGGGCACAAGGACGAACAACACCGCCAGCAGGCCGTAGAGCTCCACCAGTCCCTTCGGCAGCGGATGCAGCTGGCGCCTTGGCTGGTCCCGCTCCTCGACGGGGTCTCTCACGAAAGGAACGCCGGCGCCAGGGCGCTGGGCCCCTGGCGCCACTGCAGCGGCGGTTCACCCGAGGGGTGCAGCCGCACGGTCCAGAAGGCCAGGGCAAAACAGATCCCCACGGCGGCGACCAGGGCCACGATCACCACCTGGTCGGAAAGGGGTTTCATACCTCTTCGCTGCGCAAGCAGATCCGGCGTGTGGGCAGCTGTTCGAGGGTGAGTTCATCGCCCCGCAGGATCACCCGCAGGCTTTCGTTCTGGTACCGCAGGCCCGGAGCGTCCGATTCTTCCCGGAACAGGGTGGACCGGGACCGGCCAGCGATCAGGGAGGCCTGGGAGGCGTTGCGCTCGAGCACCACCGAGAAACGGTCACCGCAGAGGAACCGCTCCCGCACGTCGTAGTTCTCCCACCAGGGGGACTGCATCGCCAGCAGGGGCAGGAATCCGAGCGCAAGCAGCGGGGTGGCGGCCATGGAGGAGGCGGTCAGACGAGGGCGATCGGCGCATTGTCGCCGCGAAGGACGCAATGGGGAATGGCCCAGTCATAGCTTTCCCACACGCTGGCGGGAAGCAGGTAGGTGGCGCCGGTGAAGGGGCCAAGGGGGACCCCTGTGGGCTGGGCGGAGCAGTAGGGGCGGCTTCCGGGCTTGGCCAGGTACTGCTGGTGGTAGGGCTCGGCGAAGTGGAAGCGTCTGCCGGAACCGATCTCGGTGGTGATCCGCCCCGCACCCACCGCATCGAGGGCCTCCTGGTAGGCCTGGCGGCTGGCCTCGGCGATCGCCAGCAGCCCGGGGTCGTCCACAAAAATGGCGGATCGGTACTGGCTGCCCCGGTCATTGCCCTGGCGGTTGCCTTGGGTGGGGTCGTGGCACTCCCAGAACAGTTTGAGCAGATCGGCGAAGGAGACGCGGGTCGTGTCCCACACCACCCGCACCACCTCGGCGTGGCCGCTGCGACCGCTGCAGACCTGCTCGTAGCTGGGGGAGGCGAGTTGGCCGCCGGCATAGCCCACCGCGGTGGTGACCACCCCGGGCAGCCGCCAGAAACCCTTCTCCGCCCCCCAGAAACAGCCGCAGCCGAACTGGGCCTCCGCCTGGCCGTCCGTCAGCGGGGCTGCCAGCGAGGTGCCAAGAACGGCGTGGAGACCAGCGGCCACTGGGCCGGATTTGACGGGAGCGGGGTTGCTGCTGCCGCCCGAGGGGCTGTTGAAGAGGCCGAACAAGGGGCTATGCCTTCAGGGACCCAACTCTAGGAAGCCCCCTGTTAGTCCTGTTGCGGAACCAGGGCGATGTGGTTCAGCAGGGTGGTGATGAAGGCGAACAGCAGAAAGGGCAGCGAGAGCACCAGGATCAGGCCTACCCCCACCAGGGCGAACAGGGGACGGCTCGCCCCCATCAGGGCCAGACCCGCCGCCAGGCTCACGAAGATCACGGCCATCCAGATCAGGACCTGGCCGTAGATGTCACCGAAGGTCAGGGTGCAGCGAACGTTGAGCGGCTGGCTGAGGGGCGACGGGGTGGGGGCCATGGGAACGGCGTGGCAGGCGGTGAGAGAACCACGGGCCTTCCAGGTAAGCCCAGCCACCGTCCCTGGGAGGGCCAACTCAACATCTGTTTGAAACAAGGTGCCGAATCCTGCCGGCCCTGCCCCGGTGACTCAGGCCGCCTGGAGCTGGCGGACGGCCTCTTCACGGTCCCAGAGCCGGCGGTAGGTGCCCTCCTGCTGCAGCAGGTCGTTGTGGTGGCCCTCCTGGACGAGGTGACCCGCTTCCAGCACCAGGATCCGGTCGCAGGCCGCCGCCGCCGAGAGCTGGTGGCTGATCATCACCACCGTGCGGCGCTGCTCCTCGCGCACCGAGCGCAGGATGCCCGCGGCGGTGGTGTTGTCGACGCTGGCCAGGGCGTCGTCGAGCACCAGCAGCGGGGCCTCCACCAGCAGCGCCCGTCCCAGGGCGGCGCGCTGGCGCTGGCCGCCGCTCAGGGTGATGCCCCGCTCCCCCACCAGGGTGCGATAGCCATCGGGGAAGCCCTTGATGTCCCCCTCCAGTCGGGCCTGGCGGGCGGCCTCCTCCACCCGCTCCATGCCGGCCTCGGGATCGCCGTAGCGCAGGTTGTCGGCCAGGCTGGCGGTGAACAGGTAGCCCTCCTGGGGCACCAGGGCCACCTGGCGGCGCAGGTCGCTCAGCCGCAGCCGCGTCACGTCGACCCCATCGAGGAACAGCTGGCCGGCGGGCACTTCCACCATCCGGCCCAGGGCCCGGGCCAGGGTGGTCTTGCCGCAACCCACCGGCCCCACCACCGCCACCAGCTCACCGGGGTGGATCGCGAAGCTGAGGTCCTCCAGGGCCGGCCGCTCCGCCCCCGGGTAACGGACCGTGAGCCCGCTGGCCACGACGGCCCCGAGGGCTGGTTGGGCCGGGGGCAGGGGATCGGCGGGCGACACGATGGCGGGGGGATGGCTGAGCAGGGCTTCGACCCTCTCCAGGCTCACCTGACCGGTCTGGAAGGTGTTGAGGGTGAAGCCCAGCAGGGCGGTCGGGAAGACCAGGCGCTCCACGAACAGGATCAGGGCCACCAGATCGCCGATGCTGAGCCGACCGCTTTCCAGCTGGCCGCTGCCGAGGGCCAGCAGCAGCAGCAGGCTCAAGGAGGCGATCCCCTCCAGCAGGGGAAAGAGGGTGCTGCGGGTGCGGGCCAGGGAGAGCTGGGCATCCAGATACACCTTGTTGAGGTCGGCGAAAGCCTTCTCCTCGGTGGCCTCCTGGCCGTAGATCTTGATGGCGCCGATGCCGCTGAGGTCCTCCTGGACCAGGTCGCTGAGGTTGGCGAGCACCTCCTGCTGGCGGCGCTGCTGTTTCATCATCCGGCCGCCGAACAGGCGCACCACCATCAGCATGCCGGGGTACAGGGACACCGCTGCCAGGCTCAGCAGGGGGTCGATCGCCAGCATCGCCGGCAGGGTGAGGGCATAGGCCAGCACCGTGTTCGTCAGGCTGAGCAGGGCGAAGCCCAGCAGCCGCCGGATGTTCTCCACATCACTGGTGGCCCGGCTGATCACCTCGCCGCTGCCGGTGGTCTGGACCCAGCCGGGGTCCTGGGTGAGCACGTGGTCGAAGATCCGCTCCTTCAGGCTGGCTTCCACCTGCCGGCCCACCCCGAACACCAGCATCCGCGAATAGAGACGGGTGGCCCCCATCACCGTGGCCATCACGATGATCAACCCCGCTACACCGAGCACATCGCCCAGCACGAAGCCGGGCTTGAGCGCGTTGATCGTCTGCCGCACCACCAGCGGGATCGACACCCCCAGCAGGTTGACCACCACCAGGGCTCCGGCCCCCACCAGCACCGTGCGCCTGTGGGGACGGAGGTAGCGTCCGATCAGATCCAGCCGCAGGGCGCTCATGCAGGACGGACGGGGCATCGGGGCCTCCTAACCTAGGCATCGCTCCCCAGGGTCCATGGACGACCAGAACCATCCCCTCCATGCCATCGACCGGGAGACGGTCGACCGGCTGCTGGCGGTGGAGCGCCCCCAGGACGAGCACCTGGTTGATGCAGCGAGGCTGCAGATGCGCTACGCGGGGTTTCCCGGAGCCGCCGACATCCGCGACGACCTGGAGCGCCTCCTGCGGCTCTGGGGTCTGGACAGTGAATCGCTGCATTTCCGCACCAGGGCCATCTGGGCGGCCGGGTTTCGGCCGGGTCCTGCTCCGGTGGCCGAAGCGGTGGGGTCCGGGTTTGATACCGCCTCCGACGACGCCGGCTGAGCCGGGTCCGCCGGTTTTCGGGCTGTTGGTCAGAATGGGGTTCCTCGGGCGATAGTGGGAGCGTCCCCATCACCCGGCCCGGCGTGCTCTGCACCCGGGCTATTTTTTTGCCCCCCGGGAGGGGACCGATCCGTGGTGGCCACCGGCCCATTCCCTTAGGTTGCCGCTGACGGTTCAGCTTTCGGTGATGCCTGCCTCCCCCGCCTGGCCCCAGCTGCTGGAGCAGCTTCTGTGCGGCCAGGACCTCCAGGCCCACCAGGCCGACACCCTGATGCGGGGCTGGCTGGCCGGCGCCATCGATCCCGTGCTGACCGGTGCCCTGCTGGCGGCCCTGCGGGCCAAGGGCACCAGCGGCGAGGAGCTGGCGGCGATGGCCGCCGTCCTGCGGGAGGCCTGCCCCCTGCCGGGGGAGCGGCCAGCGCTGGAGCTGATCGACACCTGTGGCACCGGCGGCGCCGGTGCCGACAGCTTCAACATCTCCACGGCCGTGGCCTTCACGGCGGCCGCCTGCGGGGCCCATGTGGCCAAGCACGGCAACCGCAGTGCCAGCGGTCGGGTTGGATCCGCCGACGTGCTCGAGGCCCTGGGCCTGCAGCTCGGGGCCCCCCTGGCGACGGTGGTGGAGGCCTTGCCGCGCACCGGCGTGACCTTCCTGTTCGCCCCGGGCTGGCACCCCGCCCTGGTGGGGATGGCCCCCCTGCGCCGCAGCCTCGGCGTGCGCACCGTCTTCAACCTGCTGGGCCCCCTGGTCAATCCCCTCACCCCCGAGGCCCAGGTGCTGGGGGTGGCCCGGCCCGACCTGCTCGATCCGATGGCCGACGCCCTCCGCCGCCTCGGACAGCGGAGCGCCATCGTCGTCCATGGCCATGGCGGCTTGGATGAGGCCACCCTCTCGGGTCCCAGTGAGCTGCGTGTCCTGGCGGACGGCGTTGTGCGCAACGACTGGCTCGATCCTGAGGCCCTGGGGCTGGCGCCAGCCGATCTGGAGGCGCTCAGGGGCGGGGATGTGGCGGCCAATCGTCTGATTCTGGAGGCGGTCCTGCAGGGACGGGGCACCCAGGCCCAGGCGGATGTGGTGGCCCTCAACGCAGCCCTGGTGCTCAAGGCGGCAGGGCTGGAGCCGTCCATTGCAGCGGCCCTGGCCCGGGCGCGCCAGGCCCTGGCTGACGGCAGCGCCTGGGCCAGGCTGGAGGCGCTGCGGGCCGTGCTTTCGGGGTCTGAAGGATGATCAGGGTTCCTGCCGACGCCACCCTGGACACCCCACAGGAGGCCCCTGCCCCGCCCAGCACCGCTCCAGACGGCGCTCCGGCCGTGCTCGTCCTGGCCGATGGCACCGTGCTGCGGGGTCTGGCCTGCGGGGCCCGTGGCCGTGTCTGCGGCGAGGTGGTCTTCAACACCGGCATGACCGGCTACCAGGAGGTGCTCACCGATCCGAGCTACGCCGGCCAGCTGATCACCTTCACCTATCCGGAGCTCGGGAACACCGGCGTCAACGGTGAAGATCTCGAGGCGGAGCACGCCCACGCCCGCGGCTGCATCGTCCGCCAGCTCGCCCCCCGACCCAGCAACTGGCGCTGCGAGGACACCCTCGACCACTGGCTGATCCGCCAGGGGGTGGTGGGCATCCGGGGCGTCGACACCCGCGCCCTGGTGCGTCATCTGCGTGAGGGCGGCGCCATCAACGGCGCCATCGCCAGCGACGGCACCGACCCGGCCACCCTGCTGCAACAGGTGCTGGCCACCCCGGCCATGGATGGCCTCAACCTGGCGGCCCGGGTCAGCACCAGGGAGCCCTACACCTGGGACCGCACCTGCACCGCCCCCTTCGACACCAGGCTCCAGCCCCGCCCGGAGCGCCCCTACCGGGTGGTGGCGATCGATTTCGGCATCAAGCGGGCCATCCTCGAGCGCTTGGTGGCCCACGGCTGCGCGGTCACCGTGCTGCCGGCCGATGCCACCCTGGAGCAGGTGCTGGCCCTGGAGCCGGAGGGGGTGTTCCTCTCCAACGGCCCGGGGGATCCGGCCGCGGTGCGCGAAGGCATCGCCCTGGCCAGCGACCTGCTGCTGCAACCCCAGCTGCCGCTCTTCGGCATCTGCCTGGGCCACCAGATCCTCGGCCTGGCCCTCGGGGGTCGCAGCTTCAAGCTCGGCTACGGCCACCGCGGCCTCAACCACCCCTGTGGCTCCCCCGGTTCGGTGGAGATCACGAGCCAGAACCATGGGTTCGCCCTCGATGCGGCCTCCCTGCCGACCGAGCGGGTGCAGGTCACCCATCTCAACCTCAACGACCGCACCGTGGCCGCCCTGGCCCTGCGCAGCCAGCCGGTGTTCGGGGTGCAGTACCACCCGGAAGCCAGCCCCGGACCCCACGATGCCGACCACCACTTCGCCCGGTTCGCGGCGCTGATGGCGGAACGGCGCTGAATCGGCACGTTTCGTTGCGGTTCCCTGATTCGGGATAGGGGTCTCTACAGTTCGGCGCGTTCAACACCTTGAGGACTGGGGCCATCACCGACCTGCAGCGACTGACCGTCTCCCTGAGAGGGGGCAGCGAACGGCGGGAAGAGTGCCTGCTGTTCAGTTTCACGGGGCAACTGGACGCCTATTCCGACAAGCAGTTCACCGAGTTCATCAGCGACCGGCACAAGGGGGAGACCCTCCCGGTCGTCATCGATCTCAGCCGCATCGATTTCATCGACTCCTCTGGACTCGGTGCCCTGGTGCAGCTCGCCAAGCTGTTCAACGAGAGTTCCCGCCAGTTTCTGCTGGTCGGCAACGCCCGCGTCGTCCAGACCGTCAAGCTGGTGCGCCTGGAGGCGTTCCTGCACCTGCACCCCGATCTGGAGTCCGCCCTTGGCAGCCTCGCCCCCGCCTGAGGGGCCCGGCCACTGGGTGGCCTCCGTACCCAGCCAGGTTCCCGCCACGCCCCTGGCCACGGCCCAGCTGGCCTGGTTGGGGGATGCGGTCTGGGAACTGCACCAGCGCCTGCGGCATTGCCGACAACCGGCCCGGGCGGCCGACCTGCACCTCGCGGTGGTGGCGGAGGTCCAGGCCGAAGCCCAGGCGGAAGCCCTGCGGCGTCTGGATCCCCTGCTGAGCGAGGCGGAACGGCGCCTCGTGCTGCGCGGCCGCAACCAGGCGGGACGGGGTCCCCGCCGCGGAGCCCCCCGGGCCTATGGGCAGGCCACGGGATTTGAGACGATGCTGGGATGGCTTTTTCTGCAGGACCCCAGACGGCTGGCTGAGCTGCTGGACCATCTCGAGAAGACCGAACCCTGTCCCCCCTCCGCCAGCCCATGAGTCCCTCCCCTGACCGCCGCGGCGATCGCCGCCCCGACCGGCGTCCTGACCGTCGCCCTGATTCCGGTGCAGACCGCACCCCCCGCCGCCTCGGCTCCGGAGCCGGTGGCCGCCCCATCAGCCGCGGTTCCGGCTCCGCCCGCCCCCGGCGCCCCGGCGAGGCCTACGGCCGTGACAAGCCTCCCTTCGAGCGGGAGCGTGGCGGTGAGCGTGGTGAGCGCGGCGGTGAGCGGCCCGGTGGTCCCGACCGTTCGGCCGGCAACCCCTACGGCCGTCGCCCCTACGAGGGCCGCCCCGGCGCCGATCGCCCCGACGATTCCCGCGGTGGCGCCGGACGACCGATCCGCGAGCGTCGTGGCGGTGACCGCTTCATCCCCGCCCGCCCCTCCTTCGGCCGCCCCGTCCCGGGCCGTGGAGGGGCCGGACGTCCGACCACCGGTCGTCCCATCCCGTCGCGGACCGGCCCGGCCCGCCGAGGACCGGCCCTGTTCCGGGACGCCGACCGTGCCCCGCGGACCTTCCAGGGACGCAGCGGTCCGGAGCGGCCGGAGTCCGACGGCTCCGATGTCGATTTCCGCGGCGCGGCGGACGCCTTTGCCGCCGCCGCCCCCACTGACCTGATCTGGGGCCGCCACACGACCCAGGCCACCCTGGAAAGCGGCCGGCCGATCCACCGCGTCTGGTGCACGCCCGAGATGCGCTTCAACCCGCGATTCCTGCAGCTGCTGCGGGAGGCGAAGGCCTCCGGCGTGCTCGTGGAGGAGGTGACCTGGGCGCGCCTGGGCCAGCTCACCGGTGGCGCCGTGCACCAGGGCATCGTGCTGCAGCCCGCCGCCGCCGAGACCCTCGACCTGACCAGCCTGATCGAAGGCTGCCGCGTGATCGGCGAGGCCCCTCTGCTGATCGCGGTCGATGGCCTCACCGATCCCCAGAACCTCGGCGCCATCGTCCGCAGCGCCGAAGCCCTCGGTGCCCACGGCATGGTGCTGCCCCAGCGCCGCAACGCCGGCCTCACCGGCTCGGTGGCCAAGGTGGCCGCCGGCGCCCTGGAGCACCTGCCGGTGGCCCGGGTGGTCAACCTCAACCGTTCCCTCGACACCCTCAAGCAGGAGGGCTACCGGGTGGTGGGTCTGGCCGAAGAGGGCACAGTCAGCCTGGAGGAGGTGGACCTGGAGGGCCCCCTGGTGGTGGTCACCGGTTCGGAAGGGGATGGCCTGTCGCTGCTGACCCGCCGGTCGTGCGACCAGCTGGTGCGTATCCCCCTGCGGGGCGCCACCCCGAGCCTCAACGCTTCGGTGGCCACGGCGTTGCTGCTCTATGAAGTGGCCCGTCGCGGCTGGATGCGGGGCCTGACGGGCACCGCGCCTGCCCCCAGGATCGTGCGCCCCTCGATGCCGGCGCCGCCCGACCCCGAGCTGCCGAGCGAGCCCGAGCCGCCGGCCCAGGTGGAGCCCGAGCTGCTGACCCAGGTGGAGCCTGACGCCGCCGCCTACGAAGCGCCGGCCGAGCCAGTCGCCTGGCAGCACCAGGAAGCACCTGGCGAGAGCGAGCCGGAACCGCCCGTGGATGGCGAACGGGAAGGACCTGTCGAGCCAGCTGCCAGTGCTCTGCCTGAGGCGGCCCCCGAGGCTCCCCCGTCGGAGGCCCCCCTGGAGGAGGCCCTGCCCTACCCCTCCGCATCGGCGCCGGGCTTCGAGGGCGACATTCGCCTCTGAACCCAGCAGGGGGGCTGACGCCGACCGCCCCCCAGAATGCCCACCTCGCAACCTCTCCTCCATGAACCCACTGCTCTGGCCCTCGCGCGGCATCGCCAATGGGTTGGGACTGGCCTGGTGGGCGCGGGTGGAGACCCGATCCCCCGATGCGGTGTACTGGTTCGGCCCTTTCGTGCGGCGACAGACGCTGGAGCGGGCGCTGCCGGCGTTCCTCGACGACCTGCGGGCGGAGTCTCCGGCGTCGTTGGAGCACCAGTGCCTGCGCACCGGCCGCAGCGAGCCGTTCACCGAATCCGCCGATCTGGCCGACTGATAGCGTCCAACGCAGCTGGCTAGCGGTTGGATGGGCATCGCCGAATGGCGGGAGCAGCTTCAGCGGGGCGAGGTGTCGGCCCGGGAGCTCACGGATCGCCACCTGGCGCGCATCGCGGCGGTGGATCCCACGCTGCATGCCTTCCTGGAAGTCACCGGTGAACGGGCGCGTGCCGATGCCGACCGCATCGATGCGGCCCGGGCCGCCGGTGAGTCCCTGCCCCCCCTGGCCGGCATCCCCCTGGCGATCAAGGACAACCTCTGCACCAAGGGGATCCGCACGACCTGCTCCAGCCGCATGCTGGAGAACTTCATTCCCCCCTACGAATCCACGGTGACCGAGCGGCTCTGGCAGGCCGGTGCCGTCCTGCTGGGCAAGACCAACCTCGATGAGTTCGCCATGGGCAGCTCCACCGAGACCTCGGCCTTCGGTGCCAGCCGCAACCCCTGGAATCCGGATCGGGTGCCGGGGGGCAGTTCCGGTGGCAGTGCGGCGGCCGTGGCCGCCGGCGAGTGCATCGGCGCCCTGGGCTCCGACACCGGCGGCTCGATCCGCCAGCCCGCCAGCTTCTGCGGCGTGGTGGGTCTCAAGCCCACCTACGGCCGGGTCAGCCGCTGGGGACTGGTGGCCTTCGCCTCTTCCCTCGACCAGGTGGGCCCGTTCAGCCACAGCGTGGCCGATGCCGCCGAGCTGCTGCAAGTGATCGCCGGGGAGGACCCCCGCGATGCCACCTGCCTGCGGGCGCCGGTGCCCGATTACTCCGCCGATCTGGAGACACCCATCAAGGGCCTGCGGGTCGGGCTGATCCGGGAATGCTTCGACCAGGAGGGACTCGATCCCGAAGTGAAGGCCTCGGTGCTGGCGGCCGCCGCCCAGCTGGAGGCCCTGGGCTGTGAGCTGGTGGACGTGAGCTGCCCCCGCTTCAATGACGGCATCGCCACCTACTACGTGATCGCCCCCTCGGAGGCGTCCGCCAACCTGGCCCGCTACGACGGCGTCAAGTACGGCTTCCGGGCGCCTGCCACCGAGGCCGGCAGCGACGGCCTGGCGGCGATGACCGCCCGCAGCCGGGCCAGCGGTTTCGGCGAGGAGGTGCAGCGCCGCATCTTGATCGGCACCTATGCCCTCTCCGCGGGGTATGTGGACGCCTACTACCGCAAGGCCCAGCAGGTGCGCACCCTCATCCGCCGCGATTTCGACCGCGCCTTCGAGAGCGTCGATGTGCTGCTGACCCCCACCTCGCCCACCACCGCCTTCCCCAGCGGCGCCCATGCCGGCGACCCCTTGGCCATGTACCTGGCCGACCTGCTCACCATTCCCGCCAACCTGGCCGGCCTGCCGGCCATCAGCGTGCCCTGCGGTTTCGATGCCCAGGGCCTGCCGATCGGGCTGCAGCTGATCACCGGGGTGCTCGAGGAGTCGAAGCTGCTGCAGGTGGCCCACCAGTACGAACGGGCGGCGGCGGTGATGGCGCAACGACCCACGGCGGCGCTGGCGGCCTGATCAGCACCATGGCCCTGCCGGAAGGGCCTGCCGGCTCGACCTAGGGTTTTCCCTGCCGATCGGCTGTCGCTGACCATGAACGCGGACGAAGCGGCCATTCGGGACGTGCTGGAGCAGTGGGCCGAGGCCACCCGGGACGGACGGGAGGAGGAGATCCTCGCCAACCATCTCGATGATCTGGTGCTGTTTGATGTGTTGTCGCCGCTGCAGTACACCTCAGCGGCGCAATACCGGAAGAGCTGGGAGTCCTGGCAGCCGCAAGCCCGGGGCACCGTGCAGTTCGCGTTGCAGGATCTCTCTGTCCAAGCGGGAGGTGATGTGGGTTATGCCTTTGGCTTGCTGCAGTGCGGGGGGACGCTCCCGGATGGTGAACGGTTTGGCGATACCGTGCGCATCACGTTCTGCCTGCTCAAGTGGGGTGGAGCATGGAAGATCGCTCACCAGCATGTTTCCAAACCCGTCGAACGCGGCTGATGCATCGTCCAACCGCCATGGAGCTACGGAGGAAGCGATTCCTGGCCTTGCTCGTGCTCTTGATCGCCACCGCCCCTCCCGTCAGGGCTGATCAGGACAATGTCCGCTGCCTGAGATCCATCGGAGTCAAGCCTCTGCTGCGCATTCAGTTCGGCCTTCACGGCAACAGCGATTCCAGTGGCTACGTTCTCTATCAAGGTGGCGGAGGGCCGATCCCCTTGCGATTGTTGAAGGTCACGGAGCTCAGAAGGGTCGATGGCGGAAGGCCATCGGAGTTCGAAACCCAGTGGATTGAAGTGACGACAACTCCATCGGCAGGACGCTATGTCTATAGCAACGAAGGGGCGCTGATTGATGACTTCCACTACATCCGCAGTGATGGAATGGTCTTCAAGTTTGTGGATGATTCCGATGTACTGGATGCTGGTCGGTGCACCTGGCCCACCCCATAGGTTGCCCCTATGCGGGATGGTTGGCTGCGGATCCATGAACGCGGCTGCATCCCATCGGCCACGCATCCGCCGCAGCGATCGGCCAACGGTGTCCTGCGTCCTGAGTAGAGAGGAGTATGGACAACCTCTCCAATCGGCAGAACAGGACTTGGCTGGTCGTGGTGTCTGCGGCGGTGTTGGTGGTGCTCGCTGGCGCCATCATCAACAACCAGCACCAGCAGCGGCTTCAGGCCCAGGCTCAGGCTCAGGCCCAGGCCCAGGCCCAGGCCGCCCAGGATCAGGCCAACCGGGAGTCGCTGCAACGCATGGAGGGCGAGTTAGCCCTCAAGAACGAGTTGGAGTCCGCCTCCCAGCGTGAGGCGGCCCTCCAGTTGCAGCTCCGCCAGATGGACGCAGACGCGAGCCGGCTCGAGGTGGCCGATGGGGCGCAGCAGGCCAAGCGCCAGCAGGCGGAGAGGGAGCTTCAGGAGCTCCGCACCCAGCGCGCCAAGCTCGCGAAGCAGGTCGACTGCGAACGGATTCAGTTGACGGTGAACCAGCTGGGTGCCAAGGGCGACACCGATCAGGCTCTCAAGCTCCAGACCCTGTGGGCCGTGCCCTGCCCCAACCTCCAGGCGGTCAGATAGCCAGAGCACCAGATCTGGTGGTCCGCCGGTAGGGTGGACGCACCCTGTGGTGGCGCTGCCCTCCGACGCCGTGGCCTTCGTTCCGCTCCACAACCACAGTGACTACAGCCTGCTGGACGGGGCCTCCCAGCTGCCGGCGATGGTGGAACGGGCCGTGGAGCTGGGCATGCCGGCCCTGGCTCTCACCGACCACGGAGTCATGTATGGCGCCATCGAGCTGCTGAAGCTCTGCACCAAGGCGGGCATCAAGCCGATCATCGGCAACGAGATGTACGTCATCAACGGCTCGATCGAGGATCCCCAGCCGAAGAAGGAGCGCCGCTACCACCTGGTGGTGCTGGCCCGTAACGCGGTCGGCTACCGCAACCTGGTCAAGCTCACCAGCATCAGCCACCTGCGCGGCATGCGCGGCCGGGGGATCTTCGCCCGGGCCTGCATTGATAAATCCCTGCTGCAGCAATACAGCGAAGGCCTGATGGTGGCCACCGCCTGCCTCGGCGGCGAGATCCCCCAGGCGATCCTGCGGGGGCGCCCCGATGTGGCCCGCGAGGTGGCCGCCTGGTACCGGGAGCTGTTCGGTGACGACTTCTACCTGGAGATCCAGGACCACGGCGGCCTCGAGGACCGCATCGTCAACGTGGAAATGGCGCGGATCAGCGCCGAGCTGGGCATTCCCCTGCTCGCCACCAACGACGCCCATTACCTCACCAGCCACGACGTCGAGGCCCATGACGCCCTGCTGTGCGTGCTGACCGGCAAGCTGATCAGCGATGAGAAGCGCCTGCGCTACACGGGCACCGAATACATCAAGAGTGAGGCGGAGATGGCCCAGCTCTTTGCCGACCACCTCGAGCCTGAGGTGATCGCCGCCGCCATCGCCACCTCCGCCCGGGTGGCCGAGAAGGTCGAGGACTACGACATCCTGGGGCGCCAACAGATGCCCCGCTTCCCGATCCCCGAGGGCCACACCGCCGTCAGTTACCTCAGTGAGGTGGCCCATCAGGGACTGCGCCGCCGCCTGTCCCTTGCCGAGGAGGCCCCGATCGATCCCAGCTACGGCGAGCGGCTGTCCTTCGAGCTTCAGGTGATGGAGCAGATGGGCTTTCCCACCTACTTCCTGGTGGTCTGGGACTACATCCGCTTCGCCCGCGAGAACGGCATCCCGGTGGGGCCGGGCCGGGGGTCGGCGGCCGGCTCGCTGGTGGCCTACGCCCTGGGCATCACCAACATTGATCCGGTGGAGCACGGCCTGCTGTTCGAGCGCTTCCTCAACCCGGAACGCCAATCGATGCCTGACATCGACACCGATTTCTGCATCGAACGCCGCGGTGAGGTGATCGAGTACGTCACCCGCCGCTACGGCGAAGACAAAGTCGCCCAGATCATCACCTTCAACCGCATGACCTCCAAGGCGGTGCTCAAGGACGTGGCCCGGGTGCTCGACATCCCCTACGGCGAGGCCGACCGCCTGGCCAAGCTGATTCCCGTGGCCCGGGGCAAGCCGGCCAAGCTCGCCGAGATGATCGGCTCCGAGTCGCCGGTGCCGGAATTCCGCGAGAAGTACGAGAACGACCCGAAGGTGCGCCACTGGGTCGACCTGGCCCGCCGCATCGAGGGCACCAACAAAACGTTCGGTGTCCATGCCGCCGGGGTGGTGATCGCCGCCGAACCCCTCGATGAACTGGTGCCCCTGCAGCGCAACAACGACGGCCAGGTGATCACCCAGTACTTCATGGAGGACGTCGAGGCGATGGGCCTGTTGAAGATGGACTTCCTGGGCCTCAAGAACCTCACCATGATCGAGAAGACGATCGAACTCGTGGCCCAGGCCGAGGGGGAACGCCTCGACCCCGATGCCCTGCCGGCCAACGATCCGGGCACCTACGCCCTGCTGGCCCGTGGCGACCTGGAGGGCATCTTCCAGCTGGAATCCAGCGGCATGCGCCAGATCGTCCGCGATCTCAAACCCTCCTCCCTGGAGGACATCTCCTCGATCCTGGCCCTCTACCGCCCGGGCCCCCTGGATGCGGGCCTGATCCCCAAGTTCATCAACCGCAAGCACGGCCGCGAGGCGATCGATGTGGCCCACGCCAAGTTGGAGCCGATTCTCAAGGAGACCTACGGGATCATGGTCTACCAGGAGCAGATCATGCGGATCGCCCAGGATCTGGCCGGCTATTCCCTCGGTGAGGCCGATCTGCTGCGGCGGGCCATGGGCAAGAAGAAGGTGTCGGAGATGCAGAAACATCGCCACCAGTTCGTCAGCGGAGCCAGCGAACGGGGCGTGGACGCCGCCATCGCTGAGGCGCTGTTCGATCAGATGGTGCTGTTCGCCGAATATTGCTTCAATAAGAGCCACTCCACCGCCTACGGCGCCGTCACCTACCAGACCGCCTACCTCAAGGCCCACCATCCGGTGGCCTACATGGCGGCCCTGCTCACGGTGAACGCCGGCACCACCGACAAGGTGCAGCGCTACATCGCCAACTGCCAGGCCATGGGCATCGAGGTGATGCCACCAGACGTCAATGCTTCAGGCATCGACTTCACCCCCGTGGGCAAGAAGATCCTCTTCGGCCTCTCCGCCATCCGCAACCTGGGCGATGGCGCCATCCGCCAGCTGATCGAGGCGCGCGCCAGTGGCGGCCCCTTCCTGCACCTCGCCGATCTCTGCGACCGGATCCCTGGCCAGCAGCTCAATCGCCGGGCGATCGAGTCCCTGATCCACTGCGGCGCCCTCGATGGTCTTGAGGCCAAGGCCAACCGGGCCCAGTTGATGGCCGATCTCGATCTGGTGCTCGACTGGGCCAGCTCCCGCGCCCGCGACCGGGCCAGCGGCCAGGGCAACCTGTTCGACCTGTTCGGCGGCGGTGCTGCGGGGGCTCCCGAGGGCGCCGCTGCCGTGGAGGCCCCCGCCCCGCCGAAGGCCGCTCCGGTGGCCGACTATCCCCCCACCGAGAAGCTGAAGCTGGAGAAGGAGCTGCTGGGCTTTTACATCTCCGACCACCCCCTGCGCCAGCTGGCCTCCCAGGTGCGGCTGCTGACGCCGATCGGCCTGGCCAATCTCGAGGAGATGGCCGACAAGGCCAAGGTGAGTGTGGTGGTGATGGTGAGCGAGATTCGCCAGGTCACCACCCGCAAGGGCGACCGCATGGCCGTGCTGCAGCTGGAGGACCTGACGGGCTCCTGCGAGGCGGTGGTGTTCCCCAAGAGCTACGCCCGCCTGGCCGACCACCTGATGGTGGATGCCCGCCTGCTGCTCTGGGCCGGCGTCGACCGCCGCGACGACCGGGTGCAGCTGCTTGTCGACGACTGCCGCAGCATCGAGGACCTGCAGCTGGTGATGGTGGAGCTGGCGCCCGAGCAGGCCGGAGATATCGCCGTCCAGCACCGCCTGCGGGAATGTCTCACCCGCCACCGTCCCGGCCAGGAGGAGGCGGGGGTGCGGGTGCCCGTTGTGGCGCTGGTGAAGCACCAGGACCAAACCCGCTTCGTGCGGCTGGGGGGCCAGTTCTGCGTTGCCGACGCGCCGGCGGCCGTCGAGACCCTGGCCTCGGCCGACTTCAGGGCCTGGCTGCGCTCACCCCTGGGGAGTGCCTGAGCCGGAGCCCGAGGTGCCCTGGCGCATGGCCCGCACCGAGGCTCTCACCCGGCTGATGTTGACGCCGATCTGCTCGATCCCCAGCGGGCTGCCCGGGGCGTCCTCCCAGCTGGCGGAGAGCACCCCGTAACTGAGGCCCAGCAGGCCGAGCAGGAAGAAGGCGCCGGACCCCACCAGGGTGAGGCCGGGGGGAATGTCAGCCACTCCGCGGCTGACCAGCAGATAGCTGGCCACGAACACGCCCATGCCCAGGACGGTAGGCGTGCCCGTGGCGATGGCGATGCGCCGCACCATGCGGTTGGCCACCGCCTCAGGGATCACCTGCTGCCGTGGCGCCTTGGCAGGCGTCCCGCTGGCAGCGGGCGCCGCGAACGATTTCGGCTTCGGCCGACGGGCCATGGAACCAGCCTCAGCCGCGGATGCCGAGTTTCTTGATCAGTTCGGCGTAGCGGGTCTCGCTCTGGGCGCGGAGATAGCCGAGCAGGCGCTTGCGGCGACCGATCATCTTGAGCAGCCCCTGGCGGGAGGAGAAGTCGTGGATGTTCTTCTGCAGGTGGCCACTGAGTTGCTGGATCCGCTCGCTCAACATCGCGACCTGCACTTCCACCGAACCGGTGTCAGTGCCGTGGGCCTGATGGGAATTGATCAGTTCCTGTTTCTGGGTGGTGGTGAGCGGCATGGGCGGATCTGAGCCCGAACGGTGCAAACCAACACCTTAACGTGCGGCCCGTTGGCCTTCCCTTCAGCGCAGCCCCTTCAGGCCACGGCGCGGGACAACCAGCGCAGGCTTTCGCGGATCCAGTCATCGGCGCCAGCGGAGGCATCGATCCCGGCGGCGGCGACGGCCCGCAGGGCCCGGTGGATTTCCAGCGGCTCATAGCCGAGCGCCACCAGGGTGATCTGCACCTCCTCGCGGCAGGGGGCCGAGGGGCCCCCTGGGGTCTCGGCGCCGGTGGCCTCCTCCTCGTCGAGGGGATCCACCAGGCCGGCGAAGCGCTCCTGCAGGCGCGCTCTCAGCTCCACCGACAGCCGTTCGGCCGTGCGCTTGCCCACCCCAGGGGCCAGGCAGAGGCTGCGCAGGTCGGCGTGGACGATGGCGCGCACCAGGTCAGGCACCTCCAGGGCGCCAAGCAGGCCCAGGGCCATCTGGGGGCCCACACCGCTCACGGCCACCAGTTCGCGGAACAGGTCCCGCTCCTGGCGGGTCGAGAAGCCGAAGAGCGTCCAACCGTCGTCACGGATGCTGTGGTGCACGTGCAGACCCAGATCGCTGCCCACCTCGGGCAGGCGCTGCCACTGTTTCAGGGTGAATTGCACCTCGTAGCCCACCCCCTGGCAGATCAGCAGGGCCCCGCAACGGTTCGCCTGCTGCCATGGTTCGGCCAGTCGCCCCTGCAGCCAGCCGATCATGGTGAGACGTGCGTCAGCCCCCATGCTGCCCCTCCTGCCAAGCCCCCCGGGCCGCCCCCGGTCGCCGCTGTCGCTGGTGCTGGCTCCGCTGCTGGCCCTGGTGCTGCTGCTGGGGGGCTGCACCAGGGCCGCCCAGCCCCCCAGGGGCGTGCTGCTCGACGCCCTGTCCCTGCAGATCCAGCTCACCCAGGGGGCCATTGCCCGCGCCCTCGACCTGGAGGCCGGCGGCCTGCCCGAGGTGAGCCGGGTGCGGGTCGAGGAGCAGGAGAGCATCGCCATCGGCGAAGGACGGGGCCTGCACCTGAGCGGCCGCTTCGACTGGCGCCTGCCGGGGGATGCCATTCGCGTCGACAGTCCCTTCGAGCTCTACCTGCAGCGGGGCTCCAGGGGGGAGAGCTGGCGCCTGGCCCGCCCCAGCGGCAGCAGCGATGGCAACAGCCAGGACTGGATCACCGATCCCCTGCCCCTGCGCTCACGGGGCTGAGGGGGCCCCTTCGGAGAGCCGCAGCCAGCGGGCCACGTGCGGCAGGGTGAGTCCCTGCACCAGCAGGTTGATCACCACGACACAGAAGACGATGCCGCCGGCGTTCTCCACCAGGGACGGCACCGTGGCTGGGTCGATGCCGCGCACCCTGGGGATGGCGTCGACCATCTCGAAACTCAGGGCGAGCGGAACGGCGCCCCGCAGACCACACCAGGAGACCAGCAACGAATCCCGCAGGCTGAAGGGCGAGAAGCGTTGCAACAGCAGCACACTGGCCGGCCTGGCCACCAGCATCATCGCGAGGGCGACGACGATGCCCTCCGGCAAGGCGGGCAGGAGCTCCAGGGGATGGACACTCAAACCGAAGATCAGGAAGACGGTGATTTCGGTCATGTTGTTGAACGGCAGCAGGGTTTGCTGCAGGGCTTCCGGTGTGATCTGTTGGTTGCTGTAGGTGTGGTTGCGCAGCATCAGGCCCGCCACATAGGCGCTGATGAAGCCGGAACCGCCCATCAACTCCGCCACCCCGTAGGAGATCAGGCCGATGGCAATGCCGAGGATCAGCAACTGGCTGCTCTCCCGCACCAGCCGGTTGAGGCTGAAGCGCCCCAGGTAGCTCACGCAGACGCCGATCAAGAGGCCGGAACCGATCTTCTGCAGGAACGTCTGCACCTGCTCCACCACCACCTGCTGCCCGCCGCTGGCCCCTTCCAGGGTCGTCAGGCCGATCACCAGCCCCAGAAACAGGATGCCGGTGGGATCGTTGACGGAGGATTCGAACTGCACCAGGGCCGACAGCCTGCCTGGGATCGCCCGTTGCACCAGTTGCAGGACGTTCATCGTCGCCCCGGCGTCGGTCGAGCCCAGACAGGCGGCGATCAGCATCGCCACGGCCACCGGCACCTGCCGGAAGCCGAGTTGGATGCCGGCCGCATCGGGGGAGGCCACGAACCAGATGATCAGCCCCAGCAGCAGGCTGGAGAGGATCACGCCTCCCACCGCCAGGATGATCCCGTATTCGAGGAAGCCGCGAATCGAGCGGATGTCGGTTTCCAGCCCGGCGTTGAACAGCAGGATCGACAAGCTCAGAACCTGCAGTCGCAGGATCGTGTCATGGCTGAACAGCGTGACCGAGGGATTGATCAGCAGGCCGAACAACAGCACGCCAAGAATCGCCGGCACCCCGATCTTCAGGGAGAAGCGACTGATCGCCAGGGTGCCGAGAAAGATGCCACCGATGGTCAGCATCATCAGCGGCAGGGGGACGATGCCGGGAGCGATCGGCGGCCGGATCAGGGTGGGCTCCGCCCCCTGACTGAAGCTGGCGACCATCGTGGCCAGCCAGGAATGGACGGCACCAGGCAGGGGGATCAACAGCAAGGCAACCCAACCTGGCGGCGTCATCGTAGGGGGGTGTCCTGCGCAGATTTGTCGGTTTTGGCCGCCCCCGGCGCCTGGCCCAGACTGATCAGCGTGGCCATCAGGATCAGGGCCGCCCCGATCGCCGTCGGCAGATCAATGGATTCCCCGAAGATCCACCAACCCCAGAGGGCAGCGAATCCCACCTGCACGTAACTGATCGCCGTGGCCCGGGCCGCCGGCAGCTGGGTGAGGGCCCGGGTGAGTCCCACCTGACCCACCTGGGTGAACACGCCCACCCCCAGCAACCAGAGCCATTCGCCCGGCGTCGGCAGCACCGGATCGAGCAGCACCAGGGGCAGGCTCATGGGCAGCGCCACGAGCGGAAAGTAGAAAATGATCACCGCCGGGTGTTCGCTCACGGCCAGGCTCCTCACGCTCACATAGGCCACGGCGGTAAGCAGGGCGCCGGCCACCGCCACCGCCACCCAGGTGGCTGGCAGGGCGGAGCTGGCCGCCGGCTGGGCCACCAGCAGCACCCCCAGCCAGCCCAGCCCCATGGCCAGCAGCACCCGCCGTCCGAGGCGTTCGCCCAGGAGCAGCCAGGCCAGCAGTGCCGTGAAGGTGGGGTAGAGGTACTGCAGCACCGTGGCGGCCGCCAGGGGCAGGTGCATCACGGCGGCATAGACGCAGAACAGGGCGGCACTGCCCACCAGGCCCCGCAGCACCAGCAGTCCCCGGCGCCGGCCCCAGGGATCCACACCCAGCCTGCGGACCATGCCGTAGCTGAGCACCAGGCTCACCAGAGCCCGGACCAGCACCACCTCGCCGATCGGCAGCCGCTCGCCCACCTGCTTCACCCCCACCACCATCAGGCTGAAGGCCAGGGCGCTGAGCACCATCCAGCCCCCGGCTGGCAGGGCTCGACCGGGGTCGATCGGGGGCGTTTGGTTCACCCGGTGATCTCCATCCGTGGTGTCAGGCCCCAGAATGTTGCCAAGTCCACCACCACCGATAGGGTCGGCGTCCCATCGGCCCCTCCTCCAAGCCCTGGCTCTGCTTCACCCTGCTCGCCCCGCCCTGTCTTGAGCCTGCACCCTTGAGTCTTCCCCGTCTCCACCCCCGCACGATCGAGGCCGTCAAGGAACGGGCCGACATCGTCGATGTGGTGGGGGAGCACGTGGTGCTCAAGAAGAAGGGCCGTGAATTCGTCGGGATCTGCCCGTTCCACGACGACAAATCCCCGTCAATGACGGTGTCCCCCGCCAAGCAGTTCTATTACTGCTTCTCCTGCGGGGCCGGCGGCAACGCCATCAAGTTCCTGATGGAGCTGCAGCGTACCAGCTTCAGCGAGGTGGTGCTGGATCTCGCGCGCCGCTACCAGCTGCCGGTCGAGACCCTCGACGGGCCCCAGCAGGAGCGGCTGCGCCAGCAGCTCTCCCGCCGCGATCGGCTGCACCGGGTGCTGGCCCTGGCGGCGGGCTGGTTTCAGGGCCAGCTGCGCTCGCCGGAGGGGGCGGGGGCCCTCACCTACCTGCGCCAGGCGCGGGGCCTCTCCGAAACCACCCTGGAGGCCTTCCAGCTGGGCTATGCCCCGGCCGGCTGGGATGGGCTGCTGCAGCACCTCCAGCAGGTGGAGGGCCTGGATGCCGACCTGCTGGAGGCGGCCGGTCTGGTGGTGGCCCGCAAGGGGGGCAGCGGTTTCTACGACCGCTTCCGCGACCGGGTGATGGTGCCGATCCGGGACCGCCAGGGCCGGGTGATCGGCTTCGGCGGGCGCGGCCTCGACGGCGCCGAACCGAAGTACCTCAACTCGCCGGAAACGGAGGTGTTCGAGAAGGGCAAGCACCTGTTCGGGCTGGATCGGGCCGCCGACGCCATCCGGCGCGATGACCGGGCCGTGGTCGTGGAGGGCTACTTCGATGTGATCGCCCTGCACGCCGCCGGCATCACCAATGCGGTGGCGGCCCTCGGCACGGCCCTCAGCTCCAGCCAGATCACCCAGCTGTGCCGCTGCTGCGACGGTCGCCGACTGATCCTCAACTTCGACAGTGACGGGGCGGGCATCCGGGCGGCCCAGCGGGCCATCGGTGAGGTGGAGCAGCTGGCGCTGCAGGGCCAGCTGGAGCTGCGGGTGCTGCACCTGCCCGCCGGCAAGGACCCCGACGAGTTCCTCCAGCAGCACGGCCCGGGGGAGTACCGCTCCCTGCTCGATCAGGCCCCGCTCTGGCTCGACTGGCAGATCGAGCAGGTGTTCGAAGGCAAGGACCTCGCTCGGGCTGACCAGTTCCAGCAGGCCGTCTCCGCCCTGGTGCAGCTGCTGGGCAAGCTGCCCCAGTCGGCGGTGCGCAGCCACTACCTGCAGCAGGTGGCCGAGCGCCTCTCGGGCGGCCAGGCCCGGCTGGCCATCCAGCTGGAGGAGGACCTGCGCCAGCAGGTCAAGGGCCAGCGCTGGCACGGCCGCTCGGTGAAATGGGAGCAGCCCGGGGAGGTGGGGCACCGGGAGCGGGCCGAAGCGGAGATCCTGCGCCTCTACCTCCATTGCGCCCCCTGGCGCGGTGTGATCCGTGCCGAGCTGCGTCGCCGCGAACTCGATGACTTCGCCCTCCAGCACCACCGCCAGCTCTGGGCCGCCATCGGGGAGCTGGAGGAGGACAACCTCGGCGCCGGGCGGCTCGAGGCGATCAACCGGGGCACCGACCCCGGCCTGGATCTGGCCGACCTCGACCTGCCCCGCCTGCTGGGCGACCGGCTGCTGGTGGAGCAGAGTGCCCTGCTCGGCCGGCTCACCCCCCTGCTAGAGCCCAGCGAGGTGCAGCGGCTGGCCCTGGCCCATCCGCCGCTGCAGCTGCGCGGGGCCACGGCGTCGCTGGAGCGCCAGCGGGTGCTGCGGCGCTGCCGCCACCTGCTCGATGCCTGGTCGAGCCAGCGCCTGCAGACCCTGGAGCACTGCATCGCCCGGCTGCTGGAGGAGGAGCGCCAGGTGCCCCCGTCAGCCCCCGCCCCCCCGGCGGCCGGCAGCGGCCTCGACATGGAGACCCGCATCCACGAGCTCTTCGATGCCCTCAACGGCGATGCCCTGCGTTTCCAGGAGGCCTACTACAGCGAGCGCCGCTACCTGAACCAGCTCGATGACGGCCGCCGCGCCGGCTACGAGGAAACCCTGGCGGTGCCGGCGGCCTGAGTCCGTTCTCCCCCTTCGGATTCCGCTTGCCGGCGCCCGTTCTGCCTAGATTTTGATTGGACGCAGGCTTGCCATGGCTCCCTATCCGGCCTATCCCGTCCCCGCCGACGAGGACCAGCGGCTCCGTGAGCTGGAGCGTTACGGCATCCTCGATGCCGACAGCGACGAGCATTTCGACCGCATCCTCGATCTGACCGCGGCCATCTTCCAGACCCCCATCGTGGCGATCTCCCTGGTGGAGGCCGATCGGCAGTGGTTCCTGGCCAAGCGGGGACTCTCTGTGAGCGAAACGCCCCGTGAAATGGCCCTCTGCGCCCACGCCATCGTCCACGATGAGGTGATGGTGGTTCCTGATGCCCGCGCCGATGAGCGCTTCCGCAGCAACCCCCTGGTCTTCGCCGATCCCCACATCCGCTTCTATGCCGGGGCGCCCCTCCAGACCCCTGAGGGCCACAACCTCGGTACCCTTTGCGTCATCGACCGGGAGCCCCGCGATCTCGGCCCGGAGCAGCGCGAGCTGCTGCACCGCCTGGCCCAACTGGCCATGCGCGAGCTGGAGCTGCGGCGCCTGGCCCACCTCTGCCCGATCACCGGCCTGCCCACCCGCCACACCTTCCTCAGCATCGGCGAGTGGGAGTTCGAGCGTGCCCGCCGCGACCAGCACCCCCTGTCCCTGCTCCTCTTTGATCTCGACAATCTGCGCCTGATCAACAACCGCTGGGGGCATCTCGCCGGCGACCAGGTGCTCACCGATCTGGTCCAGCTGGCGCGCACCTTTCTCCAGCCCCAGGACTTCGCCGCCCGCCTGGGGGATGGCGAGTTCGCCCTGCTGCTGGTGGGGATCGATGGCGAGCAGGCCATGGGCCTGGCGGATGGCCTGCGCGCCGCCGTCGCCCACCTGCCCGGGGTGCATACCCACTCCGATTTCCACCTGCACATCAGCGGCGGCCTCACCGTTCTGGCGGCTTCGGATCTCGGGTTCACCGACCTCTTCCAGCGGGCCGAGCGGGCCCTGGCGCTGGCCAAGGGCAATGGCCGCAATCAGATTGCCAGTTCATTTCATGAATTCTGACTCTGCAGCCGCGACGGGGTTTTTCGAAGTGTTCTGGCACGGTGAAGCGATTGGTGATGCCGGCGAGCTTGACGAAGCCCTGGCCAGCTATGGCGTGGTGAAGCCCGAGGATGGCGATTGGGCGGCCGCCTGCGTCGAGGCCGAACCCGAGATCCAGCGCTATGCCTCCTTCGAGGCCTTTCTCGACAATGACGAGGCGCTGGACACGATTCCCGTGAACGCCGCGATGATTGAGGCGGCTGTTGGGCAGGCGCCACCGGCAGCCTCCAGCTGAAGGCCGACTGACGCCGGACGCCAGTGTTGATCCCCATCGCCCATGAAAAAAGCCCCCTGGATGGGGGGCTTGCCATGGTGGGGTTGGCCTGAAACTCAGGCTGCGACCTTGGTGGCACCGAGGCGGCGACGCAGTCTGCGGCTCCAGCCGAAGGCAGCGGCGGCACCGAAGAGGGGCAAGGGGCCGGGGGTGGGGACGGTATCCACACTTGCTGCACGACCAAACACACCATTTGGCGGCCCACCAGCAAAGGGCTGACCTGTCGTATACCCTTGGAAATTGGCTAGACCAAAGGCGGCTGCACCACCATCAACCGACCCGCCACGAATAAGTCCGGTAATTTTAAGGTTTGTGAGGGTGCTGATTCCGAACGCACTGGGCTGAAAGGCCTTGGTATTGATGACGCCAGCATTCAATCCAGTGATTGCATTTGCGGCCCCAGGCGTCAGGGAGAAACTGGCTGTTTTGTAGTTTGTGCCGAAGCCAGTGGTGACGGCCTCGCTCACGCTGTAATTGCTATACCCCTGACTAGTGGGATCCCCACTAAGCGTGGGAAGATCCTGCCATACGGCTATGCTCTGATCGGTAAATACACCCATCATAGCGTCGGTTCCTGTTACTAGAAAACGAACATCTGAGAATGAAATTGTTGAACCAACGCCCTTCTCAATGCTGGCCGCCTGGAGCGAAAAGTAATTGGTTAAATTGAAATCAGCTTGGTTGCTGTTGATGACTGATGAGAAATCAACCGTAAACTGCTGTGCCCCTGTGGAAGCATCAACAGTCCCACAAGGAACTCCGTTGTTCACCGGGCCACCGGGCAACCCTGTGACCGCAAGAGCTGAGCAGGAAATTGCCGCCTGAGCCGGCTGCGCCACGCCCATCGCCACGCTCGCGATGGCCGCCAAGCCGCCCCCCACACTCAGCAGGGTGAGCGGCTGATGCAGACGCTTCAAGGGGTTAATCATCTTGAGTCGTTGGGATTGTGTCGCTCGGAACGCTAGCATCCGTGATGTATCTGCAGTATCTTCGTCGCTTGAGACTGAGACTGAGCCAGCGGCATCCTCGTTTCTACGAGGCCATCTTTGGGGCTTGTCCGCCTATGTCCGAATGCAACAAATGGTCCGCCTGGATCGCTTAAAGCCTGCCAGTATCGGCGCTCAGCGCCGGCTCGTTGCTGATTGAGTAAAAAAATTCATGGAGTGAGCCGTTCGGGGCGTGTTGCCACAGGAGTTGGTGATCGGAACGGTCCACATCAGCGGCTGAACCCTTGCTGTCTCAGGGTTTTTCTACGTTGTCAGCCGCTTACACTTTGCCCCGTGTTGCGTTCGTCTTCATTTCGTTGATCGTCTGCCTATGAGAGCGTCCTTCTCCGATACCGAAGCCCGTCGCGAGCTTTCTCTGGTGTTTCAGTACATCGGCTACGGGCTGTTCGGCCTGTTTGTCGCCTTCCAGCTCAAGTTGCTGCTGCCGGTGGCGTTATTGCAGCCCGCCTGGCAGTTGAAACTGGCCAGTGCCCTGCGCACCACGGCACTGTTTCCCTTGCTGGGGGCGGTGCTGCTGCTGCTGGCTCAGCTCTTGCGCTCCCAGTCCACCCGCCTGGCCGACCAGGTGCAGTGGATGCGGCGGCTCGCCTTCTTCGCCGCCATCGGCTTTCTGTTGCTGATCCCCTTGCAAACCCATGCGGGGCTGAAGCTCCTCGGTGACGGCAACAGCGAGGAACTGCGCGCCATGCGCCAGGTGAAGCAGGTGGCTGAGGAGATCCGCCTCGCCAAGAGTGAAGCGGCGTTGAAACGGGCGATCAGCCAACTGCCCGGCGCTCCCGCCCAGATCCAGGGCACGTTCACCAAGCCCCTCGACCAGGTGCGGGCCGTGGTGCTTGATCAACTCCAGCCCCAGATTCAGCGCGCCGACTACCGCCTGGCAGAGCTGCGCAACCTGCGCCTCCAGGGGGCATTGCTGGGCTGGATCTCCGATGACCTGGCGGCCCTTGCCCTTGCTTTCTGTTTCGCAGCCATTGGTCAGCTCAAGCGTGGAGGCTCCAGCCTGCTGCTCCACGTCCTTCATCTGCCGGACTTCCTGCGTTTTCGTCGTGGCCTGGGCCGACGTTCCCGGCAGCCGGTGGATGCTGCCTGGCTTTCTTCGCTCCATGCCGATCAGGAGGACCCAGGCACGCCAGGGCCCGGCCAGCCCCCCCCTGTGAATCGCCCCTGAAGGCCCGCTCTAGGCCCGCACCACCGGCACATCGCTCAGCCGGGTGGTGGCCGCCCGCGACAGGCGCGAGCGGCGCATCGTCCAGCGGGGCCGCAGGCCGCAGGCGGCCCACTGCACGGTGCCGCTGCCGTAGCGGCGGTTGAGGCCGTCGACGGCGGCCATCAGGGCCTCGCGCCGTTGCTGCTGCTCCGGCGGCAGCGGCACCAGCAGATGGTGCTGCAGCAGCGCCACCGGCTGCAGATCCTGCAGCAGCACTCCCGCCTTCTGCAGCGGCTTGTGGGGCCGGAACAGCCGCTCGGCCAGGGGCAGGGCGGCGGCGAGCAGCACGGCGGTGTCGTTGCTGGGCAGGGGCAGGGCGACGGTGGCGGCGTTGGCGTAGAAGCGGGTGCCGTTGAAGGGGCTGCTGCGCACGAACACCGTGACGCTGCCCGCCCGCTGCCCCTGGCGGCGCAGCTTCTCGCCGGCCCGGCTGAGGTAGGTGGCGATCGCCTGCCGCAGGCCCTCGAGGCTGCTGACCGGCTCGCTGAAGCTGCGGCTGACGCAGGTTTCCTGCTTCGCCGGCGGCACCGCCACCAGGGGCAGGCAGCTGTGGCCGCGCAGTTCCTGCTGCAGGCGCACCCCCACGACGCCACAGCGGTGCCGCAGTTCGCCGCTCGGCATGTCGCGCAGGGCCCGGGCCTGGCTGATGCCCCGCAGCCGGCACCAGCGGGACAGCTTGCGGCCGATGCCCCAGACGTCCTCGATGGCGATGGCCTCCAGCCAGGGGCCCGGATCCCCGGCCTGGCCCAGATCGAACACGCCGCCATGGGAGAGGTCGCGCTTGGCGATGCGGTTGGCGATCTTGGCCAGCACCTTGGTGGGGGCGATGCCCACCGCCACCGGCAGACCCAGCTGGCGGCGCACCTGCCGGCGCAGCTCTTTCCCCCAGGCGGTGAGGTCGCTGTCGCCGGGGGGGCGGCGCAGGCGACCGAAGGCCTCGTCGATGGAATAGATCTCCAGCTCCTCCACCCAGGCTTCGAGGCTGGCCATCAGCCGCTGGCTCATGTCGGCGTAGAGGCCGTAGTTGGAACTGCGCACGATCACACCGCGGCGTTCCAGGTCGTGGCGCACCTGAAACCAGGGGGTGCCCATGGGAATGCCCATGGCGCGGGCCTCGGCGCTGCGGGAGACGATGCAGCCGTCGTTGTTGGAGAGCACCACCAGGGGCTTGCCGATCACGGCGGGGTCGAGGGCGGCTTCGCAGGAGGCGTAGAAGTTGTTGCCGTCGACCAGGACGATGGCCTGGCTCATCGCCCCCCCGGCAGCGAACGGATCACGTGCACGGCCACGCCCCAGAGGCGGTCATCGTCGCGGCCGCCGAGGGCGAGGGGCGGGTAGGCGGGGTTGGCCGGCTCCAGCCACCAGTGCGCCCCCCGGCGCACCAGGCGCTTGAGGGTGAATCCCCCCTCCAGCAGGGCCACCACGATGCGGCCCGATCGGGGCGTGGCCTCCCGATCCACGACGAGCAGGTCGCCGTGGCGGATGCCGGCACCGAGCATCGAGTCGCCGCAGACGCGCAGCAGCAGGGTGCGGCCGGGGTGGAGGTTCAGCTGTTCGTTGAGGTCGACCCCCATCCCGGCCCCGGGCGACGGCCTTCACCTTAGTACGGATGTACTGATCAGTCGTCGTCCTCGAGCAGCAGTTGCTGGAAGGCGGTGTAGAGGTCCAGCTCGGGATCGGCGGCTGCAGGGCGGCTGTTGCCTCCACTCCGGGGGGGCTGGGTCCGGCGGCGGCCGGGGCTGGCAGGAGGCTGGCTGCCGCTGGCCAGGTTGCCGCCGGCGGGGGGGCTGCTGGGGGGAGGCACCTCCAGTTGCCGCAGCCGCTCCAGCAGGTGGGGCGGCACGTTGCCGTCGGCGCTGACATCCATCAGCCCGCGGAACAGCTTCTCGGGGTCCTGCTCCGTTTCGACGGGATGGCGGCGGTCGACTGCCCGGCTGCCCGGGGCCGACTCGCCGGCCGTCGGGGTGGGTGGGGGCGGAGCGGGGAGCTTGCTGGGCAGCTGGCGGCCGAGGGCCTCCAGCCGTTCACGGCTGCGGGCATCAAAGCTCATCGGGGCGGGCTCAGCTGCAGTTCAGTGTGTCGCGGGTGAGCCGGCCGCTGACGGGGTTGGTGCCGCTGGCGGCGGCGCAGAGGCTGGTGAGGGCATCGCCGCGCAGGGGCACGTTGGTGAAGTCGGCGCCGTCGATGCGCACCCCGCGGAACTTGGTGTTGAAGGCGAAAGCGTCGTCGAGGCGGGCGTTGCGCAGGTCCGTGCCCTCGAACACGGCCGAATCGAGGGTGGCGTCGCGCAGGTCGCTACCGCTGAGGTCGGCGTCCTGGAGCTTGGCGCCGAACAGGCTGGCGCCGCGCAGGTCGGCCCCGGAGAGATCGGCGTCGCGCAGGTTGGTGAGGTTGAACGTGACGCCGCGCAGGTCGGCGCCGTGGAAGTCGGCCCCGATCAGCACCTGTTTGGCATAGTCCATCGCCGCCGCCACCGGCAGGGTGCCGCCCAGCAGCAGCAGGCCGCCCAGGAGCAGGGACAGCACCAGGGTCAGAAACCGGGGTCGGGAGAGGGGGCTCGCCATCGGGGATGGAGCGAAGGGGTTCAGCCTAGGAAAGGGCTCCGCACCCCTCCGCGGCCCGCGCAGCGATGCCGATGGGGACAGGGCGACTAGCGTGGTGCGGGTCCGGATCTCTGGCCCGTTCGCTCTCCGAATCCGTGGATGGCCCAGGACCTCCAACCCAAGGACTTGCAACCCAGGGACTTCCAACCCAGGGATCCCCAGCGATCAGGGACCGAAGCGTTCGAGGGCCTGTTGGAGCGGATCGAGCGGCCGGCGGCCCTGGCCGATGGCCAGGGGGCCATCGTGGCGGCGAATGGGGCGTTCTGCCGGCGTTCGGGTCTGGACCTGCCGGCGTTGCGCCAGCGGGGACTGCAGGAGCTCTGCGCCGCTGAGGTGGCGCCGCTGCTGCAGGGTGCCGTGGCCAGCCTGAGCAGCGAACTGGCCGGCTCCCCGGTGGCGGACGGGGCGATTCCCCTGTCCCTCACCCGCCTGCCGGCCAGTGGCGGGACGGAAGGGGTCTGGTGCCTGCTGGAGCTGCTCGATCAGCGGGTGACCCTGGCTGACCTGGATGATCTGGTCACAGCCCGTTACGGGGATGGCGCCGTGCTGCTGCATCTGCAGGTGCTGCAGCTCGACCTGGTGCGTGGTCGGTTGGGTATCGCCGCCTGCGAGGCCCTGATCGAGGAGATTGCCCACCGGCTGGAGGCGGCCCTTCCGGCCGGGGCCTTCTTCTCCCGTCAGGGGGGCGACCGCCTGCTGGCCCTGCTGCCGGGCGCGATGGGCATCGACGCGGTGCGCGACATGGCCGGCGCTCTGCTCGGCAGCCTGGAGGCGCCCACCACGGTGCTGGAGCACGTCATTGAGCCCTCGCTGAACGTGGGCATCAGCCGCGCCCCGGATGACGGCAACGACTTCGCCGTGCTGCTGGAGGCCGCCACCCGGGCCCTGGAGGAAACCCATCGCCAGCCATTTCCCAGCTGCAGCATCGCCTCGCCGGTGCAGCGGTCCGTCCAGCTGCAGGAGCTGCTGGCCCGCCCCCTGGCCCTGGCGATCGAGCAGGAGCAGCTTGAGCTGGCCTACCAGCCGATCATCGAGCTGGAATCCGGCCGGGTGATCGCCGCCGAGGTGCTCTGCCGCTGGGATGACCCGGTGCTGGGCCGCCAGTCCCCCGCCGATTTCATCGACGTGGCCGAAGCCACGGCCCAGATCTCGTCCCTGGGGCGCTGGGTGATGGAACGGGCGTTCGAGGCCCTGCACCGCTGGGATGTGGCCGGGCTGCAGCTGGCCAAGATCTGCGTCAACGTCTCGCCGCTGCAGGTGCAGGACCCCACCTGGAGCAGCGACCTGCTGATGGCCCTGGAACGCCACCAGCTGACCCCGGGTCGGATCGTCCTGGAGCTCACCGAAGGCAGCATCCTGGAGATGTCGAACCACGTCGCCAACCAGCTGCGGGACCTCAGGCGCCAGGGATTCGAGCTGGCCATGGATGATTTCGGCACGGGCTATTCGGGGTTGCAGCGGCTCACCGAGCTGCCCTTCAGTGAGGTCAAGATCGACCGCAGCCTGATCTCCGCGATCGACTACGACCAGCTGCAGCAGGCGATGCTCAGCGCCGTGATCCGGCTCAGTGACGCCACCGGAATCATGGTGGTGGTGGAGGGGGTGGAACGTTCCCGGCAGCGGCAGATGTTGCTCACCCTCGGTTGTCGCCACGGCCAGGGCTACCAGCTGTCGGCTCCCCTCTCCGATCTGGAACTGGAAGCCCTGCTGCGGAGCCAGATCACACCGGAGGCCTGAGCGGACCCCCCTGGATGCACTGGATGGTCCCCCTGCTGCTGGCCGTGGATGTGGGGGATGGGCGCTCTGTGGCCGGCCTCTCCAAGGCGATCCAGCTGTCGGTGGCGCCGGTGTTCCTGTTCACCGGCGTCACCGGGCTGCTGAGCCTGTTCAGCTCCCGGCTGGCCCGGATCATCGACCGCACCCGCGTCCTTCAGGAGGCCCTGGCCAAGAGCCGGGCCAAGGAGGAGGTCGATCCGGAGGACGTGGAGCGGCTGGAGCAGGTGCTGGTGGTCCAGCGGCGCCGCACCTTCCTGATCAACCGGGCGATCCTGACGGTCACCGTCACCGCCCTGCTGGTGGCCGCCGTGGTGGCGGTGCTGTTCATCAGCGCGGTGGCGGCCCTCGATGTCACCGCCATCGTGGTGCCCCTGTTCGTGGCGGCCATGGGGGCCATGATCGTCGGCCTGCTGCTGTTCCTGCTCGAGGTGCAGCTGGCCATCCGCCAGAACCCCCGTCGGTACTACTGAGCCCCAACGACACCCTGGTGCGCCGTTCGCTGGCTTGACCGCCGCCGGGAAGCCTGCAGCAGCCGCTGCTTGCGACCATGCCCCCCAGCCCCGCCCAGCGACAGGGAGCCTGGGCGGAGCAGCGGGTGCTGCGGCTGCTGCGGCTCCGGGGCTGGCAGCTGCTGGCGCGCAACTGGCGCTGCCCCTGGGGGGAGCTGGATCTGGTGCTCCACAAGCCGGGACGGCTGCTGCTGGTGGAGGTGAAGGGGCGCCGCAGCGGCAGCTTGGACGGGTGGGGGATGGCCGCCCTGCGGCGGCCGAAGCGCCAGCGGCTGGAGCGGGCCTGGAACTGCTGGCTGGCGGCCCACCCCCGCTGGGAGCGGACGCCGGTCGAGCAGGTGGCGGCCCTGGTGCCGCTGCCGCCCTCGCCGGGTCCGGTGCGCTGGATCCGGCTGGGCGATTGAGCCGTGCAGGGCGGGGGAGCCCGGCTCAGGGCTGGCTGGTGGCCGGAGCGGCTGGGGCCGGGGCCGTTGTGGCTGGAGCTGGGCTGGCCGGAGCGGTCGTGTAGAAGACCGTGCAGCGGTAGCGGGTGTTGTCCATGCCCACCTCGATGTCCTCGCAAACGGTGCGGGTGATCGTGGCGCCCTTGGGCACCTGGCTCTTGGCCTGCTGGCGGGTGGCCTGACGGTCGAACACCGACTCGGCGGTGACGCTGCCGGCCCGGGCGGGGACCGCCAGCAAGGCAAGGCCCCCGGCCAGCAGGGCGCCGGTCAGGCGGAAACCATGGGCCATGGCAGAAGGGGCGAACGCTGCTCCACCTCTAGCCAGGCCTGACGGCCCTGCAATCTGGGGAGACCTGCCGGCGCCTCCATGACCTTCAGCGGCCACCGGGCCCGCAAGCGCTTCGGGCAGCACTGGCTCACCGATCCCCAGATCCTCGATCGCATTGTGGCGGCCGCCGACCTGCACGGTGACGACCATGTCCTGGAGGTGGGCCCGGGGCGGGGCGCCCTGACCGAACGGTTGCTGGCCTCGCCGGCGGCGTCCCTGCTGGCGGTGGAGCTCGACCGGGACCTCGTGGTGGGCCTGCGGCAGCGGTTCGGCGGCGACGGGCGCTTCAGCCTGATCGAGGGTGACGTGCTCGAACTGGCCCTGCCCTGCCCCGAACGGCCCATCCCCACCAAGGTGGTCGCCAACATCCCGTACAACATCACCGGCCCGTTGCTGGAGGTGCTGGTGGGCCGCCTCGGCCGGCCGGCCCCCTGCCGCTTCGAGCGGCTGGTGCTGCTGGTGCAGCAGGAGGTGGGCCAGCGCATCCGGGCCCGGCCGGGCAGCAGCGCCTTTTCGGCCCTCAGCGTGCGCATGCAGTTGCTGGCCCGCTGCAGCAGCGTCTGCACGGTGCCGCCCCGCTGCTTCTCACCGCCACCGAAGGTCACCTCGGAGGTGATCGTGATCGAGCCCGTCCCGCCGGAGTCCCTGCCGCCGCAGGCCCAGGCCCTGGCGGTGGAAGGCTTGCTGCGGCGCTGCTTCGCCGGACGGCGCAAGATGCTGCGCACGAGCCTGGCGGGCCTGCTGCCGGCGCCGGCCCTGCTGGAGCTGGCCGCCGCCGCCGGGGTGGACCTGCAGCAGCGGCCCCAGGAGCTGGCGCCCGCCCAGTGGCTCGCGCTTGCCACCGGCTTGAATCGCTCCACCAGTGCCGATCCCGGCGGAGCGTGACCCCGATGGCAGATGTGACGGTGCGGGCCCCCGCCAAGATCAACCTGCACCTCGAAGTGCTGGGCTTGCGGCCCGATGGCTACCACGAGCTGGCGATGGTGATGCAGAGCATCGACCTGGCCGACACCCTGGTGCTGCGCGCCAGCGCCGACGCCACGATCCGGCTGCGCTGCGACAACGCGGATCTACCCACCGACGGCACCAACCTGATCGTCAAGGCGGCGGAACGGCTGCGCTCCCGGGTCGGCTTGCCGGAACTGGGGGTGGAGATCACGCTGCACAAGCGCATCCCCATCGGCGCCGGCCTGGCGGGCGGCTCCAGCGATGGGGCCGCCACCCTGGTGGGTCTCGATGCCCTCTGGGGTCTGGGCCTGGGCACCGAGAGGCTCCATGGCCTGGCGGCCGAGCTGGGTTCCGACATGCCCTTCTGTCTGGACGGCGGCACCCAGCTCTGCTTCGGCCGCGGGGAGAGGCTCGAGCCCGTGCCGCAGCAGAAGGTGGTGGAGCGGGCGGTGCTGCTGCTCAAGCACCCGCAGGCCAGCGTCTCAACGCCCTGGGCCTACGGCCGCTGCCGGGAGCTCCGTGGCGACTTCTACCTGGAGAGCGAGGCGGACTTCGAGCAGCGGCGCCAGGCCCTGCGCCACGGCCCCCTGCTGGACGCCCTGGCCGCCCCTGCCCCCCTGCCACCCCTGCGCAACGACCTCCAGTCGGTGGTGGCGCCGGAGGTGGAGAGCGTTCGCTCGGGCCTCGCTCTGCTGCGTCGCGGCCCGGAGGCCCTGGCCGTGGCGATGAGCGGTTCCGGACCGAGCCTCTACGCCCTCTACCCCGACCTGGCCGCAGCCGAGGCGGCCCGGAGCGCCCTGACGGGGGAGCTCGGCGCCCTCGGTTTTGCCTCCTGGTGCTGCCGTTGCGGCGGGTCCGGTGTCAGCCTGGTGACGGATGGATTCCCCCCATGACGGACGAACTACCCTCCCCGCCGCCGCGCAAGGGACCGCTGAGCTTCCTGTCCGGCGCCCTCACCAGTGGCCTGCTGGCCTGGCTGAGCCTGGGCGTCAGCCAGCGGGTGGTGGGCTGGTACGTGACCCATCCGCCCCACTTCGATTCGGCCTTTGCCCAGAGCATCGCCACGGCGATGAAGACCCTGATGGTGGGGATGTGCTTTTTGGCCACCTTCACCTTCGCCTTCATCGGCCTGGGGCTGTTCCTGGTGTTCATCCGCAGCCTGTTGCCGGCTGAAGCGGAATCCCCTTCCTAAGCTGCCACCGCCGCTGTCCTCCCCCCCATGACTCCCCACGACCTGGGTCTGCTGGTGGTTCTGCTGCTGCCGGGCATGCTCCTGTCGGTCCTGTTGCTCAGCACCTTCGCCGCCGGCGGCTGAGATAGGTTGGCCGCGCAAAGGCCCCCGCTCCGTGGCTGAAACTCTCCTGTTCAACGCCCTGCGCGAAGCCATCGACGAGGAGATGGCGCGCGATCCCCATGTCTGTGTCATGGGTGAGGACGTGGGCCATTACGGCGGCTCCTACAAGGTCACCAAGGACCTCTGTGAGAAGTACGGCGAACTCCGGGTGCTGGACACCCCCATCGCCGAGAACAGCTTCACAGGCATGGCCGTCGGTGCCGCCATGACCGGCTTGCGGCCGATCGTGGAGGGGATGAACATGGGCTTCCTGCTGCTCGCCTTCAACCAGATCTCCAACAACATGGGGATGCTGCGTTACACGAGCGGCGGCAACTACACCATCCCGGCCGTGGTGCGCGGTCCCGGCGGCGTGGGCCGCCAGCTCGGCGCCGAGCACAGCCAGCGCCTCGAGGCCTACTTCCACGCCGTTCCAGGCATCAAGATCGTGGCGGTCAGCACCCCCACCAATGCCAAGGGCCTGATGAAGGCCGCCATCCGCGACAACAATCCCGTGCTCTTTTTCGAGCACGTTCTTCTCTACAACCTCAGTGAGGACATCCCTGAGGGCGACTACATCTGCGCCCTCGACCAGGCCGAGGTCGTCCGTGAAGGCAAGGACGTCACAATGCTCACCTATTCGCGCATGCGCCACCACTGCCTCAAGGCGGTGGAGCAGCTGGAGGCGGAGGGTGTTGATGTGGAGCTGATCGACCTGATCAGCCTCAAGCCCTTCGACATGGAGACCATCGCCCGCTCGATCCGCAAGACCCACAAGGTGGTGGTGGTGGAGGAGTGCATGAAAACGGGTGGCATCGGGGCCGAACTGATCGCCCTGATCACCGAGCACTGCTTCGACGATCTCGATGCCCGGCCCCTGCGGCTGTCGTCCCAGGACATCCCCACGCCCTACAACGGCAATCTGGAAAACCTCACCATCATTCAGCCGCACCAGATCGTCGCCGCGGCGCTCGATCTGAAGGCGGGTCGTCGCTGAGATGGGACGCCAACAGGGCTGGTTCGCCCTCATCCTCGCCCTCACCATCGCCTCCGGCGCCCTCCTCGCCAATTACGGACTGCAGCTGGGTCTGGACCTGCGCGGCGGCAGCCAGCTCACCCTCCAGGTGATGCCGGCCGGTGCCATCACCCGGGTGGACACCGAGCAGCTGGAGGCCGTCAAGGACGTGCTGGAACGGCGCATCAACGGACTCGGAGTGGCCGAATCCACCCTGCAGGCGGTGGGCAACGACCAGCTGGTGCTGCAGCTCCCCGGCGAGCAGGATCCCAGCCAGGCGGCCCGGGTGCTCGGCAGCACAGCCCTCCTGGAGTTCCGCGCCCAGAAGCCCGGCACCGAGGAGGAGATGCGGGGGCTGCTGGCTCTCAAGCGCCAGGCCGAGTCGGTGCTGCGGGCCAAGCGCCCCCCCTCCCCCAGCGATGACCCCACGGCACCCCCCCCGCCGGAAGCACCGCCCCTTTCGCCCCAGGACCTGTCCAAGGCACTGACCTCCCTCGGCATCCAGGTTCCCGCCGGCAGCAGTGAGGTCGATCAGATCGAACTGCTGTTGCGGGAGACCAACCGGCGCATCCTCGGCCTCTATGGGCCGCCGTTGATCACCGGCAAGGACCTCACCAGTGCGGGTCGCCAGCAGCAGGCCACCGGGACCGGCTGGGAGGTGACCCTCGGCTTCAACCGGGAAGGTGGCGAGAAGTTCGCCTCCCTGACCCAGTCGATCGCCGGCACCGGCCGGGTGCTTGGCATCGTCCTCGATGGCCGCTCAATCAGCGAGGCCAGCGTGGGCGAGCAGTTCAAGGTGGCCGGCATCACCGGTGGTTCCGCCTCGATCACGGGGAATTTCAGCGCCGAAGAGGCCCGCGACCTGGAGGTGCAGTTGCGGGGTGGCTCCCTGCCCCTGCCGGTGAAGATCGTTGAGGTGCGCACGGTCGGCCCCTCGCTTGGGGCCGAGAACATCCGCTCCAGTCTGGTGGCGGGCCTGTCGGGCCTGGTCCTGGTGGCCATCTTCATGATGTCGGTGTACCGCGTGCCCGGGATCGTGGCGGTGGTGGCCCTGAGCCTCTACGCCCTGTTCAACCTGGCGATCTACGCCCTCATCCCCGTCACCCTCACCCTGCCGGGCATTGCCGGCTTCATCCTCTCGGTGGGGATGGCCGTCGACGCCAACGTGCTCATCTTCGAGCGCATCAAGGAGGAACTGCGCGCCGGCAACACCCTGATCCGCTCCATCGACACGGGCTTCACCCTGGCGTTGTCGTCGATCATCGATGGGCATGTCACCGGTCTGATCAGCTGCGCCGCCCTGTTCTTCCTGGGCACTGGCCTGGTCAAGGGCTTCGCCGTCACCCTGGCCATCGGCCTGGTGCTGAGCCTGTTCACAGCCCTCACCTGTACCCGCACCCTGCTGCGCCTGCTGATGAGTTACCCGGCCCTGCGGCGCCCCACCTACTTCCTGCCGGCCCGCCAGCTGCCCCCAGCCAAATCCGCCACGCCCCAACCGGGTCTGGCCTGAATGACTGCCATGACCTCCGCCCCTACCCCCCGCTTCCGCATCAGCCGCTACCGGCGCCTGGCCTGGGTGGGCTCGCTGCTGGCCTGTGGCCTGAGCCTGCTGGGCCTGGCGCTGTGCTGGCTGAACCCGGCGATCGGCGCGCCGTTGCGGCCCGGACTTGATTTCACCGGTGGCACCCAGGTGCAGGTGGAGCGCGACTGTTCCCCCTGCAAGGCGATCACCGCCGCCGAGATCCGCCAGGGCCTCACCAGCCTCGACCTGCCGTCCCCTGAAGGGGAGATCGCCCCCAGCCTAGGCAGCGCCTCGGTTCAGGTGCTCGACGGCGGTCGCTCCCTGCTGCTGCGCCTGCCCGCCCTTGAGGCCGACCAGAGCAAGGCCCTCGTCGATGGCCTGGCCGGCAAGTTCGGCCCGCTGCTCAACAGCGGCACCTCGGTCAACACGATCGGTCCCACCCTGGGTTCCCGACTCCTGAGGGGCAGCCTGATCTCCCTACTGGTCAGTTTTGCTGGAATCGCCGTCTACATCTCCTTCAACTACAGCGGCGTCTTCGCCTTCCTGGCCCTGCTTTGCCTGGCCCACGATGTGCTGATCACCTGCGGCCTGTTCGCCTGGCTGGGACTGCTGCAGGGCATCGAAGTCGACTCCCTCTTCGCCGTCTCCCTGATCACCGTCGCCGGCTATTCGGTCACCGACACCGTGGTGGTCTACGACCGTATCCGTGAACAACGCCGCACCCTGGGGGACCTTTCCCTGGTGGAACAGGTGGATGTGGCGGTGGACGCCACGCTCACCCGCTCGCTGTACACCTCCTTCACCACCCTGCTGCCCCTGGTGGCCCTGATCTTCTTCGGCGGCAGCACCCTGTTCTGGTTCGCGGTAGCGCTCACCGTGGGCATCGCCGTCGGCAGCTGGTCGAGCATCGGTGTGGCTCCCACCCTGCTGCCTGTGCTCTCCAAACGATGAGAGGTCCCGACCGTGTCGAGGGGCCCCGTGGTGGCTGGCCCATGCTGCCGGTGGTCCTGCTGGTGCTGGCCCTGATCGATCTGCGGGTCGAGTTGATCCTGCTCTGGGACCATCTCACCCTGGCGTCCCTCACGGCCGCCGTGCGCTCCCATCTGCTGGCCGTGGCGGTGCTGCTCAGCCAGCCCTCCCTCTGGCACCACTACCGCCGCTACCGGGGCTGAGGCAGGCGATCAGGTCAGATCCCAACGGTCCATCACGTCCCGCACGAGCACCTCTTCGCAGGCCACCTGCAGCACCACCACCAGGGGCAAAGCCAACAGGAGCCCGGGCAATCCCAGCAGGGCCCCCAGACTCAGCTGGGCCATCAGGGCGACGGTGGGCAGCAGGTTGACGGTGCGGCTCAGCAGCAGGGGGGTCAGCAGGAACGCCTCGCCGTTCTGGAGCAGCAGGCGCAGTACCAGCACCTGGACCACCTTCGCCGGTGAGATCAGCAGGGCGACAGCCAAAGGCAGCAGGGTGGCGGCCGTGGGTCCGATGGTGGGCACAAAGGTGAGCAGACCGCAGACCAGGCCGCTCAGCAGGGCCAGCGGCACCTGCAGCAGGGCCAGTCCCGCCCAGGTGGTGAGGAACACCACCGTGCCGGAGATGGTCATGCCCGCCAGCCAACCCCCGAGGGCTTCACGGCATTCCCCAAGCAACTGTTCCATGCGCCGCCGGTAGAAGCGGGGTGTGGCGGCGATCACAAGGCGTTGATGGCTGACAGGATCGAGCGCCATCAGGATCGCCAGCAGCAGCATCAGCAGCTGCTGGATGGTGCTGTTGGCGGCGCCACCGGCCACGCCGAGCAGCTGGCTGCCCAGGGGCTGGAGCCGGTCCCAGAGGGTTCCATCGTCCAGCTGCCGTTCCAGGTCGCGCAGCAGGGGGGTCTTGGGCACCACGTCGCCGAGCCGCTGGACCAGCTCGGGCACCAGCTGGCTGAACTGGCGGATCTGGTCGATCAGTTCCGGCAGCAGCAGATTGCCCAGGAGCCAGCCGATCACGACCAGCACCAGCAGCACCAGCGACAGGGCCGCCCCCCGGTTCAGCCGGGTGAGTCGCCGCAGCAGGGAGGTGGGCACATCCAGTGCCACCGCCAGCACCACGGCGCCGAAGAGGATGAGCAGCACCCAGCGCAGTTCCCAGAGCAGCAGGAACAGCGCCACAAGGGCGAGGGCCCCGAGCAGGGTGCGTGCCTTCATGTCTGCCGGCGCTCCCGCTTCCAGGGATCGAGGATGTCATGAATCAGCACATCCCGCAGCAGCACCTGAAGACACACCGCCAGCGGCAGGGCGAGCAGCAGGCCGAGGGGGCCGAACAGCAGGGTGAACAGGAGCTGGGCGGTGAGGGTCAGGCCTGGCAGCAACTGCAGTTGATGGTGCATCACCGAGGGGGTGATGACATAGCTCTCAAGGTTCTGGATGACCACGTAAACCACCAGGACGGCCACGGCCTTCCAGGGGGCATCCAGGAGTGCCACCGACATCGGGAAGATCGTGCTGAGCGTTGGCCCCACGTTGGGAATGATGTTGAGCAGGCCAGCCAGCAGGGCATTGGCCGCCACCAGCGTCACCCCCAGCACGGACAGGCCGATGGCCGCCAGCAGGCCCACACAGAGGGAGCTGATCAGCACCCCCACCATCCAGCTGCTCATGGCCGTACCGCAGGCCACCAGCACCTGGCGCAGGCGCCGCCGGTAGAAGGAGGGTGCCAGCAGCAGCAGGGCCTCCCGGTATCCGGTGGGTTGGGCCGCGACCATCAGGGACACGGCCACCACGAACAGGGTCTGGAGCAGACCGGCTCCGAGATTGCCGGCCACGCCCACCAGGCCGATCGCCCCACCGCCGAGCCGGCCCAGCAGATCGGGGGGCAGGGTGGCGGGAATCGAGAGGGTGGATTTGAGCCAGTCCAGGTTGCCGTCCCTGCGGCCGTACACCATCTGTGACGCCCCCTCCAGGGCGTGACGCACCAGCGTCAACAGCTCTTCCCAGGCCCGTGGGACCTGCTGCACCAGTTCGCGGAACTCGGCGATGAAGGGGGGGATCACGACCGTGGCCACCAGCAGCACCACCAGCGTCACCAGCAGCAGGGCCAGGAGCAGGGCCATGGGCCTGGCCACGCCGAGGCGTTCCCGGATGGCGCCCACCAGGGTGCACAGGGCCATGGCGAGCACCACGGCGGCGAACAGCAGGATCAGGGCGTCACGCAGGCTCCACAGCAGAACGAGCGCCGCCAGCAGGGCGATCAGGCCCAGCCACTGGCCGAATTTCAAGCCTCCTCCTGGCCCTCCTCGGCCGGTTCGTCACCCTGGCCGGCAAATCCCAGACCATGGCCGTCGGCATAGCGCTGGGCGAAGCGCATGAAGCGCTCGAAATCGGCGGTGCTCTTCCAGGTGTAGGTGGCTTCCAGGGCGCTGGCCTTGCCATTGACAAAGCGGGCCTTCACCTCCCGGGTGACCATCTCGCCCTCCTCATCGAGCATGAACATGCCGGTGATATCGCCCACGGCCTGGGGGGCCAGGGCCTCGGGCTCCTCGAACACGAAGGTGGCCTGGCCGGTGCGGCCATCCCGTGACCGCGTCAGACGGATGTCGGGCACGACCGTCTCGTCCACCCCGCGGAAGAACTGAATGGCGGCGGCCATGGCACTCGCTGAAAAGGGGACTTTAGGCAGACCCCGTCCCGGCTCCCCCCTGCAGCCAGTGCCCAACGGCCCTGACATAGTGGTTCTCACCATGCTGCCTTTCCGGCTGGTCGTCTGCCCATGCTCTCCGGTCCACCGGTTTCCAGCACCGTCGATGCCGAACAGCTGCTGGAGCGCTTCCTGGCAGGCTCGGCCCGTCAGCGCCGCAGCCTTCTGGGCCCGCTCCTGCAGGCCAGCTCCGACCTGCTGGATCGGATTCCGGACCGGCTCGACCGGCTCGATGCCACCGGCGACGACTGGGCCGCTGGCCATCTGATCCAGCTGCTGCTGGCGTCGGGGGACACGGACCTGCAGCAGGGGTGGCTGGCGCGCCACCCCGACGGCTGGCTCGCCGTCGCCAGCGTCGCCGGCCTCGACTACGCGCCGTTGCAACGGCATCTGATGCGGCAGGCCTTCGAGTCGGCCGATCGCCTCACCAGCGAGCACCTGCGCCAGCTGGCCGGTGAGGCTGCCGTGCGGCGCGGTTACGTCTATTACAGCGAGGTCGCGGCGATGCCAGCCACCGACCTCACCAGCCTCGACCGTCTCTGGTGCTGCTACTCCCAGGGGCGTTTCGGCTTCTCGGTCCAGGCCCGTCTGCTGCAGGTGTGTCAAGGGCAGTGGGATCGGCTCTGGCCCCGGCTCGGCTGGAAGAGCGACGGCACCTGGACCCGCTACCCGGGCTCCTTCCAGTGGTCGCTGGACGCGCCGGAGGGCCACATGCCCCTGATCAACCAGCTGCGGGGCGTGCGGTTGATGGACGCGGTTCTGCAACATCCCGCCATACAGGCCCGCCTGGGGGAGGCACCGGCCGGGCGAGCGCGTTAGGTTCCGGTGAGGCGAACTGGAATTCCTGCTTCATGCAGCTCCGCTGGGCCGACTACATCACCCCCTCCACCCTGCAGCTGGCCCCGCTGGTGGAGTTGCTTCTTGAACCCATTGGCTGCGCGCTTCGCCAGGCGGAGCTGCAGCTCGGTCTGCAGGAGGCTCTGGTCAATGCCGTCCGTCACGGCAATGGCTGTGATCCCGGCAAGTGCCTGAGGGTGCGCCGTATCGTCACCCCCCGCTGGGTGGTCTGGCAGGTGCAGGACGAAGGCCCCGGACTGCCGCCCCATGCCCGCCACAGTGCCCTGCCCTGCCAGCAGGACGCTCCCTCCGGCCGGGGCCTGTTCCTGATTCATCACTGCTTCGATGACGTCCGTTGGAGCGGCCGGGGCAACCGGCTGCAGCTGGCGGCACGGCGGGCGGTGGTCAGCGACCGTGGGCCGGACAGCCCGGATCGCTGATTTCGGCCCGCAGCCAGGCCTGGGCGTTCTCCAGCAAGGCGATGGCGCTGCGCCGGCCTTCGGTGGCCGCACCGGCGGCCGGTTGATCGGCGGCCAGAAGCTGAACCAGGGCAGCCGCCACCTGTTCAGCCGCCCGCCGGGAGCGCTGGTGCTTGAGGGCATGCCAGTCCCGGTCGCCGATGCTGAGCTGACGATGCAGGCGTTCGGCCAGGGGCAGGGCCTCCGGCGGCCACGACCGGTGCGACGGGATCGCAGCATCGGACGGCGACGCCGCTTCGGCTGGAATGCTGGTGGCTTCCACTGGACGATCGGACCGCAGTGGTCCCATCCTGTCGTTCCAGGTCTCGCCCTGTCGAACGCGTCAGCATGAGTCGCCTCCAGCGCCCCCGTCGCTCACCGCCACCCGGACTGCTGCACCATCTGGCGGCAGTGCTGAGCATTGCCGGCCGGCCGGGAGCCGTTGCCCCCACGGGCGTGACCCTGCGGCGGCGGCGCCAGAAGCTCGAGCTAGCCCAGAGGCTGCTGGATCCCCTTCCCGACGCCCTGCTGCCCAGCAGCCGACACGGCGAACGTTTCTGGTCAGCCCTGCGCTGGGGGGGACTGGGGTTGCTGCTGGCCTGGCTGCTGCGTCCCTGAACTCAGGCGATGGGGTCGCTGGCGTACTCGAGGGGATGGGGCCTGTGCTCCAGCTCCTCCAGTTCCTGGCGTTTGAGGCCGATCCAGTCCTCGATCAGCTCCTGGCTGAACACGCCATCGACGAGAAGGTAGTCATGGTCGGCGGTGAGGGCCGCCAGGGAGCCGCCCAAATCGGTGGGCAGGCTGGCGCCACGGACCGGGGCGGAACCGGCGGCGGGCTCCAGATCGCTGGGGGATCCGGGATCGCTCTGGCGGCGCACGCCATCCAGCCCGGCCAGCAGCATGGCCGCCAAGGCCAGATAGGGATTGGCCAGCCCGTCAGCCTGCCGCACCACCAGCCGGGCCTTGTCCGGGTCACTGCCGCTGTCGGGAACGGCGACCACCGTCGAGGGGTCTTGCCTGGCGTAGGTCAGGCGGGTCGGGGCCTCGGGGGTGCTCCGCAGCCGTCGGTAGCTGTTGATCCCGGGGTTGGTGAAGGCGGCCAGGGAGGGGCCATGCTGCAGCAGCCCGCCCAGGTACCAACGGGCGGTCTGGGAGAGGTCGCCGTAGGTGCCTTCGCCGCAGAACAGGGGCTGGCCGGCCCTCCACAGGCTCTGGTGCACCGCCAGGCCGGCGCTGATGGGCTCGGGCGAGGGTTTCGGCAGCACGGTGGCGCTCCAGCCGTGGCGCCGGGCGACATGACGCAGCACGTAGCGGCTGACCATCAGGCCATCGGCGGCCCGCAGCGGATCGGCGCTTCCCAGGGTCAGCTGTTGCAGGGACCCCATCGGCGTGGGCTGGCTCAGTCGGGCCCGCAGGCCCAGGGCCGCCAGGGTGAGCAGCAGCTCGTTGTGGAGCGCCTCCGGTGCGTCCGTGCCGTGGACGACCCGGCAGCCACAACCCTGGGCGTCGCCGTGCCAGGTCAGCTCGCTGAACAGGAAAAAGTCCTGCGTCACGCCGAAGCGGGCCGCATCGGCCAGGCCGCTGCTGGCCAGCAGGGCCAGGGCGCGGCCGGCCAGGGAGCGGGGGCAGTGGTGGAGGTTCGGGCCCGCCGCCGCCGGCGCCTCGAACGACGCGATCAGGCTGAGGCTCCGGGGGGAGAGAAAGGGGTCGATCCAGGCGGTGCCGGGGTCCGGATGCAGGACCAGACCGCTGGCACGGCTGCCGAAGGAAAAGCTGTCGAAGCCAAGGCCCCGCTGAAAGGCTCCGTCGTCGAACTGGTGGGCCTCCAGGCCGAACGAATGCCACCGCCCCTGCAGGTCACTCACCTTGAGGTCGATGCGCTCGATGCCGTCCTCCCCGAGGCGGCGCAGGACATCCTGGGCGGAGGTGGCCATGGCGATGGGCGGATGGGAAGGCTGCCGCCACGATGGTGCCCCCCCGGCGGGCCGGTGGCCGCGTAACCGTTTCTGTCAGATTCCCCAGAACCAGCCGCAGGACAGGAATCTGGCGGATTGCGAGTGCTACCTTCCGCTGCAGGTGCGTCGATCCGTTTCGTCCATGCGAGATGCCATCACCGGTCTGATCGGTCGCTACGACCAGCTGGGCCGCTATTTCGATCGTTCCGCGATCGATCGGATCGATGCCTATTACGGCCAGGCGGAGTTGCGACTCGCCGCCGTTGAGCTGATCAATCGGGAAGCGGCCGTCATCGTGCGCGAGGCGGCCCAGCGCCTCTGGCTCGAGGATCCCGAACTGCTCCTCCCCGGTGGCAACGCCTACACCACCAGGCGCCTGTCGGCCTGCCTGCGCGACATGGACTATTTCCTGCGCTACGCCAGCTATGCCCTGGTGGCCGACGATTTCACCATCCTCGACGAGCGCGTTCTCAACGGTCTCGATGACACCTACAAGAGCCTGGGTGTCCCCACCGGACCGACCGTCCGCAGCATCTCCCTGCTCGGCGAGGTGATCGCCGAGATGCTGGCCGACGCCGGCCTGGTGGACACCGGCCTCGTACGGGCCCCCTTCGAGCACCTCTGCCGCGGCCTCTCCTCCAGCAACGTCCGCGCCCGCTGAGCGGCCGTTCCCTAGTCTCAGATCACTTCTGCCGCTCCGCCAGGTCTTGCCTCTTCTCCCAGTGCCTTCCACCGTCAGCAGCACCCACAGGCTCGCTCTGGATCCCATCGCCACCCCGGAGCGGCTGCTGCTGGGTCCTGGCCCTTCCAACGCCCACCCCACGGTGCTGCAGGCCCTGGCACGGATGCCAATCGGGCACCTCGATCCCCTTTACATCGAGCTGATGGGTGAGGTGCAGGAGCTGCTCCGCTACGCCTGGCAGACCGACAACCGGCTCACCATCCCGATGAGCGGCACCGGCAGTGCCGCCATGGAGGCGACGCTGGCCAACACCATCGAACCCGGCGACAAGGTGCTGGTGGCGGTGATGGGCTATTTCGGCCAGCGCCTGGTCGACATGGCCGGCCGCTACCGGGCCGAGGTGGTCACGATTGAGCGGCCCTGGGGAGAGGCCTTCGATCTGGCCGAACTCGAAGCCGCCCTGATCGCCCACAAGCCCACCATCCTGGCGATGGTTCACGCCGAGACCTCCACCGGCGTCTGCCAGCCGATGGAGGGCATCGGCGACCTCTGCCGGCAGCACGACTGCCTGCTGCTGCTGGATACGGTCACCTCCCTGGGGGCCGTGCCGCTGCACATCGATGCCTGGAAGGTGGACCTGGCCTACAGCTGCAGCCAGAAGGGCCTGAGCTGCCCCCCCGGCCTGGGCCCCTTCACCATGGGCCCCCGGGCCGAGGCCAAGCTGGCCGCCCGTTCCGGCAAGGTGCCCAACTGGTACCTCGATGTCTCCCTGCTCAACAAGTACTGGGGCAGCGACCGGGTGTACCACCACACCGCGCCGGTCAACATGAACTTCGGCATGCGGGAAGCCCTGCGGCTTCTGGCCGAAGAAGGGCTGGAGGCCGCCTGGGCGCGCCACCGCAGCAATGCCGAGCGCCTCTGGGCCGGTCTGGAGCGGCTGGGGCTTGAGCTGCACGTCAGCGAGCCCCTGCGGCTGGCCACCCTCACCACGGTCCGGATTCCCGAGGGGGTCGACGGCAAGGCCTTCAGCCGCCACCTGCTCGACCGCTTCGGCATCGAGGTCGGCGGCGGGCTGGGGGATCTGGCCGGCAAGGTGTGGCGCATCGGCCTGATGGGCTACAACAGCACCCCCGAGAACGTCGACCGCCTGCTCGCCATCTTCGCGAGCGAACTGCCCGCCTTTCAGTCGTCCCCTGCCGCTGTGGCCGCCGCCATTGCCTGACGGGCCAGACGCCGCTGACGGAACCACTCCTCCAGTTGCTGGCCGGCCCGCTCGCCCCGCACCCCTCCGTTGACCGCCATGTGGTGGTGGGCGCTGGGATGGCTGGACAGGTCGAGGCTGCCGCCGAGGGCACCGCGCTTGGGGTCGGCGGCGGCGTAGATCACGCGGCCCACCCGCGCCTGGATCAGGGCACCGGCGCACATCGGACAGGGCTCGAGGGTCACCAACAGGGTGCAGCCGTTGAAGCGCCAGTCGCCCCTCGCGGCGGCGGCCCGGCGCAGGGCCAGCAGTTCGGCATGCCCCAGCGGATCCGCCCGTCGGTGGCGGTGGTTGCTGCCCCAGCCGACACAGCGGCCGGCCTCATCCAGTAAGGCGGCCGCCACGGGGATTTCCCCCCGGGCCCCGGCCGCCTCGGAAAGCCGCAGGAGCCGGTCCATCCACAGCAGGCTGACGGCGTCACTCACCATCCTTTTCTTCTAGCCATCCCTCCGCCAGGGCAGGCGGCAGAATGCCGAAGCCCCCACAGTCGCCGTTGGCCAGCGTCCCCCCCGCCCACCGGCCATCGCCCTCCCTTCGGGACTTCGGCGCCTTTGCCGATCCGTTTGAGCTGGACCCGGCCCTGGAAGAGGTCCTGCAGCAGGCGTCCGGACTCCTCTGCCGCTGGCTGGGCCAGGCCGGCCACGGCACCCCCCTTCCCGGGCTGAGTGTGCTGCCGGCGGTGGAACCGGAGCTGGCGGGACTGGGAAGCGACAGGCTCCTGGCCGATCTGCAGCTGGTGATGGAAGGGGCCTACAACCCCAACCACCCCGGCGCCCTGGCCCACCTCGATCCGCCGCCCCTGTCGGCCTCGATCGTGGCCGACCTGATCTGCGCCGGTCTGAACAACAACCTGCTGGCCGAGGAGCTTTCCCCCAGCCTCAGCCGTCTGGAGCGGGCTCTGTGCGCCTGGATGGCCCGCCGTCTTGGTCTGCCGGACGGTGCCGGCGGCGTGGCCGCCAGCGGCGGCAGCCTCAGCAACCTGATGGCCCTAGTCACCGCCCGCCATCAGCGTGGCCTGGCCTGTCGGGGCGACGCGGTGGTGCTGTGCAGCGAGGAGGCCCACGTGTCGCTGATGAAAGCCACCGCCGTGATGGGTCTGCCGCCCGAAGCCCTGGTGCAGCTACCCGTGACCGCTGCCGGCGCTCTCGATCACCAGGCCCTCGAGGGGCGGCTGGCGCAGCTCGACCGGGCCGGTACGCCAGTGATCGCCGTGGTGGCCACCGCCGGCACGACCGTGCGCGGCGCCCTCGATCCCCTGGAGCCGATCGCGGCCCTGTGCCGGCGTTACGGCCACTGGCTGCACGTGGATGGGGCGATCGGTGCGATCTTCGCCTTCAGCGACCGATTCCGCACCCGGCTCGCCGGTCTGGGGCTGGCCGATTCGATCACGGTCAACCCCCAGAAGCTGCTCGGCATCACCAAGACCTCCTCCCTGCTGCTGCTGGCGGATCCAAGCCACCTGCAGCGGGCCTTTGCCACCGGACTGCCCTACATGGAACCCAGCTGGGGCGGCGGCCACCAGGGGGAGGCGGGGCTGCAGGGCACCCGGCCCGGGGAGATCCTCAAGCTCTGGCTGGGTCTCCGCCAGCTCGGCCTCGACGGTGTGGCCGCCCTCATCGACGCGGCCGTCCAGCGCCGGACGGACCTGGAGCAGCGGCTGCGGGCCATCGGTGGCCTCAGCCTCTGCAGCGGTCCCCTGCACCTGCTGGCGTTCCGGCCCGAGGGCTGTGAAGGGGCGCAGGCGGAACGCTGGAGTGCCACCACCCGGGCGGCCCTGCTGGCTGAGCAGCTGATGCTCTCGCGGCCCGTCTATCGGGGCCATCACCACCTCAAGGCGGTGCTGGGCAACCCGCACACACTCCCATTTCACTTGGAGCGGCTCAGTCTGGTCGTGCAACAAAGCCTGACGGAGCCCACCCATGGCTGAACCAGTGGCTGAACCCATGCCGGATCCGATCCCACCGAAGCCTCCGTTGAAGGACCCCCGCGGCAGGTGGGTGGCGATCGTCACCGGTGCCCTCTCGATCCTGATCGGGGTGGCCTACCTGGTGCTGATCACGGTGCTGGATTCCCGCGGTCCCCTCCAGCCGCCCCCCCCCGAGGCCCTGGTCGGGGTGGTAGCCGCCGTCTCTGGCGTTGCTGCAGAGGTTCCACCACCCGGTTGAGGGCTGTTTCCAGGAAGCTGCGCAGCATCCCCTCCCGTTTGTTGAGGTCGTATTCGCGTTGCAGCACCTCCTGCAGCCCCCCATCGCCCCAGTCCTGGTTCTGGCTGAAGTACGTGATGAAGCTGCGCCCCGCCACCCGGGTCAGCCAGGCGGCGCTGACCGCCTGAATCGCCCGGCTGACCACCAGGGCGGGGAGATTGAGGCTGAGGGCCGAGGTGATCAGCCCCACGCCCCCCTTGACCAGCCCCAGCCCGGCCAGGGTCCGGCCCACCGAGAGGGCCAGATCCTGGGCGGTGTCGCGGCTGAGGCTGACGCCGTAGACACGGCCGATCTCCACCACCATCTGGGCATTCACCGCGGCGGTGGCGAGCAGGTCGACGCCCGGCAGCGGGGTCACCATGACCACCCCAGCGCCGATCCACATGTAGCGATCGACGATGGAGCTGGCGTCGCTGGTTCGTTGCCGGTCCAGGAGGTCCTGGCTGGCCTGGTTGAGGCGACGGCACTGCAGCAGCAGGTTATCGGCGATCAGCTCCTCGCCATCGGCATGCAGAACGCTGGCGACACGACGCAGCAGGGCCTCCACCTCCGGGGCCGGCTGCAGCGGCCGGCCACCAGGCATCGGCACACTCTGCGGGGCCGCGCTGGCGGGGATCACATCCTCCGGGGCGAGCCGGCCGGCGCAGCGTTGCCGCAGCAGCGCCAGCAGGCGCCGCTCCTCCTCCTCTCCGCGCAGGTCGCACTTGTTGAGCACCAGCAGCAGCCGCTTGCCGAGCCCGGCCAGGGCCTCGAACACCTCCAGCTCACTGGCGCGCAGGTCGCCATCCAGCACCAGCAGCAGCAGGTCGGCCCTGGCGGCGAGGCCCCGGGCCAGGCGCTCCCGCTCGCGGCCCTCGCGGCCCGCTTCGAGGATGCCCGGGGTGTCCTCCAGGATCACGGCGCGGGGGAGATCCCGCAGCCGCAGCCGGTAGCGGGTGGCGGTGGTGGTCGAGCCCATCGGGGCGCCCACCTCGCCCACCAGCTCCTGCAGCAGGGCACGGATGAGGGAGGTCTTGCCGGCCGATCCGGTGCCGAACACGACGATCACCAGGTCGCCCCGTTCCAGTTCCGCCTCCATGCGCTGCCGTTCCTGGCGCAGGGCTTCGCGCTCCACCGCGTGGCGCACCTTCTCGAGGGTCCTGTCGATGGCGCCCAGGTTCCGCTGAGCCGCCTCCCTGCGGCTGGAGGGCACGGCCGCGGGGAGGCCCTTGCCCGCCGCCCCCGAAGGGCCGGGGCGGCGCCACCGCTGCAGCCAGGGCCAGCCCACCTGGGCCAGGGCCAGCAGCAACGCCACCAGGACGACCAGCATCAGCGGCCCCACCATCCAGTAGGGCAGCCAGGTGCTCAGGGTCCACTGCAGCTGCTGGACCGCCTGCAACACCATGCCCAGCACCACCAGCGCCAGCAGACCCAGCAGGATCCAGATCCAGAGGCGTTGGGGCAGCTTCATGGCCCCGGTGGGGCGGAGCGCACGATCTCGCCGAACAGGGAGGCCGCCAGGGCGCTGCTGGCGGCGGTGGGGCTGTTGTCATCGTTGCCCAGCCAGATGCCGATCACCCACTGGCGCCTGGGCGCATAGCCCACGAACAGCAGGTCCCGGCCCTCGTTGGTGGTGCCGGTCTTGCCCCAGCTGCCGGCGCCCACGTAGGCGGCACTGCCGGTGCCACCGCTGACCACCGCCTCCAGCAGCGTTCGCATCGCCTTGGCGGTGGCGGGGCTCATCACCCGGCGGCCGGGGCTGCTCACCATCCGGGAGCTGCCGGCGGAGGCCCGGCAATCGGCTCCGCCCCGTTCCCCCGCCGCCTGGGAGGCGCCGCAGGCTTCGGCATCGGTCAGCCGCCGGATTGTGGTGGGCGCCCGCCAGAGCCCATCGGCGGCGACGGTGGCATAGGCCGCTGTGAGCTCCAGCAGGGTCACCTCGCTCTGGCCCAGGGCCAGGCCCGGCACCGGGGCCAGGGGGCTGGTGAAGCCCAGATCCCGGCCCTTGCTGACGACGGCGTCGAGGCCATCTTTACGGGCCAGTCGCAGGGCGGCGGTGTTGCTGCTGATCGCCAGGGCCTGGCGAAGGCTGAGGCTGCCACCACAGCCGCTGGTGAAGTGCTGGCCGGCCCAGTCCAGGGGCCCGCAGCCGATCCGGTCGCTGGGCCGGGCGCCCCGCTCCAGGGCCACCACGTAAGGGACGAGCTTGAAGGTGCTGCCGGGCTGGCGCAGGGCCATCGAGGCCCGGTTGAACTGGCTCTGCAGGTAGTCCCGACCGCCGGCGATGGCGCGGATTCCCCCCGTGCGGCTGTCGATCACCACCACGGCCCCCTGGCTCACCCCCAGGGAGCGGCTGGCGTCGATGCGCTGCCGCAGCACCAGCTCCACCCGCTCCTGCAGCAGCGGATCCAGGTGGGTGTCGATCAGGAAGTTGCCTTCGGCGGCCACCTCCTTGCCCACCAGGTTCTCCAGGTCGCGGCGTACCTGGTCGGTGTAGAAGGGGGCCCCCCGCTGCTGGGCGGAGCGGCAGGCATCCGGGGCCAGCCGGATCGGTTGGCGCCGGGCCCGCCGCGCCTGATCGGCGCTGATCCTGTTGGTGACGGCCATCTTGTCGAGCACCTGGTTGCGGGAGGCCAGGGCCGCCGTGGGATCGATGCAGGGGTCGTAGCCGTTCGGGGAGGGCAGCAGGCCCACCAGCAGGGCGGCCTCCTCGAGCTTCAGGGCTGCTGCCGGGCGGCCGAAGAAGCGCCGGGAGGCATCTTCGAAGCCCCAGACGGCCCCGAGATAGACCCGGTTGAGGTAGCTCAGCAGCAGCTCCTGCTTGCTGAAGCGCGCCTCCAGCTGCAGGGCCACCAGCAGCTCGCGCCACTTGCGCCCCAGGGTTTCGCCCTGTCCCACCTGCTCCGGGTAGAGACTGCGGGCCATCTGCTGGGTCAGGGTGCTGCCGCCCTCCAGCACCCGGCCGCCGAGCAGGTTGGTGAGCAGGGCGCGGGCCGTGCCGATCGGATCCACGCCCGGATGCCACCAGAAGCGGTTGTCCTCGCTGGCCAGCAGGGCATCGATCAGGACGGCGGGATAGGCGTGCAGGTTTGGGAGTTCGCGGCGCTTGCGATCGGCCACCGACGCCACGGGCCGATTGCTGCGGTCGTACAGGAGCAGTGGCCCTCGCACGGTCGCCAGGCTGCCCCTGGTGGGCACCTGCAGCAGGGACAGGGCCAGCAGCAGGCTGCCGGCGCCGGCCACGGCCACGGCGGCGCGCGCGCCCCAGCGCCCCAGCCAGGCCCGGCGCAGGCCCCCTTCAGGTTCGAAGAGCAGCGTGGGCAGATCCTCCTGATCCGCCGGTCCGAAGCGCACCCGATCCCCCTCCCGCAGCACCAGCTCCCGCACCCGGCGGCCCTGCCACCAGAGCCCGTTGGTGGAGCCTGCATCGCTCAGTAGCCAGTGGCCGCCGTGGTTTTCCAGCAGGGCATGGTGGCGGCTCACCGCCGTGTGGTCGATGACGATGCTGTTGTCCGTGGCGCGGCCGATCCGGTAGAGGCTGCCGTGCAGAGGATGGCTCTGCTCCGGCAGGCCGGGGCGCAGCACCCGGAGCTGGGGACCTGCGGACGGTGAGCGGGGCCGCAGCCGCCGCTCCAGCCCCTCAAGGATGGCGGTCGGCATGGGGTCGCAGCAGATCGAGGAGGAAGCACGCCACGGCCAGGTTGATGGCCACGTCGGCGAGGTTGAAGATCGGGAAGTGAATCGGGACGAACTCCAGGAAATCCACCACCGCGCCGTAGCGCCAGCGGTCGATGCCGTTGCCCAGCGCCCCTCCAAGCAGCAGTCCCAGGGCCAGGCCGCTCCAGAGGCCGGTGGGAGGGCGCCAGAGGATCCAGACCAGCAGCCCCAGGCTCACCAGGGCGCTCACCAGGCCCAGCTGGATCGATGCGCCTGTGAACAGGCTGAAGGCGGCGCCGGTGTTGCTGACCCGCTGCAGCTGGAGCAGGCCAGGCAGCAGCGGCCGGATGCTGCCGCTGGCGAGGTGCTCGAGGGCCCAGGCCTTGCTTACCTGATCGAGCAGCAGGGCAAAGGCCGCCAGCAGCACGATCCCCAGCCGGCGGCGCAGGGGACGGGCCATCACGAGGGCACCAGCAGCAGCCGGCGCAGCAACCAGCCCAGAACGCCGGCGGCACAGCAGAGCAGCAACTGGGGCAGCAGGGCCAGGCTGTAGCCCACCACCAGGGTGAGGGTGTCACCGCCCCAGCGGCCGGCCAGGCTGCCCAGCAGCAGGTTGGTCAGGCCGCAGAGATGCAGCACCACCAGGCCGATGGCGGCGGCCCCGGCGAGGGTGAGCGGGTCGTCCATGCCCGGCTGGCGCGCCAGCTTGCCGGTGATCCAGGCGGCCGGCAGGAAACCCGCCAGGTAGCCGAAGCCCGGATCCAGCAGGTAGCCAACGCCACCCCCCTCGTGGAACACCGGCAGCTGGAACAGACCGACGCTGAGATAGGCCACAGCCGCCAGGGTGGCACTGCGGGGACCGCAGACCAGGGCGGTCAGGAGCAGGGCCGGCACCTGCAGGGTGATGCCGAGGGGCCGCACGCCCCAGCCACCGGCCTCATGGAATGGGAAGGCCGCCGGCACCAGTCCGCCGACAAGGATGAGCAGGAGGCCGGCGATCGCTCCGCTCCAGGTGGCAAGGGCTCGCAATGAACCGTCCGTGGCTGGCGCCCATCCTGCTCCAGCTAGGTTCGGCTGAGAAGGGCCCCCAACCCACTGGAGCGCCGTACCGATGCCGGATCTCACCCCCACCGATCCCGCGATTCCCCAGGAGCCGCCGCTTGAAGTGGCGGAGCCGGTGGTGATCCATCTGGGTGATGCCGTGCGGCTGCGCCAACCCCTCCGCTACCTCAAGACCGCCGACCCGATGCCGATGCTGCGTCCCCCGGATCTGGTGGATCCGGGGGAAGTGGGCCGGGTGGTGGAAATCCGGGCCCTGGAGCTGAGGGCCATCCGGTTTCGCCGCGGCACCTTCCTGATCAACCTCTCCGATCTGGAGCCGGTCTCCCCGGACGGCTGAGTCCATGGTTCAGCCAGGCCCGCTGCGCCCGCTCCAGGGCCGGGGCCGGGCCCACCAGGCTCAGGCTGGGGGTGGCCAGCCAGCGGCGGGCCGCCGCCCGCAGATCCTCGGCGCCGAGCTCAGGAGCCCGCTCCATCACCTGGCGGACGTGGTCGGAGGGCAGGCCCTGGCTGAGCATCAGGGCCTGGCGCTCGGCAATCTGGGAGCAGGTCTGGCGCCCCATGGCGTCCTGCCCCTGGAATTTGGCCAGGGCCAGCAGGCGTGAGCTCTCGTCCAGGGGTTCGTCCAGGAGTCGTTGCCACTCGTCCAGCAGGCAGGTGGTGGCCTCAGCCACCCGCTCGGCCGAGGTGGACAGGTGCATGACAAAGGGCGGACCACCGGCATAGGCCGGCAGGTGCACACCGACGTCGTAGGCCAGACCGCGCTCCTCCCGCATCGTGATGAACAGTCGGCTGGACATGCCGAGTCCCAGGTGCGCCTGCAGCAACCGCAGGGCCAGGGCGTCGGGATGGCCCAGGGGAACGGTCGCGGCCCCCAGCATCAGCACCACCTGTTCGGTGTCCTGCACCTGCTGGCCAAAGTGCCCCGTGGCGAGCGGTGGGCCGGCGAAGGCCTGGGGCCGGGGGGCGTGGGTGCTCCAGGGGGACGCCGCCAGTTCCCGTTCCAACGCCTCCCCCAGGGCGGCGGGGGCGTCGCCACAGAGCACCAGCACCGCGCCGTCGGCCCCGAGGCCCTCCACCAGTGGGCGCAGGTCCTCCGGTCCTAGGCCGGCCAATTCGGCCTCGATCCCGAGGGGGTCATGGCCGTAGGGGCCAGTGCCGTAGAGGAGGCGACGCAGCTGGTCGTGGGCCAGCTGGAAGGGGTCCTCCTTCTGGCGCTGCAGCAGCTGCAGGTTGAGCTGCCGTTCGATCGCCACCTGCTCGGGCTCCAGCCGCGGCCGCCGCGCCATCGCCAGCAGCAGGGGGACAAGGGTGGGGGCATCGTCGGCGGCACATTTCAGGGCCAGCACGAGGCCGTCCTCCTGGGCCTCCACCCGCAGGGCGGCGCCGGCCCCCTCAACGCAATCGGCCAGGGCCTCGGCATCCAGCTCGCCGCAGCCCCGGGTCATGCTTCCGGCCAGCAGCTGGTGGGCGCCCCGGGCACCGGCGGGGTCGCGGCCGCTGCCGCCTGGAATCGCCAGGCGAGCCGCCAGGATCGCCGGGCCGGGCCGGCGCAGGATCCGCAGGGGCAGGCCCCCGTCCAGGCTGCGGCTGTCCTCGGCGGTGGCAGGAGTGGCGAGGCTCATGCGGGCACCGCCTCCAGCAGGCAGGCCCGGGCCGGATCCAGCAGGTCCAGCATCTCCTCCTGCAGTCGGCCTGGCGACCACCGGTCCAGCAGCGCCAGCGGCTGGTCGAGGGGCTGGCTCCGTCCCCAGAGGCGGCTGCTGCCGATCAGGGACGCCACGCCGCCGGGAGATTCCAGGGAAAAGCGGTAGCCGTTGGCGACCAGGCGGCGGGCCCGCCACCATTCCTGCTCGCCGAGGCTGTCCTGGCGCAGCTCCTGCCACACCTGGGTGATGGCCCCTCGCACCGCGCCCAGGTCCTCCTCGTCGCAGACCGCCTCCAGCAGGGCGAAGCTGCCACCCTCCATGGCGTGCAGATCAAGGTCGATGGTTTCGACGATCTGCAGCTGCTCCCGCAGGCGGTCGACCAGACGGCTGCGCCGGCCCTCCGCCAGCAAGGTGGTGCCCAGATCCGCCCCCACCAGACCCTCCACATCGCTGGCGGCAGGCAGCCACCAGAGCATCAGCAGCCGGGAGGCCTCCAGCCGCGGCACGGCCAGTCGGTGCACCCCCGGGGTGACGCGAAGGGTTGCCGGTGCCATGGCCGCGTGGGTGGTCGCCAGGGCCGCGAGGGGCCCCGCTGCTGCCCGCGCCAACAGATCCCCATCCGCCACGGCGCCGCTGAGGGCCAGGACGCAACGGCCGGCGGCGTACTGACGCCGATGGAAGGCGGCCATGGCGGCCGGGTCGTGGGCGACGAGGGCCTCACGCCGCCCAAGGATCGGCAGGCCGTAGGGGTGATCGGGGCAGGCCAGGGCGAGCAGGCGCTGAATGGCCACCTCCTCGGGTTGATCCTCGCTCTGGGCCAGTTCCTCCAACACCACCTGGCGCTCCATGCTGAAGCTGTCGGGGTCGAGGCGGGGCTGCAACACCAGATCCATCAGCAGATCGAGGGCTTCGGCGGCCCCTTCCGGCGGCATCAGGGCATGGAAATGGACATCGTCGAAGCCGGTGGCGGCGTTGCTGCTGCCGCCCAGCGCCTCGATGCGCCGATCGAACTCGCCGGCCGCCAGCCCGTCACTGCCTTTGAACACCATGTGCTCGAGGAAATGGGCCATGCCGCTCTCCGCCGGGTCCTCAAAGGCGCTGCCGGCCCGGCACCAGAAGTCGAGGCAGACCAGGGGGGCGTCCTCCAGCTCGAGCTGCACCAGCTCGACGCCATTGGCGAGGGTGTGGCTGACGGGGTCGGCCAGCCCGGGCAGCAAGGACCCGCAACAACCCAGGGACACACTCACGCACGCATGGCAGGATCCGCATTCTGCTGTCACGACGTGTCCATGGGTGAGGTCGCTCCGGCCGGAGACGGTGGCATCCATCCGTTGGTGGATGGCCTGGCCGAGCGGATCCGGCTCTGTCGCAACGCGCTGCCGGATCTGGCTCCGCTGGCGATCGATCCCGACCTGGAGGCCATCAGCGGCAGCCTGGAGGGCGATGCCCTCTACATCCGCAATGAGGTGCACCGTTGCCGGGGCCTGCGCAAGCTGCACCTGGAGACGGCCCGGCTGGGCGCCGGACTGCAGATCCTCCACTGCGTCTTCTTCCCCGATCCCCGGCACGATCTGCCGGTGTTCGGCGCCGACATCGTCGCCGGCAAGGCCGGGGTGAGCGCCGCCATCGTCGACCTCTCGCCGGTGGGGGAAACCCTGCCGGTGGCGATCGCCGAGGCCCTGGCGTCCCGCGCCCGTCCGGCCTTCGAGCAGGTGCGGGAGTTGCCGCCCTGGGGCTCGATCTTCTCCCCCCACGTGCTGTTCGTTCGGCCGGTGTCCGAGCCGGAGGAGAAGGGGTTCGTCGAGGAGGTCGCCAGCTTCCTCGGCGTGCTCGCCGAGGCGGCCACAGTGAGCCCTTCCCAAGCCCATGACGATCCGGCTACGGTTGCCAGGTGGGAAGGGCAGCTGAGGTATTGCAAGCAACAGAAACAAAACGACAAGACCCGGAGGGTCCTGGAGAAGGCGTTCAACCCCCAGTGGGCGGACCGTTACATCGAAGACCTGCTCTTCGACGACCCACCGGTCCCTGGCGCAACGGCCTGATCGTCGCCGGGGTGGCGGGGCTGTTGGTGGGCGGTGTCGTTTTGTATCAACGGCTTCAGCCCGCCAAGCCCCCGGCCGCCGCCGTGGCCCGGCCGCCGGCCCCGGTGGAGGCCGTGGCGGCCCTGGGCCAGCTGGAGCCCGACGGTGACGTCCGCGTCCTGGCGGCTCCGATCACCGGCATCGGCGGCAGCCCCCGCATCACCGAACTGCTGGTGGCCGAAGGCGACCGGGTGCAGGCCGGACAACTGCTCGCCCGCTTTGACAACCAGCCCCTGCAGCGGGCGGAGCTGTCACTGATCCGCACCCGCATCGCCAACCTCGGCCGCCGGCTCACGATCCAGACCCGTGACCTGGCGCGCTACCGCAAGCTGGCCAGCGATGGGGCCTATTCGGCCGCCGATCTGGATGTGCTCGAGCAGCGCACCCTGGAGCTCCAGGGCGAGTTGCAGGAGGCCAGGGCCTCGCTGGTCAAGGCCAACACGGATCTGGTCAACACCGAACTGAGGGCACCGATCGACGGCACGGTGCTGCGCATCCAGTCCCGCGTCGGTGAACGTCCCGGCGACAAGGGCATCCTCGAACTGGGGGCCAGTGACCGCATGGAAGCCTCCGTCGAGGTCTACGAGAGCGACATCGACCGGGTGCGGCTCGGCCAGGCCGTGACCCTCACCAGCGAGAACGGCGGGTTCGAGGGAACACTCAAGGGCACCGTGCGGCGCATCAGCCCCCAGGTTCGCCAACGGGAGGTGCTCTCCACCGACCCCACCGGTGATGCCGATGCCCGCGTCGTGGAGGTGCGGGTGCGACTCGATCCCAGCGATGGGGCCCGGGTCGCTTCCCTCACCGGCCTCAAGGTGATCGCCCGCCTGCAGCCATGACGTTCTGGCAGGGACGCCGGATCCCCCTGGCCTGGCTGCTGCTGACCCGCCAGCCGATGCGCCTCGCCGTGGCCCTGGCCGGGATCACCTTCGCCGGGATCCTGATGTTCATGCAGCTGGGCTTCCGCGATGCCCTGTTCGACTCCAGCATCACGGTGCACAAGCTGTTCGACACCGATCTGGTGCTGCTCAGCCCCCGCACCAAGAGCTCGATCAGCATGACCGGCTTTCCCCAGCGCCGGCTGGTGCAGGCCATGGCTGATCCGGACGTCAGCGGCACCACGCCGGTGCACTGGAACCTGCTGCTCTGGCGCAATCCCAAGACCAAGGGCACCCGCTCGATCCTGGCCCTGGGCTTCGAGCCCCGCGATCCCCTGTTCATCGATCCGGCCGTCACCGCCCTGGCGCCGCGCCTCACCCAGAAGGGCCGGGTTCTCTTCGACGACCAGTCCCGCGATGAGTTCGGACCGGTGGCGACGTGGTTCCGCGAGGGGCGCACCGTGGAGAGCGAAGTGGCCGGCAAACGGCTGCGGGTGGCCGGCCTGTTCACCGCTGGCGCCTCCTTCGGTGCCGACGGCAACATCCTCACCAGCCGGGAAACCTTCCTCAGCCTGCTGCCCAACACCCCCCCCGGCAGCATTGAACTGGGGCTGATCCGCCTGCGGCCCGGGGCCGACCCGGCCCGGGTGGTGGAACGCCTGCGGGCCCTGCTTCCCGAAGACGTCAGCGTCCTCACCAAGCAGGGCTTCCTTGATCTGGAGATGGACTACTGGCGCAGCAGCACCGCCATCGGCTTCATCTTCACCCTGGGGGCCGCCATGGGCTTCGTTGTCGGATGCGTGATCGTTTATCAGATCCTTTATTCCGATGTCAGCGACCACCTGCCGGAATACGCCACCCTCATGGCCATGGGCTACAGCCTGCTGACCCTCCTCGGTGTGGTGGCCCGCGAGGGCCTGCTGCTGGCGATCTTCGGCTACCTGCCCGCCTACGCCGCCGGACAGGTGCTCTACGGCGTCATCCATGCCGCCACCAAGCTGCCGGTGGCCATGGCCAGTGATCGGGCCATCACCGTTTTCCTGATGATCCTGGTGATGTGCATGGGCTCGGCGGCCATGGCGATGCGCAAGCTGGGCGACGCCGATCCGGCGGACATCTTCTGAGCCGATGACAAGCCTCCACCCCGCTTCCGCCCCCCCCGCCGCCAGCACGGTCGCTGGCTCCGCCACTGTGTCGGTCCGGGGCCTCAGCCACTGGTACGGCACCGGCTCCATGGAGCGCCAGGTGCTGCAGGGCATCGACCTGGAGATTCACCCCGGCGAGGTGGTGCTGCTCACGGGCCCCTCCGGCTGCGGCAAGACCACCCTGCTCACGCTGGTGGGGGCCCTGCGCCAGGTGATGGAGGGATCGGTGAAGGTGCTGGGTTGTGAGCTGAAGGGCTCCAGCCGCCACGAGCGCCAGCTGCTGCGCCGCAGTGTCGGCATGATCTTCCAGGGCCACAACCTGCTGCGCTGCCTCACCGCGGAGCAGAACGTCCAGATGGGGGCCGACCTGCTGCCGGATCTGGGCTACCGCGCCCGCCGCGACCTCTCCCGGGAATGGTTGCGGGCCGTGGGGCTGTCCGACCACCTCAGCAAGCTCCCCCACGACCTCTCCGGCGGCCAGAAGCAGCGGGTGGCGATCGCCCGGGCCCTTGCCGCCCACCCCCGCCTGCTGCTGGCCGACGAACCCACCGCCGCCCTCGACAGCCGTACCGGCCGTGAGGTGGTGGATCTGCTCAAGCGGCTGGCGCGCGATGAGGGCTGCGGGGTGCTGATGGTGACCCACGACCCGCGCATCCTCGATGTGGCCGATCGCCTGGTGCGGATGGAGGATGGCCGGCTCTGGGCCAGTGACACCACCGTCGGCTGATGACGGTCGGTTGATCCTGGTCTGTTGAGTAGGGTGGAACATCACAGTCTTTTCGAAGCGCCGAAGCCCTATGTCGAAACGCAGGAACCTGAAGAAGGAAAAGCAGGAGCGCAACCGGGCCTATGCCCGCAAGTTCAAGAAGCGCAAGCTGCGCAACGATGGCCGCGGTGAAGGCGCTGGCAACGGCGTCACCGGCACGGCCAACAACGGCGGCGCCGCCGACTGACCGCGCCTGTCCCGTCAGGACGGCACCGGGGGGATTCGATCGGGATCCCCCTTTTTTCATGGCCGCCATCCCCCCTCTCTTTGCCGTTGCCTGCGGCCCTGCCCCGCCCCGGACTCCGATGTTCATCAGCGTCGTCATCCCCACCTACAACCGGCTGCCGATCCTGCGCCAGTGCCTGCAGGCCCTGGAGCGCCAGGAGACCGGCGGGCCCTTGCAGGCCTACGAGGTGGTGCTGGTGGATGACGGCTCCACCGATGACACGGTGCGCTGGCTGGATGCCCATGCCACCGCCTTTCCCCATCTGCGCCTGATCCGCCAGGACCACGGCGGCCCCGCCGAAGGCCGCAACCGGGGGGTGGACGAGGCCCGCGGCGACGTGATCGTCTTCATCGACAGTGATCTGGTGGTGACAGAGCGGTTCTTGCTGGACCACGCCACGGCCCTGGCGCGGGCCTGGGAGGAGAGCGGCGACCGGCTCTGCTTCACCTATGGCGCCGTGATCAACACCCACAATTTCGAGGCGCCCACGGCGGAGCCCCACAAGCTGCGCGATCTCTCCTGGGCCTACTTCGCCACCGGCAACGTGGCGATCGATCGCCGGGTGCTGGAGCAGTCGGGTCTGTTCGACACCGGTTTCCGCCTCTACGGCTGGGAAGACCTGGAACTGGGCGAACGGCTGCGCCGCATGGGGGTGCGGCTGGTGCGCTGCCCCGAAGCCGTCGGTTACCACTGGCATCCACCCCTGAGCCTGGAGCAGATTCCGGACCTGGTGCGGGTGGAGCGGGAACGGGCCAAGATGGGCCTGGTGTTCTACCGCAAGCACCCCACCTGGCGGGTGCGGTTCATCATCCAGTACACCTGGCTGCATCTGGCGTTATGGGAGCTGCTCACCCTGGGCGGCCTGATCAATGAACGCAGCCTGCGGCCCCTGCTGCGCTGGCTGATCCGCCACGGCAAGGCGGGTCTGGCCATGGAGCTGCTGCGGTTGCCGCTCAACCGCTTCGGGGTGCGGGCCCTCCATGCCGAAGCCCGCCAGCAGGGCCATTTGGTAGGTTGACCTGGTAACCCCAACACCGCACACCTGCACGTTTCGGGTGATCCGCTGCCTTTCTTCAGGCGCGGCATCCCTGGCAGGTGGAGGCCAACCCGAAACCCCCCTACAACCAAATGGCTGTCGTCACTCTCTCCGAGATGATGGAAGCTGGTGCCCACTTTGGACACCAGACCCGTCGCTGGAACCCCAAGATGTCGCGCTACATCTATTGCGCGCGCAACGGAGTTCACATCATCGATCTCGTGCAGACCGCCGTCTGCATGAACAACGCCTACAAATGGACCCGCAGTGCCGCCCGCAGCGGCAAGCGCTTCCTGTTCGTCGGCACCAAGAAGCAGGCCTCTGAAGTGATCGCCCAGGAAGCGGCCCGCTGTGGAGCTTCCTACGTGAACCAGCGTTGGCTGGGCGGCATGCTCACCAACTGGAGCACGATGCGCGCCCGCATCGACCGGCTCAAGGACCTGGAGCGCATGGAGTCCTCCGGCGCCATCGCCATGCGGCCCAAGAAGGAAGCCGCCGTGCTGCGCCGCGAACTCGACCGTCTGCAGAAGTACCTCGGTGGCCTGAAGAACATGCGCCGCCTGCCCGATGTGGTGGTGCTGGTGGATCAGCGCCGCGAAACCAACGCCGTGCTCGAGTGCCGCAAGCTCGACATCCCCTTGGTGTCGATGCTCGACACCAACTGCGATCCGGATCTGTGCGACGTTCCCATTCCCTGCAATGACGACGCCGTGCGCTCCGTGCAGCTGGTGCTGGGCCGCCTCGCCGATGCCATCAACGAAGGCCGCCATGGAGCCCAGGATCAGCGCAGCGGCGACGACGACGCCTGAGCCCTTCTCTCCCTCCCGACCTCCCTCCCTCCCGACCCATGGCTGAGATCACAGCGAAGCTCGTCAAGGAACTGCGCGACAAGACCGGCGCGGGCATGATGGATTGCAAGAAGGCCCTCACCGAGTCCGGTGGGGATGCCACCAAGGCGGCCGAATGGCTGCGCCAGAAGGGCATCGCCACCGCCGAGAAGAAGGCCGGCCGTACGGCGGCCGAAGGCTCCGTCGGCAGCTACATCCACACCGGCGCCCGCGTTGGCGTGTTGGTGGAGGTGAACTGCGAGACCGACTTCGTGGCCCGGGGTGAACTCTTCCAGGAGTTGGTGCGCAACGTGGCGATGCAGATCGCCGCCTGCCCCAACGTGGAATACGTCACCACCGACGACATTCCCCCCGAAGTGGCGGAGCGCGAGAAGTCCATCGAGATGGGTCGCGACGATCTCGCCGGCAAGAAGGAGGAGATGAAGGTCAAGATCGTGGCCGGGCGCATCGGCAAACGCCTCAAGGAACTGGCCCTGATGGACCAGCCCTTCATCCGCGACAACACCCAGACGGTGGGTGAGATGGTCAAGTCGGCCGCCGGCAAGACCGGTGAGAACATCCGCGTGCGCCGCTTCACCCGCTACACCCTCGGCGAGGGGATCGAGGTGGAGCAGTCCGACTTCGCAGCGGAAGTGGCGGCGATGGCCAAGGCGGCCTGAGCCGGAGCCGTTGAGCGAACCCTCCGACGCGATCGATCTGCCGGGTCAGTTGCAGGCCCTGACCCGGCAGCTGACCGCCTCGAACCCGGAGCTCTATCGCCATGTGGCCCTCTATCTGCAGGTGCTGCGCCAGGTGCTGCCCCAGCGGGTGCAGCAGGCCTGCTTCCATCTGGCCACCCAGGTCCACCCCCAGCGCTACGTCGAACTCCCCGATGAGCGCCGTCGCCAGCTGCTCGGCCAGATCAACGAGCTGGTGAGCCGTTGCTCCAGCCTGCTGACGGTGGAGCAGCTGGTGATCCTCGCCTCCCAGATCTCCCGGGAGCGGCAGCGGCGGGAGCGCCACGAGCGCCAGCAGCTCCTGGAGGAACTCTCCTGGGATGGGGAGAGCCCCGACCGTTCTCCCGAGCCGGACCCCCTCCCGCCCGGGTCGGTTCAGATCGCCATGGCCCCGCCGCTGAGCGGGGCCTCCTTCCTGATGGCCGCGCTGGCCCGTGGGGCTGGCGCGGCCGCCGATGACCCCCCTTCCGATGACGAGGAGGCGGATGAGGACACCGAGGACGACGTCCAGGCCGAATCCCACGACCAGGCCGTGGACGACGAACAGGACGACGACGAAGGATCGGCGTCCCCGGAGTCTCGCTCCCTGTGGCAGGCGGGCCGGCTACCGGAGGATCCTGAGCAGGTGTTGCGCTGGATGGACGGCATGGAGCTGGCCCTGGGCCGACGGCTTCGCAACCTGTCCCATGCCATCAACGTCGAGCTGCTGCGGGGCGGTGTCAGCCGCAGCCTGCTGCCGGTGAGCCTGCTGGATGCAGTGCTGGACGGTCAGCTGGAGACCATGGCCGCCCCGGCCAACCTGATGCGACTGCCCCTTCCCTTCGGCGCCAGCCGCTCCCCCCAGGCCCAGACGATGGCGGTGCTGCTGCGGCCCGTGGAGCTGGAACTGGAGGAACCCCGGCTGCGCACCTGCCGACGGCGGCTGCAGCAGCATCGCCAGGAGGTTCGCAGAATGGCGCAGCAGTTCCGTCGCCTGCAACGGCGCTCACGGATCCACCAGGCCGAACAGCTTTGGCTGCAGGACATCCGCCCCCCATCGATTCCCAGCGACTGACCGGGTCTTCCGACGGCCAGGGGGGGGGGGCGTCCGCCCTGGAGCCTGTCGATGCTTGGTGCACCCCCCTGCAGCTGGCCTGTCGCCTGGAGGCCGAAGCCGGCTTTGGCGATCTCCAGGGACGGCGGGACCGCTTCAGCGGCTTCGTCGCCGCCAGCCTCGCCGCTCCGGTGGCAGGACTCGAGGCCGCCGAGCGCCAGCAGCTGGCCGCCCTGGCCGATGCGTTCGGCGGCTATGGCGAGCTGGCCCTGGGGAGCCGTCAGGGCCTGGTGCGCAAGTTGCGCCAGGCCCTGCACGACCTGCGCTGCCGTCGCCGGGAGGTCTTGCCGGTGGCTCCGCCACGGCTGCGACTGGTGCCGCCCACCGCGGCGGAGCGTGCGGCCAGCGGCGCCGCCGTCCGCCTCACGGCCCAGACCCCGCTTGCGGAGGTGGCCGGCATCGGGCCGAAGACCGCCACCCGGCTGGCCGCCCTGGGGCTGCTGGTGGTGCGCGATCTGGTGCACCACTACCCCCGCGACTACCTCGATTACGCCCACCTGGTGCGCATCGCCGCCCTGGAGCCGGGGCGCACCGCCACCATCGTGGCCACGGTGCGCCGCTGCCACGCCTTCGGCAGCCCCCGCAACCCCAATCTGGCGATCCTGGAGCTGCACCTCCAGGACGTCACGGGTCGCCTCAAGGTGACGCGCTTCTTCGCCGGCCGCCGCTTCAGCAGCCCCGGCTGGTTGAAGTCCCAGCAGCGGCTCTACCCCGTGGGGGCCACGGTGGCGGTGAGCGGCCTGGTCAAGGAGAGCCCCTACGGCCCCGGCTTCGCCCATCCCCTGCTGGAGGTGTTGGAGGCCCCCGGGGCGCCGGTGCGCTCGGAGCAGATCGGCCGCTTCGTGCCCGTCTATGCCCTCACCGAGGGCCTCAGTGGCGAGACCCTCGCCCGGGCCATCGCCGGGGTGCTCCCCTCGGCCATCCGCTGGCCCGACCCGCTGCCGGAAGCCCTGCGCCTGGAGTTGGGCCTGGTGGGCCGTGGCGAGGCCCTGCAGGGCCTGCACCGTCCCGCCGATCGGGAGGAGCTGCAGCGCTGTCGCCGGCGCCTGGTGTTCGACGAGTTCCTGCTGCTGCAGCTGGCCCTGGGCCAGCGGCGCGAGCGCCTGCGCCGCTCACCGGCCCCGCCGCTGCTGCTGCCCCTTGGCGGCGAAGACCTGGTGAGCCGCTTTCTGACCCTGCTGCCCTTTCCGCTCACCGGCGCCCAGAACCGGGTGCTGGCTGAGATCCGCGCCGACATGGAGCGGCCCCAGCCCATGGCCCGGCTGGTCCAGGGGGACGTGGGCAGTGGCAAGACGGTGGTGGCCCTGGCGGCCCTGCTGGGCGCCATCCAGGCGGGTTGCCAAGGGGCCCTGATGGCTCCCACCGAGGTGCTGGCGGCCCAGCATTTCCACAAGCTGGCCGGCTGGTTGCCCCAGCTCAACGTCAGCATCGAGCTGCTCACCGGCTCCACCCCCGCCCGCCGTCGCCGCCAGCTGCTGCAGGACCTGGCCAACGGCCAGGTGAACCTGCTGGTGGGCACCCACGCCCTGCTCGAGGATCCGGTGCAGTTCGACGGGCTCGGGCTGGTGGTGGTGGACGAGCAGCACCGCTTCGGCGTGCGGCAGCGCAACCGGCTGCTGGCCAAGGGGCTCCAGCCCCACCTTCTGACCATGACCGCCACGCCGATCCCCCGTACCCTGGCCCTCTCGATCCACGGCGATCTGGACATCAGCCAGATCGACGAACTGCCGCCGGGGCGCACCCCCATCCGCACCCGCCTGCTGCGGGGACCGGAGCGCCCCAGTGCCTGGGAGCTCGTGCGCCAGGAGGTGGCCAAGGGCCAGCGGGCCTACGTGGTGCTGCCACTGGTGGAGGAATCGGAGAAGCTCGACCTGCGCTCGGCGGTGGAGGTGCACCGCCACCTCGATGAGGAGGTGTTCCCGTCGCTCACGGTTGGGCTGCTGCACGGCCGGATGACCGGCGAGGAGAAGCAGCAGGCCATCAGCGCTTTCCAGGAGGGGCGTTCCCAGGTGCTGGTGTCCACCACGGTGGTGGAGGTGGGGGTGGACGTGCCGGAGGCGAGTGTGATGGTGATCGAACACGCTGAGCGCTTCGGCCTGGCCCAGCTGCACCAGCTGCGGGGCCGGGTCGGCCGGGGGGCCGCCGCCTCCCATTGCCTGCTGCTGCACGAGGGCGACAACGCCATGGCCCGCCAGCGGCTGGAGTTGCTGGCCCGCAGCAGCGACGGCTTCGAGATCGCCGAGATGGACCTGAGGCTCAGGGGTCCCGGCCAGGTCCTCGGAACCCGCCAGTCAGGCCTGCCGGACCTGGCCCTGGCCAGCCTCAGCGACGATGGTGCCGTGCTGGAGGAGGCCCGGCTGGCGGCGCAGCGGATCCTGGCGGCAGATCCTGGTCTGGAGCACCACCCCCACCTGCGTGGGGCCCTCGAGGCCCAGCGGCGCCGCTCGGTGGAGGCGGCCCAGTTGAATTGATCCAGTCCACCGGGCCGAGCCGCGCCTGCCACCCCATGCCCCCCCTGCGCCCCTGGAGTCCGATCCCCATCGCGGATGCCGGTGAGCCCCTGGACGATCTGCCGCCGAGCCTGTGGCGGCTGGAACCCCATCCCTACCAGGCCCTGGGGGCGCCCTACGGCCCTGGCGCCAGCCCGTTCCGGCTGCGTCCCGGCGTGATCGCCCGGCTGGAGACGGCCCAGGGCCTGCTGCAGCAACAGAACGCACGGTGGCGGCTGGCCATCTTCGATGCCTGGCGCCCCATCGCCGTTCAGGCCTTCATGGTTCGCCAGGCCTTCCAGCAGGCGTGCCGGGAGCGGGGCCTCGACCCCGACGCCGCCGGCGCCCCCCAGGCGGCCGTCGCGGCAGAGGTGGATCGCTTCTGGGCCCCGCCGAGCCGTGATCCGGCCACGCCGCCCCCCCACAGCACCGGGGCGGCGGTGGATCTCACCCTGGCCGACGCCGACGGCCAGCCCCTGGCGATGGGCGGGGAGATTGACGCGATCGGGGCCATCTCCCTTCCGGACCACTACGCCGGGGCCTCACCGGGAAGCGAGGCCGCCGACTGGCACGCCCGCCGGTGCCTGCTGGCGACCGTGATGGAGGCGGCGGGGTTGGCCCAGCACCCGAACGAGTGGTGGCACTTCAGCCACGGTGACCAGCTCTGGGCCTGGCGTTGCCGGAAACCCCAGGCTCTTTACGGCGCCGTCTTGGGGGAGGGTTGAGGCGCGGCCACGGGGATCACCGTGCCGGGCAGGGTCAGGCCCAGTGAGCGGAACAGCACGCTGGCCTGGGGGCGGGTCAGCAGCCCTTTCTGGACACAGCGCTTGAGGCTGGCCAGGGTCAGGTCGTCCTGGACGCGGCGCAATTTGGCCAGCACCTCGGGGCTCTGGTCGGCGTAGGGCAGCAGGTGGCTCTTGTAGGACGCGCTGATCGACTCCGGCTTGCAGGCCTGGGGGTCTGAATCGAAGTACTGGACAGGCGCCTCGGGGGCCCGGGGACGCTCCCCTGCTTCGCTGGTGCGGCCGGCCCCTGGCAGCAACCCCAGCAGCACCCCGCAGAGGAGGGGGCGGAGCAGGGGCCGGAGGGCGACGGTCGCACGTTTCGGCATGCGCAGGACCTTTGAAGTGGCCCCAGGTTAGGAGCCATCCAGGGACGCCCGGATCAGACGGGGGCGAGCAGTTGGATGACCCGCTCGTCACCGAGCCGGTCGATGAAGTCGCCGAAGCGGCTGCGGGGGCCGCCCTCGTCGCGCCAGACCGTCAGCAGGGGCTCGAGGGTGGCCTCCAGCTTCTCCAGGGGCATCTTCTCCAGGTAGGGCCGGGCCAGGCGCGTCAGACCGTGGCTGCCGCCGAGCCACAGCTGGTAGGTGTCCACGGCGCTCCCCACCAGTCCGATCTCCGCCATGTAGGGGCGGGCGCAGCCGTTGGGGCAGCCGGTCATGCGCACCAGCAGCGGTTTGCTGATCTCCAGCCGTTCCAGCAGGGCATCGAGCCGGTCCAGCACATCGGGGAGGACCCGTTCGGCTTCGGTGACCGCCAGGCCGCAGAGGGGCAGGGCCGGGCAGGCCAGGGCGTGCCTGGCCAGGGCGGGCGGGGCCTCAGGGCTGGAGAGGCCGAGCACCGTCAGCGCCTCCCGCACCGACGCCCGCTGGGCGCTGCCGATGTTGCAGAGCAGCAGGTCCTGGTTGGGGGTGAGCCGCACCTCCAACTGGTAGGTCTCGATCAGACGTCGCAGCCCGGTCTTGAGGTCTCCCTGGAGGCGTCCGCAGAGCACGGGCAGACCCACGAACCACAGGCCCGGTGACTGGCGATGCCAGCCCAGGTAGTCGGTGAGGACGGCGGTCGGTTCGCGGCGCAGTCCCTTGATCGGATGGGGAAAGTAACGGCCCAGCTCGGTGCGGAACCAGTCCACACCCCGGTCGTGGATCAGATACTTCATCCGGGCATGGCGGCGCTGCTCCCGGTCGCCGTGGTCGCGCTGCAGGGCCACGATCGCCTGCACCAGTTCCAGCACATGGGCGGCGGCCACGTACCCGAGGGGGTCGGCCGTGCGGGCGAAGGTCTCCTCCTTGTTGTGGGTCCGCCCCATGCCACCGCCCACGTAGACGTTGCAGCCCAGGGGCCGGCCGGAGGGATCGCTGAACAGCACCAGGCCGATGTCCTGGGTCAGCAGGTCGACGGAGTTGTCACCGGGCACGGTGACGGCCACTTTGAACTTGCGCGGCAGGTAGGTGCCGCCATAAAGGGGTTCGGCCGTATCGCCACTGAACACGGCACCGCTCTCCTGCAGCTTGCGCGCCTTCTTCACGGGTCCTTTGGGCTTGATCCGATAGCTCAGGTCGCCGTCGACCCAGAGATCCAGGTAGGACCCTTCGGCCGCCTGGGGCGCCAGCAGGTCGGCGATCTGATCGGCCAGCAGACGGGCCTCCGGGTAGCCATCGCGCTCGAAGGGGGCGGCTGGGGCCATCACGTTGCGGTTGATGTCACCACAGGCCGACAGCGTCGAGCCGAGGGCCCGCACGATGCCGCCGATCACCTCCTTGAGGTCCGCCTTCTGCACGCCGTGCATCTGGAAGGCCTGGCGCGTGGTGATCCGCAGGGTGCCGTTGCCCAGACGGTCGGCGAGGGAATCGAGGGCCAGGTAGAGGAACGTGGGAATGCGGCCGCCGGGATTGCGCAGCCGCAGCATCATCTGCCAGTCCTTTTCGGCCCCCTTGCGACGGTTGTCCCGGTTGTCCTGCTGGTAACTGCCGTGGAACTTGAGGATCTGGACGGCGGGGTCGGTGAAGCTGGGCAGCGGGTTGCCCAGTTCGCCGGCCAGGGGATCATGCAGATGGCCGCTGCCGGCCTTGAGCGCCTCCTGTTTGGTGGGCGGTTTGGCGGGTGGAGCCGATGGGAGCGACGTGCTGTCGGCGACCGTCGTCGAGGACATCGGCATGCAGAAAGGTTGTTGGAACGAAACTAGCGAACAGGACGTGGCGGTCCGCTGGCGCTGATCGTCATCGCCCTCCTTTGCATACAGTCGCGTCCTGCCCGCCCCCCCGCATGGCCACCTTTCTTCTGGAGATCGGAACCGAGGAACTGCCGGCCGATTTCGTGCGCCTGGCCCAGCCCCAGCTGGAGGCGATCGTGGCCAGGGATCTGCAGGAAGCCCGCCTGTCCTGGGACAGCCTCAGGACCAGCGGCACCCCCCGGCGGCTGGCGGTGACCATCGCCGGATTGCCCGAGCGCCAGCAGGATCTGGTCGAAGACCGCAAGGGACCACCGGCCCAGCAGGCGTTCCGCGATGGCCAGCCCACGCCGGCCGCCCTGGGTTTCGCCCGCCGTTGCGGCTGCGACCCGGCAGCGCTGGAGATCCGCGACACCGATAAGGGTCCCTTCGTGTTCGCCCGCACCACCGAGGCCGGCCGCTCCGCCGAGGCGGTGCTGGCCGGTTGCATCCCCGGCTGGATCCGCTCCCTGCAGGGCCGCCGCTTCATGCGCTGGGGGGATGGCGACGGCCGCTTCAGCCGGCCCCTGCGCTGGCTGGTGGCGCTGCTGGATGGGGCGGTGGTGCCGGTGCAGCTCACCGATGTGGATCCGCCCCTGGCCACCGACCGCCTCAGCCGGGGACACCGCCTGCATCCAGGCGCGGTAATGATCCCCTCCGCCGCGGCCTACGCCGCGACCCTGGAGGCCGCCGATGTGCAGGTCGACCGGGAGGCCAGGGGCCTGACGATCCGGCGGGAGCTGGAGGCGGCCGCACAGCGGGCCGGCGCCGAGCTGGATCTGCCCGAGGCCCTGTTCGACGAGCTGGTTGACCTGGTGGAGTCGCCCCGCCTGATTGAGGGCAGCATCGACGCCGCTTACCTGGCCTTGCCACCGGAGGTGCTCAGCACGGTGATGCGATCCCACCAGCGCTATGTGCCCCTTCGCCACTCGGCGGCCACGGGCGATCCCCTGGCCCTGGTCGCCGAAGGGGTGCTGCTGCCGCGCTTCCTGTGCATCTCCAACGGCCTGGAGGCCGCCGCCGCCACGATTCAGCGCGGTAACGAGCGGGTGCTGCGGGCACGGCTGGCGGACGCCGCCTTTTTCCTGGCGGCGGATCGCCGCCAGAGCAGCGCCGAGCGGGTGGAGGCCCTCGACCGGGTCACCTTTGCCGAAGGGTTGGGCAGCCTGGCCGATCGCAGCCGGCGCCTGGCCTGGCTGGCGGAGCTGCTCTGCCGCAGCCTGGAGATCGGCGATCAGGCCGCCAGCGCCGCCCGCCGGGCCGCCCCGCTCTGCAAGCACGATCTGGTCAGCCAGATGGTGGGGGAATTCCCGGAGCTGCAGGGGGTGATGGGGGCCAAGTACCTGCTGGCGGAGGGGGAAACCCGCGCCATGGCCCTGGCGGTGCTGGAGCATTACCAGCCCCGCGGCGCCGGCGACGCCCTGCCGGGGTCGGAGGCGGGTGCCCTTCTGGCACTGGCCGAGCGTCTGGAGCTGCTGCTCAGCATCTTCGCCAGGGGCGAGCGGCCCAGCGGCTCCTCCGATCCCTATGCCCTGCGCCGTGCCGGCAATGGCCTGCTGCAGATCCTCTGGGATCGGGGCTGGTCGCTGGATCTGGTGGCGCTGATGGCTGAAGCGACGGCCCACTGGCAGGGGCTGTTGCCCGCCCTGGCCATCCAGCCTGCCGCCCTGGCGGCCGACCTGCTCGAGTTCCTGCGTCAGCGCCTCGCCAGCCTGCTGGAGGAGGAGGGCTCCAGCGCCGATCTGGTCCAGGCCGTGGCCGGAGAGAGCGTGTCCCTGGAGCGGCTGTTGCGGGACCCGGCCGATGCCCGGGCCCGGGTGGAGCTGCTGCGGCGCCTGCGGACGGAGGAGCGTCTGCCCCTGGTGCAGGCGGTGGTGCAACGGGCCTCCAGGCTGGCCGAACACGCCGACCTGGCCGCCGACCTGCTGAGCCCCGCCGGGGTGGTGGATCCGGCCCTCTTTGCCTCGCCCAGTGAGGCTGCCGTCCTGTCGGTGCTGGAGCGCTTGGCGGTGCATGCCGCCGCCAGCGGCACGGCCCGCTACGACCCCCTCGCCCGCCTGCTGGGGGAGAGCGGCGCCACCCTGGCCGCCTTCTTCGATGGCGACGACAGCGTCATGGTGATGTGCGACGAGCCCGAGGTGCGCCGCAACCGACTGCGGCTGCTGGCCGTGCTGCGCAACCAGGCCTCCGTGCTCGCCGACTTCGCCCGCCTGGGTAGCTGAGGCGCCTGGGGCCTGGATCACTCCAGCAGGGCCACCTCGATGCAGAGGCCGGGTCCGAAGGCCATGGCCAGGCAGGGCCCGGCAGCGCCGCTGCGGCGCAGCCGCTCGAGGATGAACAGAAGGGTCGGGGACGACATGTTGCCGTAGTCCCGCAGCACCGACCGTGACGGTTCGATCAGCCCTGGATCGAGCCCAAGCCCCTTCGTGACCGCCGAGAGGATGCGGGGGCCACCGGGGTGCACGGCCCAGGAGCCGATGGCGTCGAGGTTGAGGTTGTGGCAGGCCAGCCACCCCTCCAGCCAGGGCCGCAGATGCTCGCCGATCAGATCAGGGACCTGGGGGGAGAGCCCCATGGCGAAGCCGTGGTCACCGATCCTCCAGGACATGGCGCCGGTGCTGTCCGGCACCAGCAGGGAGCCGCTGGCGATCAGCCGCCCCAGCGGCTCGATGGATGGCGCCCCCGCCGCGGCTGGCCCCCCGCTGGCCACCAGGGCAGCGGCGCCATCGGCAAACAGGGCGTTGGCCACGATCCGCTCGGCATCCCAGCCGTACTGGAGATGGAGGCTGCAGAGCTCGACCGCGCACAGCAGCACACAGGCCTCCGGTGCGGCACCGGTGAACCCGGCGGCAACCCTCAGTCCATTGAGGGCCCCGTGGCAGCCCATGAATCCCACATGGGTTCGGGCCACACCGGCATCCAACGGCAGGGCGGCCATCAGGGCGAGATCCACGCCGGGGGCATGGAAGCCGCTGCAGGACACCGTGATCAGATGGGTGATCCGTTCCACAGGGACCTGGGCCTGGGCGAGGGCCGCCTGGACGGCGCGCAGGGCCAAGGCCGGCGCTTCGCGGGCATAACGCCGCATCCGCTCGCCGGTGCCGGGGCTGGTGGCACCGAAGAACGTCTGCCTGGGGTCGCTGCCGGCGGGCTGGAGCAGCACGCTGTGGCGGCTGGCGACGCCCGAGCGGCGGTGCAGGGTCTCGAGCAGCCGGCGCTGGCCTGGGGAGGGGGTCTGCTGGGGCAGGGCCACCTCGGCCGCAATCGCGGCGGCATCGCCCTGGGTGATGCGCTCGGGGGGCAGGGCCGTTCCCAGCCCCTGGATGGTCAGGGACATGGTTCGGGGACCGGCGGAAACAGGCTGGTGCCAGCAGAGGGGTGCAGGAAGGGGGAGGCCAGGAGCGGCCAGCGCTCCACCGCCGCCAGCAGCCAGCGGCTGAGGCCAGGACGGCGCAGGGCGAAGGCCAGGCCATGGCAGAGGCGCTGGCGGGATCCGATCAGCTGCCCATGGCGGCGCACCCACTGCCGCTCCAGCTCCCGGCTCCACTGGCCTTGGCCCTGCAGCACCAACGGCACCACCGCCAGGGCCCCCAGCAGGGCCCAGCCCATGCCCTCACCTGTGAACGGCTCGACGTAACCGGCGGCGTCCCCCAGCAGCAGCAGTCGCTCGGACGCCGGCGGCCACTGGCGGCCGGTGAGGGCCGGGGTGGCCAGCCAGGCGGCAGTGGCGGCCTCGGGGACAGGCTCGAACCCGGCCTCCGCCAGCACGCCCGCGGCGGCAAGCGCCGCTCCTCCCGCCTCGATCAGATGGGTCCGGTCGAAGGCAGCCGCCAGGTTGAGGTCGCCGGCTTCGGTGCGCACCAGCCCGACATAGCCATGCCGGCCGATCGCCATGTGGATCGTGCCGGGGTCATAGCTGCTGGCCCCGGCCGGCACGCGGCAGCCGGCACCGACCCTGGAGTGTGCCTGGACCTTCCTTTGGATCGGAATGGCAGGGGTCAGGCCCGGGCTGCCCAGCCCGGAGGCCAGCAGCACCACCCGGGCGCTGGTGGTGGCAGGGGCGTCGACGCTGCTCAGCCGCACCTGCCGGCCGCCAGGGCAAGGGCCAGCCACCGTGGCCTCGGTGTCCATCCGGACCACCGCCCCTGCCGCCACCGCGGCTTCACTCAGGGCCAGATCGAGACAGCTCCGGGAGAGGGAGCGGCCCAGGGGACGGTCCAGATCGATCTGATGCTGTTGCAGGCCCAGCCGCAGCCGCACCAGGGGCACACCGCCGAGGCGATCCACCAGGTCGGAGAGGCCGGCCTGCGCCAGCGCCCTGAGGGCCACCCCGTTGAGACAGGTGCCGCAGACCTTCCAGCGGGGAAAGGTCCGCTTGTCCACCAGCAGCACCCGCAGCCGCTGCCTGGCCAGCTGGTGGGCCGCCAGGGCACCGGCGGGCCCGGCCCCGATCACGATCACATCCCACTCCGGAGACGTCATGGGGCCTCCAGCGCCCCGACAGGACGGTGCCAGCTGAGCAGGAAGCGCTCGGGCCAGCTGCGCCGGATGGTGGCGCCGTCGAGGCCGGCCCGGGCCGCCAGATCCAGCGCTTCGTCCATCCGGAAGGCCCCCTGCACCGAAACGGGGCCATCGAAATGCACGATCGGTGAGCGGCTCAGCAGGCGACAACCCACCCAGGCCAGTCCATAGCCCAGGGGACTGCGGATCAGGTCGTTCACCAGCACCAGATGGCGGCTGCTCTGACCCAGGCGGCGGAGCAGCTCGATGGCGTCAGCGTCATCGAGGTGATGCAGAAACAGACTGCAGACGATGACGTCGTAATCCGCCGGCAGGGGATCCATCAGCACGTCGGCCTGGAAGAAGGTTCCGCCCGAGGACCCGCCGGCGGCCTGGCGGCTGGCGATGGCCACCGCCTGGGGGCTCCGGTCGCAACCGTCAATCACCACGGCCAGTCCTTGCTTCCGGCAGCGTTCCGCCAGGGCGACGGTGTTGTCACCACCCCCGCAGGCCACATCCAGAATCCGCAGGGGACTGCAGTGGTTCAGGGCGACGGCAAGGGCCTGGATCGGGGTGAACAGGGAGCCCACAGCCCCACTGATGGCATTGATGCGGCGCAGCCCCTGGAGGGCTTGATCGTGGGCAGCGGCATCGATGCCGGGCTGATCCATCCACTCAGGCTGTCGGTTCCGTTCGCCCAGGGGCTGCCAATGCATCGGGGATGGTCGCTGGGGGGTTGGCTGGCTGGGCTGGCAGGACGGCTTTAGCCGTCGTCCCCTAACTTGTCCTTTCCATCCGTTCGCTGGCCGAGGGGCCATCACTGGACCTGCCGATGCTGTTCGATGGTTTTCTGATTGTCCTTCTGATTCTCATCAACGGGATCTTTTCAGGTTCGGAGTTGGCCATGATGTCGGCTCGCAGACTGCGCCTTGAGCACCAGGCTGAAGCTGGCGACCCGAAGGCGGAAGTCGCTCTGAAACTAATCCGATCCCCCAACGATTTTCTCTCGACGGTGCAGATCGGCATCACATTGATCGGCATCCTCAGTGGCGCCCTGGGCGGCTCGCGGGTGGCGGAGGCGCTGCGGCCGCTTTTGCAGGCCATTCCGCCGCTGAGGGCCTGGGCCGATCCCCTGTCCCTGGGACTCGTGGTCACCGTGATCACGTTTCTTTCCCTGGTGCTGGGGGAGCTGGTGCCCAAGCGCATCGCCCTGAATGACCCGGAGCGCATCGCCTGCCTTGTGGCGCCAGCCATGCGGAGCCTGTCGCGCTGGATGGCCCCCCTGGCCCACCTGCTCGGCTCCTCCACCGATCGGCTGCTCAGCCTGATGGGCATCGGCGAGCGTGGCGAGCCGGAGATCACCGAAGACGAGATCAGGACCCTGCTGCGCAGGGGAACGGAATCAGGCCTGTTCGACGTGGCGGAGCACGCCATGGTGGAGCGGGTGTTTCGCCTGGCGGATCGGCCCGTCAAGGCGATCATGACCCCCCGCACCGACATCTGCTGGCTGGATCTCTCCGAGTCCCCCCAGTCCCATCTGGAGCGGGTGATGGCGGAGAATCACTCCGTTTTTCCGGTGGCGCGCGACAGCCTCGACGCCTGTGTGGGCGTGGTGCGTGGCCGCACCTTTCTGGCCGCCCAGCTGTGCGAAGGCCCGCGCGACATCGAAGCCTTCCTGCAGCCGCCGCTGTACGTGGGAGAGAGCACCAGGGCCCTGAAGCTGATCGAGCAATTCAGAACCAGCGGGGTTCACATCGCCCTGGTGACCGATGAGTTCGGCGGCATCGAGGGACTGGTGACCCTCAACGACATGATGGCGGCGATCGTCGGCGACCTTTCCGCCGCCAGGGATCAGGAGGACCCGATGGTCGTGGTTCGCCAGGATGGATCCTGGCTGCTCGACGGTGCCCTCGATATCGCCGACTTCAAGGACCTGGTGCGCAAAGGACACCTGCCGGAGGAAGTGCGCGGGGGCTACCAGACCCTGGGCGGCTTCGTGATGCACCATCTCGAGCACATTCCCAGTTCCGGCGAGGTCTTTGAATGGGAAGACCTCCGCATCGAGGTGATGGACATGGATGGCAACCGGGTCGACAAGCTCCTGGTGAGCCGCCTTAAGGCGTCCTCAGACCAACCCGAAGGGTCGGCCTGAGGACCCCATCACTTGGCCACCAGTTCCGGTTCCTTGGTGGAATCGCTTCCGGCCTGGGAATCAGCGGGTGCCGTGGTGGCATGAACGCCAGCAGGCTTCATCGAGGAGCGGGGCTCTGCGGCCAGGAAGATCGCTTCCGCCTCCTCGGCTGAACGCACGGCGCTGGGCACCGGCTTGTAGCCGGCCGGGGCGAGGGCCTGGCCCCGCAGCACCGCACCAAGGGTGAGAACGGTCAGCTTGATCTGCTGCCAGGGGTTCATCGCCACCACCCGCTTGTAGAGGTAGCTGTCGAAGGTGAGGCGCTGCACGTCCTTGTCATCGCACATCTCGACGAACGCCTCACGGGCGGCATCGTTGCTGTAGAAGATGTTCTGGAGCAGTTCCAGCACCTTGTAGGTGGCGCCGTACTTGCGGTCCCACTTGCGGATGTAGACCTTGAGATCCTTCTCGGTGGGGATGCGGCTGCCAGAGGCACTGGCGGCAACGATCTCCTCGGCACACATGCGGCCACTCTTGGCGGCGAAATAAATCCCTTCGCCGGAGCTTTTGGTGACATAACCGGCCGCGTCACCCACCAGGGCCATGCGACCCACCACCCGCCGCGGGCGGGGATGTTCGGGAATCGGGTGCGCTTCCACCTTGATCACTTCGCCGCGCAGCAGCCGGCGGCTGGCCCGGGCGCGAATGCCCTTCTGGAGGCCCTTGATCAGCGACTGGTTGGCCTGCATCGTGCCGGTGCCCACGGCCACGTGGTCGTACTTGGGGAAGACCCAGGCGTAGAAATCAGGCGACACATCGGTGCCGACGTACATCTCGGCCAGATCCTCGTAGTACGCCATCTCCTCGGCTGGGAGGCGGATGCGCTCCTGGAAGGCGATGGCCACGTTGTAATCGCCCGCATCCATGGCCTTGGCCACCCGGCTGTTGGCGCCGTCGGCACCGACGATCAGGTCCACCTCGAGGGTCTTCAGCTCACCGGTGGGGCCGCTGGAGGAATAGTCGGCGTAATGGAGGGTGTACGGGCCCTGGCGCTGGCTGCCGGTGTCGATGCTCTGCACCAGGCCATTGACCAGCTGGGCCCCCAGGTCGGCGGCCCTGTTGCGCAGGTAGCCGTCGAGCACTTCCCGACGGCACATACCGATGTACTCGTTGCTGTTCTCCAGATGGATGTCCACCTCTCTGTTGGAGGGGGAGATCATCCGCATGTTCCGCACCTTGCGGTCGATGATGGATTCGGGCAGGTCGAACTCCTCAACCATGCAGAGGGGGATCGCGCCTCCACAGGGTTTGGCGTTGTCGAGCTTGCGCTCGAACAGCCAGGTCTGGATGCCTGCCTTGGCGAGAACTTCAGCAGCACAGGAACCGCTGGGGCCGCCGCCCACGACTGCCACTCGCAACATCTTGAAACCTGCTCTGCCATTGGGATGTGGGGTGGAAGCTAACACCGCCGTGCGGGTAACCGCCCGGTAGAAAAACCACAGAAATGCCCCCACCTAGGATGGATGGTGGCTTGCAGCTGTGGGAGTGTCGGCCCAACACCTCGGTGATGCCCTTCGGTGATGCCCCTCGGTGATGACATCCCGCTGGCCAGGCGCACCACGCCCCGTCCCCGTCGGCAGGCCTCGCTTCCCAGGCGTCTGGCCCAGGTCCTGCTCAGCGGCGCCCTGCTGGCGGGTGGCGCCGTGCTGCTGCTGATCGGGCCGCTCCGCACCCTGATCACCCCCCCGCCCGTGCCGGGTCTGGCCGCCCGGCTCGGGCCCGATGGCCGCTTGCTTGGCCATTTCCCCTACCCCGAAGCCAGGCCCGAGGAACTGGTGGCGATCGCCCCTGGTCTGCTGTTGCGGCCGGAGGCGGCCCGTGCCCTGGAGGCCATGCGGGCTGCGGCTGAGGCGGACGGCATCGCCCTGACGGTCCTGAGCGCCTATCGCGGCGTGGAGCTGCAGAAGCAATTGTTCTTTGATGTCAAGGCCGAGCGCAACCAGACCTCCGCCGATCGGGCCCGGGTGAGCGCCCCGCCGGGCTTCTCCGAGCACAGCACGGGCTATGCGGTCGACCTGGGTGACGGCCGTCTGCCGGCCTCCAATCTGATGGAGAGCTTCGAGAGCACCGACGCCTACCGCTGGCTGGATCGTCATGCCGCCCGCTTTCACTTCGTGCGTTCCTTTCCGAAGGGCAACCGCCAGGGGGTGATCTATGAACCCTGGCACTGGCGCTTCGAAGGATCCACCGATGCCCTGGAGATGTTTGAGCCGGCCCAGCGGCTGGCCCGTTGATGCGCAGGGTTCGGAGACCCGCCGCCTGTGTTCCTGGAGGGGGTGGGAGTAGGATCAAGATTCGCTTCAACGTTCGCCACTTGTCCAATCGGGCCGGCGCGGCAGGGTTTCTCCGAAAACCCTGACGAAGCGTCAGAGCGCCGGTTGGCCCCATCATCAGCGGCCCTTTTTCAGCGGCCCCTCTTTCAGGCTCGTTGGCAGCGACATGCCTTCTTCGTCTCGCCATCAACGTCTCGTTTCCCTGGAAACGACCAGCGTCGATTCGATTCCGTTGAATCCTTTCCCTTACCTTCGCAGGACGACATCCCCATGAGCGGCGAGATCAAAGGCGCCCCGATACGCAATATCGCGATCATTGCCCACGTCGACCACGGCAAGACCACCCTGGTGGATGCCCTGCTCGAGCAGTCCGGCATCTTCCGCGAAGGCGAAGCGGTGCCCACGTGCGTGATGGATTCCAACGATCTGGAGCGGGAGAGGGGGATCACGATTCTCTCCAAGAACACGGCCGTGGATTACAACGGCATTCGCATCAACATCGTCGACACCCCCGGTCACTCCGATTTCGGCGGTGAGGTGGAGCGGGTGCTCGGCATGGTGGACGGCTGTCTGCTGATCGTGGACGCCAACGAAGGCCCCATGCCCCAGACCCGTTTCGTGCTCAAGAAGGCCCTGGAGAAGGGTCTGCGGCCGATCGTCTTCGTCAACAAGATTGACCGGGCCAGGGTTGACCCCGAGCAGGCCGTGGACAAGGTTCTGGACCTGTTCCTGGAGCTCGGTGCCGACGACGACCAGTGCGATTTCACCTACCTGTTCGGTAGCGGCATGGCCGGGTATGCCAAGCCCGACATGGCCACCGAAAGCGACAACATGAAGCCGCTGTTTGATGCCATCCTTCGGCATGTTCCGCCGCCGGTGGGGGATCCAACCAAACCCCTGCAGTTGCAGGTGACCACCCTCGATTACTCCGATTTCCTGGGCCGGATCATGATCGGCCGGGTCCACAACGGCACCATCGTCGGTGGCCAGAGCGTCGCCCTGATTCGCGATGACGGCAGCATCAAGCGCGGTCGCATCAGCAAGCTGCTCGGCTTCCAGGGGCTGCAGCGGGTGGAGATCCCCGAAGCCCGGGCCGGAGATCTGGTGGCCGTGGCCGGTTTTGATGAGGTCAACATCGGCGAGACGATCGCCTGTCCCGATCACCCCGAGGCCCTGCCGCTGATCAAGGTGGACGAACCCACCCTGCAGATGACCTTCGTGGTCAACGATTCGCCGTTCGCCGGCAAGGAGGGCAAGTTCGTCACCAGCCGTCAGCTGCGCGATCGCCTGCAGCGGGAACTGCTCACCAACGTGGCCCTGCGGGTCGAGGACACCGACTCCCCCGACCGCTTCTCCGTCTGCGGACGGGGTGAACTGCACCTCGGCATCCTGATCGAGACGATGCGCCGCGAGGGCTTCGAGTTCCAGGTGTCCCAGCCCCAGGTGATCTTCCGCACCATCGACGGCACGCCCCATGAGCCGTTCGAGACCCTGGTGATGGATGTGCCCGAGGAGGCGGTGGGCAGCTGCATCGAGAAGCTGGGCATCCGCAAGGGCGAAATGCAGAACATGGAGGCCACCAGCGATGGGCGCACCCAGCTGGAGTTCGTGGTGCCGTCCAGGGGCCTGATCGGCTTCCGCGGAGACTTCATCCGCGCCACCCGCGGGGAAGGCATCATGAGTCACTCCTTCCTCGATTACCGCCCCATGCAGGGGGACTTCGACGCCCGCCGCAACGGTGTGCTGATCGCCTTCGAGGAAGGCACCGCCACCTTCTATGCCCTCAAGGGCGCGGAAGACCGGGGCCAGTTCTTCATCACTCCCGGCACCAAGGTGTACAAGGGGATGATCGTCGGCGAGCACAACCGTCCGCCCGATCTGGAACTCAACGTCTGCAAGGCCAAGCAGGTCACCAACATCCGCTCAGCCGGTGCCGAGGTCCTCGACACCCTGCAGTCCCCCATCCAGATGACCCTGGAGCGGGCCCTGGAGTACATCGGTCCCGACGAGATGCTGGAGGTCACGCCCGAGTCGATCCGGCTGCGCAAACTGGCGGTGAAGAAGCCCGCCAAGCGTTGAGCGGCGGCCCTGCCTCCCCTGATGAGGAAACCCTGCTGCAGGCCGACCCACGCCTGCAGCAGGCGGTGGCCGACTTCAACGCCGCCGACTGGTACGCCTGCCACGATGGCTTCGAGGCCTTGTGGCACGAGACCCAGGGGCCCATGCGACCGGTCCTGCAGGGCCTGCTCCAGATCGCCGTGGCTGAACTCCACTTGGAGAGGGATAACCGGCGGGGCGCCACCGTGTTGATGGGGGAGGGCCTCGGCCGGCTGCGCCGCTGCGACGACGAAGCCCTCGGCCTGGCCCTGGCCCCCCTGCGCCAGCTGGCCGCCGAACGCCTCAGCGCCCTGCAGCAGCAGGCCGATCTGCGCTCCTTGCCCCTGCCGCGCCTGGAACTGGCGCGAGCCGCGGGCACGTCGCCGGTACATTGAGCACACTCAAGGCCTCCACGTTTTCCACCTTGACCCTGCCCCCTCGCCCCCTGTTGTTCGTGCTCGCCGCGGGGCTTGCCGCCGCTGCCCTGCAGGTGATTCCGACGCGCCCTGTCGCGGCCCAGGCACCGGCAGACACGGCCCAGGCCCCCAGGGCGAAAGCAGCCGCCACGGGCATGGTCACGATCGAATCCGACCAGCAGCAGGCTGACAACCAGAACGGCATCGTCACCGCCACGGGAAACGTGCGCATCGTCTATGCCGACCGCGGCATGACGGCCACCTCGCGCCAGGCCCAGTACTTCAGCAATGAAGGCCGCCTGGTGCTCACCGGCGACGTCGACGTAATCGACACGGACGGCCAGCGCCTGCGGGCCGAGCGGCTGGTGTATCTGCTGGACAGCGAACGCATGGTGGCGGAACCACCGGCCGGCAAGCAGGTCTTCAGCAAGTTCCGTCTGCAGCAGCAGGGCAGCCCCAAGCCTGCCATCTCCAAGCCGTGAGCCTGGTACTGGAGAGGGTGGCCATCACCCTCGCAGGCCGTCCCTTGGTGAGCGATGTGAGCCTAGATCTCCATCCCGGTGAGGTGGTGGGGCTCCTGGGTCCGAATGGGGCCGGCAAGACCACCACCTTCAACCTGATCACCGGGCTGCTCAGGCCCGACTGCGGCGAGGTGCTCCTGGATGGGGATTCCGTCGCCCACCTGCCGATGCCCCGCCGCGCCAGGCTGGGCATCGGCTACCTCCCCCAGGAGGCGAGTGTGTTCCGCCAGCTCAGTGTTCGCGACAACCTGATGCTGGCACTCCAGGAAAGCGGTTCGGATCCGGCCGTGCGTCGACAGCGGCTCGATGAGCTGATCGCCGACTTCCATCTGGGTAGCTTTCAGCACCGCCGCGGCTACCAGCTCTCTGGTGGCGAACGGCGCCGGTGCGAGGTGGCCAGGGCCCTGGCGGTGGGGAACCAGGGTCCCCGCTACCTGCTGCTCGATGAACCCTTCGCCGGGGTGGATCCCATGGCCGTGGCCGACCTCCAGGCCCTGATCGACACCCTGCGCCATCGCCGGATGGGGGTGCTGATCACCGACCACAACGTGAGGGAGACCCTGGCGATCACCGACCGGGCCTACATCCTTGCCGATGGCAGGATTCTGGCGTCCGGTCCTTCCCTGTCCGTGGCCAACGATCCTTTGGTGCGGCGTCACTACCTCGGCGAGGGCTTTCAGCTTTGAAGGGAGCTCTGCTGGAAAAGCGCCCCACCTGGCTGCAGCTGCCCAGCCGCGAGCGGCTGCGGGACTGGCAGCGAACCCCGCGCTGGCGGGACCTGCCCCTGCTGGATCGCTGGTTGCTGCAGGAGCTGCTGGGCCCCCTGCTGTTCGGCATCGCCGCCTTCACCGCCGTCTCCCTGTCGGTGGGTGCCGTGTTCGAGCTGGTGCGGCGGGTCGCCGAATCCGGCCTGCCGGTGCTGGCGGCAATGAAGGTGCTGCTGCTGCGCCTGCCCTCCTTCCTGGTGCTCTCGTTCCCGATGGCCACCCTGATGGCCACCCTGCTGGCCTACAGCCGCCTGTCCGGGAGCAGCGAACTGACCGCCCTGCGCAGCGTGGGCGTGAGCACCCGGCGCATGGTGCTGCCGGCCATGGCCCTGGCCCTGGTCATGACCCTGCTGACCTTCGTGTTCAACGACGCGATCGTGCCGCGGGCGAACCTGGAGGCCACCAACAGCCTGGAACGGGCACTCGGCAAGGCCATCGCCACCGAGCAAAGCGACAACGCTCTCTATTCGCGCTTCACCGACGTCAAGTTGGCGAACGGAGATTCGGTGAAGTGGCTGACCCACATCTTCCATGCCCGCCAGTTCCGCAAGGGGGTGATGCTGGATGTCACCCTGCTGGACTTCTCCCGCCACGGCTACCGCCAGATGCTCACCGCCCTCACCGGCAAATGGAATGAGGAGCAGGGCATGTGGGAGTTCAACAAGGGCCGCATCACCAACATCGACATTGCTACCGGCACCACCACCTCCGCCAGTTTCGATCGCTACCTCTACCCCTTCACCCGGGATCCGATCGAGGTGGCCCAGCTGCCCACCGATGCCAGCACCATGACCGTGGGTCAGGCGCTCACGGCCGAGCGGCTGCTGCTGGAGGCCAACAACACCAAGGAAGCCCGACGCCTGCGCGTGCGGATCCAGGAGAAGTTCGCCTTCCCGGCCATCTGCCTGGTGTTCGGACTGATCGGCAGCAGCCTGGGGGTCCGCCCCAACTCGCGCACCAGCCGCAGCCAGGGGTTCGGCATCAGCGTGCTGCTGATCTTCGGGTATTACCTGATGTCCTTCATCTTCAGCTCCCTGGGCATCACGGGCACCCTGATGCCCTTCATGGCGGCCTGGTTGCCCGTGTTCATCGGTCTGGCCGGCGGTCTCTGGTTGCTGCGACAGGCGAGCCGCTGAGGCCCCAGCCGCCGGACGACACGGCAGAGTAGATCGGTTTCGCTGCGCTCCTTGGTGAACGATCCGGTCATCGGTCTTGGTCTGGCGGCTTTCGCCCTGCTGCTGCTGGTCCTGCCCATCGCCTTCTGGTCCGTCAGTGGCGGCCACAGCAACCCGGTGGTGAGAATCCTGGTGGCCTCCGCCAACCTCTGCCTCACGGCCCAGCTGGTGTTGCGCTGGTGGGAATCGGGCCACTTCCCGATCAGCAACCTCTACGAATCACTCTGTTTCCTGGCCTGGGCCTGCACCCTCACCCAGCTGCTGGTGGAGCGCAGCTGGCCCAACCCCCTGGTGGCGGCGGCGGCCACGCCGATGGGCCTGGGCTGCGTGGCCTTCGCCAGCTTCGCCCTGCCGGATCGGCTCCAGGAGGCCTCGCCCCTGGTGCCGGCCCTGCGCTCCAGCTGGCTGGTCATGCATGTCAGCGTGATCATGGTCAGCTATGCCGCCCTGCTGGTGGGCTCCCTGCTGTCGGTGGCCGTGCTGTTCGTCGACCGTAATCAGGATCTGGAGCTGCGCGGCAGCTCGATCGGCAGCGGCGGCTACCGCCAGGCCCAGCTGGCCAGCGACGGACCCGGCGCCATGGCCCTGAGCAGCAGCAGCTTCCGCATCAGCGAACAGCTCGACAGCCTCAGCTACCGCACGATCACGGTGGGTTTCCTGCTGCTCTCCGTGGGCCTGGTGAGCGGAGCGGTCTGGGCGAATGAGGCCTGGGGCAGCTGGTGGAGCTGGGATCCCAAGGAAACCTGGGCCCTGATCTGCTGGCTGGTGTATGCCGCCTACCTGCACACCCGCCTGATCCGCGGCTGGCAGGGGCGTCGTCCGGCGATCGTGGCCTCCGCCGGCCTGGTGGTGATCGCCGTCTGCTACATCGGCGTGAACCTGCTGGGCATCGGTCTGCACAGCTACGGCTGGTTCCTGGGTGACTAAAACGGGGCCTGCCTGGCGTTGGGCGTTACCGGAACCGCGGTTCCGGATCCCCCTGGTCCTGCTGGCAGGACTGGCGCTGAGGCTGGCACTCTCCGCCATCCTGCCGCCGGGCTACGACGAGGCCTACTACACCTTCTACGGCCAGAATCCGGCCCTGAGCTACTTCGACCATCCCGCCGCGGTGGGGCTCTGGGCCTGGGCAGGCCAGCGCTTGGGGGGATCGATCCTCGCCCTGAGGATCCCCTCCCTGCTGAGCTACACCCTCGCCCTCGCCCTGCTGGCTGAGGCGACGAAGCGCTGGTTCGGCCAGCGGGCCGCCCTGGTGAGTGCCCTGCTGGGCAGCTTCTGTCCGCTTCTGCTGCTTTGCGGAGGCGTGCTGCTGCTGCCGGACAGCCCCCTGCTGCTGGCCCTGGCCTTCCTGCTCTGGTGGTTGTCCCGACACCCGAAGGTGATTCCCGGCACGCCGGCGGAGGCCATCGGCCTTGGCCTGATTCTGGGCCTTGTCACCCTGGGGAAGTACCACGCCTTCCTGGTGCTGCTCTCCCTGCTGGGATGGTGCCTTGGATCTGCCCATCGGCAGGACCTTTACCGCACTCCCTGGCCCGCCATGGGGTGGCTGGTCTGGCTGATCGTGTCGGCGCCCCTGTGGCTCTGGAACGTCAACCATGGCTGGGTCTCCTTTCTGTTCCAGGGCGGACGGACCGATGCCGGGGTCGGTTATTCACTGGCCGCGCCTCCCCTGTTTCTGCTCTCCCAGCTGGTGCTGCTTTTCCCGACGCTCGGCGTCGTTCTGTTGCTGGCTCTGTTGCCCCGATCAGAACGGGATCGGGCCGTCGCCGCCAGGCAGCTGCTGAGGTGGCTGGTGCTGCCGCAGCTGGTGGTGTTCGTGGCCCTGACCGGGCGGATGCACGTGCTCGCCAGCTGGCTGGTGCCGGCCTGGTGGCTGCTGCTGCCCCTTGCTGCTGACTGGCTGGCCGGCCTGCAACGACCCAGGCTTCGACCCTGGATCGTGGCGGGGGGCTGGGGCACGGCCCTGGTGCTGCCGCCGTTGCTGCTGACCCTGGCCACCCAGGTGCGGTGGGGGGTGTTCGACCATTGGTTGCCGGCCGGTCTGGACACGTCGACCCAGCTGATGCCCCCTGACAGCCTGCGCCAGGGTCTGCAACGCCACCCTCCCCTGTGGAAGGCCCTCCAGGAGGCCGAGCTGATTGCCGCCAATCGCTACGACCTGCCGGGCTTCCTGTCCCTTGCCCTGGGTCGCAGCGATGGGGTGGCGTTCACCACCTTCAACCCCGACGCCAGGGGCTTTGCCTGGTGGCAGCCGCCCGATGGCTTCCGGGGCACCACCGGCGTGGTGTTCGGGCTTGAAGAGCCTGGCAAGCCACTTGTTCCGGACTCCTGGGTGCCCTGGATGGGCACCGTGGAGTCCCTGGGAACGGTGGAGATCCTTCGCGCTGGGAGGCCGGCGCTGCGGCTGGCCTTTGCCCGCTTCGGACCCCTTCCATATCCGTTGCCTCGCTTCTACGGACCCAGAACCCTGGCAGGGCCGTTGCCCTGAGAGGTCTGGGCCCGCCCGAGGGGGTGTTTCAGACCAGGGCCGGTTCGGGGCGGCGGCTGTTGCGGATGCCGGTGATGGCCTCGGCGTAGTCGGCGTGGCCGAAGACCCCCGAGCCGCTGACGATCGCGTTGGCACCTGCCTCAATCACCTGCCAGGCGTTGCTGCCCTTGACGCCTCCGTCCACTTCGATCCAGGGATCCAGGCCGCGCTCGTCACAGAGGCGACGCAGCTGGCGGATCTTCTCCACCTGGGAGGGGATGAAGCTCTGGCCGCCGAAGCCGGGGTTGACGCTCATGATCAGCACCAGATCACAGAGCTCCAGGCAGTACTCGAGGGTGTCGAGGGGGGTGCTGGGGTTGAGCACGGCGCCGGCCATCTTGCCCAGGTCCTTGATCTGGCTCAGGTTGCGGTGCAGGTGGGGGCAGGCCTCCACCTGGACGCTGATGATGTCGGCGCCGGCCTTGGCGAAATCAGCCACATAACGTTCGGGCTCGACGATCATCAGGTGGACGTCCAGGGGCTTGGTCGTCACCGGCCGCAGGGCCTCGACGATCAACGGCCCGATGGTGATGTTGGGCACGAAGCGGCCATCCATCACGTCCACATGGATCCAGTCGGCGCCGGCGGCGTCGACGGCCCGGACGTCGTCACCGAGGCGGGAAAAGTCGGCCGAAAGGATCGACGGGGAGATCACCAGGGGCTTGGTGCTCATGGACGGCCACCGCAGCGGAAGAATGAAGGGATTGTAAGGAGCGGCCCACCGTGGGGCTCCCGGGGGCTCCCGGGCGCGCTGATACGATAGCCCCGCTTCGACTCCGAGAGGCCTTGCAGCGGCTGGATCTTTCCCCGCTTTGCCTGCGGTCCGCCTCCGGCGTACCGGCCCCTCGTTGAGGCCCCTCCCCCCGCCGGACCGTTGTGGATCGCACTCTCATCCAGGAACTGCTCGAAGTCGTCGAGCAGGCCGCCATCGCCTCTGCCCGCCTGACCGGGCTCGGCAAGAAGGACGAAGCCGATGCCGCTGCTGTGGAGGCGATGCGCACCCGCATGGGCAGCATCGCCATGCAGGGCCGCATCGTCATCGGCGAGGGCGAGCGGGATGAGGCCCCCATGCTTTACATCGGCGAGGAAGTGGGCAGCGGCACCGGCCCCGGCGTCGATTTCGCCGTCGACCCCTGCGAAGGCACCAACCTCTGCGCCAATGCCCAGGACGGCTCGATGGCCGTACTGGCCGCCAGCGACCGCGGAGGCCTCTTCTATGCCCCCGACTTCTATATGAAGAAGCTGGCGGCGCCGCCGGCCGCCAAGGGCAAGGTGGACATCCGCAAGAGTGCCACCGAGAACATCGCCATCCTGAGCGAGTGCCTCGGCATCCCCGCCAGCGACCTCACCATCGTGGTGATGGACCGCGCCCGCCACAAGGGCCTGATCGCCGAGATCCGCGCCACCGGCGCCCGGGTCAAGCCGATCAGCGACGGTGACGTTCAGGCCGCCATCGCCTGCGGCTTCGCCGGCACCGGCACCCACTGCCTGATGGGCATCGGCGCCGCCCCAGAAGGTGTGATCTCCGCCGCCGCCCTGCGGGCCCTCGGCGGCCACTTCCAGGGCCAGCTGGTGTATGACCCCGCCATCGCCCAGACCAGCGAGTGGGCCGACTACACCAAGGAGGGCAACATCGCCCGCCTCAACGAGATGGGCATCACCGACGTCGACAAGGTCTATGAGGCCGAGGAGCTCGCCTCCGGCGAGAACGTGGTCTTCGCCGGCAGCGGCATCACCCCCGGCCTGCTGTTCAACGGCGTGGTCTTCGAGGCCGACTGCACCCGCACCAGCAGCCTGATCATCAGCACCCTCGACCGCAGTGCCCGCTTCACCGATACGGTGCACATCAAGGAGGGCGCCAAGAGCATCGCCCTGCGCTGAATCCACCAGAGCCCGGACCCCGGAGCCCGCCTCCATGCACATCGCCGTCGTCGGTCTGAGCCATCGCACGGCTCCGGTGGAAATCCGCGAGCGCCTGAGCATCCCCGAGCAGACCATGGAGGACTCCCTCCAGAGGCTGCGGGCGGATGAGCAGGTGATCGAGGCCTCGATCCTGAGCACCTGCAATCGGCTGGAGATCTACACCCTCCTGCGCCATCCCGAACGGGGCATCAGCGCCGTCGGCGACTTCCTCAGCCAGCAGTCCGGGCTGGCGGTGGAGGAGTTGCGCCCGCACCTGTTCACCTACCACCACGAGGAGGCGGTGGGCCACCTGTTGCGGGTGGCCGCCGGGCTCGACAGCCTGGTGCTGGGCGAGGGTCAGATCCTCTCCCAGGTGAAGAAGATGGTGCGGCTGGGCCAGGAGCACCGCTCCGTGGGGCCGATCCTCAACCGCCTGCTCAACCAGGCGGTGAGCACCGGCAAGCGGGTCCGCACCGAAACCAACCTGGGCACCGGGGCGGTCTCGATCAGCTCAGCGGCCGTCGAGCTGGCCCAGCTCAAGGTGGGCCAGGCTCGCGGGCGGGACGAGCTGGTGCCCCTCGACCAGGAACAGGTGGCGGTGGTGGGGGCCGGCCGCATGGCCCGCCTGCTGCTGCAGCACCTGCAGGCCAAGGGTTGCCGGGGTGTGGTGGTGCTCAACCGCACCGTCTCCCGTGCCGAGGCCCTGGCGGCCGATTTCCCCACCCTGCCGGTGCAGTGCCGTCCCCTGGACGACCTCGACCACTGTCTGAGCACCTGCTCGCTGGTGTTCACCAGCACCGGCGCAGAGGAGCCGATCATCACGGCCCGCCGGCTGGAGGGGCTGAATCGCCGCTCCAGCCTGATGCTCATCGATATCGGCGTGCCCCGCAACATCAGCGCGGATGCGGCCGAGCTGCCGGGAGTCGACAGTTTCGATGTCGACGATCTTCAGGAGGTGGTCGCCCGCAACCAGGAGGCCCGCCGGGAGATGGCCGCCGAGGCCGAGGGGCTCCTGGCCGAGGAGTCACGCCTGTTCCTGGAGTGGTGGGACGGCCTCGAGGCGGTGCCCCTGGTCAACCGCCTGCGCCTCCAGCTGGAGGACATCCGCGAACAGGAGCTCCAGAAGGCCCTGAGTCGCATGGGCCCCGACCTCTCCGCCCGGGAGAGGAAGGTGGTTGAAGCCCTCAGCAAGGGGATCATCAACAAGATCCTCCACACCCCGGTCACCAAGCTGCGGGCCCCCCAGCCGCGCCAGCAGCGCCTGGCCTCGATGGGGGTGTTGCGGGATCTGTTCGAGCTTCACGACGACCCACCGGAGGCCTGAGCCCCCGTCCCCGGGATCACCCTGACCCAGCCCCATCCACCACTGCAACGGAACATGAACCGAGTTGCCGCCGCGGCGCGCTCCGCGTCACCACGCTCCAGTACGGTCTGGCCAGCCAAGGACCGAGGACTGGGCTCATGAAACGCGTTCTGGCCATCATTCTGGGAGGCGGAGCGGGAACGCGTCTCTATCCCCTTACCAAGATGCGGGCCAAGCCCGCCGTGCCCCTCGCGGGCAAGTACCGCCTGATCGATATTCCCATCAGCAACTGCATCAACTCGGAGATCAACAAGATCTACGTGCTGACGCAGTTCAACAGTGCCTCGCTCAACCGTCACCTGACGATGAGCTACAACCTCTCGGCCGGCTTCGGCCAGGGGTTCGTCGAGGTGCTGGCCGCCCAGCAGACCCCCGACAGCCCCAGCTGGTTCGAAGGCACCGCCGATGCGGTGCGCAAGTACCAGTGGCTGTTCCAGGAGTGGGACGTTGACCACTACCTGATCCTCTCCGGTGACCAGCTCTACCGGATGGACTACAGCAAGTTCGTCCAGCACCACATCGACTGCGGCGCCGACCTGACCGTCGGTGCCCTGCCGGTGGATGGGGCCCAGGCCGAAGGCTTCGGCCTGATGCGGACCTCCTCCGACGGCCGCATCCAGGAATTCAGCGAGAAGCCCACCGGGGACGCCCTCGAGGCGATGCGGGTCAACACCGAGAGCCTCGGCCTCTCCGCCGAGGAAGCCATCAAGCGGCCCTTCCTGGCGTCGATGGGGATCTACGTCTTCAACCGCAACACCCTGTTCAACCTGCTGGCCAGCAATCCGGAGTCGACGGATTTCGGCAAGGAGATCATCCCCACCTCCCTGCGCGAAGGCGACCATCTGCAGACCTTCCTGTTCGACGACTATTGGGAGGACATCGGCACGATCGGGGCGTTCTACGAGGCCAACCTGGCCCTCACGGAGCAGCCCAACCCGGCCTTCTCCTTCTATGACGAGAAGTTCCCCATCTATACCCGGCCGCGCTATCTGCCCCCCAGCAAGCTGCAGGACGCCCAGGTCACCCAGTCGATCATTGGCGAAGGCTCCCTGCTCAAGGCCTGCAGCATTCACCACTGCGTCCTGGGAGTCCGCTCCCGGGTGGAAGACGAGGTGGTGCTCCAGGACACCCTGGTGATGGGTGCCGACTTCTTCGAGTCGTCGGAGGAAAGGCTGGTGCTGCGTGAGCGGGGCGGCACCCCGATCGGCGTGGGACGCGGCACCACGGTCAAGGGGGCCATCCTCGACAAGAACGTGCGCATCGGCAGCGACGTCACGATCGTCAACAAGGATCGGGTGGAGGAGGCCGACCGGCCGGAGCTGAACTTCTACATCCGCAACGGCATCGTCGTGGTGGTGAAAAACGGCACGATCGCCGACGGCACGGTCATCTGACGTCCGCTTCGGGGGGAGGGCTGGGCCAGCAGTTGCTGACATCCCTCCCCAGGAGACCGACGAGCCGCCGACCGCTGGCCACACTGCCAACGAATCAAGGAACCTCGGTCCTATGGGCAAGGCGCATTTCGGACTCATCGGCCTTGGCGTGATGGGTGAGAATCTGGTCCTCAACGCTGAGAGAAACGGGTTCTCGAGCGTCGTCTACAACCGGACCTACGCCAAGACTGAGGACTTCCTGGCCGGACGCGGTGCCGGCAAGGACATCGTCGGCGCTGCCACCCTGGAAGAGTTCGTGGCGGCCCTGGAGCGGCCCCGTCGCATCCTGATGATGGTGAAGGCGGGTGGCCCGGTGGACGCCACCATCGCCAGCATCTCGCCCCTGCTGGAGGAAGGTGATCTGCTGATCGACGGCGGCAACTCCCTCTACACCGACACCGAGCGGCGGGCGGCTGAGCTGGAGAGCAAGAGCTTCGGCTACATCGGTATGGGCGTCTCCGGTGGCGCCAAGGGGGCCCTGGAGGGGCCGAGCATGATGCCCGGCGGCACCAAGGCGGCCTATGACGCCATCGAAAGCCTGGTGACCAAGATGGCTGCCCAGGTGGAGGACGGGCCCTGCGTCACCTACATCGGCCCCGGCGGCGCCGGCCACTTCGTCAAGACCGTCCACAACGGCATCGAGTACGGCATCGAGCAGATCCTGGCCGAGGCCTACGACCTGATGAAGCGCATCGGCGGCCTCGATGGCGACGCCATGGCCGACGTGCTGGGGGGCTGGAACCAGACCGAAGAGCTCGCCTCCTTCCTGGTGGAGATCACCGAGGTGTGCCTGCGCACCAAGGATCCCGAAAGCGGTGGTGATCTGGTGGAGCTGATCGTCGATGCCGCCGGCCAGAAGGGCACCGGCCTGTGGACCGTGGTCAGCGCCCTGGAGATGGGGGTGCCTGTCCCCACCATCTACGCCGCCCTCAACGCCCGGGTGCTGAGCTCCCTGCTCAGCGAGCGCCTGGCGGCCGAATCGGTGCTGCATGGGCCCGCCCCCCACAGCTTCCCCCTGGGGGAGCCGGCCACCGGCATGGCGCCGCTGCGGGACGCCTGCATCCTGGCCTGCATCGCCAGCTACGGCCAGGGCATGGCCCTGCTGCAGGAGGCCTCGAAGCTCCACGACTACAACCTCGACTTCTCGGCCATCGGCCAGATCTGGAAGGGGGGCTGCATCATCCGGGCCCGGCTGCTGCAACGCATCCAGGACGCCTACGGCGCCAATCCCTCCCTGCCCAACCTGATGCTGGATCCCTGGTTCGCCGCCCAGGTCAACCAGCGCCTCGACGGCCTGCGCCAGGTGGTGGCCGGAGCGGCCCTGGCCGGCATCCCCGTGCCCTGCCTCAGCAGCACCCTCGACTACATCGACAGCTACCGCAGCGGCCGTCTGCCCCAGAACCTGGTGCAGGCGATGCGGGACTGCTTCGGCTCCCATACTTATGAACGCACGGACCGCCCCGGCGCGTTCCATACCGAATGGCTCGATTGACCGAACCCAGCACCCGTTACCACCTGATCGTCGCGGCCAGCCCCGAGGAGCTGTCCCGCCAGGCGGCCGAACAGATCGCCGCCGGCATCGACCTGGCCCTGGCCGAGCGGGACCGGGCCCAGATTGCCCTGGCCGGTGGCGAAACCCCCCGGGCGGCCTACGGCCGTCTGGCCCTCGAACACCTGCCCTGGGAGCGGGTCGATGTGCTCCTGGGGGATGAGCGCTGGGTGCCCGCCGACGACCCCTCCAGCAACGCCCGCATGCTGCGGGAAACCCTGCTGGCCCAGCCGCCCGCCAGCCGGGCCCGCTTCCATCCGGTTCCCACCGACCGCCCCAATCCGGAGGCCAGCGCCCTGGCCTATGCGGCGGAGCTGGCGCTGATCTGCCCCGGCCAGCTGCCCCGCTTCGATGTGATCCTGCTGGGCCTCGGCAACGACGGCCATACGGCCTCCCTGTTTCCCGGCACGGCGGCCCCCGGCGTGAGTGACCGCGCCGTCACCATCGGCGAAGGCAAGGGGCTGCCCCGCATCACCCTCACGGCCCCGGTGCTTTCGGCCGCCCGCCGGGTGATCTTTCTGGTCAGCGGCGCCGGCAAACGCCAGGCGCTCGCCCGGCTGCTGGATCCGAGTGAACCCGCCGGCCGCACCCCCGCCCGGTTGGTGCGGCCGGCCTCCGAGGTGGTGATCCTCGCCGATGCCGCCGCCGCCGCCGACCTTCCCCCCCGCTGAAGCGACCATGCAGGTGGTGAGTGGCGATGGTTTCAGCGGCTGGCATGCCCTCAACGACACCGTGATGGGCGGCCGCAGCAGCGGCAGCTGCACGGTCAGCAGCCGTGGGCTGCGGCTGGAGGCGGAAGTGGTGGAGCAGGGTGGTGGCTTCGTCAGCTGCCGCTCGCCGGTGTTCTCACCGCCCCTGGATCTCTCGGGTCAAGCCGCCTTCGAACTGGAGCTGCAGGGGGATGGCCGCCACTACAAGCTGGCCGTCGCCTGCGCCGATGGGGTGGCGGGCCTCACCGAACTGATTCCCGGTGGGGTTCGCTGGGTGGCGAATTTCGCCACCGCTGCCGATGGGCCCTGCCGGCTGCGGATTCCCTTTGCTCAGCTGCGTCCCTCCATCCGGGCCAAGCCGATCGACGCCCTGCCCCTGGGCCTGCCGCTGCGCTTCGACGCCGCGCACATCACTCGCCTGCAGATCCTGCACTCGAAGTTCGGCGACGACGGCACCGACAATCCCGGCTTCCGGGCCGGCCCCCTGGTCCTGGAGCTGATGGCGATCGATGCCGTCGCCTGAGGCCCTGATCGGCAGCGCCAACACCGACCTGAGCCGGCTGGTGGCGGCAGCGGCCGACCTCTGCCGCAAGCCCCTGCGCCATGCGGTGGTGCTTCCCGACACCGCCGCCGCTGGGGCGGCGGCGGACGAGGCGGGGGACAACCTCGACCTCTGCCTGCGCCTGGAGGCCCGAACGCCCGAAGGGGAGCGGCTCCCGGCGGAGGATCTGGAGCTGGAGATCTACCGCAGCGGCGCGGCGCTCAACCTCACCCTCGCCTGGTGCCACCGGGACGACCAACCGCTGCTGTGGCAGGGGAGCCATCCGGTCTGGATGGATGGGGCCACGGGCCTGCGCAGCAGCTGTCCGCCCGAGGGCGAGCCGCTGGAGGCCCTGGCCCGCCGCCTGCGGGCTCTGCTGCGGCCCGATCAGGGCTGAGGCGTCGGCAGCACCACCAGCAGGGCACCGATCCCCACCGAAGACGGCAGGCGCCAGAGTTCGGCCGCTGTCTGCAGCGTGCGGCCATCCCGGTGCCGCAGGCTGAGGCTCTCGCTGCGCATCTCCGGCTCTGCGGTGGAGACGTCGCTGCCCGAGTCCGCCCACACCGGCTCCGGCAGGGTGCAGAAGAGGGACGCCGGCGATCCCACCAGGCTGGCCCGGTCGAAGCCGAGGCGTTCGCAGAGGCTGCCGTTCACCATCACCACCCGCTGCTGGGCATCGAACACCGCCAGGGCGAAGCTGGGGCTGCGGATCAGGGTCGAGAAGAGATCGCTGAAATCCTGATCGTGCTTCTTCACCTGGCGCTGCTCCGTCACGTCGGCCAGGGTGCCGACCACGTAGCGATCCATGCCTTCGGTGAGCACCCGGGCGTTCTCCTTCATCCAGCGGCGCTGGCCATCGCGGCGGATGATCAGGTATTCCACCGACCAGCCGCCCTGCTTCAGGTCGCGGCTGGCCCAGACCCGCTCCCGGTCGGTCGGGTCGATGGCGTCATCGAGCAGTTCCGAATGGGCGAACAGCTCGGCCGGGCTCCAGCCCGTCAGGGGCAGAATGCGTTTGCTGGCATAAAGAAGGCGATGCAGGGTGTCGTCCCGCTTCCAGACCGCCTCATCGAGGGCATCGGTGAGGCTGGAGAAGGAATCCAGGGAGGCCTCGGCGGCCGTGCGCAGGGCCAGCAGTTCCGACACGTCGGTGAGGGTGACGATCGCCCCGCGCCGCTTGCCTTCCAGTTCCTGGTAGGGCAACACCTGGGCCAGGTAGGCAATGTCCTCGTTCACGGCCTCGATGCTGCGCCGTGAGGCGCCGGCCAGTACCTCCCCCAGAGCCGCCCGCAGACCGGGCAGGGCCACCGTGGTGGGGATGCCGAGCAGGGGCTGGCCGATGTCCCCCTCCACCAGGGCGAAGACGCGCACCGCCAGGGGGGTATAGCGGGTGATCCGCAGGTCCCGATCGACGATCACCATCCCCTGATTCAAGGAGCGCTGGATGTTCTCCAGGTCGGAACTGAGCTGCTGCAGGTCATTTGTCCTGAACCGCAACTGCTGGTTGAGGGTGGCCAGCTCCTCGTTGGTGGCCTGCAGTTCCTCGTTGGAGGATTCGAGCTCCTCATTGGACGACTGCAGTTCCTCGGAGGAGGCCTGCAGTTCCTCGGCGGAGGCTTCCAGTTCTTCGTTGGCCCCCTCCAGGTCGGCCATCGAGCGCCGCAGGGTGTCGTGGCTGGCGAGCAGTTCCTTTTCCAGCCGGGCGATCTGCTGGTCGAAATCCGGGGCCCGGATCACCGGCTCGCCGCCGCTGGCGGGCTCCAGTCCTTCGGCCGGCTCCAGCAGAAAACTCAGCAGCGTCAGCCGTCGCTCGTTGACGTCCAGGGGCCGTGCCTCCAGCTGCAGGCTCAGGCTGAATTCGGGCAGGTGCAGCACCCGGCTGCGCACTGGTTGGAGATCGGCCCGGACGATCAGCAGCAGGGCGCGGGCTTCGGCCTGCAGAACAGGCAGCAGGAAGGTGGTGGCGGCACTGGAGATCCGTCCTTCCGGCAGCCGGCAGTAGGGGCTGACATCGCCGATCACCTCCACCAGTTCGTGGGCTTCATCAAGGACCACGCAGGGGGGACAGGTGTTGCGCACCAGGGCTTCGAGGGTGGCGACGTGCTCCTCCACCACGGTTTCCCGCACGATCGAGATGCGGCCGACCGGACTGAACAGCTGGTGGGGGCGCTGGGGGGCCTTGGGGAACGCGGAAAAGCGACTGGGCTGGTTGTCCCCGGTGCGACGAAAGATCCGGTGCTCGGCATTGGCCACAGCGAACCCTTCGGTCCGGTTGCCAAGGGATTCGGTCCGCCCCAGGAACAGCAGCCCGGAGGGAAGCAGACCGAAGCGGAACAGGCCCAGCACCCGGTCCTGGAGCGGTTGGGTGAAGTAGATGAGGGTGTTGCGGCTGCAGATCAGATCCAGCCGTGGGAAGGGGGGATCGATCCCGACGTTGTGACGCGCGAAGACGACGCAATTGCGCAGGGCTTCGCTGATCTGCATCTCGCCGTTGTGGCGGACGACGAAGCGCTCCCGCATGGCCTCCGGGATCGCCATGATGGTGGTCGAGGGGTAGGTGGCCCGGCGCGCCAGCGTGAGGCTTTCCTCATCGAGATCAGTGCCGAAGATCTTGAGGTGATTCGTCAGTTCCTGGGGATGGTCGAGCACCTCACTGATCAGCATGCCGATGGAGTAGACCTCTTCGCCGGTGGCACAGCCCGGCACCCACACCCTGAGGCGATCCCGGCGCGTGCGCTGCGCCACATAGGCCCGCAGCAACTCCCCCAGGACCGCGAACGAGTCGGGGTCGCGGAAGAAGGACGTGACAGTGACCAGCAGGTTCTGGACCAGGGCGGAGGACTCACTGCAGTCGGTCGACAACAGCTGCAGGTACTCCTCCATCGTGTCCATCTGGCGCAGGGCCATGCGCCGCGACAGCTGCCGCTGCAGCGTCGAGTGCTTGTACTGGCTGAAGTCGATGCCGCTGTGGTGCTTCAGCAGCTCCAGGGCGCTGCTGACGTTCACCACTTGCGGCTCCGGCAGGTTGCGCTCCACCCAGTCGTCACCTGAATGGATCAATTCACAGAGGTGCTTGCCGATGGCGGCCGGGTCGAGGATGAGGTCGGCCCCACCCATGGCGATGGCGGCCCTGGGCATGCCATCAAAGCGGGCGCTCTCGGGGGTCTGGGCGATGGTGAGGCCGCCGGCGGCCCGAATGGCCCTCATACCCCGGGCCCCATCGGAACCGGTGCCCGACAGCACCACGGCCGCGCCCCGCTCCGCCCAGTGCTCGGCGATCGACTCAAACAGGCGATCGATGCTGGGACTGGGGCCGAAGCGCGGTTCGGGATCCACCAAGGCCACCCGGTTCCCCTGCATGCGGATGTCGTGATTGGGTGGACAGACGGTGATGGTGCCGGGGAGCAACTCAGCCCCCTCCACCGCCTTGAGCACCTGCAGCGACGTGACTCTGGCGAGCAGATCGACCATCAGGCTGCCGTGGTCGGGGGCCAGGTGCTGGGCCACCACGTAGGCCACATGGCCACCGACGTCGAGGCTGGCCAGCAACAACTGCAGGGCCTCCAGCCCACCGGCAGAGGCGCCGATGCCGATCAGATGCATCAATGACTCTGTAACACCTGCTTCATTCTCCCCCTTCGCCCCCGAAGATGGACCTTCATCGGCAGAGGACGCAGGGGATGGCACAGGCAGGGACTCTGCATCACTGGATTCTTCCATCCGCAGAGTGGCGATGAAGGTTGGATCAACCACTCTAGCTGCTCAACATCTTTGCTCCCCGAGACGTGGTTGCTCCAGCAGCCGTTCTGATGCTGGAGCACATCGCATTGGCTGACCTTTCCTCCATCGGCTTCGATCTCTTCCAAACTGACGGAATGGCTCTTAGGGGATCTTCAGGTCTGGCCTCCTATCCGGCAATCACGCTGATACCCGTCTTTCGCAATCACCACCACTTGGTATCCAGAAGCCTTGTGATTGCATTATCTGTGCTCACATAGAGCCATTTCTTCAAGCCAGCTTGAATTGTGATAGAATGATTAACAAGCGGGAGAGGGGGGTGGGTCGTCTGATGGGCAGCGAGGCCAATTTCCCCAATCTGCGGCATCCACAAGCTGCTCGCTTCTCGAATCCTCTGCTGCGCCAGTTGCACCTCAGCGAGGACCCACGGGCCTGTGCGTCCTTGTTGCAGGAGGCCTTGCCCCTGATGGAGTTGCAACCCCTCGAATCCGCCGCCAACTGGTGGTTCTATGGCGCCAATCTTCATCTTGGATCGATGGTGGCCACCGCCTGGACGGCCAAGCCGATGCGCGCCGCCTTCAGCGATCGTCGCGACCGCATCGCCGTGCTGGGCTATGGCGGCGAACAGCGCCTGCGGCAGGCCTGCCGCACCTGGCACTGTGGCATCGGTTGCTGTCTGCTCATGGCCAAAGCCCCTTGCACGATGGAGAGCTCCCTCTCCTCCGCCGTGGCCTTCGCCCTTTCCGATGAGCAACTCCTGCAGGTGGCCCTGAGCATGGGGGGCTACCACCAGCAACCGGCGGGCTGGGCAGACATCCTCGACCAGGCCCATGGCTGGAGCCCGCCGGAGAATCCTTCCGCCCCGTCGCTGCTGTCGGCCCTACGGCAAACGATGGACATGGCCGGCCAGCTCGCCTGCTACGGGCGGGTCCTGCTCGAATCCCTGCAGCTTGACGACCAGATTCACCGGCTGATGGCGGCGATGCTGCTGCCGGATCTGCGCGAAGAGAAATCCCTCGACCGGCTGCGGCACCGTCAGCGGCAGGGTCGGGATGCCTTCGATGAATTGATTGATTACATCAAGCAGAATCTCGGAAGTCCGTTGACGCTGACCGTCCTGGAGTCCAGGAGCCATTATTCACGCCGGGCCCTGCAGTATGCCTTCGCCGAGCGCATGGGCTGCGGTGCCACCCAGTGGATCAAGAATCAGCGTCTCGACCTGGCCAGGCGGCGGCTGGAGAATCCCACGGCCACCGACAGCGTCGGCAGCATCGCCAAGGAGTGTGGGTACCGTTCCCTTGGCCTGTTCAGTGTGGATTTCCAGCAGCGCTTTCACGTCAAGCCGTCCCAGTTGCTGCGCGAATCCCGGCCGGAGTAGAGGTCGGGAGCGCTGCCCTCAGGAGCGTCGCTGGAAGCCGTCCATGGCCTCGGAACGGCTCTGCTGGTGCTCGTGGGGAGGGAAGGCCTGAAGGGATGTTTCCAGCAGATAGGCGGCCAGATTGGACAGGGAACGTCCCTGTTGATTGCTGCGCTCGATCAGGGCTTGATAGGCGTTGTAAGGAATCGTGATCGTGACCCGCACAGGTCGCAGGAAGGGACCTGCATTTGATTGGCTTCGCATGGCTTCAGGGCGGCTACACCTCTGATCTAGACCCGTTTCCTCAGGTAGGGAAGCGGCAATTCCTGCTATAGCAGATACCATTTGAAGTCCAGAAGCGAGGACTGCACAGCGATTCAGCCTGCTGTGGTCAGCAGCGGGTCCCCGGCGTCGGCAGGGCAGGTGTGCATCAGGTTGCGCCTCTTGCGCATTTCTGAAGCCTGGCTTGATGGCCGCTGATCATTCCGGTGGCTGGTCCGTCACCGCCCCCAGGCTGCTGCTGCTCACCTGCCTGGCGTACTTGCCGAGCACGCCGGTGCGATAGCGGGGTTCGGGCTTTGTCCAGGCGCTGCGGCGCTGCGCCAGCTCGTCGGCCGCCACATTGAGCTGGATCAGGCGCTGCCTGGCGTCCACCGTGATGCTGTCGCCCTCCTGGACCAGGGCGATGGTGCCGCCCACGGCGGCTTCCGGGGCCACATGGCCCACCACCATGCCGTAGGTGCCGCCCGAGAAGCGGCCATCGGTGATCAGGGCCACCGAATCCCCCAGCCCCTCGCCGATGATCGCGGCGGTGGGGGCGAGCATTTCGCGCATGCCCGGGCCGCCCACGGGCCCTTCGTAGCGGATCACCACCACATCGCCGGCGCTGATGCGTTTCTCGAGGATGGCGGCCAGGGCGGCCTCCTCGCTTTCGAACACCCGCGCCGGGCCGGTGATCACCGGGTTCTTGACGCCGCTGATCTTGGCCACGCTGCCCTCCTCGGCCAGGTTGCCGCGCAGGATCGCCAGGTGGCCCTGGGCGTAGAGGGGGTTGGAGAGGGGCCGGATCACCTCCTGGTCGGCCGGGGGCTCGGAGGGCACATCGGCGAGCACCTCATGCAGGCTGCGGCCCTCGATGGTGCGGCAGTCGCCGTGCAGCAGGCCGGCGTCCAGCAGCAGCTTCATCACCTGGGGGATGCCGCCGGCCCGGTGCAGATCCACGGTGACGAAGCGGCCGCTGGGTTTGAGATCGCAGATCACGGGCACGCGCTGGCGGATCGTCTCGAAGTCGTCGATCGTCAGTGGCACGCCGGCGGTGCGGGCGATCGCCAGCAGGTGCAGCACTGAATTGGTGGAGCCGCCCACCGCCATGATCACGGCGATGGCGTTTTCAAAGGCCTCCCGGGTGAGCAGATCCCGGGGCCGGATGTCGGCGGAGATCGCCTGCACCAGCACCTCGGCGGAGCGGGCGGCGCTCTCGGCCTTCTCCGGATCCTCCGCCGCCATGGTGGAGCTGTAGGGCAGGCTCAGCCCGAAGGCTTCGAAGGCCGAGCTCATCGTGTTGGCAGTGAACATGCCGCCGCAGCTGCCGGCGCCGGGGCAGGCGTTCTTTTCGATCGCCAGCAGTTCCGCCTCATCGATGCGGCCGCCGGACAACTGGCCCACAGCCTCGAAGGCGCTGACCACGGTCAGATCGCAGGGCCCCAGCTTCCCCGGTTTGATCGTGCCGCCGTACACGAAGATCGCCGGAATGTTCATGCGGGCCATGGCGAGCATGGCGCCGGGCATGTTCTTGTCGCAGCCGCCGATGGCCAGCAGGCCATCCATGCTCTGGGCGTTGCAGGCGGTTTCGATCGAGTCGGCGATCACCTCGCGCGACACCAGCGAGTACTTCATCCCCTCGGTCCCCATCGAGATGCCGTCGCTGACGGTGATGGTGCCGAACATCTGGGGCATGGCTCCGGCGATGCGGGCGGCCTGCTCGGCCCGCCAGGCCAGGTCGTTCAGACCGATGTTGCAGGGTGTGATCGTGCTGTAGCCGTTGGCGATGGCCACGATCGGCTTGCCGAAATCCCCATCCCCGAAGCCCACAGCCCGGAGCATGGCCCGGTTGGGGGAGCGTTGAAGGCCCTTGGTGATGGCGTCGGAGCGCAGCATGGCCGGGGTGGATCGGATCTGCAGCAACCTACCGAGGGGCCTGCGCCCTCAGGGCTGGGGCTGCAGCTGCTCCAGCTGGCGGCGCACTTCGTCGATCGCCTGGTTGAGTTTCTGGACGCGGTCGTGCAGCTGATCACGGCCCACCGGCTCGCCGCTGGCCTCCGCCAACCGCGAGATGCGCAGCATCCGCAGCTGGCGCTGAACGAGGTGCCGCCGTTCGGCGCGGCGCAGCAGCCAGGCCGCCAGGCCCGCGGCTCCGGCCACCGCACCGGCGGCCGCCGCCAGCAACACGACTCCGCCGTCGGACGATTGCTCCCTCGTATCAGCCATGAACCTGCAAGCGTTGGTGAGCCCGGAAGGCAAAACCCAGCCTAGGCAGAGGTGGAGGCGATTCCGTACAGCCGTTCACTCACCTCCCCAAAGCCGGGCACGACGAGGTGCCTGTCGTTCACTTCGGGGTCGATGCCGGCGCAATAGATGGTGAGCTGCCCGTGGCGCTCCCCGACGACCTGGAGTCCGGGGTTCGCCGCCAGGGCCGTGATCACCCGTAGGCGTTGGCCCTCCACACCAAGCGCTTGGAGCCGGTCCAGCAGCGCCAGGAGGATCGAGCCGCTGGCGAGGCAGGGCAGGAACACCAGCACGCCACTGCGGGGATCAATGGTGGCCGGCAGATCATCCAGGAACCAGTGGGGCTTGTGCTCCGGCCCGCAGGGCTCAATCCCCACGTGGGCCAGCTGGGCCGAGGGCAGTACCGTCTGGGCCCCCTGCCACAGGCCCAGTCCCCCCCGCAGCACCGGAATCACCAGCAGGGGAATGTCCGGATCCACCACCTGGCCCTCGCTGCGGCCCAGGGGCGTCTCGACCGTGACGCGCCGATGGGGCAGCCAGTCGCGCAGGGATTCGTAGGTGAGCCAGCGGCCCAGTTCCGCCATCGCGGTGGCGAACAGGGGCGACGGGGTGGCGCCATCCCGCAGCAGGGTGAGCCAGTGGCCGATGAGGGGATGGGGGGGCACCACCACCCGCAGGGACATGCTCATGACGGGCTGCGTCTGCCATAGCTTGAACCGGCAGCGTACCGGTGTGGCATGGCCCCCAGCTTCCAGTCCTTTGTGGCGATCGGCCGCCGGATCGTCCCCCTGCTGGGGCCCCTGCTCGCTCTGGTGCTCTGCTGGTCCGTGCTGCCGGTGGGGCCGGCCCTGGCGATCACCGCCCCGGAGCTGCGGGCCCAGCGCTCCTTCCAGGACCTCGATCCCGACCTGCGCGGACGCAACTTGCAGCAGCAGGAATTCCTCAAGGCCTCCATGGAGGGCTTCGACCTGCGTGAGGCCGATCTGCGCGGGGCGGTGTTCAATTCCACCAACCTGCGCCAGGCGGATCTGCGCGGCGCCGATCTCGAGGACGTTGTGGCCTTCGCCACCCGTTTCGATGGTGCCGACCTGCGCGGGGCCCAGTTCCGCAACGCCATGCTCATGCAGAGCCGCTTCCGGGATGCCCAGATCGAGGGGGCCGACTTCAGTGATGCGGTGCTGGATCTGCCCGAACAGAAAGCCCTCTGCGCCCGCGCCTCCGGCCGCCATCCCGTCACCGGTGTGGCCACCAGCGAAAGCCTCGGCTGCCGCTGATCCCGGCAGCCGCCTCCCCTAGGTTTCGGTGCTGCCTCTGCCTCTCCTCTGATGACGGCCACCCGCTCCAGACGCCTGCCGGTCACGGTGGTGACCGGTTTCCTGGGGGCCGGAAAGACCACCCTGCTGCGCCACCTGCTGTTGGAGAGCGGCCTGCGCCTGGCCGTGCTGGTCAATGAGTTCGGCGAGGTGGGCATCGACGGCGACCTGATCGCCTCCTGCGGCTTCTGCCCGGAGGAGGAGCTCGACGACCGCCTGGTGGAACTCGCCAACGGCTGCCTCTGCTGCACGGTGCAGGACGAGTTCCTGCCCACCATGACCCGCCTGCTGGAGCGCGCCGACCGCCTCGACGGCATCGTGGTGGAGACCAGTGGCCTGGCCTTGCCCGAACCCCTGGTGGCCGCCTTCGGCTGGCCGGAGATCCGCAGCCGCACCCGCGTTCATGGGGTGGTCACGGTGGTGGACGGGGAGGCCCTGGCCGCCGGCCATGTGGTGGGGGATGCCGCCGCGGTGGAAGCCCAGCGCCAGGCCGATCCCAGCCTCGACCACATCAGTGCCATCGAGGATCTGTTCGCCGACCAGCTCGGTGCCGCCGATCTGGTGCTGGTCAGCCGGGCCGACCGGCTGGAGCCGGAGGCCTTCGAGCGGGTCAAGACCAGCCTGGCGGCTGGGCTGCGCCCCGGCACCGTGGTGCTGCCGATGGCCCGGGGCCGCCTCGATCCCTCCCTGGTGCTGGATGGCCCCGGCAGAGAGGAGATCGAGCCGCACCCGCATCACGACCACGACGATGACGACCACCACCACGACCACGACCACGATCACCACGACCATGCCCACGTGGCGATGGAATCCCTGCTGCTGCGCCGCTCGGGCCGCTGGCAGCGGGCTGCCCTGGAGGCGGAGCTGCAAAGGATGCTGATCGAGCATCCGGTGGTGCGGCTCAAGGGTCGGCTGCGCCAGGCCGGCAAGAAGCTACCGCTGCAGATCCAGGGGGTGGGTCGTCGGCTTGAGTGCTGGTATGAGGAGCGCGCCGCGACCCCAGCCGCTGAAGAGCCCACTGGAGCCCCCGTCGAGCAGGACGTCGACGGCCTGGAGCTGGTGGTGCTGGCCACCGCCGGAGCCGCCGGCCCCCTGCGCCAGGCCCTCGATCGCCTCTGAGTTCGTCTGCCCGGATCAGTCCAGGGGGATGTCCCCCCTGGCGCAGACCCCATCCCAGCAGAGGTCTTTGTTCTCCACCCAGCGGCTGTTGACCGGCTGCCAGCCGCCGGAGGGTTTGAGCATCGTCACCTTGCCCCGGCCATCGTGGCGGAACTCGATCCGCTGCCCCCCCACCAGCAGGAACCAGTGCAGGCCCATCTCCTCCACCTGCATGTGGCAGTCCTGCCAAGGCCCATCCGCCAGGCGGCACTGCAACGACACCAGGCCCGGCAGGGAATGGGCCTGCAGGGCGGCACAGGCCACGGTGAGACCCATCAGCCAGGCCAGCACGCTCGGGGCCAGCGGATCCAGCAGAAACCTCCGCAGGGAAGGCACCACGGCCAGTGGAACATGGGACCGCCCCAAGGCTGGCCAGCCGGGGAAAGCCTGGTGGGGCGTGCTGCCAAGATTTAACAAACGTCCGTGCCTCCGGTGCCGCTCTTCAACGCCCGCGTTCAGGTCTCCCTGCGACCCTCCGTGCTGGATCCCGCCGGGGAGGCCACCCGGGCCGCCGCCGCCCGGCTCGGGGTGGAGGGGGTGAAACGGCTGCGGATCGGCAAGGCGATCGAACTGGATCTGGAGGCGCCGGACCGAGCCACCGCCCAGGCCCGACTTGAGCTTCTCAGCGACCGACTGCTGGCCAATCCGGTGATCGAGGACTGGTCGCTGGACCTGTCGGAAGCGGGTTGAGGGGAGCGGATCGATGACCGTCGGCATTGTTGTGTTTCCCGGCTCCAACTGTGACCGGGATGTGGCCTGGGCCCTGGAGGGCTGTCTCGATATCCCGGTGCGCTTCCTCTGGCATGAGGAGCGCGACCTGACCGGCCTCGAGGCTGTGGTGCTGCCGGGGGGCTTCAGCTACGGCGACTACCTGCGCTGCGGCGCCATCGCCCGCTTCGCCCCGGTGCTGGAGGAGGTGCGCAGCTTCGCCGTGCGCGGCGGCCCGGTGCTCGGCATCTGCAACGGCTTCCAGGTGCTCACGGAGATGGGCCTGCTGCCCGGAGCCCTCACCCGCAACCGGGATCTGCACTTCCTCTGCCAGAGCAGCGAGCTGGAGGTGCGGCCCGGCAGCTGCCGCTGGCTGGGTGCCTACGGCGCCGGCGAGCGGATCAGCCTGCCCATTGCCCATGGCGAAGGGCGTTATCAGGTGGAACCGGAGGAACTTCAGCGCCTTGAGGATCAGGGGTGTGTCGTGCTGCGCTACGTCGCCAATCCGAATGGCTCCCGGGGAGATGTGGCCGGCCTGACGGACCCGACGGGCCGCGTGCTCGGCCTGATGCCCCATCCGGAGCGGGCCTGCGACCCGATCACCGGCGGCCTCGATGGCCGCCGCCTGCTGGCGTCGCTGCTCGGTTGAGCCCTCAGTCGAGAGCGGCGAAGAAGTCGCGGCTGCCCCGGGGATCGGCCGCCAGGGTTCGGCCGCCCGGGCTCCAGTCGACGGGACAGACCTGGCCCGGATGGTTGCGCACCCACTGGAAGGCCTGCAGCAGCCTGAGGGTTTCATCCACACTGCGGCCGACCGCCGGGTCGTTGATGGTGCTGTGGCGGATCACGCCATCGGGATCGATCAGGAACAGCCCCCGCAGGGCCGTTCCGGCCTCCTCGTCCAGCACCTGGTAGGCCCTGGCAATCTCCTTGTTGAGGTCGGAAATCAGCGGATAGGCCACATCCCCGAGGCCACCGTTCTTGCGTTCGGTCTGCACCCAGGCCAGATGGCTGTAGGGACTGTCGACGGAGACGGCCAGGATCTCGGTGGCGAGGCGGGCAAACTCTGCGTGGCGGTCGCTGAAGGCGGTGATCTCCGTGGGACAGACGAAGGTGAAATTGAGCGGGTAGAAGAACAGCACCAAATGCCGGCCGCGGTAGTCACGCAGTGACAGATCGCGCAACTCCTGATCCACCACGGCCGTGGCGCGAAAGTCGGGGGCCTGAAGGCCGACGAGCCTGCCGGTGCTGGTCATGGTGTCGCCGTCCTCGGGAGCGGGATCAGCCCCCATGCTGCCCCCACCGAGCCTGGCCGTACGATGGTTGTCAAGTCAGCGATGAATCTGCGATGGGTTGGGATCCAGCCGTTCTGCGTAAATACAACACCACGGGTCATTTCCGCTTGATCAATCAGCTGCGTTCCGAGCTCAAGGGCAACCCCCTGATCCGCCCCAAGGACGGCGAGACGGTGGGTGCCGCGAACCGCAGCAAGAGCCTCACCCGGGCCCTTCAGAACCGTGCCCAGGCAGGGGGTTATGGCCGCAGCCGCCGTCCGATTCAGACCCCCCAGGCTGCTGCCCCTGCCCCCCTGCCCGTGGTCGCCCCGGTGCAGGTATCTCTGGAAAGTGCCGAAAGTCAGGAGGCAGCCAATGCCCGTAGCTTCCGCGAACGCCTCAACGCCATCGAGATGCGCTGAAGCCTCCACCGGGGTTCAGTCGCATTAAAGCCGCTGGGTTGATTGACCCAGAGTGTGAAACGTGAACGACAGAAATTGGCAGGCTGAATTGGGTTGATCCCATGGAATGGGATCTCCACAATGGCTCGGGGGAGACTTGAACTCCCGACCTTGGGGTTATGAATCCCACGCTCTAACCAGCTGAGCTACCGAGCCAATCGAAGGGATCCTAGACGATCACCTTCACGGCCCCCGAGCCGGATCAGGCCCGGGGAGGGAGGATCTGCAGGGGATTGATGGCGCCGCGGCCGGGGGGGTGAATCTCGAAGTGCAGGTGGGGGCCGGTGCTGCGGCCGGTGCTGCCCATCTGGCTGATCACCTGACCCTGGGACACGGCGTCGCCCTTGCTCACGAGCAGTCGGCTGTTGTGGGCGTACAGGCTGCGGCTGCCATCTGGGTGGGCGATTTCCACGAGGTAGCCATAGCCGCCCTCATGCCAGCCGGCGAAGGAGACCTGACCCTCCTTGGCCGCCATGATCGGAGTGCCGACATTGTTGGCGACATCGATGCCCTTGTGCATCCGGCCCCAACGCCAGCCGAAACCGGAGGTGAACACCCCCTTGGTGGGCCAGATCCAGGTGGTCGAAGGGGCGGTGCTGCCGCCGTTGAACTGGGGCTGGGGATCACCGAAGTCCGGGATGTCGGGCCAGCTGATGCCGCCGCTTGTCGAGGGTTTGAGGCCCAGCAGCATGCGGGTCCGGCCCGGAGCCGACTGGACGAGACGCACCTGGCTGCCCACCACGAGCCGGGCGGTTTCCAGGCCTGGATTCAGGCGAACCAGCTCGGCCACGCTGAGGCCGTAGCGCTGGGCCAGCTTCAGCACCGTGTCGCCAAAACGCACCACGCCGTCGTTTTCCACCGGCGGTGGGGTGGAGACAGGCGGGGACTGGCGCTGGACCGAGGTGTCGAGGGAGGCAATGCGCCCCAGGCGCTCCTTGCCCCGGGAGGGCACCACGAGCCAGTCGCCGTTGCCAAAGCGATGGTCTTCATCCACGTCGTTCAGACGGGCCAGGCGGCTCTCATCAAGGTCGAGGGCGCTGGAGAGCTCCTCGATGGAGACAGGGCGGCGCACCTTGACCCAGACCCGATCAGCGGATGTGGGCAGGGACGCCAGAAGAGTTTCGGTGGACACCGTGTTGGGGGTGTCGTCAGCGAGGACAGCCACGAGCGGCACGACGGCCGGTGTGGAGAGCAGAAAGGGAAGAATCAAGCGGAAAGGCTTCATGCATTTCACATCCATCGGACAAAACCCAGCAGAGAAGCCAACATCTGCGGGTCGGCCAGAGAGTAGCGCTATGAACCTCCTGCAGCAAGGTTCATCAGGCACAACTCGGTCCGGACACCAGGAGCTGGCCGAACCGATCTCAGGGTTCGCTGCCCCCGTCTGACCCCAGCTGGCGCAGGGCCTCGAACAGCACGATGCCAACGGACACCGAGAGATTCAGGCTGCGGACACCCCCCTCACCCTGGCGCGCCCGGCGGGCCATGGGGATCGTGAGTCGCGCCTCGGCCGCCACCTGCAGGGCGTTCGGTAATCCGTCCGTCTCCCGTCCGAACAGCAGCCAGTCGTCGTTTCGGAAGCGGAACGCCGTGTAGGCCGCCTCCACCTGGCTGCTGAGGGCGATCAGGCGGCCGCCCCGCCGCTGCCGTTCTGCCTGGAAGCAGGCCAGGTCGCTGTGGCGCTGCAGCGACACCCAGGGCCAGTAGTCCAGGCCGGCCCGGCGCAGATGGCGGTCGCTGATCGTGAAGCCAAGGGGTTCGATCAGATGAAGCTCCGAGCCTGTGGCGGCGCAGGTGCGCGCCACGTTGCCCGTGTTCGGGGGAATCTGGGGCTGGTACAGAACGACGCGGGGCATGCGGCGTGGCCTTCAGGGCTCGGCAGGGACGGGCTGACTCAGGGCCAGCAGGTCGATGGCGCGACCCTGCAGGACGAGCCAGGCGGCTTCGCTCTGGCCCAGGAGCTCCTGCTGCATCGTCCCCAGCCGGTCGCGGAAGCGGGACCCTGCGGCCGTGCTCGGCACCACGCCCCAGCCCGTTTCCTCGCAGACGACCACCAGGGGCGCCCGGCAGCGGCGGATGGAGGTGATCAGGTTGGTGCTGAGGAGCGCCCAGTTCTCCGGCTCCAGATCCAGATGGGCCGCCACCCAGGTGCCGAGGGAATCGACCAGGCCCAGCTGGGCCGGTTCCAGCTCGGCAAGGGCGGCAGCAAGCTCGCCGCCCACCTCACGGCAGGCCCACTGCGGCGGGCGCCGCTGGCGATGGCGCTGCAGGCGCTCCTGCCAGGAGGGGTCGTCGGGCAGGGACGGCCCGGTGGCCAGATACACCACGGCCAAGCCGCTCCGGGCCGCCAGATGCTCGGCCCAGCGACTCTTTCCCCCCCGGGAGGGCCCGCTGACGAGGGTGAGGTGCGGTTGGCGAGGCTCCCCAGCGCGGCACGTAGCCGCCTCCTCCGGCTCCACGTCAGCCGCCACCGTTCATGTTGCGCAGGGTGGCCACAGACGAGGGCGAGACGCGGTTGAGGTAGCGGAAGATCCAGTACTTGAAGATCGTGGCGAGTACCACCGGGAAGGTGGCGATGAAGAGCATCACGAAGTTCTCCCTGGCCGGTAATCCGAGATGGTGGGCGACACCATCGAGCAGCACAGTCCAGCCTTCCGGACTGTGGAATCCCACGAAGATGTCCGTGAACAGAATGATGGCGAACGCCTTGGCACTGTCGCTCAGGCCATACACCAGTTCATCAATGAAGCCCCGCAGTACCTGGATATCGCGCCGCCCGAAGATGGCGATCACCACGAAGCCGATGAAGCCGCAGAGATCGGCCAGGACGTTCTTGATGGCATGGGTGCTCTCCTGATCGGCCTCCTCCTTGAGGACATGGGCCCGTTTGGCCAGTTCGGTCTGGAGCTCTTCGCGGCTCGGCAGGGGCTTGCCCTCCAGCAGGGCATCGAATTCGATTTCCGCCTGGTAAACCCGCAGCTTCTCGACGGCCCGCTCCTCCAAGTGGGGCCTGGGATAGGTGAGGAAGGCGTTGTCGGGGGCGAAACGATCCACCAGGGGCGACACGATGTAGGTGCGGCTCACCTGTTGCACCAGCACCGGCACCAGAATCAGCAGCAGCAGGATGCGCAGGGAGACGAGGGTGGAGTCACGGCGGCGGCGGAAGCCCGCCACCACACTCGCCTCGGCGTCCGGGTCGAGCTGGCGACGCACCGTGTCGACCACGCTCACCAGGCTGCGGGGCAGCATCTCCGGCGAGCGGCTCAGGGCAGGCAGCTCCTCCCTTGCCACCGCATAGCGGGCGGCGACCGTCTCGATCAGCTGGAACTGGCGCAGTTCCTGGCCGGAGAGTTCCTTGCGGTAAGGGGCCAGAACCTCCCTGGTCTGGCGGCAGACCTGCAGGGCGGCCCGGAAGCGGCGGATCAACTGGGCCTGCATCGCCCGCGGAATGCTCAGCTCCAGTTCGGGACGCACCGGGCGGTCGTTGTAGTGCTCCATCTCGATGCTCTGGATGAGCAGGGCGGCTTCGTAGCCGCGCTCGAGATCAGAGCTCAGGTCGAGAGACTGGGCCCGCCCGAAGGTGCCCATCCAGTTCGTCAGTCCCATGGGGAGGCGGCTATCGGGGGAATCAACGGGAGAAGACCCACCAGGTGAGCATCGGCACCACGGTCCCCACCACCAGAAGAACGATCACCCAGGTGAAGGCGTTGCTGCTGGAAGTTTCCTCACGGGTGGGAATGTTGCTGACGACGGCGGCGGTCTCCTCGACGACGGGTTCCCCAGGATCTTCACCGCCCTGGAGAACGGTGGCAAGGCGTTGCAGGGCATCGACGGCGGCCTGGCGATAGCGATCACCGCTGCGCAGGGGCTGGGCCATCGTGGTGGCGGCGGTGCTGTCCAGCAGCTCGCTGGGCAGCTGCCGGTCGAGGGGGGCCTGGGCGGCGATCGCCGTGGCCCGGGTCTGGGTGTCGATCAGCAGCAGCAGCAGGGGATCCGGGCTGGTGCCCGCCGGCGGATCGGCCGTCCAGCGCTCCAGCAGCTGGTCGGCCAGGCTGTTGAGACCCAGGCCGTAATCGAGCCGCGTGAGGGTGATCAGCCGGGCGTCGACCCGCTCAGCGGAGAAGCTCTCCAGCTGGTGCTCGATCTCGGCCTTCCCGGCCCGGCTGAGCACCTTGGCGTCATCAAGCACATGCTCGGCCGGGGGGCGGGGGGGCAGGTCGGTGGCGGACACGGCCAGGGCGGCAGCGACAGGAGCGACCAGCACCAGGACAAGGGCCAGCACCAGGGAGAGCAGGGACCGGCGCAGGGGGGTCTCGGAAGCCAAGGCCATCGTGCAAGACGCCACCAGTCTGCCGTTGCCGCTGCGTTCCGGCATCCTGAAGGCTGCTTTGGTACCCGATCTCCACGATGGCGATGCCCGCCGCCGCCCGCGTTGTTCTGGCCTGTGGTCTGACGGGACTGGGCCTGGTGGTGCTCAACCAGATGACCGCCCCCAGCCTCGACCCGTCCCTGGAGCGGGCCTCGGTGCTGGGCAGCATCCTGTCGGTGCTGCTGCTGCTGGTGGCCCTGCTGTGGCAGCGGGTGGAACCCGTGGCGCCGGAGCGGGTGCCCCTGGAGGGGCGTGAGGGGCTCCACCTGGCACCGGATCTGGACGCTCCCCTGGCCGAAGAGCTGGGCTGGGGCAGCACGATGCTCCTGACCGCCACGCCGGCAGCGGTGGTGCTGCTCCACTGGCGCGGCCGGATTCTGCTGGAACGGGGTCTGCTGGGAAGCGGTGGCTTCCGGCCGGGGGCGATCTGCCTGCGCAGCATGGCCACCGGCAAGGCGATCTCCCTGGTGGATCTGAAGCTCTACCCGGGTCGGGAGGAGTTCGCCGCCCTGCCTGCCGGACTGCCGGCCGTGCTGGTCCAACCGCTGGGGCAGGAGGGGGTGCTGGTGCTGGGGGGCTGGTCGCCGCGCTGTTTCAGCCGCAGCGATCTGACCTGGGTGGAGGGCTGGAGCCGGCGTCTCACAGGCGAATTGGCTCGGGTTTCGGCCGGGGAGGAGCCGGCCTGGCCGGCGTCTTCGACGGCGGCACCTGGAACTGGCTGAACACCCGGCCTCCAGGGTTGGTAACTACCACGGCCCCCTTGCTCCCCAGCTGGCCCCGCAACACGCTGCCGCGGGTGAGCTGGCGGCTGGCGGGCCGCTGCAGCAGCACCGAGCCATCGGCGGTGACCGCCTGGGTCTGCCAGTTCCAGGAGCAGCTGCGGGCCTCGAGGGTGGCTCCGTCCTGCTGCAGGAAGCAGCCCGACGGGATCAGCACCAGATGCTGGCCGGCGTCCACCTGCAGGGCCTTGCCCCGGGCGCTGGCACCGCCGGCCACGGCCGGGTCGCTGAACAGGACCGGCGGTCCGAGGTTGAACAGCTGCGTTTGGGTGTTGCCGACCAGGGAGGTGGCGGTGAGGGTCTGGAGCGGGGAGCCAGGGGCTGAGCCCGGCGGCCGCCGTTCCCCCAGCACCGGCCCGCGGGCACTGAGGGCACCGCTGCCGGGTTGCCAGAGCACCGAGGTCACCGTCAACAGGATCTGGGGGGCGCCGACGGGGTTGGCCCGGAAGGGATCAAAGGCCAGCGCCCAGCGCTGCAGGCGCGGCTTTCCCTCCAGCTCCAGGGTGTCCTTGTCGAGGCGGAAAGTGGCCCGATCGGCGGAGAGCCGGGTGTGGGGGTCGAAACCTTCCGGATGGCGGTCGATCTCCATCAGGTTGCGGGAGGGAAGCCAGCGCACCCGGGAGCCCTGGATCATCACGGGTTCCTTGCCGAGCCGCTGCAGCCGGATCCGCCCCTCCAGCAGGATCACGGCCCCGTCGTTGATCACCGTTCCGGTGGAGGCCTCCACCCGGTAGGCGGGCTTGCCGTTGCTGAAGATCACGCCGCGCGGCTGCAGGGCCCGGGCCACCCGCCGCCGCAGGTCGTAACGGGCCTCCGGACTGGTCAACTCCCAGTTCGGCCGTCCGAACACGTCCTGCTGGCGCAGATCCAGGGAGCGGAACACGAAGGGGGTGGGGGCCGTCTCTCGGGCGACTTCAGCGCCACCACAGGCCGTGAGCAGCAGCAGCAGCGGGGCCGCCAGGTGCCAGGGACGGGCCAGGAGGGGAGGAGTCAAAGGGGGGAATCCAGTTCCAGACGGTGCAGCACCGGTGTCGGTTCTGGCAGGGCCAGATCACTGGCCAGCTTCCCCCAGTGTCGAGCCGCCGTCCAGCCGGTGTCGGCCAGCAGTGCCGGCTGGGCCAGCTGGTCGAGCATGCGCCCGGAGAGATCCGGCAGCAGGGGGGCCAGCAGCACGGCCACCCAGCGGCTGGTCTCCAGCACGGCATAGAGGTCCTCGGCCACCCCGGAGCGGCCCTCCTCGGCCTTGATCGCCTTCCAGGGGGCGCGATCGTTCAGGAAGCCGTTGGCCGCTTCGGCCAGCTCCAGGATCGCGGCGGCCGCCGTGCGGAAATCCAGCGTCTCGAAGGCCCCGTCGACGGTCTCGGCGCAGGCCAGGCAGCGCACGGCCAGGGGATGGTCGGCGGCGGCGGCACCGCCGGCCGGTGGCACGGCGCCGTCGAACCAGCGGCGCGCCATCGAGGAGGTGCGATTGAGCAGGTTGCCGATCGTGTTCGCCAGGTCGTTGTTGACCAGGTCGCTGAAGCGCTGCTGCTGGAAATCGCCGTCGTCGCCGAAGGGGATGTCCCGCAGCAGGTACCAACGCACCGCATCGCCGCCGCAGCGCTCCAGCAGCACGTCGGGATCCAGAACGTTGCCGAGCGACTTGCCCATCTTCTGGCCCTCCCGGGTGAGGAAGCCATGGCCGAAGACCTTCTCCGGCAGGGGCAGGCCGGCCGAGAGCAGCATCGCCGGCCAGTAGACGGCATGGAACCGCAGGATGTCCTTGCCGATCACATGCAGCTGGGCGGGCCAGCCGCGCTCGGCCAGCAGGGTCAGGTCGGCGGGATCGTCGGGCTCCAGCAGGGCCGAGAGGTAGCCCAGCAGGGCGTCGAACCAGACATAGAAGGTGTGGCCCTCGTAGCCGGGCACGGGGATGCCCCAGGGCAGGTCGAGCCGGGAGATGGAGAAGTCCCGCAGGCCGCCGGCGACGAAGTTCTCCACCTCCCGCCGCCGGGAGCGCGGTGCGATGAAGCGGTCGCTGGCCACCAGTCGCTCGATCTGCTCCTGGTAGCGGGAGAGGCGGAAGAAGAGGTTGAGCTCGTCGCGCCACTCCAGGGGGCGCAGGTGGATCGGGCAGTGGGGCTCGGTGGCCGCCGGCGACTCCTCCTTGAACTCCTCGCAGGCGACGCAGTACCAACCCTGCTGTCGGCCTTCGACCACATCGCCGTTGGCCTCGACCCGGGCGAAGAACTGCTCCACGATCGCCCGGTGGTGTGGGTCGGTGGTGCGGATGAAGCGGTCGTTGCTGATGCCCCAGCGCCGCCACAGGTCGCGGTACTCGCCGCTGATGGCATCGCAGTGGGCCTGGGGGGTGAGGCCGGCCGCCTCGGCCGAGCGCTGGATCTTCAGACCGTGCTCGTCGCAGCCGGTGATGAAGGTGACCCGCTCCCCCTGCAGCCGCCGGAAGCGGGCGATGCTGTCGCAGGCAAGGGTGGTGTAGGTGCTGCCCAGGTGGGCGCGGTCGTTGACGTAATAGAGGGGGGTGGTGAGGGTATAGGTCATCGGCAGGCGACGTCGGCCGGGACCGCCGGCGGCAGGAAGGGTCCCCGTGACGCCCGTGGGCCCAGCCCGGGGCCCGGATCCTAGCCGTGGCCCCGGGATGGGATGCTGGCCGCCTGACCCCGGCCCTTTCTCCCCGATGCGCACGGGCTTCGATCGCAGGGCGGACGTACTCGTGTGGGGCGGCGGCAGCGGTGGTGTGGCCGCGGCGCTGCAGGCGGCCCGCTCCGGTGCCGACACCCTGCTGCTCACCCCCGGCCCCTGGCTGGGGGGGATGGTGAGCGCGGCCGGGGTGTGCGCCCCGGACGGCAACGAGCTGAGCCCCTGGCAGAGCGGTCTGTGGGGGGCCCTGCTGCGGGCCCTGCAATGGATCGAGCCGGAGGGGCTGGATCAGAACTGGGTGAGCTGTTTCGGCTACCGCCCCGCCAGCGCCGAGCGGATCCTGCGCCGCTGGGTGGCTGCCGAGGAACGGCTGGAATGGTGGGCAGGGGTCCGGCTGGAGGCGGTGGAGCGCGGCGGCGACCGCATCAGCGCCGTGACAGTGGACCACAGGGGCGTCCAGCGGCGCCTGCTGCCCACGGTGGTGATCGATGGCAGCGACCGGGGCGAGCTCTATCCCCTGGCCGGCGCCCCCTTCCGCTTCGGATGGGAAGCCAAAGAACTGTGGCAGGAGCCCAGCGCCCCCACGGCCGAGCGCCTCGGGCGTGATCCCTTCTTCCAGCGGCAGCCGGTCCAGTCGCCCACCTGGGTCTGCCTGGGCCAGCTGGATGAACGGGAAGGAGCGGCGGCCCCGGAGGCCGAGGCCTGGCGACATACGCCCCCCCGCCTGCCGGAACCGTTCGCTGGGGCCACCGAGGCCTTCGGCCTGGAGCGAACCCTCACCTACGGCCGCCTGCCCGGGGGCCTGGTGATGCTGAACTGGCCCCTGCAGGGCAATGACTGGCACCACGGCCTGGAGCGGGCCTTCGCCGAGCAAGTCGCCGGTGGTGCCGCCACTGCTGAAGCGGCCGAAGGGGAGCTGCTGGCGGCGATGCGCGACCACAGCGAAGCCTTCGCCAGCGCCCTGCGCCAGGCCAGCGGCGGCTGGCTGGGCCCGGCGGCGGTGTTTCCCGCGCCCGAAGAGGCCAGCGCCGGCCGGCTCAGCGGCGCCGGATCCCTGGCGCTGATGCCCTACTGGCGCGAAGGCCGCCGGCTGGTGGCCCGGGAGCTGGTGCTGGAGCAACACCTGCTGCCGCAGGGGGAGGGCGCCTGCATCGCCCCACTCAGCCGCGCCGCCGATGGGGCCTTGAGCAGCATTGCGGTGGGCAACTACGCCAACGACCACCACTACCCCGGCGGCGACTGGCCCCTGGCCCCCAAGAGCTGCCGCTGGGGCGGCCGCTGGAGCGGCACCCCCTTCACCATCCCCTACGGCGCCCTGGTGAGTGCGGGGGTGTCCAACCTGCTGGCGGCCGACAAGGGCTTCGGCGTCAGCCACATGGCGAATGGGGCCACGCGGCTGCAACCCCTGGTGCTCAACATCGGCCAGGCCGCCGGGCTGGCGGCGGCCCTTTGCGTGCGCCACGGGCTGGAGCCGGCCGCCCTGCCGGTGCGTCGGCTGCAGGAGGCCCTGGTCGAGGATCCGTTGGCGCCGGCCGGTGTGGTGCCGTTGTGGGACACCCCCTGGCACCATCCCCTGTGGCGGGCGCGGCAGCTTCAGGCGCTGGAGGCGCCGGAGTGGATCGACCGTCACGGGCAGCTGGAGGCGGCGGAGCTGGCGGCACCGTCGGGCTGGGCGCCACCCCCGGAGCCCGGCGAGCGCCTCTGGCGGGGCGAACTGGTGCCCGATGGCCAGGGCGGTTACGAGCTCCATGGTGAGGCGGGGGCCTGGCCGTTGATCACCCTGGAGCCGGCCCTGCACCGGTGGTTGCTGGGTCTCGATCGCCCAACCCCGGCGGCCCTGATCGGCTGCGCCAACCCCTGGGGCCCCTGGCTGCGGCTCTCGCGGCTCATGCCGTGAAGCTGCTGTTCAGCGGCGCGGCCATCGCTCTCACCTTCGCGGCCTTCCTCCCCTACATCGTTTCGATCCGCTCGGGACGGACCCGCCCCCATGTGTTCTCCTGGCTGATCTGGGGCGTCACCACCCTGCTGGTGTTCCTGGCGACGTGGGCCGGCGGCGGTGGGGTCGGGGCCTGGCCCACCGGCGTGTCGGCCCTGATCACTTTCCTCATCGCCTGGCTGGCCCACGCCCATGGCTCCGACCGGGCGATCACGACGAGCGACTGGCTTTTCCTGGCCGGTGCCGCCTCGGCTCTGCCCTTCTGGTTTCTCACCGCCGATCCCTTGTGGGCGGTCGTAGTGCTCACTTTGGTGGATCTGCTGGGCTTCGGCCCCACCCTGCGGCGGGCCTATGCCCACCCCGAGCAGGAACGGGTTGGCTTTTACAGCCTGTTCGTACTGCGCAATCTGCTGGTGCTCCTGTCCCTGGAGCGCTTGACGCTCACCACGGCCCTGTTCCCGGCGGCGGTGGGCCTGGCCTGCGTGGGGCTGGTGGCGCTGCTGCTCTGGCGGCGCCGCCGCCTGCACCGAACGGGCCAGCCGGCCTGATCGGCCAGGATGGTCGGGATCAGCGTCGTTGCCCCATGGTTCCCGCGACCCCAGGATCCGGCCTCCGGCCCCTGCCCGTGCTCCTCTGGCTGGCGGGTTCGGCGCTGCTGCTGGCCGGCCTGCCCGCCCGGGCCCAGGGCCTCAACAACATGCGCGACCAGTTGATCATTCATTACTGCACCCTGGCGGTGACCGCCGACTTCACCAAGGCGGGCAAAACGCTGCCGGCTGGCCTGGCCAAGGACACCTGCACTTGCGTGGCCGAGCAGGTGAACGCCCGGGCGACGATCCCCCAGGCCGAAGCCATCTGCAAGCAGCAGGCGCTGGGCAAGTACAACCTCAGTCCCTGAGGCTGCCAGGCTCAGCCCGCGGCCGTGAAACGCAGCAGGTCCCGCAGGGAATCCACCTGCTGCAACCGCACCAGAAGGGCATCGCCCGGACCGGGGTCGCCATGGCACTCGGCGGCCAGATCCATGGCCAGATCGGGCAGGTGCACCAGGCCGAGGCGGTCCTGGGGCCGCAGCCAGCGCAGGAACAGCCCCGGCCACTGGTGCTGCTCCTGGGCTTCGAACCACACCTGCTGCCAGTGGCGCTGGTCCTCCCGCGCGATCTGCAGGCCCTGGCGGATCGACCCCTCCAGCTGGCTCAGCAGCCCACCCAGATCCGCCTCGTCCAGCACCGGCTGCCCCTGCTGGTGGGCCAGCAGTTGGCGTTGCACCAGCAGATCGTTGTAACGGCGGATCGGTGAGGTGGCCTGCACGTAGCAGGTCAGGCCCAAGGAAAAGTGGGGAGCCGGACTGGTGCCAAGCAGTCCCCGGCTGAGGCAGCGCTTGATGGCGGCGTGGCGGACGGGCCCGGCCGGCAGGGCCGCCAGCTCCGCTTCGGGGGGCAGCTCCGCCGCCAGCTGGCTCCGATAGGGCAGGGCCAGGCCCTGCTCCTGCCCGTGGCGGGCGATCACCGCCCCGGCCAGGATCATGGCCTCGGCCACCAGGGTGCGCGATGGCGACGGCTCGGTGATCTCCAGCTGGGCCCCCTGGTCGTCGCAGCGGATTCGCCCCTCAGGCTGATCGAGATCAAGGGCCCCCCGGGCCAGCCGCCAGCGGCGCCGCCGCTCCATCAGGGCGTGGATCTCACTGAGATACCTCTCCTGGGGTGGGGCCAGCTCGATCAATTCATCGGCATCCGCATAGCTCAGCCGATAGGCGGGCCGCACCCAGCTGGACTCCAGCCCAGAGCTCGCCACCGTTCCATCATCGGCCAGCTCCACCCACAGGCTCAGGGCCGCGCTGCGCTGGCCCATGCGCAGGCTCATCGGGCCGGTGCTGAGCACCTCGGGGAACATCGGCAGCGGCCCCCGGGCCAGGTAGAGGCTGCTGGCCCGGCGCCGGGCTTCGGTGTCGAGGGGGCTGCCCGCCGCCACCAGCCGGCCCGGGTCGGCGATGTGGATCCACAGCCGTGGTGCCCCATCAGGCCCTTGCTCCAGGGACAGCCCGTCGTCGATGTCACGGGTGTCCGCATCGTCGATGGTGACGGTGTGCAGGCCGGTGAGGTCGCGGCGGCGCTCGTCGCCGGGCAGTTCCGTGGCGGCCAGGTCCACCAGTCGGCGGGCCTCCGCTTCGAGCTCATCAGAGAAGCCCGCCTGCCAGGTGGTGTTCTCCAGCGAGGGGAGGTGGTGCCGCTCCCACTGGCCCAGGTCCACCAGCAGGTGCCGGATCGGGGAGGATTCCACGGGGCAGTGGGCCGCCTGGAGGGCCCGGTGTAGGTCGTCCGGCAATGGGCGGCTGGTGTTGTCGCCGCTGGCCCACTCCCGCAGCAGGGCCAGGTGCTGGAGCTGGTCGGGATCGAGCTGCTGGGCATCGATCGGGCGACGCTGGCGCAGGGCGTCCTGCCACTGACGCCGCCGTTGCTCCGCCAGTTGCTGGCGGTGGGCGTTCCGCCGCAGCCGTCGCACATCCACCAGGGGCCGGGCCTCCACCTGCTGCTGGCGCCAGCGGAACAGGGTCTGGGGGCCCTGGAGCCACAGCCAGCAGGCGGCCCTCTGGATGGAGTCGCCGCCGTCGCCGATCAGGTCGACGAAGTCCCCCAGGTCAAGGGATGCAGGGTCGTCTTGCAGCAACAGCCAGGCCGCCCCCAGCTCCCTGGGGCTGGGGGCGGCCTGCTGCAATGTCTCAGCGCTCAGCCCCCAGGGGGGCTGGGACAGGCGGGAGGGGGGCGGTTGATCGCCCGGGAGGGCGGCCAGCAGATCGAGCTGCCGGACTCCCCGCTGGAGGGCCTTGGCCTCGAAACCTACCCTGAGATCAAGGCGCGTTCCCTTCTCGGCCACGACGACCGCCAACAGACTGCGGCTGTCGTCGTGGAGGCCGACCAAGTCACCCGCCGTGAACCGACGCGAGGCGGAGGGCAACTCAGCCTTCGGGGTTCACAAAGGGCAGCAGGGCCACGATGCGCGCCCGCTTGACGGCATTGGTCAGGTCGCGCTGCTGCTTGGCCGTCAGGCCGGTGAGGCGGCGGGGCAGGATCTTGCCGCGCTCGGTGATGAACTTCTTGAGCAGATCGACGTCCTTGTAGTCGATCGGATCACCGGGCTTGATCGGCGACAGGCGCTTCTTGAAGAAGGAACTGGACATGGGAACGGAGTGATGGAACGAAAGGAGGAAACTGCCGCTGCAGGGGCCGCGGGACGATCAGGCGATGGGATTCCGCAGGGAATCCGGCCTCACTTGATCTCCTTGTGGACGGTGGAGGCGTTGCAGTGGGGGCAGAACTTCTTGAGTTCGATCCGTTCGGTGGTGTTGCGGCGGTTCTTCTGGGTCGTGTAACGGGACACGCCAGGGGACCGCTTGGCGGGGTTGGACCGGCATTCGGTGCACTCGAGGGTGATCACCAGCCGGACGCCCTTGTTCTTGGCCATGGAAGGACGTTGCGCCGCGGATGCGTTGCAGAGAGACGATCCTGCACCTTACCTCCCGATGGGACAGGCTCTGATCGCTTCCTAAGCTGCACGGCTGCTGTGCAATCCTCCGATGCTGGTTTCGCTCCAATGGCTCCGGGAGCTGGTCAGCGTTGAACCGGCCTGTCTTGAGCCAGAGCATCTGGCGGAGCGCCTCTCGATCGCCGGTTTCGAGGTGGAAGCCATCGAGGATCTGGCGGCCCGGGCGGCCGGTGTGGTGGTGGGCCACGTGGTGCAGCGCGACCCGCACCCGAATGCCGACAAACTCAGCGTCTGCAAGGTGGATGTGGGGGATGGCGAGCCGCTTCAGATTGTCTGTGGCGCCCCGAATGTGCGCCAGGGGCTGCACGTGCCCGTGGCCCTGGTGGGCAGCACCCTGCCGGCGGTGGGGCTCACGATCAAACCGGCCGAACTCCGGGGGGTGGCCAGCAGCGGCATGATCTGCTCCCTGCGGGAGCTGGGCCTCGACGACGGCAGCGACGGCATCGCCGAGCTCGACCGGCTGCTGGCCAGCGTGCCCCCCCTGGGGACGCCCGTGGGACCACTGCTCGGCCTGGATGACCAGGTGCTGGAGCTGGCGATCACCGCCAACCGCCCCGATGGTCTGTCGATGCGGGGGATCGCCCGCGAGGTGGCGGCCCTCAGCGGCGGCAGCACCACCTTCCCCGCGGCGGCGCCCGAGCTGGCGGCCCTGTCCCTGGACGCAGCGGCGGCCGACCGCGAGGCCATCGAGGCGGGCGGACTGTTCAGCCTCACCGCCCTTGAGGGCCTGACGGTGGGTCCCTCCCCGGACTGGCTGCGCCAGCGGCTGGAGCGGGCCGGTGTGCGCCCCATCAACAACGTCGTGGACATCACCAATCTGATGATGCTGGAAACAGGCCAGCCCCTGCACGCCTTCGACCGGGACCGGCTGGGGGCACTCACGGGCGGCACGCCCGAGCCCAACAGCATCGGCCTGCGCCAGGGCCGCAGCGGTGAGGCCTTCGTGGCCCTCGACGGCCAGGAGCGGACCTTGAGCGACGAGGCCCTGGTGGTCACCTGTGCGGGCCACCCCATCGCCCTGGCCGGGGTGATGGGAGGCCTCGCCGAGTCCGTCACGGAATCCACCACCGCCATCTGGCTGGAGGCGGCGGTGTTCGCCCCCCAGGCGGTGCGGCGCTCCGCCCGCAGCGTCGGCCTGCGCAGCGAGGCCTGCAGCCGCTTCGAGAAAGGGGTGCCGCGGGAGATCACCCTGGCCGCCGCCGACCGGGCCGTGGCCCTGCTGCAGGAGCTGGCCGGAGCCAGCGTGGTGGGCCGCTGGCTGCACCAGCGGACCCCGTCTCCCCAGCCGCCCCTGCCCCTGCGCCGCGACGCCCTCCACAACCTGCTGGGCCCCATCGTGGTGGACGGCGAGGCCCAGGACCTGGAGGACGGACGCATCACCGCCACCCTCGAGGCCCTCGGCTGCGTCCTCGAGGAGGACGAGGAGGGCTGGCAGGTGCGGGTGCCGCCCGAGCGGGCCATGGACCTCAAGCGCGAGGTGGACCTGATCGAGGAGGTGGCCCGGCTGGTGGGCTACGACCACTTCGCCGCCCATCTGCCCGATCCCCTCATCCCCGGCGGCCTCGAGCCGGCCCAGCAGCTGGAACGCCGCCTGCGCCGCGCCCTCTGCGCCGCCGGCCTGCAGGAGATCGTCTCCCTGTCGCTGGTGGCGGCGGCACCGGGCCGGGTGCCCCTGGCCAATCCGCTCCTGGCCGACTACGGCCACCTGCGCGACAACCTGCACCAGGAGCTGCTCCAGGCTGCCCGCCGCAACCTGCAGGCCTCCCTGCCAGGGTTCTGGGGCTTCGAAATCGGCCGCGTGTTCCCGGGGGGGGCAGCCAGCGGCGAGGAGCGGCATGGGGAACGCACCCTGCTGGTGGGGGTGATCGCCGGGGAGCGCCGCGCCGAACGCTGGCGCAGCTCCGGTAAGCCTGCCCCCCCCGACTACTTCCAGGCGCGAGGCGTGCTCCAGGCCGGTCTTGAGCCCCTGCGCCTGCCCCTGGAGGACCGCCCCCTGACCGACGCCGCCCTGCTGCACCCGGGCCGCGCCGCCCAGTTGGTGGTGGAGGGTAAGCCCGCCGGCTGGTTCGGCCAGCTCCACCCGGCCGAGGCCGAGGCCCTCGACCTGCCCGCCGCCACCTATGTGTTCCAGCTGGAGCTGGAGCCCCTGCTCACTGCCGGCACGCGCCGCAACCGTTGGCAGCCGGCCTTCCGCCCCTTCGCCACCGTGCCGGCCTCAGAACGCGACCTGGCCCTTGTCGTTCCCACCGACACCAGCGCCGCCGCCCTGCTGGCGGCGATCCGCAAGGCGGGCAAGCCGCTGCTGGAGCAGGCCGAACTGGTTGATCGCTACGAAGGCGCCCAGCTGGAGGCGGGCCGCTGCAGCCAGGCCTTCCGCCTGCGCTACCGCGACAGCGCCCGCACCCTCACCGACGAGGAGGTGGAGGCGGCCCATGGCCGGGTGCGCGAAGCCCTGGAGCGCCAGTTCGGGGCCGAGCAGCGCCGCTAGCTAGCGGCGTTCCAGGGCCGCCAGGGCCTCCACATGGCTGGTGTTGGGGAAGAAGTCGATGGGCTGCACCCAGTTCAGCCGGTAGATACCGGAGGCACACAGCTGGGCCAGGTCGCGGGCCAGGGCCGCCGGATCGCAGCTCACGTAGGCGATGCGGCTGGGGGGGGCCGCCAGGATGGCCGCCGTGGCGGCCGGGCTCAGCCCCTTGCGGGGCGGATCCAGCACCAGGGCCTGCATGCCCTGCAGCCGCTCCTCCAGCACCAGGGGCACGTCGGCCTGCTCGAACTGCGCCCGACCCTCCAGTTCATTGGCGGCGGCGTTGAGCCTGGCCATGGCCACGGCGCGGGGATGTAGCTCCAGCCCGGTGACATGCCAGCCGGCGGCGGCCAGGGGCAGGCTGTAGGTGCCGATGCCGCAGTAGGCATCGAGCAGGGAGGCATCGCCCGGGCCGGGGCCGAGGGCCTCCATCAGGTGGGGCACCAGCCGCTCGGCCTGGTGGGTGTTGACCTGGAAGAAGGTGTCGGCGGCGATGCGGAAGCGCAGCCCGGAGAAGGTTTCGTTCAGCCAGTCCCTGCCACGGATCACCCGCGTCTCGTCGCCCATCAGCCGGTTCGTCGGCCGGGGTTGGAGGTTGAGGCAAACGCCCACCAGCTCCGGCCATCGCTGCCGCCAGGCGTCGGCCAGGGCCTCGAGGCCGGGCAGGTCGTCATGGCTGCTGATCAGGGTGAGCAGCAGCTCGCCGGTGGCGGCCCCCACCCGCAGGCCCAGATGGCGCAAGCCAGGTCCGTCCTCGGCCTCGGGGTCGCCGCCATGGCGGTCGATCGGCCAGTCGCTGGCTTCCAGATCAGCCTTGAGCGGGGCGATCATGGCGTCGATGCGGGGGTCGAGCACCGGACAGCGGGCCATGTTGACGATCCGATGCGAGCCGCGCCGGTAGTAGCCGGCCCGCAGGGTGCCGTCGCCACTGCGCTCCAGCGGAATCAAGGCGCGGTTGCGGTAGCCCAGGGTGGGGTCGGCCGCCAGCAGGGGGCGCACCGGAGCACTCAGGCCGCCGATGCGCTGCAGGGTCTGCTCCAGGCTGCGCTGCTTCCACTCGGCCTCGGCGGCGTCGTTGAGGGGCTGCAGGCTGCAGCCGCCGCAGTTGTCGGCAAGGATGCAGGGGGGACGCCGGCGGTCCGGGGAAGGCGTGAGCACCCGCTGCAGCTGGCCCACCAGATGGCGGCGGGCCACCACTTGCAGGCGCACCTCCACCGTGTCTCCGGGCAGGGCGCCGCTGACGAACACCACCTGGCCGTCGTGGCGTCCCACCCCCTGGCCGTCGTGGCCGAGATCGGTGATCTCCATCTGCAGCTTTTCGCCCACCGAGGCCATGTGCGATCCGCACCACTGCTGCGACCCTATCGGGGGTCGTGCAAAGGGGCGTTACACCTTGCGCCCGAAGCCTGGGCTGGGGCTCCGGTCTCGATAGGATTCGCCGGACTGTGGTCGCTGCTATGAGCGTCGTTCGCGATCTGATCCTCCAGGCCGATGATCAGCTCCGCTATCCAACGGGCGGCGAGCTGCGCGCGATGGTGGAGTTTCTCAGTGGCGGAGCCCGCCGGCTGAGCGTCGTCCGGGTGCTGACCGACAACGAGAAGAAGATCATCGCCGAGGCCTCCAAGCAGCTGTTCCTGCGCAAGCCGGACTACGTGGCCCCCGGCGGCAACGCCTTCGGGCAGAAGCAACGGGCCCAGTGCCTGCGGGACTACAGCTGGTACCTGCGGCTGGTCACCTACGGAATCCTGGCCGGCAGCACCGAGCTGATCCAACAGATCGGCGTGGTGGGCGCCCGTGAGATGTACAACAGCCTGGGCGTGCCCCTGCCCGGCATGGTGGAAGCCATGCGCACCCTGAAGGAGGCGGCCCTGGTGCTACTGGGCGGCGACGAGGCCACCCTGGCCGGCCCGTACTTCGACTACCTGATCCAGGGCCTGCAGACCTCCACCTGAGTTGACCGGTCGTCCCAATTCAGTCTTGCTTCTAGACCTGAAACGGGTCTAGCCTGAGACACCCGGTTGATATCGCTGAGCTGAAGACGCCGCTCTCCCCGTCGCGACCGTGACGGGGTTTTTCTTTGGCGGCATCTCAAGTTGCGATGGGCTGCACGATGGTGGCTTTGGAGCCTTCCCAGGAACTGGTTGAAGCAGCTCCAGGCGTCTCAGGTGAGACCAGGCACGGGTCTTGAGGCGAGACTAGGTCTGGTCATTCGCGATACTCCTTGCGGGCTTCTGCCTGGGGGCTCCATGGGACTGTTTCTCATGGCGCCACGGCGGGGCAGTCGCTCGGTCGTCGTGCACCGACGAGCAAACTACCAGTTATCCCGCAATGATCTCCAGGGGTCTACTTATGGGTCCTGGCATGCCTCCCAGTCGGGACAAGCGGGACCATCCCCACGGGTGCTGTATTGCCCGTTGCGCCACCAATCCCATGGATGGTCGTCCCCCTGGGGTCCTTCGAGCGACTGTCGCAGCGCGCGGACGATTCGCAGCTCCGCGGAGGACAGCGTATCTGTATCAATGACAGGTACGCAGCGCGGAAGAACTAAGTCTGCAACTGCCTTCTCGGATGCTGTCCAAATCGTGGACAAGACGTGGTCGGCATGGCCAGTCCCCATCGGAACAAGACCAACGGTTGACCAGGTGATCGACGTACAGGACTTCCCCTGTGACAAGTCAAATCGAGGAAAAATCGCTGTATCAGAGATGGTAACTGCGTCTCGTCACTAGACCCAGAACTAGTCCAGCCTGTATCTCGTGGGACTGGATGGTCGCTCTGGCCGCGAGGGGATTCTATCGTGGGTCTAGTCCTAGTCTCGTCATCAGACCTGCTAAGAGACCAGGGTGGGTCAGATGAGACAACAAACTGTGTGTAGTGGCCCACACGGCTTGAGGCGTCAGCGGTCCGCTGAGGCTCCCTGGCGGTACAGCTCCTTCAGCAGCTGGTAGGCCTCATTGAGCCGTCGCATCGCTTCGAGGGATCCCCCGGCGTCGGGATGGTGGCTCTGGGCCATGTCCCGATAGGCCTCCCGGATCTGGGCCAGGGTGAGCCTCTGGCCGGGGTCGGTGGGCAACTGCAGCAGCCGCAGTGCGCCGTGAAGGGTCATGGTGTGCTCCAGGGTCTGGAAGGAAGTGCCGCGGCGACGGCGGCGGAAGCGGTGCACGAAACGGCGAATCAACGTCGGGATGCGCAGGGTGAGGGTCTGACCGCTGAAGGGGTCTTCCAGCACACCGGCGGTGACCATCACCCGCTCGAAGGTCGGTGGCCCATCACTCCAGCCAGGGGCAAACGGCTGCATCACCTGGCAGGCGGCCGACCAGGTGAAGGTGCGGCCATCACTCTGATCCGACTGGGGCCAGATGTCCTGGGCCAGCCACACCATCGCCGCCTCCAGCACCGCCTCGTTGGCCGGTGACCCGTAGAGGGCACGCCAATGGTTGCCGACTTCCTCCAGGGCCTGTTGCACCAACTCGCCGCCAAGGGGGGGCAGGGGGCTCAGGGGCAACGACGCGGAACGCGCCGTTGACGGCGGCCGCAGGCTGCGCTTGATGACGTCGGAGCGGCGACGCACAAAGCCGGGCAGGTCGATGCCCCCGCCACCTGGCGCCGGCCGGGGTGGATCCTCCGTCGGGGCCTCCCATTCAAACTCCGCCTGGAGGGTGTCCATGGCCCCGCGACCCACCAGCACCAGGGCGCCTTGCTCGTCGAAGTCATGGTCGTCCTCCCGGTGTCGCACGACCTCCCCCGACGGTGGCGAGAGCCCATCACCGTCCTCGTCCTCGTCGGTGCCGAACAGATCGTCGAGCAGCCGCTCCAGCACATCGCCCCGGCTGCGGAGGCCCCACTCCCGCCGCAGACCATCCAGGTGGGTCACCAGTTCGCGGTTGAGGTCCAGGCTGATCCGCTGTCGGGCCTCGTTCGATTGTTCAGCCACGGCAGCCATCCATCGGCGCTGGGTTCGCTGGCATGGGGCTTCGGATCAGGGTCCCCGTTGGTCCCGCAGGAACTGTTGCTGGGCCTCCACCGCATCGCGATAGCGGTCCACCAGCGTCCCCCCCGTACCGGTGGATCCTGAGCGGCTGCGCATCGGGGACACCAGGGGGGAGGGGGCCAGAGCTCCGCGGTTGGAGGAGGCTGGCGGTGGAGGCGGCGGGTTCAACCAACCAGGAGCCGGTGCCGGCCGCAGGATCTGGGGCGGCGGCAGCAGGGGGCCGGTGCCCCCCATCGGCATCGGTGTGATCGGCCCGGGTTGGGGGGCGATGGTCACGGACGGAGGGGCAACGGGCGGCGCGGTCGGCCGGGTGGTGGCACCGGCCCGGGCCAGATCCAGCTGCCGCTCGCGCTCCTGAACGAGGGCCAGCTGGCTGGCACTCACCACACTCAGGAGGTGTCCCGGGGTGGCATCAGCCGGGTAGACCAGGCTGACCCGCACGGGATTCACGACCCCGGGCACCAGATCGATCTGGCCCAGGGACAGGCTCTGGCCGGAGCGAAGACCAACATGCACCTCCCGCAGACCGGCGGAAGTCTGGATCTGGATTGAGCCCCGGAAGGCCGTGAAGGGCTGGCCGCCGATCAGGGTGGGGTGGCTCATCACCAGCTCGTACAGCCCACTCCCCTTGAGGTTCAGGTCGACATCGAACCGCACCCCGTAGGTGCCGACGTTGTCGAGGGAGGAATCGACCATGCGGCTGGCCAGGGCATTGACCTGCACATCGCGGGTGCCGAAATTGTGCCGGTCGGTGCTGGTGAACGGCACATGCAACGGACCCTTCATGTCCAGGTCGTGGGTGATGCTTGCCTGATACGCATCGCCGAGGGCCACACCACCGACCCGGGAGAAGATGCGCCGGTTGTGGATGTCATTGATGCGGCTGAGGTAAACCCGGCCAGGGGCCAGACGGCCTTCGTCCAGCACCGCGAGCACATCACGGTCGGAGTCGGGGGTCTTGGCGGCCACGACAGCGATCTGGAACGGACCATCACTGCGCCCCCGCAGCAGAGCGTTGGCGATGCCCAGGGCCGGCAGATCGGTCTGGAACAGGACAAGGCGACTGCGGGCCGGAATCGTGATCTCGTCGGCCAGTCGGCTGTCGAGCCTGCCGCGCAGCATCTGGACCGCGGTGGCATCACCGGGGCCGGTGTTCCAGGGCCTTGGCCCCAGGGGTTTCACCCCCATCAGGTTGTTGGCCAGGTAGGGAGCCTCGAAGCTGTTGCGCACCGCTCCCTTGGAAAAACGGATGTGCACCGGACGAACGCCCGGATTGATCAGGATGGCCGCCAGGGTGAGCTCGGCCCGACGGTCGGAACGGGAGATGGAGCGGCGATTGGGCGGGAAGTATTTGTGGTGCAGATGCATGCCGAACTCACCGTTGAAGGTGTACTCGGCAAAGCGAAGCGCCTGGCCCGTCTCACTGGCGTAGGCATATCCAGGGGTCGTGCTCATGAGGATCCCCGGCCCCTCCACTTCCTCGGGCTGGTTGGAGTGCAGCACCGGCACGTTGTTGAAGGTGCCGTTCAGAGGTCGGGCCTTCTGGCCGGCCATCAGGGCCACGTAGGCATGGGCGGGCTGGACGTGCTGCAGGAGTGCCATGCCCAGACCCAGCGTCAGCCAGACACCGATGGGACCAATGGGAGAGACCGATCTCAAATTGCGACAGGCTTGATGGTGTGGGTACCAGGGGAGGGTAAGGCGGGAAGCGACCAGCCCAGTCACTGGGGGGTGCTTGGGCCTGGGGAGCCCCGGATGGAACGGCGGGCTCGCTAGAACGGTCCCACTCTGCAGAATTTTGTCATGATTCCTCCCTTCGGGACCTGCTCCGGCTCGGAGTCCGGAAACGGTGCCCTGCGGCGGTATCAGGAACGCAAGCTGCGCATGATGAGTTTCTGGCGGGATGGCATTGAACGTCAGCTGGCTGCGTTGAACGCCGCCATCAGCACCCTGGAACGGCAGATGCAGCGCGATCAGGTCGACCACCAGGGCTGAAGCCACCGGCCTCCAGGTGCTGGCGCAGCTGCTCAAGCCCTTTGTGCAGCAGCCTTTTCACCGTCATCGGACTGACCTCCATCTGGCGCCCAAGGCGTCGATAGCTCCAGCCCGCCAGCACCACCTGGCGCACCACCAGCTGCTGGCGGGGTTCCAGCAGGGCCAGCAGGCTTGCCACCGAGGGACCGGCTGACTCCAGCCCGCAGGGCTCAACGCCGGCCTGGGCTGACACCGACTCAGCCAGGGACGGATCGTCAAGGTTGGCGGGCCTCGCCAGCAGTCGCTGGACCTCCAGTCGGTGCCATTCCGAGGGGGTGACGCCAAGGGTCCGGCTCAGGACCGTGATTCCCTGCCCGGGATCGACCTGGAGCAAGGGATGCTGCTGCAGCCGGTTGAACCGCTCCTGAAGTTCCGCCTGCCGCCTCGGCAGACGTACCAGGGGGGCGGCATCACGCAGGTAGTGCAGGATCGCCCCCCGGATGTGGGGCCTGGCGAAGGCCTCGAAGGGGGTGTGACGGTCTTCGCGGTAGAGCTCGGCGGCCCGGATCAACCCCATCAGTCCCACCTGGAGCAGATCGTCGAAGGATTCCCGGCTGCAGCGGCAGTAATGCAGGGCGAGGGGACGGACAATGGCCTGGTACTGCTCGACGCGGCGATTGCGGCTGGCGCGGCAGGACTGGGTCGGGTGGCTGGGGGATGGGGTCATGGTCTGGACGGTTGGGCCTGGGCTGGTCTCCTTTCCAGAGAGGGGCAGGCGTGCCGAATGCCGCAACCGTGAAAACACGTAAGTTCTCCGCTCTCGGCCGATCCGTTCCTGACCTGCTGGCTCAGACCCGGGGGGCCGCCACATGCTCCAGCAGGGACCAGGGACCATGCGCCTCCAGCCATCCCCTGTCGGAGCCCTCGGTGCTGAGCAGAAACCCCGCGAAGCCAAGGGCGTTGACGCTGAAGCCGGCGCCGTGCTCCCGCACCCGGCGCACGCTCAGGAACCACTGGTCGTCGAACAGCAGGTTGTAGGGGTGCAGGGGCTCGCTATCGCGGCGGGGATCCCCGAGGCCGAGCGCGTCGGCATGGGTCAGGTAAAGCTCCGCCAGGTCGGATCCGCCGTGGGGATCGGTGCGACGACTGAGGCAGTAGTCCCAGCTCCAGGACGGTTCGGTCCCCGCCAGCTGGGCCAGAAACAGCGGGGCCAGGGGGCAGCTGGGCTCGCCCTGCCTTCGCGGCAGCAACTGCAGGTGCCGATGGGGCTGGCTGGCCCCGGAGCGGGCACCGCTGTTGAAGAACCACAAGCCGCCGGTGTCCTGGCTCACCTGCCGGACCGCCTGCCAATCCGGGGCCTCGATCCAGCCGCTCTGGGGCCGCCAGTCGCGGGTGATCACCAGCAGGTGGGCCTCCTGGACCGGGTACTTGTTGAGCAGGAGCACGTGGGCGGGCGCCACCAGGGCCACCTCCAGGGGCCTGTCCCAGGGCAGAAAGGGGTTGGGGCGCGGCCCCCCCTGGCGCAGGTGACGGGGCGTGGAGGAGAGGAGCTGGCGGACGACGAAGGGCTCAGTGCCCGGAATGTCCAGGAGGCGCGTCTCCAGGGGCACCAGGGCCCCACCGAGGCGGGCCCGCTCCGACACCTCCCTGGCTCGCTGCCAATGGCGTTCAGCTCGCACCGGCCTGCAGACGGGCCAGGGAGGCGCCCTGGTAGTAGCGCCCCAGAATCTCGTTGTAGCGCAGGCCCTGCTCGGCCAGATCCTGGGCGCCGTGCTGGCTCATGCTGGCGCCCAGATGGCCATGGGCCTCCTGGGTGATGCGTGTGGTGGCCGCGTAGAGGCTCTCGACGATCCCCCCCTGGTAGCTCAGGATCACCCCGGAGGTGCTGCTGGTGGCCTGGCGGGTGCGGGGATTGACACTGCCCAGGCCCCGGTAGGCCTGCCAGCGGGTGGTGTCGCCCAGATGCCAGTGGGCGCTGGCCGGGCGGGCCATGTGGGCCATCGCGTAGGAGCGGGCCGCCACCGCCTGGGCCTTGAGAGCCTCCATGTGCCAGCTGCTGGGCATCTCGGCCCCCACCACCGAGCTGATGTAACGCTCCAGGGAGAGGTGGTTGACCAGCTGCAGACCACCGGATCCACGCAGCACCCTCAGCCGGCCCTCATAGGGCCGGCCATCCACCAGCAGGCTCTGGCCCGAACCGGTCTCCATCCACACCTCGGCCCGGCCCGCCATGGCCGCACCCAGGTCGGGGGAGGTGTCGGGGCCGCCATCCTGCACGGTGCGTCCATCGCGATCGACAAGTCGCCAGTAGCCACTGGCCCCGAGCTGGGGGGAGGCGGAGGCCCCCAGCAGGGCGACACGGATCTCCAGAGGCACCTCCGGCCCTGCCTCCGGTTCCACAAGGGACGGGTCGGGATGGCTCAGGCTGGTGCGTTGGGCCCGCAGCGACGTCGCGGCCAGGAGGTCCTTCTCTGGGGATTCCGCCGAGCTGGCGGCCGATTGCGAGACCTCTTGGGGCTGGGCGATGAGGGCTTCGAGCAGATCCGGCTGCGCAGGGGACCGGGAGCCTGGGAGCAGGTCCTGGGCGGCAAAGCCTGCACCCACCGCCACCACCGCAAGGGGAGCGGTCAGCAGGATGGGGTGGCGCCGGCAACCCTGAAGCAGCCGCCGGCCACTGGCACGGAGAACGGCGATGGCGGCCGTGAAGTGCCGGCGCACGGAAAGTTTCCATAGGGGAGTAGCCGGATCATGCCGGAAAACGTGGCCGTTGAGCCCTCCAATGCAGGACGGTCGCGGCATTGCACCCATAACCGGGGCGTGGCCAGGTCCACGCTCAGGGGGCCGCTTCCGCCTTGAGATCCCGCTGCATCAGCTCCTGCACTGCCTGGCGGGCCTCCACCCGACCCGCCAGCAGCCGCACCACCTGGCCGCAGATCGGCAGCTGCCACCCCTCGCGCTCAGCCAGGGCCAGGGTGGCCCGGGCCGTGCGAGTTCCCTCCACGGTGGCGCCGATCCTGGCCAGGGCGGTGCCCTCGTCACAGCCCTCGGCCAGCAGGGTGCCGAAGCGGTAGTTGCGGCTCAGGCTGCTGTTGGCCGTGGCCAGCAGGTCCCCCAGGCCCGCCAGCCCGTAGAGGGTGCTGGGCTGGCCCCCGAGAGCCTGCAGGACCACGGACATCTCCGCCAGACCGCGGCAGAGCAGGGAGGCCTTGGCATTGGCGCCCAGGCCAAGGCCATCACTGATGCCGGCCGCCAGGGCGATGACGTTCTTGAGGGCCCCGGCCGCCTCGGTGCCAATGGGATCGGCGTTGGTGTACAGGCGGAAATGGGGTGCCCGCAGCTGCTCCTGCAGGTGGCGGGCCAGGCCCTGATCCTGGCTGCTCAGCACGCTGGCCGCCGGCAACCCCCGCTCCAGTTCATCGGCCAGGTTCGGGCCGCTCAGCACCGCCAGCGGCACGTCGGGGAGATGGCGGCGCCACAGCTGGCTGGCGGTGCAGAGGGTGTCCAGATCGATGCCCTTGCTGCAGCTCAGCAGGGGGAGATCCGCCGGCCAGTGGTCCTGCAGCTGCCTGGCCAGGGGGGCCACACCCACCATCGACACGGCCACCACCGCGAGTTCGCAGTCCTTGAGAACCGCGGCCGCATCTCCCCCATCCCGCCGGGACCAGCTGCTGAGACGGTGGCCCTGGCGCTCCCAGAGCCGCAGCAACGTGCCGCCCCAGGCACCCCGACCCAGCACCGTGATGCGCAGACGCATGGACCTACGCGAGGGTCGGTTCCCTAGATGGCCTTGCCATCATGCGCCATCCCCTTGCCCGCCATGGTGACCGCCCCCACCCCCTACTGGCAGGCCTGGGAGGGCCAGGCCCTGGTCGTGGGCCCGGGGGGCCTGGGACTGGCCCTGGCGGCCGAGCTGGCCCGGCGGGCGCCATTCCTGCGGGTCCGCACCGCCGGGCGCCGCGGCGCCGAGCTGGCGCTCGACCTGGACGACGACAGCAGCCTGGAGCGCTTCTCGGCCATGGCCGCCCGCGAGCTGACCCCGTTGCGTGTCGTGATCAACACGGCCGGGCTGCTGCACGACGGCCCGCTGCAACCGGAGAAGCGCCTCTGTCAGGTGCGTCGCCATGCCCTGGAGCGCAGCTTCGCCGTCAACGCCTTCGGGCCCCTCCTGCTGGCCCAGGCGATCGAGCCGGCCCTGGCGAAGGATGGCCCCGTGCACTTCGCCAGCCTCTCGGCCCGGGTGGGAAGCATCGGCGACAACCGCCTGGGGGGCTGGTATGCGTATCGGGCGGCCAAGGCGGCCCAGAACCAGTTGTTGCGCACCCTGGCGATTGAGTGGCAGCGCCGCCTGCCCCAGGCCTGCGTGACCCTGCTCCATCCAGGCACGGTCGCCACCCCGCTCTCGGCCCCCTTCAGCGGCTTCCAGGCCCCCTCGGCCCTGTTCACGCCGGAATGCTCCGCCTCCCACCTGCTCGACGTGCTGGAGGGCCAGACGGCCGCCGGTAGCGGCGCCTTCCTGGCCTGGGACGGTCAGCCGGTGCCCTGGTGAGCCGGCCTAGGCGGCGTGGCCGCGCAGCACCTCCAGGGGGATCACCTGCAGGGTGGCCAGGGCCGAACTCTCAAGCCGCACCGGCGGAGCCATGCCGTCCTCATAGGCCTCCAGCCAGCGGGCGGCGCAGACACACCAGTGATCTCCAGCCCGGAGGCCGGGAAAGGAATGGGCCGGCACCGGCGTCGAGAGGTCGTTGCCCTGGGCGCGGCTGTAACTCAGGAAGGCGTCGTTCACCACACAGCAGACCGTGTGGCGGCCGAAATCAGCGGGATCGTCGTGGCAGTGGCCGTCCCGGAACCAGCCGGTGAGGGGAGCACATCCGCACTCCTGCAACGGTTCACCCAGGACGTTGCGCGGTTCGGCAGGGGGCTGCAGGGAGGAAGCGGCCAAGGCCCGGGAGGTGACGTTATGGGCGGAGTCTGCCGGAGGACTGGCACAAAAAGCGGCCAGGAGGTTGACGAATTCCGGGGGGGAGGCGTTAAAGGTCTTTCAGCACGACCCCCTTCATGAGCTGGGATTTCACCGAGGATGCGGCCTTCCTGGCCCTCTGCGATGCCTACAAGGAAAGCGGTGAGCCCTCCGCCATGGAGTTTCTGGCCCATGGCGAAGGCGCCTTCCATTTCCAGGAACTCACCCAGAACGCGGCCGGTGAGGGCATCGATCTGAGCGATTCCGATGCCCTCGACGCGTTCCAGCAGGAGGTGATCGACAGCCTCGAAGAGCTGTGCAGCTGAAGGCGCCCGAGGGCGCCCCCGGGGCTCAGCCGTAGAAGAAGGCGATTTCCTTGTCTTTGAGCCCTTCCCAGCCGGCCTCCCGGAGACGCTGGTCGAGGGTGAGCCGATCCAGGTGTTTGGCACCGGTGCGCACGATGCGGTTGCGCATCGATTTCTGGACCCCGCTGCGGGCCCGGCGGCCCTCCAGCTCCATCACTTCGCCATAGAGGGCGAGCATGGCGGCCGGAATCGGTGTGCCGTCGAGGTCGACACCGGCCGCAATGGCGTCATCGACGCCGCCGGGACCTGCGATAGCCATGGGGATGGAGGCAAAGGGTGCCCAAAGCCTGCCATGGCCAGGTGAGCCTCAGGCGCTGAAGTACCGGGCCTGGCTGTGCAGGGCCACCAGGGCCGTGGTGCTCTGTTCCGGCTCCAGCTGGTCGCTCTCATCCATCGTCAGGCCGATGCGATCGGTGTCTAGCCAGGCGAGCTGCTGGCGGGAATCGGCCACGTTCGGACAGGCGGGGTAACCGAAGGAGTAGCGGCTGCCCCGGTACCGCTGGGCCAGCACATCCCGCAGGGCTGTGGGCTCGTCAGCCGCGAATCCCATTTCCCTCCGGATGCGGGCATGGGTCCATTCGGCCAGGGCCTCGGCCATCTGGACCGCCAGGCCGTGGAAGTAGAGGTAGTCGGTGTAGCGATCGGCCCGGAAGAGCTCCTGGGCGAAGCTGGTGGCGCCTTCCCCCATGGTGACGGCCTGCATCGGCAGCACATCCGCAGGCCGCAGGGAGCCGTCAGCGCCGGTGACGCCGTCGCGGTAGAAATCGGCGATGCAGTAGCGGTTGCCGCTCCGCTGGCGTGGCAGAACAAAGCGCCCCAGTTCCTGCCCGCCGGCCGCTGGTGGCGTCCCGGCCGCCATCCCCTCGGGGTCGAACACCACCAGGCCATTGCCATCGCGGCCGCAGGGGAAGTAGCCGTAGGCCACCCGGGGGGTGAGCAGGCCTTCGGTGCGGCAGCGACCGAGCCACTCCTGCAGCACCGGCTCCGCCTTCTCGGCCAGCATCGCGTCGTACTCCTGGCGGCTCTGCTGCTGGGTCTTGCGCAGCTGCCACTGGCCGGCGAACAGGGCGTTGCGATCGAGGTAAGCGAAGACCTCGTCAAGGTCGATCGTCGCCTCGGTGAGCACCTGGGTGCCCCAGAACGGCGGGGCGATGGCCGTTTCCGCCGGCACGGCAGCGGAACGCTCCTCGCTCGCGGCCGGCGGTGTCCCTGCTTGAGCGGCGATGGAGCTCGCGGTGGCGGTCTCCTGTGGGCCCTCTTCTGCGGCTGCCGCCGGAGCGGCGGGGTCGCCGAGACCCAGCCCTTCGGGGGCGCCGTCGAGGAACCCTTCGTGGTCGTCCCAGCGGCCACCGGTCTTGGCGTCCATCAGGGCATCCATGAAGCGCAGGTCGGCGAAGGCGTCACGGCCGTAGATCACCTGTCCCCGGTAGGCCTGGCGGCAGTCGCCGTGGACGACCCGGGGGGTCAGGGCCGCACCGCCGAGGATCACGGGCACGGAGATGCCGACCGCATTGAAGGTTTCTAGGTTGTCCTTCATGAAGGCGGTGGATTTCACCAGCAGACCGCTCATGGCGATGCAGTCGGCCCCGTGTTGCCGTTGGGCCTCGACGATCGCGTCGACGCTCTGCTTGATGCCCAGGTTGATCACCTCATAGCCATTGTTCGTGAGGATGATGTCCACAAGGTTCTTGCCGATGTCGTGCACGTCGCCCTTGACGGTGGCGATCAGGAACTTGCCCTTGCTGCTCGATTCGCCTTCCTTGCGCTCCATGTGGGGCTCGAGAAAGGCCACGGCAGACTTCATCGTTTCGGCGCTCTGCAGCACGAAGGGCAACTGCATCTGGCCGGAGCCGAACAGCTCACCCACCACCTTCATGCCATCCAGCAGAAAGGTGTTGATGATCTTCAGAGGGGGATGTTCCGCCAGGGCCTGCTGGAGGGCCGCCTCCAGGCCGATGCGTTCGCCGTCGATGATGTGTTGCTTGAGCCGCTCCTCAAGCGGAAGATCGGCCAGCGAAGGGCCCGAAGCCCTGGCCTCCTTGGCGCTCACCCCCTCGAACTCGGTGGTCAGCAGGGTGAGGGGGTCATGGACACAGATTCCGTCCTCGAAACGGCGGCGGTCGTGGATCAGATCGCGGCAGATCTGCTGGTGTTCCTCGCTGATCTTCGCCAGCGGCAGGATCTTCGCCGGACTGACGATGGCGGCGTCCATGCCGGCGTCGCAGCAATCCTGCAGGAAGACGGAATTGAGCACGATGCGGGCGGCCGGAGACAGCCCAAAGCTGACGTTGCTGACCCCCAGCACCACGTGAACACCGGGAAGTTCGCTGCGGATGCGACGGATCGCCTCGATCGTGGCCGCCGCATTGGCCCGGTCCTCCTCGATGCCCGTGGAAATCGGCAGGGCGAGGGGGTCGTAGAAGATTTCGTGGGCTGGCAGGCCGAACGCGAGCGCATCCCGGTAGGCCCGCTGGGCGATGGCGAACTTGCGCTCGGCGGTGCGGGCCATGCCCTCCTCATCGATCGTGCCCACCACCACCCCGGCGCCGTAGTCACGGGCCAGTTCGAGCACCTTGAAGAAGCGCTCATCGCCGTCTTCGTAGTTGGTGGAGTTGAGAATGCACTTGCCACCGGCCACCTTGAGGCCGGCCTCCATCTTCTGCCACTCGGTGGAATCGAGCATCAGCGGCAGGTTGACGTTGGTGACCAGGCGGCTCACCAGATCGTGCATGTCCTTGACCCCATCCCGCCCCACGTAGTCGACGTTCACATCGAGCACATGGGCGTTCTCCTTCACCTGGCCCCGGGCCACCGCCACCAGGCCATCCCAGTCCTCGTCATTGAGCAGCTCCCGCACCTTCTTCGATCCGCTGGCGTTGAGCCGCTCGCCGATGATCAGGAAGGAGTTGTCCTGGAAGTAGGGGGTGACGCCATAGATCGAGGCCACCGCCGGCTCGTAGTGGAGCGGTGGCCTCTCCAGACGTTGCTGGGGCCGTCGCACCTGCCGCTGGGCGGGCTTCAGGCCGGCGGCGAGCTCCGCCAGGGCACCAATGTGGGCCGGGGTGGTGCCACAGCAGCCACCGATCACCTGGACGCCGAGATCCTCGACGAAATGCATCATCTGCATCCTCATCTCGGTGGGGGTGAGCCGGTAGTGGGCCACCCCGCCGATGTTCTCCGGCAGTCCCGCGTTGGGAATGCAGCTCACCACAAAGGGACTGTGCTGGCTCAGGTAGCGGATGTGCTCCTTCATCTGCTCGGGCCCCGTAGCGCAGTTGAGGCCGAGCACATCGATCGGGAAGGGCTCCAGGATCGCCACCACCGCAGCGATGTCGGAGCCAACCAGCATGGTGCCGGTGGTTTCCATCGTGACGGAGACCATCAGGGGGCGCCGTTCACCGGCGGCGGCGAAGGCCTCCTCAATCCCCTGCAGGGCCGCCTTGATCTGCAGCACGTCCTGGCAGGTCTCGACGATGAACAGGTCGACGTCCCCGGCGATCAGGCCGGCGGCCTGCTCGCGGAACGAGGCCTTCATCGTGTCGAAGTCGATGTGGCCCAGGGTGGGCAGCTTCGTGGTGGGACCCATCGATCCCGCCACGAATCGGGGCTTGGTGGGGGTGCTGAAGACGGCGGCCATCTCGCGGGCCAGTTCGGCCGCCCGGAGGTTGATGGCGAAGGCCTGGTCCTCCAGTCCGTACTCGGCCAGCACGATCGAAGCGGCCCCGAAGGTGTCCGTTTCGATCACATCGCAGCCCGCCTCCAGGAACAGCCGGTGGACCGCCTGGACCGCGTCGGGCCGGGTGAAGACAAGGTTCTCGTTGCAGCCTTCGAGGGCCGCGCCACCGAAGTCCTCCGCCGACAGGTCCATCTCCTGCAGGGAGGTGCCGGTGGCACCGTCGAAGACGAGCACGGGACGTTCCGGACCGTGCAACCAGTCGAGGAAGCTGATGCGATCGGTTGGGCAGTGGATGGCGGCGGTTACAACCATCAGGCGTCGAGGCGGATGCGGGTGACCCAGTGGTCATAGGAAGGATCGCGGCCCTCCGTGATCGCCGTGAGCCGCTCACGGAGACGCTCCATCACGGGACGGTGGCTGGAGAGGTCGGTGGATTCGATCCGCCGCACCGGGGTGACCCTGGCGGCGGTGCCACTGAGGAACACCTCGTCGGCAATCATCAGTTCGGTCTTGTCGACGGCCCGCTCCAGCACAGGGATGTCCATCGCCCGTGCCAGCTCCATGATGCTGGCCCGGGTGATGCCCTCGAGGATGTCCTGATCGACGCCGGGGGTGATCAGGACACCGTCCCGGACGATGAAGAGGTTCATGCCGCTGGCCTCGCTCACCTTGCCGCGGCTGTTGAGCAGCAGGGCCTCGTCGAAGCCGCTCTTGACCGCTTCCGTCTTGGCCAGCGAACTGGTGATGTAGGCGCCGCTGATCTTGCCCCTCAGGGGCAGGGAGCGGTCCTCCTGGCGGCACCAGCTGCTGATCCGGCAGCTGACCCCCTCGGGGGAGAGGTAGTCGCCCATCTCGATGCCGTAGATGAGGAAGTCGGTCTGGATGTTGTGCAACCGCGGGGCGATGCCAAGGTCGCTCGTGTAAACGAAGGGCCGCAGGTAGATCGGGCAGGTGGGTTTGTTGGCCTGCAGAAAGGCCGCAATGGCGCTGTGGATCGTTTCCTCCGCCAGCTCGGTCAGCAACAGGCGGGCGCTCTGGCTGAGGCGGCGGGCGTGGCGATCGGCGCGGAACAGCAGGATCTCGTTGTTGTCGGCTGGATTGGGCAGGGCTCGCATGCCACCGAAGGCGCCCGTGCCGTAATGCAGCGCATGGGTGGCCACCGAGAGGGTGGCATCAGCAAACGGGACGCACTGTCCGCCGAACCAGGCATAGGGCAGGAACTGGTGCATGGAAGGCGGTGGCGACGATGCGATCTTCTCACCGCGTTCGGCAGGATGGGGCCATGCATCGACTCGCGTCCATACCCGGGGACAGGACGGAGGACGACGGGGCCCTCTTCGTGGAACAGCCACCGGCGCCGGTGGTGCTGCTCAGCAGCGCCGACACGGATCTGCTGGCGGTGTCCCAGCTGCTCGAGGCCGAGCCGGCGCTGTTGCCGGCCGACCTGAGGGCCCTCAACCTCTCGGCGCTGCAGCATCCGGCGGTGATCGACCACTACGTGGCCACCACCCTGGCCAGCACCCGACTGGTGGTGGTGCGGTTGCTGGGCGGACGCGGTCATTGGAGCTACGGGCTGGAGTGCCTGCGCCACTGGGCGGGCGGCGGCGAGGGCCGCCAGCTGCTGGTGCTGGCCGGCACCGCCGATGAAGAGCAGGCCCTGGCTGGCCTCGGCAGCCTCGATGGCCCCTTGGCGATTGGCTGTGCCGCCTGTCTGCGGGAGGGGGGGGCGGCCAACCTGCGTCTTCTGCTCCAGACGCTGGCGGCCCTGCTGGCCGGTGAGCGACCCGCACCGCCGTGCCCCTTCCCAGCGGCCGATCCCCTGCCCCACGATTGGCGGGAGGAGCCCGGCTCGCGGGTGGGGGTGATCCTCTACCGCGCCCTCTGGCAGGCAGGGGACCTGGCCCTCATGGAGGCGCTCCTGGCCGCCCTGCGCCAGCGCGGGCTCTCCCCTAGGGGCCTGTGGGTCAGCAGCCTGCGGGACGGGGCCGTGCAGCGGGGCGTGGCGGATCTGCTGGGGCGGGAGCGGGTGCAGGCGGTGCTCTGCGGCACGGGCTTTGCTTCGGTGTCGTTTGAGGAGGCGGGCCTGGGAGCCCCCCTGTGGGAACGGCTGGCGGTGCCGGTGCTGCAGGTGCTGTGCAGCGGCCGCTGCCGGGAGGCCTGGCAGCAGAGCAGCATCGGCCTGGCCCCACTCGACCTCAGCCTGCAGGTGGCCCTGCCGGAACTGGATGGGCGCCTCACCACCCGGGTGGGGGCCTTCAAGGAACGCAGCTCCAGCAGCGACGCCCTCGCCACCGCCCTGCACCGCTACGAACCGGACCGTGAGCGGCTCGACTGGATCGCCCAGCTCACTGCGGCCTGGACCGGCCTGCGGCTGGCGCCCGCAACCGAACGCCGTGTGGCTCTGGTGCTGGCCAACTACCCCAACCGCAACAGTCGCCTGGCCAATGGCGTCGGCCTGGACACCCCGGCCAGCGCGGCGCTGATGCTCGGCTGGCTGGCGGAGGCCGGCTACGACCTGGGGGCGTCCGCCGATCTGCCGGCCGATGGCGATGCCCTCATCCACCGCCTCCTGGAGGGCCGCAGCAACGACCCGGAGAGCGGCCATCGCCCTCCCCTGGCCCACCTGCCTCTATCCACCTACCAGGCCTGGTACGAGACCCTCTCATTGGAGGGTCGCCAGCGGCTGGAGGCGGTCTGGGGGCCACCCGACACCGACGCGGGCCTGGAGTCAGCGGCCCTGGCGGACGGGGGCCCGGCCTTCCCCGTGCGGGGGCTGCGTTTCGGCCGGGTGCTGCTGATGATCCAACCCGAGCGCGGCTACGACCGGGATCCGAGCCTCAGCTACCACAGCCCCGATCTGCCCCCCACCCACGCCTACCTGGCCCAGTACCTCTGGTTGCGCCAGAGCTTCGGCGCCCAGGTGGTGGTGCACGTGGGCAAGCACGGCAATCTCGAATGGCTGCCTGGCAAGGGGCTGGGGCTGTCGCAGGACTGCTTTCCCGAATGGGCCCTGGGGCCCCTGCCCCACCTCTATCCCTTCATCGTCAACGACCCGGGTGAGGGCAGCCAGGCCAAACGCCGGGCCCAGGCCGTGATCCTCGACCACCTGACGCCGCCCCTGGGCCGGGCCGGCCTGCACGGCGACCTGCAGGGACTGGAAGTCCTGCTTGATGAGTACTGGGAGGCGCGCCAGCTCGGCAGCGCCCGGGCCCCGCTGCTGCGGGAACGCCTGGCCACCCTGCTGGAGCAGCTCCAGTTGCCCGCCATGGCCCAGGCGGATCTGGATGCCCGGCTGGAGGCCGCCGATGGCTACCTCTGCGAACTCAAGGAGGCCCAGATCCGCCTTGGTCTGCACACTTTCGGCACCCTGCCGGCGCCGGAGAAGCTGGCCGAACTGCTGCTGTGCCTGGCTCGGGCTCCCCAGGCGGGGGTACCGGGGCTCACCCAGGCCCTCGCCGTCGATCTGGGGCTGGATCTCGACCCCTGGGCCGACCCGGAGGAGACCCCGCTCGCCGCCGCCGATCGCCTGCGGCTGGCCCACCTTGCCCAGCCGGGAAGCCTGCTTCGCCATGCCGGCGACGGGGTCGCCCTGCTGGAGGGGCTCGCCCTGACTCTGGTGAGCCAAGAGCTGGCAGGCGCCGCCCCAGGGCCCCCACTGCCGCCGGGGGCCGCCACCGGACGGGCCCTGCAGCACCTGCGCCAGGCCTTGCTGCCGCCGTTGCTGGCCTGCGGAGAGGCCGAGCGCCGGGCCCTGCTCACGGGTCTGTCCGGCGGCCGCATCGCCGCCGGGCCCTCGGGAGCGCCCACCCGCGGGCGCCCGGATCTGCTGCCCACCGGCCGCAACTTCTACAGCGTCGATCTGCGCGGCCTGCCGACGGAGGCCGCCTGGGACCTGGGGCGGCGCAGCGCCGAGCTACTGCTGCAGCTCCACCTGCAGGAGGAGGGCGACGACCTGCGCACCCTGGCCCTGTCGGTGTGGGGGACCGCCACGATGCGCAATGGCGGTGAGGACATCTGCCAGGCCCTGGCCCTGATGGGGGTGCGGCCCGTCTGGGATGGCCCCACCCGTCGGCTGGTGGATGTGGAGGTGATCCCCCTGCGACTGCTCGGGCGCCCCCGGGTGGACGTGACCCTGCGGATCTCCGGCCTGTTCCGCGATGCCTTCCCCCAGCTGGTGGGCTGGTTCAACCGCGCCACCCGCCTGGTGGCGGGCCTGGCGGAAGATCCCCAAGACAATCCCCTGGCGGCCTCAGCCCGGCTGGAAGGGCACGGGGGACGCATCTACGGGTCCGCCCCCGGGGCCTACGGGGCCGGGCTGCAGGGCCTCATCGACAGCGGTCACTGGGAGGAGCGTGGTGACCTGGGTGAGGCCTTCCTCAACTGGAGCGCCTGGCGCTACGACGGCGACCCCGGCGATGGGGCCAGCGGCGGGGCCGTCGCCGCCACGGCCGACCGGAGCGGGCTGGAACGGCGCCTGGCCCAGGTGCAGGTGGTGTTGCACAACCAGGACAACAGGGAGCACGACCTGCTGGATTCCGATGACTACTACCAGTTCCAGGGGGGCCTCAGCGCCGCCGCCGAGCGGCTCCAGGGCCAGGCCCCAGCCCTCTGGTTCGGTGACCACTCCCGCAGCGCGCGGCCCCGTCTGCACCGCCTTGAGCGGGAATTCGACAAGGTGCTGCGCTCCCGGCTGCTCAATCCCCGCTGGATCGAGGCCATGCGGGAGCATGGCTACAAGGGCGGCTTCGAGATGGCCGCCAGCCTCGACTACCTGTTCGCCTACGACGCCAGCACGGGCCGTGTCCCCGACTGGGGCTATGGCGCCATCAGCGCGGCCTGGCTGGAGGACGGGAGCGTGCGGGAGTTCCTGAGCCGCTCCAATCCCTGGGCCCTGCGCGACATGGCCGAGCGACTGCTGGAAGCCCACCACCGGGGCCTTTGGGAAGGGGCCGATCCCCAGCGGTTGGAAGGGTTGCAGGCCCTGGTGCTGGAGAGCGAGGGCCTGGTGGAGCAACGCTGAACCAGGCCCTCGCGTTGTTCAGGGGTTCAGAGGTCCAGGTCCCGCACCATGGAGCGGAAGGGGTCGGTGTTGCCGGGCTTGGCGGGCTGCTGGCTGATCTTCGGCTGGCTCTGGGCGTCGGCCTCCTTCTGTTGTTTCGCCGCTGCCGCAGCACCGGGGACGTTGGTGGGAGTGACGGCGGCCCCCTTCATGCGCTGGCCCAGCTCGGCCGCGCTCATCTGCTGGGCGAAGGTCTTCTTGACGGGCTTGGGGATGCCACCGGTGAGGTTCACGGCCTTCTCCGTAGGCTGGATCCCGGCCAGACCAGGGGTCATCTTCTCCACCCGGGCCTCCATGGAGGCCACCTCGGCCACCATCTCCTTGTCGCCGGGGCTGTCGGCGTTGCCGGGGAAGGTGTGGCGGATCGTGTTCGACCGCTTCATGAACTGGACATCACCGAGGCTGGTGGAGGCCTCGGGATCAAGGAAGAAGGTCTCGGCCTTGGGTTTGGCCTTGGCGGCGGCCTCAGGCTTGGTCACCGAGGCGGCACGGGAACCGAACAGACGATCGAACAGGCCCATCGACGCAAGGAGAAACGTGTCAGCAAACCCTAGCGGCCGTGGAGCACCAGCCCATGGGTATCCGTACCACAACTCATCAGAAGGCCTCGCCGTTCCAGATCCGCCGCGATCGCCTCGCACACCAGTTCGGTGGGTTGCCAGCGGGGCTGCATGGCGTAGTCGTACCAGACTTCAGCCCCGTCGAAGCCCAGGTCCGCCGCCGCTGCGATCAGGCGCTGGTAGGGCAGGCGGTAGCGGGCGGGGTGGGCCAGCAGCGCCAGACCCCCGGCGGCCTGGATCGCCGCCACCACCGCCTCGGCCCGCAGGGCCGGACCCACGACCGAGGTGCCCTGCAGGTAGGGATGGAGGGTGGGGTGCTCCTCTGCGAAGCCCAGACCCAGGACGTGGACCAGGCATCCCTCCAGCAGGCAGCTAATCTCCACGCCGCGCCAGAGGGTGGGGGCCGGCTCACCCCGCCGGCTGTGTGCCTCGAAGGCGGAGGCGATGGCCCCGTGGGCCGCCAGGGCGTGGTGATCGGTGACGGCCAGGTGCTCCAGCCCGATGGCCAGGGCCTCGGCCGCCAGCTGCTCAGGGTGGAGGCTGCCGTCGCTGCAGATGGTGTGGCAGTGGAAATTGAGCCGCTGGGGGCAGCTGTCGGCCCGCACCTGGCGCAGCACCGGCGTGAGCGGATGGGCGAGAGCTTCAGGCCGCAGCACCACTGCTCTCCTGCTGGGCCAGCCGTTCGCTGCGCAAGCGCCGCCAGCGGGCATAGAACTGGATCGAGGCCGCCATGAACACCACCAGGGCCACCAGGAACCAGGTGGCCGCCCCGGTGGGGAACTGGTTCTTGAACACCACCAGCATGACCACCAGCACCAGCAGCAGGGTGGGCAGTTCGTTGAGGGCCCGCAGCTGGCGGCCGCTCCAGAGGCATTCACCCCGCTGCAGCTGGCCCATCAGGCGGTAGCAGAAGTGGTGGTAGGCGAGCAGGCCCGCCACAACGGCCAGTTTGGCGTGCATCCAGGTCTGTTTCAGCCAGGCCGGCTCCACCAGCAGCAGACCCACCGCCATGGCCACCGCCACCACCATGCCTGGGGTGGTGATGATGTTGGCCAGGCGCCGCTCCATCAAGCCGTACTGCTCCTCGAAGGCCTGCCGGAGCGGGGGCTCCAGGTCGGCGGCTTCCCGGTGGTAGATGAACAGGCGCACCAGGTAGAACAAGCCGGCGAACCACACCACCACCCCGACGATGTGCAGGGTCTTGAACCAGAGGTAGGCCTCTGGGGGCCAGCTCACGGCCAGGGTCAGCGGCAGCGTCATGTCAGGACCTGGGGGCACCAGAGGGTGCGTCGGATCGCCAAGTTAATCGGCAGTAGCGGCGGGCCACGGCGGCGGCGTAGGCCCGATCCACGGGCCCCAGCTGTGGACTGATGCCCCCGTTGCGACAGTCCACCAGGATCCGCTCCCGGTGGTTCTCCTGGTCGCTCACCCGGAGCCGGAGCTGCCAGTGGTACTGAGCACTGCGGCTGATCTCGTCGCCACAGACCGGCCCGACGCAGAGGCCTGGAGCGGCCTGCGCCGCCCCTCCGGCAGAAGGCAGCAGCAGCCACAAGGCCAGAAGTCCAGCCCACAGCCCCCTGAAGAACAGCCCAGCGGTACCCCAGCCACCAGCGAGCCTCATCCCGCCAGCTCCAGGCGGGGGGTCTCCCCTTCACCGCCTGATTCGGGCCCATCCATGGGGGGATGGAAGTGCTCCCACACCTGCCGCGCCATCGCCGGTCCGATCCCGGCGACGGCGGCGATCTGGTCGGGACTGGCCAGCTGGATCGCGTCGATCGAGCGGAAGTGGCCCAGCAGATCCTTGACCCGCTTGGGGCCGAGCCCGGCGATGTCGCTGAGGCGGGAGCGCTTCATCCGCTCGCCCCGCTGCTGGCGGTGGAAGCTCACGGCGAAGCGGTGGGCCTCGTCCCGCAGCCGCCGCAGCAGCACCACCCCCAGCTGGTCGGCCTCGGTGTCGAGGGGCTGGCTGGCCCCGGGCAGGAACACCTCCTCCCGCTGCTTGGCCAGGGAGCAGACGGTCAGGTCTTCGTGCAGGTCCAGTTCCCGCAGGGCCTCCATCACCGCCGAGAGCTGGCCCTTGCCGCCATCGATCATCACCACGTCCGGCCAGTCGCTGAGGCCATCGGTGTGCAGGGCCGAGGCACCGGCGCGCCGCAGGGCGGCCAGGTCGGCCCCTTCGGCCTTGGCCTGGGACCAGCGGCGGAAGCGTCGCCGCATGATTTCCGCCATGGCCATGAAGTCGTCGGAATGGCCGGCCCGGATGCTGCTGCTCTGGATCCGGTATTTGCGGTAGTGCTGCTTGGCCGGCAGGCCGTCGATGAACACCACCTGGGAGGCCACCGCATCGCTGCCCTGGATGTGGCTGATGTCGTAGCCCTCGATCCGCCGGGGGGGCACCGGCAGCTCCAGCAGCTGGGCCAGGTCTTCGGTGGCCAGCAACTGCTGCTCCGCCCCCCGCTGGGCCCGGACCAGCTCGAAACCGGCGTTGCGCTCCACCAGCTCGATCAGATCGGCCTTCTGGCGCCGCTGGGGCACGGCCAGTCGCACCTTGCGTCCCCGCCGCTCCGCCAGCCAGTCGCCGATCAGATCCTGGGCCGGCAGGGGGTGCTGCAGCAGCAGCTCCGGCGGAATCTCCACCGGCTCCACCTGGCTGTAGTGCTCCTCGACCACCCGTTGCAGCACCTCCGCCGGCGTGGCGATCGCCGCATCGGCGGTGTACCCCAGCCGCCCCACCAGCTTGCCGGCGCGCATCTGGAAGATCTGGACCGCCGCCACGCGATCGTCCGCCGCCAGGGCGATCACATCCCGGTTGACGGAGCTGTCCCCCAGGCTCATCTTCTGGTCGGCGGTGAGCAGGTCGAGGCCCTGCAGCTGGTCCCGGACCCGGGCGGCGGCCTCGAAATCCAGCCGCTCGGCATAGCGCTCCATCTGCTGCCGCAGCAGATCCAGCAGCTCGTCATTGCGACCCTGGAACACCATCGCCACCTTGCGCAGGATGCGGTGGTAGTCGTCGGAGCCGATCTTCTCCTGGCAGACCCCCGGGCAGCGGCCGATATCGAAGTTGAGGCAGGTGCGGTCGCGGTAGAGGGGCTGGGGACGCTGGCGCAGGGGGAACACCCGCTTGACCACCGCCAGGGTGCGGCGCAGCAGACCCACATCCACGTAGGGCCCGTAGAAGCGGTCAAGGGGACTGCGCAGCCGACGGCGGCGGGTGATGAAGATGCGCGGGTAGGCCTCGCTCCAGGTGATGCAGAGGTAGGGGTACTTCTTGTCGTCCTTGAGCAGAACGTTGAAGTGGGGCTGGTGGTTCTTGATCAGGTTCGATTCCAGCGCCAGCGCCTCCGCTTCGCTGTCGGTGACGATGAACTCGATCTCACAGACCTGGCGCACCATCAGGGCGATGCGCGGACTGATGTCGTGGGAGTTGCGGAAGTAGCTGCGCACCCGTGCCCGCAGGCTCTTCGACTTGCCGATGTAGAGGATGCGGTCGCTGGCATCCCGCATCAGGTAACAGCCCGGCTCCGCCGGCAGCTCCCGCAGCCGGGCGGACAGTCGCTCCCGCTGGAGCAGCAGCGGCCCGATGACGTCGCCCCCCGGAATGCTGCCGGGAGTGGTACCCGGTTCAGCCATGGCGGGGCCTCAACCGCCGTACTGCCAGCCCGTGGCGGACAGCTCCAGGGCGGGGGCGTCGCGGTGCAGGGTGGCCGTCTTCACCTCCCCCACGAAGACGGTGTGGTCGCCATGGGCCACCTGGCCCACCAGGGTGCACTCCACCGCGCCGAGGGCGTCATCCAGCACCGGCAGGCCCAGGGGGCCGAGGGTGAACGGCGCCGCATCGAACCGCCCCCCAACCCCCTTCTGGGGCTTGAAGAACACGGCGGCCAGATCCTTCTGGTCGGCGGCCAGCACGTTGAGACAAAAGCGCCCACTGCGCTGGATCATGCCGTTGCTGGTGGAGTCGGAGCGCACCGCCATCACCACCAGGGGAGGCTCGAAGGAGCCCTGGGTGACCCAGCTGGCCGTGAAGCCGTTCACCTCCTCGCCTTCAGCCACGCCGCAAATGAACACGCCGTGGGGAATCTTGCGCAGCAGCGTCTTCTTGGCGGCCGCGTCCAGAACAACGTCGGTCATGGCTTGGGCGGCAGGGATCCAGCGACTCTAGGAACCTGCCCGGGCCCCTCTCCATAGGCTGGGGGCATGCGAGCCCTCTATCCAGGCAGTTTCGACCCCCTCACCCTCGGCCACCTCGACCTGATCGAGCGGGCGGCGCACCTGTTCGACGGTGTCGTGGTGGCGGTGCTGATGAACCCGTCCAAGCAGCCCAGTTTTCCCCTTGAGCGCCGGCTGGAGCAGATCCGTACAGCCACCGAGGGGATGGCCGGCATCGAGGTCGGCCATTTCGACGGCCTCACCGTGAGCTATGCCCAGTGCTGCGGTGCCCAGGTGATCCTGCGGGGGCTGCGGGCCATGAGCGACTTCGAATTTGAGTTGCAGATCGCTCACACCAACCGGACCCTGGCCCCCCGGGTCGAGACCTTGTTCATGGCCACGTCAGCGCACCACAGCTTTCTGAGCAGCTCGGTGGTGAAGGAGGTGGCTCGCTTCGGCGGGGATGTGGGCCACATGGTCCCGCCCGGAGTGGCGATCGACCTGGAGAGGCTCTTTAATCGACAGGCAGCGCCCGAATCCCCATATGGCTGAAGTCCGTTTCTCCGTCCTCGATCAGCTGGACCAGCTGGAGGACATCGTCCTCGAAGGCAGCAGGATCCCCTTCAGCGGCGGACGGCTGGTCAACGAGCAGGATGCCATCGAGATGATGGATTCGCTGAGGGAGGCCCTGCCCGGGCAAATCTCCCAGGCCGAGGACCTGATCCGGCAGCGGGAGGGCTTCATCGAGAAAGCCAGGCTGCAGGCCGAGGAGATCGTCACCCAGGCGCGGCGCGAGCGTGAGCAGCTCATCAATGCCGCCGCCATCCGCCAGGAGGCCGAGCGCCAGGTCACGGAACAGCGGGAACTGGCCCGCCAGCAGTGTGAGCAGATGGTGCTGCAGGCGCGCCAGCAGGTGGCCCAGACCGAGCAGGAGCACCAGGCCCGGATGGCCCAGTTCGAGCAGCAATTCGCCGGCCGACGCCAGCAGCTGGAGCAGGAAGCCCAGCAGCGCCGCCAGCAGCTGGAGCAGGAGGCGGCGGAACGCAACCGGCAACTGCTGGAGCAGCACGAACGCGGCCGGGCCCAGGCCCTGCAGGATCTCGAAGGCATCCGCCAGGAAGGTCTGCGCGTTCAGCGGGAAAGCCAGGCCGAAGCCGAGCGTCTCCACGCCGACGCCTTGCAGTTCCGTCAGCAGACCCAGCAGCAGTGCGATGCCCTGATCGCCCGCACCCGCCAGGAGTCAGCCACCATCCAGGAGGGCGCCAACCGCTACGCCGAGCAGGTGCTGGGGGAACTGGAGGTGCGCCTCAAGGAACTCAGCCAGGTGGTCCTGGGGGGTCGGCGCGAACTGGTCCGGCTCCAGAGTCAGGAGACGGCGGCCGCCAGCCGCCCCCCTGAAGCCCCGATCCCCCTGGAGAACGCCGCGGTCGACCGGGCCCGCCGTGCCGCCGGCCGCCTCAAGCGTGCCGCCACCCGGGGCCTGGCCAGCTGAGCCCAGGCCTGGACCTGGGGCACAGGGGGCTCAGAACGCCGGTTGGCAGGCCCCCACCGTCTGAACCTGGCGCAGCACGCGGCCGATGGTGGTGTTTGGTGCTCCCGCTCCGGCGGACACCGCACTCACGTAGCGGGGGCCATCCGTCGTCTGGAGCACGCCGCTGATGGAACGCACGCCGGTCAGGGTGCCGGTCTTGGCGAAGAGCTGTCCGTCCAGGCTGGTGCCCTTGTACAGGTTGCGCAGGGTGCCCCGCCGCCCGGCGATGGCCATGGAACTGAGGTAATCCCTGGAATAGGGATGGTGATCCATGCGCAGCAGCAGGGCCACCAGGAAACGGCTGGTGAGCCGGTTGGCGCGGTCAAGTCCACTGCCGTCGGCGATCCTCACCCCCTCCATCGGCAGGCCCTGGTCGTTCAGCCAGAGAAAGGTGCGACGACTGGCTTCGGCCAGGTCCCAGGTGCCAGCGGCCTGACGCAGCAACACTTCGGCGGTGAAATTGTGGCTTTCCGTGTTGGCCAGGCTGAGCAGGCCGTGCATGGAGGTGGAGGGCTCCTCATGCATCAGCACGGCATCGCTGGGGAGGGGTTGGCGGGCCGAGACCAGGGCCAGCTGCACCTGGGGTCCGCCGTTCTGGGCCATGGAGCGGCGCAGCAAAGTCTGCAACCGGGAGGCGGGATTGCTGACCGCATCGTCGATGGCGTTGCTGGTGATAGCGAGCCGGGTGATCGGCGCGCCGTAGGCATAGGCCCGATCGCCCATGTGCCAGCCGCTGGGCCACCAGTTCTGGGGGGCTTCCTCCGCCAGCTCCAGCCGCACCGGGGTGCCGGCCGCCATGGCCAGCTGGGCAAAGCGCTGCAGCTGGGGCAGGGCCAGGTCGGGATCGCCCTGACCGACCATGCGCAGGGTGCCGTCCTGCAGGCGCCACAGCTGGGTGGTGAGGCGGTAGTCGGGGCCCAGCCGGTCGAGGGCGAAGGCGGTGCTGATCAGCTTCTGGTTCGAGGCCGGCACCCTGGGCTGCCGTCCGTTGACATCGGCCAGAAGACGTCCGCTGCCATCGGCGACGCTGATGCTCCAGCGGGACTGTTCATCCCCCAGGGCCTGGGCGACCTGACGTTGCAGCAGCGGGCAGCTGACCTCCCCGGCCAGCCGGGGCATGCCCACCGGTGGCGGCGCCACCGGCAGGGCGGCCATCGGCAGGGGGCGCAGGCTCCGGGCTGAGGGCAGCGCCGGTGCCTCCTGGGCCCAGGCCGTCGTGCCCAGGGGGCCGGTGCTCCCGGCCACCAACAGCATCGCCACCATGCGCAGGGAGAGAGGGCGCCGATGGAAGCCAGTGGAGTGGCGGACGGGCGTGGTCATCTCAGGAGGCTCCGAGTTTCAGGTCCGTGACGGTGCCGTTGAAGCGGTAGTTGGTTCCTTCCAGTTCCACCGGGGCACCGATCTTGATCGTCTGGTTGCCGAACACAACCCCACCGGAGGTGCGGCGCCCCTGGCCTTCGAGAACGAAACGCCCGTCAAAGGTGCTGAAGGTTTTCTGGTTGGGATCGGGGGCGCTCACCACTTTCCCGTCGGGGGTGAGGGTGGAGATGATCCGGTCGAAGGGAATGATCTGCTTGACCACCACGCTGCCGTGGGGCTGGTTGCGGATCACGATCGCCACCTTGCCCTCGGCGCGGGCCTGTTGCAGCAGCTCCAGCGGCGCCGCCGCCGGGGCACCACGCACATCCACCATCACGGTGACGGGCTCGAGGGCGCCGGTGGCCTGGGCCACCGCTCCGCTCAGGCGGGGACTCCAGATCACACCCCCGATCGCCAGAAGCGCTGCGGCAGCAGCGCCGAGGTCGACGAGGCTCCAGGAACGGGATCGGGGCGAATCGCTGGGCATGGGCACCTGAAAGCCAGCGCGAAGTGTACGCAGCCTTTCCGGGATGCACCAGCCGGGCCGCGCGGTCAGTTCTGCAGGTCTTCGATCATCTGGCCAAGGGCCCGCAGGTTGCTGCCCAGACCAGCCTCCTGGCGTCCGCTGAGGGCCAGGTCCTGCTGCTCGGCATCGGGTTTCTGCTCGAAGCGGCCAGCCAGCCGGTAGCCGTCGGGGTCGAGCCGGTAGAGCTCCCAGTCGCCCGGGTAGGCACACCGCAGGGCACGGTCGGCCTGGGGCAGCAGGGCATAGGCGGCCCGCCAGCCGGCCAGGAAGCCCTTGCGGCGCTGGCGCGCCACGCTGCCAATGCCGATGGCGGCATCTTCCAGGGACGAATTGAGCAGCACCACGGCGCCGGTGTGGCCGCCACAGACCGCTTCCACCAGGTCGTACTCGGCCTGGCTGGCCCCCGCCAGCAGCAGCACCCCCGCAGACGGGACCTCCTGCTGCAGCCGGCGCTGGTCGGAGAAGCTGCCGAGGTGATCGGCCAGCGCCGGAGCATCCCGGCGGGCCAGGGCCGTGGCCCCGGCATCCGGGAACAGCAGGCGCAGCTCGGATCGTTCAGCCAACAGCCCCTCCAGCAGGCGCAGCACCACCGGCAGCAGCCGCAACCCTTCGAAGCGGAACTCCACGGTCCAGCGACCATTGGATCCTGCCGCCAGGGCCGCCTTCAGGGCCTCAAGGGCCTCGGCTTCGGCTGTGCGCAGATCGGCGGGCAGCATCGGCGTACGTCGGGGCTGTGCGGACCTTACCCAGGCGCAGAGGAGACGCTGCGGCGTGCCTCCTCCATGGCCGCGGGCAGGCCGGCCAGATCCGCCGGGGTGAGCCAGGGTCCCAGGCTGAAGCGCAGGCCGCTGGCGGCCTCCTCGGGGTCGTAGCCCATGGCCAGCAGCACGGCACTGGCGCCCGACGCTCCGCCACTGGTGCAGGCCGATCCGCTGCTGACGGCATAGCCCCGACGGGCCAACTCCCGCACCAGCCGGCGACCGGAGAGCGATCGGCCGTCCGGATCCGCCACCAGCAGGCTGATGTGATGGGGCAGGCGCCCGCAGGGATCGTGGGGAGCCGGCCCGCTGAGGCGCACCCCTTCGAGCGGCAACAGCGTCTCCAGCAGTTGATCTCTCAGGGGGCCGATGGGATCCGCGCCGCCATGGGCCGCCAGCCGCCCCCCGGCCAATGCCAGGGCCGCCGCGAACCCCGCTACCAGGGCCACGGGCTCGGTGCCGCCGCGGCGGCCCCCCTCCTGGGCGCCAGCGATCAGGGGCTCCAGTTGGAGCCCGTGCCGCACCAGCAGGGCGCCGACGCCGCGGGGACCCTGGAGCTTGTGGGCCGCGCAGCTGAGCAGATCGACAGGCAGCTGGCTGAAGTCAACGGGTTGGTGGCCCACCACCTGCACCGCGTCCACATGCAGCAGCACGCCGGCCTGGCGACAGAGCCGGCCGATGCTGGCGATCGGTTGCAGGGTTCCCACCTCGCTCTGTCCCCAGAGGATCGACACCAGTCGCGTCGGCGGCACCAGCAACTCCTGGAGGGCCTCCAGGTCCACCACACCACGGCGATCCACCGGCAGAAGCTGGCTGCGCCAACCCTTCCTTGCCATGGCGGCGGCGGCCGCGTAGCTGGCGGGATGCTCCACCGCCGAGAGCAACACCCGCCCGGGCTCCAGGGTGTTGGCGCAGCCGATCAGGGCGGTGTGAATCGCTTCGCTCCCCCCCGACAGGAGCACCAGCTCCTGTCGGCCGCAGCCCAGCTGTTCCGCGATGGCCAGGCGGTCCCGCTCCAGCCGGTCTGCCGCCGCCAGGCCGAAGCCATGCAGGCTGGAGGGATTGGCCCAGGCCTGCCGATGGGCCTGGGCCATGGCCTCCAGCACCTCCGGCGCCGGGGGGCTGGTGGCGCAGGCATCGAGGTAGACCTCAGGGGTTGGCGGGTTCATCGCGGCAGAGGCGTCCCCGGGTGCGGGATTCCAGGGACTCGCCAGCTAGGGCCACCAGATCATCGAGGGAGCGACCTTCCAGCAGGGCCGTGACCCGGGCGCGGGCGTCAGCGCTGGCGCAGGCCTCAGGGCGTACGCAGCCGTTGACGCACAACGTCGCGCAATCCAGGCCGGACTGGGCCGCCGAAGGTTTGGTCTCGATAGGGGCCGGTGGGGTCACCTCCAAGGCAACAGGGGCTTCAGCGCCGTCCTCGAGCAGGGAGGGGGCCACCACCCCGTCGAACACCGCCTCGGCCGGGCCGGTCATGAACACGTGGCCGCTGGCCTCGTCCCAGTGGATCTCCAGGGGGCCGCCGGGCAGATCGAGCCGGGCCTGGCGGTCGGCCAGACCCAGCAGGTGGCAGGCCACCAGGGTGGCGCAGGCGCCGGTGCCACAGGCCAGGGTGGGGCCGGCCCCGCGCTCCCACACACGCATCACCAGATGGTCGGGGGCGATCACCTCAACGAAATGGACGTTGGTGCGGGCCGGAAAGGCCTCGTGCACCTCCAGGGCGGCACCGAGGGTCTCCAGATCAATCGCCGCCACGTCATCCACCGGCACCACGGCATGGGGATTGCCCATGCCGGCGGCCGCCACGGCCAGGGGCTGGCCCAGCACCTCCAGCAGGCCCACCGGCAGCCCTTCCTCCCCGACGCTGAGGGCGGTGGGAATGGTCTCCGGGGTCAGAAAAGGGGCGCCCATGTCGACACGGATGCGGCCGTCTTCGGCCAGGGCCGGCACGATGCGACCGGCCAGGGTCTCGACCTCCCAGCGCCGGGGGGCGACGTCGCCGTCACTGTCGGCCAGGAAACGGGCCAGACAGCGGATGCCGTTGCCGCACATCTCCGGCTCGGTGCCATCGGCATTGAAGATCCGCATCCGCAATTCGCCTCCTTCCCGCGGCGGCAGCGCCAGGATCACCCCGTCACCGCCGACGCCGAAGCGACGGTCGCAGAGCCTCCGAACCTGCTCGGGGGTCAGTCCGAACGCATCCTCAGAATCCTCTAAGCTGCGGCCGTCCAGCAGCAAGAAGTCATTCCCAAGACCCTGGTATTTGCTGAATTGGAGCACGTGTCGCACCGTTCCGTAAGTCCTGAAGGTTGGGGTCGATCCTATGCAGAGTTTCTTTGAGCGACGGGGGCCCAGGCTCGATACGACCCTCCCCAGCGTGCGCCATGTTCAGGAGCTGATCCGCATCCGCACCCCGGTGAATGTCGTGTTGCTGTCCGGTCAGGAATGTGACGGTGTGATCCGCTGGCAGGACAGCCATTTTCTGGCCATGAGCACCGAACCCGGCACCCCGTTGCTGCTGATCAGCCTGGCGGCCATCGCGTCGTTGCGCGCCCTGAGCTGAGCCACCCATCGGCTGTGACACGATCACATCCACTCCATAGGGCCCGTGACAGAACCCTCCCGCTACCGTCCCGAGACGATCGAGCAGCGCTGGCAGCTGCAGTGGGAGCAGCTGGGTCTGCACGCCACTCCTGACATCACCGGCGACAGCGGAGAGGCCTACTACGCCCTGTCGATGTTCCCCTATCCCTCGGGGAGCCTGCACATGGGCCACGTGCGCAATTACGTGATCACCGACGTGATCGCCCGCGCGGCCCGGCTGCGGGGCCGTCAGGTGCTCCACCCCATGGGCTGGGACGCCTTCGGTCTACCGGCCGAGAACGCCGCCATCGAGCGGGGCGTCGACCCAGGGGACTGGACGGACCGCAACATCGCCCAGATGCGCGAGCAACTCAAGCGCCTGGGTCTGTCGATCGACTGGGACCGGGAAGTGGCCACCTGCCACGCTGATTACTACCGCTGGACCCAGTGGCTGTTCCTGCAGTTCCTCGATGCCGGCCTGGCCTACCGCAAGGAGGCGACGGTCAACTGGGACCCGATCGACCAGACGGTGCTCGCCAATGAGCAGGTGGACGCTGAAGGGCGCTCCTGGCGCTCCGGCGCCCAGGTGGAGAAGCGTCGGCTGCGCCAGTGGTTCCTGAAGATCACCGCCTACGCCGATGCCCTGCTGGATGATCTTCCCTCCCTGGAGGGTTGGCCGGAGCGGGTGCGCACGATGCAGGCCAACTGGATCGGCCGCTCGCTTGGGGCCGAGCTGACGTTCACGGCCGAATCAGGGGAGGGCATCACCGTCTTCACCACCAGGCCCGACACGATCTACGGGGCCTCCTACGTGGTTCTGGCGCCGGAGCATCCCCTGGTGGCCACGCTGACCACGGATGACTGCCGCCTTTCCGTCACCGCGTTCTGCGATCTGGTCAGCCGCCAGAGCGAGCAGGAGCGGACAGCCGAGGACCGGCCCAAGCGGGGCGTGCCGATCGGCGCCTGGGCCCGCAATCCCGCCAGCGGTGAACGCATTCCCGTCTGGATCGCCGACTACGTGCTGGCCGACTACGGCACCGGTGCCGTGATGGGGGTGCCGGCCCACGACCAGCGCGATTTCACCTTTGCCCGCCAGTACGAGCTGCCGGTGCTCCGGGTGGTGATCCCGGAAGGGTCCGACCCCCACGCCTACGAAGGCCAGGCCTGGACCGAAGCCGGCGTGCTGATCGGCTCCGGTTCCTTCGACGGCCTGACCACCACCGAGGCCAAGTCGGCCATCGTCGCCTGGGCCGAAGATCAGGGCTGGGGCCAGGGACGGGTGCAGTACCGCCTGCGCGACTGGCTGATCTCCCGCCAGCGCTACTGGGGCTGCCCCATTCCCGTGATCCACTGCGACAGCTGCGGTGTGGTGCCGGTCCCCGACGACCAGCTGCCGGTGGAACTGCCCCGTGACATCCCCCTGAGCGGCAAGGGGGGCACCCCCCTGGCCAAGTTGGAGTCGTGGGTGAACGTGCCCTGCCCGAGCTGCGGCGCCCCCGCCAAGCGGGAGACCGACACCATGGACACCTTCATGTGTTCGTCCTGGTATTACCTGCGCTACAGCGATCCCGACAACGACCAGCGGCCGTTCGGGCGCGACGCCGTCGACCGCTGGTTGCCCGTCGACCAGTACGTGGGCGGCATCGAGCACGCCATCCTGCACCTGCTCTATTCCCGCTTCTTCACCAAGGTGCTGCGGGACCGGGGCCTGCTCGGCTTCTCCGAGCCCTTCGCCCGCCTGCTCACCCAGGGCATGGTGCAGGGCATCACCTACCGCAACGCCCACACCGGCCAGTACGTGGCCCCGGCCCAGGTGGCCGACCCCAGCGACCCCCGCGACCCGATCAGCGGCGAGGTGCTGGAGGTGTTCTACGAAAAGATGTCCAAGTCGAAGCACAACGGCGTCGATCCGGCGGTGGTGATCGACCGCTACGGCGCCGACACCGCCCGCATGTTCATCCTGTTCAAGGCGCCGCCTGAGAAGGATCTGGAGTGGGACGACGCCGATGTGGAAGGTCAGTACCGCTTCCTGCAGCGCCTCTGGCGCCTGGTGGACGCGGCCCATGCCAGGGGCCTGCGTCTGACAGGGTCTGGGGTTCCGTCGACGCAGGAGCTGGACCCCGCCTCCTTCAGCGACGGGGATCGGGAGCTTCGCCGGGCCGTGCACACGGCCATCGCCGCCATCAGTGAAGATCTGGAGGGAGAGCTCCAGCTGAACACCGCCGTCTCGGAGCTGATGAAGCTCAGCAATGCCCTGGTCGCCCACCTCGAGGGGGCCGGCCCGGCGGTGGGTTCCGAAGCCCTCGCCACCCTGCTGATCCTGCTGGCTCCCTTCGCGCCCCACCTGGCCGAGGAGCTCTGGCAGAAGCTCAACGGCCACGGGGATGGGGCGAGCGTGGAGGCGGCGGCGAGTGTCCATCGCCAGCGCTGGCCCTCCGTGGATTCGGCTGCCCTGGTGCGCGACACGATCCCCCTGGTGATCCAGGTGAAGGGCAAGATGCGCGGCAGCCTCGAGGTGCCCGCCGACGCCGATGCGGCCACCCTGGAGCGCCTGGCCCTGGAGAGCGAGGTGGCCCAGCGCTGGCTGGAAGGTCAGCCCCCCCGTCGGGTGATCGTGGTGCCCGGCAAACTGGTCAACCTGGTGCCCTGAGGGCGGCGGCGTGGTGGCGCAGGTGGTCGTCGATGAAGCTGGCGATGAAGAAGTAGCTGTGGTCGTAGCCCTCCTGGTAACGCAGCTTCAGGGGGTGCCCAGCCGCCTTGGCCGCCGCCGCCAGGTCGGCGGGCCGCAGCTGGCTGTCGAGGAAGGGATCGGCAAGGCCCTGATCCACCAGCAGGGGCAGCCGCTCCGCCGCTGAGGCGAGCAGGAGCGTGGCGTCCCAGGCAGCCCAGGCCCCTGGATCCGCCCCCAGGTAGGCCCCGAAGGCCTTCTGGCCCCACGGACAGGCCGAGGGGTGGGCGATCGGGGCGAAGGCGGACACCGAGCGGTAGCGGCCCGGGTGCCGCAGGGCCGCGACTAGGGCCCCATGGCCCCCCATCGAATGGCCGCTGATGCTGCGCGCCTGGCTCAAGGGAAGCTGGGCCTCCAGCAGGGCGGGCAGCTCCTCCACCACGTAGCTGTGCATCCGGTAGTGCCGGTCCCAGGGGGACTGGGTGGCATCGACATAGAAGCCGGCCCCCTGGCCCAGGTCCCAGCCGCCCTCCGGATCCGTGGGCACATCGGGGCCCCTGGGACTCGTGTCCGGCGCCACCAGGGCCAGGCCGAGCTCAGCGGCGAGGCGATGGCCGCCGCCCTTCTGCATGACGTTCTCATCGGTGCAGGTGAGGCCCGACAGCCAGTACAGGGCCGGCACCCGATCCCCGGCGAGGGCCTGGGGAGGCAGGTACACCGCCAGGGTCGCCGGCCCGTTCAGCTGCGACGAGGGGTGGCGGTAACGGCGGTGCACACCGCCGAAGCTGCGGTTCTCGCTGAGCAGCTCGAGCATGGGTGGGGGTACCGTCGGCGGCGCTCAGAAGTGGATCACGGAGCGGATGCTCTGGCCGGCGTGCATCAGATCGAAGGCCCGGTTGATGTCCTCCAGCCCCATCGTGTGGGTGATGAAGGTATCGAGGGGGATCTCCCCCTGCTGGAACCGCTCGACGTAGCCGGGCAGCTCGCTGCGGCCCCGAACCCCACCGAAGGCGGACCCCCGCCACACCCGCCCGGTCACGAGCTGGAACGGTCGGGTGGCGATCTCCTGGCCCGCTCCGGCCACGCCGATGATCGTGGATTCGCCCCAGCCCTTGTGGCAGCACTCCAGGGCGGCGCGCATCACCTGGACGTTGCCGATGCACTCGAACGAATAGTCGACGCCGCCATCGGTGCGATCGATCACCACCTCCTGGATGGGGGCGTCGAAGGCCTTCGGATCAAGGCACTCGGTGGCGCCGAGCTGGCCGGCGATGGCGAACTTGTCGGGGTTGGTGTCGATGCCGATGATTCGCTCGGCCCCGGCCATGACCGCCCCGATGATCACCGCCAGACCGATGCCGCCCAGGCCGAAGACGGCCACGCTGCTGCCCGGTTCCACCTTGGCGGTGTTGAGCACGGCGCCGATGCCTGTGGTGACACCGCATCCCAGCAGGCACACCTTCTCGAGCGGCGCCTCCGGGGCGATCTTCGCCACGGCAATCTCAGGCACCACGGTGTACTCCGAGAAGGTGGAGGTGCCCATGTAGTGGAAGATCCGTTCGCCGTTCCGGGAGAAGCGGCTGCTGCCGTCAGGCATCAGGCCCTTGCCCTGGGTGCCGCGGATCGCCTGGCAGAGGTTCGTTTTGCCGGAGAGGCAGAAGCGGCAGGCGCGGCATTCGGGCGTGTAGAGGGGGATCACGTGGTCGCCCACCGCCACCGTGGTGACGCCCGGGCCCACCTCCTCCACTACCGCCCCTCCCTCGTGGCCGAGCACCGCCGGGAAGATGCCCTCGGGGTCGGCACCGGAGAGGGTGAAGGCATCGGTGTGGCACACGCCGGTGGCCACCACCCGCAGCAGCACCTCGCCGGCCCTGGGGCCCTCCACATCGATCTCGGTGACCTCCAGCGGCTGACCGGCGGCCCAGGCGACCGCGGCGCGGGATCGGACCATGGCTAAGGGGGAAGGCCCCTCAAGTGTGCTGGAAGATCAGCCCGTCGGGCTTGCCCCAGTCGCCTTTCGCCCCATAGCCCCGATCGTTGGCGCAGAGGTGACGCAGCAGCCAGAACACCGGTTCCACCGACTCCAGCTCCAGTTCCGCCTGGATCGCTGCCAGGCTGCGGGGTTGGCCATCGGCGAGCAGCCCCTCGACCTGGCCCTGCACGGACAGAATCCCGGCGGCCGCCAGCTTGCCGGCTTCCACCCCCGGCTGGTGGTAGGCGTTGACGTTGACCAGTTCTCCGTAGAGCCCCACCGCCCGCTCGAACAGGCCGATCAGGGCCCCGAGACCCCGTTCATCGAAGCGACCCAGGGTGATGGTGATGCTCTGGCGGTCCTGCTCGGCCAGCGCCGCCCGGGTTCCCTGCAGGAAGCCTTCAAGGAAATCGGCAGGGCATTCGCCATCGATCGTGGGGATCTCTGCCGGGTCCTCCAGCACCTCGATGAAGGTCACGAAGAAATTGTCGAGTCCATCGCGCAGTTGCTGCACGTAGGCGTGCTGATCGGTGGAACCCTTGTTGCCGTAGACGGCGAGGCCCTGGTGCACCACCTCACCGTCCCGGTCGAGCCGCTTGCCCAGGGACTCCATCACCAGTTGCTGCAGGTAGCGGCTGAACACCTCCAGCCGGTCGCGGTAGGGCAGCACCACCATGTCGCGGCGACCGCGGCCACCACCGGCCACATGCCAGGAGGCCGCCAGCAGGGCCGCCGGATTGGTGCGCAGATCCGGCACGCGCGTGAGCCGATCCATCGCGGCGGCCCCCTCCAGGAAGCCACGCAGGTCGGCGCCGATCAAGGCGGCGGGCAGCAGGCCGACGGCACTGGTGATGCTGGTGCGGCCCCCCACCCAATCGAACATGTCGAAGCGCCGCAGCCAGCCGGCGGCCTTGGCCTCCTGATCCAGGTGGCTGCCGGCCATGGTGATGGCCACGGCCTGGGCGCTCCAGTCGCCACCGGCCGCCACCACCCGGGCCCGGGCCTGCACCATGCCGAGGTGGGGTTCGGGGGTGCCCCCCGACTTGCTGACCACAATCACCAGGGTGCTGGTGAGCCGCTCGCCCAGGGCGGCCAGGGTGCGGGCCATGCCGTCGGGATCGACGTTGTCGAAGAAGTGGAACGGCAGGCCCCTGCCATGGCACTGCAGAGCCCTGAGCATCAGCAGGGGGCCCAGGCCGGAGCCGCCGATGCCGATCCAGAGGACATCGGTGAAGGGCCCACCGCCGGGCGCCGCGACCGTGCCCGTCAGCACATCCTTGCCGAAGGCTTCGAGGCGATCCACTTCGGCGGCGATGGCGGCCGCCACCGCCGGATCGGGCGCCAGCTCCGGGGCCCGTAACCAGTAATGCCCCACCTGGCGCCCCTCGTCGGCGTTGGCCATGGCACCGGCCTCCAGGGCCTCCATGGCGGCGAAGGCGCGGGCGAAGGGGGCCTGAAAGACCTCCAGATCCCTCTCCTCGAGCGCCATGCGGCTGACGTCAAGCCAGAGGCAGAGGTCGGGATCGTGCCAGAGCAGCTGGCGGAAACGCTCCCAGAGGGCGACGGAATCGTGGCCGTTCAATGGCGGCAGCGGGGACATGGCTCCTGGGACGCCGTGACGGGCCCCCGAACCGTATCCATCAGCCTCCACGTTCGGCAAGCGGATGGGCGGATGCGGGTCTTCCGCCACAGAGTCCAGCGGAGAGAGCGCCCCCGATACAAAGACAAACCGGATGGGTTCGTTACGATTGGTCTAAAGACAAGTTTTTTGCTTGCTGTCCCGCCCCGCAGGAACTAGTCCGACTCGCTCCGCGCCCCTGCGGCGGCGGCTTCTGCACGTCCTGCAGGGGGCTTCCCTGCTGGGAACGATCGGACTGTGTCTGGCCCCCTTGCTCCACCAGCCCCAGCCCCGGGGCCACACGGCTGTCCTGCTCACCGATGGGGAACGCGGCATTGAGGCCTTTCCCCTGATCAGCCCCTCCACCAGCGAGGGCCTGCGGCCGGACCCGATCGACTTCAGCCCCGAGGAACTGCGGGAGCTCAACCGCCGCTTCGGTGTCCACGGCCCCCAGCCCCGTCTGGCCCAGCTCTTCACCGAGGGCATCGACCAGCTCCTGCCCCTGCGCACCCATACCCTCGGCCGGCTCGAGGAGTTGCGGCCGGTGATCCTCAGTGAGAGCCACCGGCACCGCATCAACCCGATGCTCGTGACCGCCGTTCTCTTCGACGAACTGCAGCACGCCAAGCCCGGCGAGGACCATCCCCTGGCGGCCCGCAGCGGCCTGTTCAGCACCCATGGCCCCGCCCAGCTCAGCCTCGGCGAACTGGTCAAGCAGGGCCTCCTGCCGGCGAATGCCACCCAGGAACAGATCGAGGAGGCGCGCATGGAGCTGCTCGATCCCGATCGCAACGTGCGGCTGCTGGTGGGCAAGTTCGTACGGCTGAAGCACGCCCTGGGTCTGTCCGACCGAGCCCTGCTGATGGCCAGCACCTCCCCGGCCGATGCCAAGGCGATGGCCACGCTGGCCTACCTGCACAACGGCAAACTCGATTACCCCGCCCGGGTGCTCCGCTACATGCAGGACCCCGAACTGCACGCCCTGATCTACGGAAGCCGCAAGCCGATCACCAGCCCGCTGATCTGACCCCGCACCCGGGACCGTCCGGCGCCCAAGCCATCAGCAGAGAACGCCGATCGCGGCCAGGCGCACCTGCAACTCGCGCCAGTCGAAACTGCGGGGATCCATTCGTTCCCCACCCAGATCCACGTGCTGGTGTGTGGTGATGTTGTTGGCCGGAATGCTGAAGCGACGCATCCAGCGGCCCAGAACGATCGCCAGGGCGTCGTACTGGGCGGCGGTGTAGCCGCTGTGGGCGCGGTCCTGGTCCTCCCCGTCGATGGGGGTCTCCAGGCTCAGGTGCAGGGAGAAGTTGTTGATCGACCCCCCCACCTCCGGATTGGTGACCACCCAGCGGCCGTTGAAGGCGGAATTGCCCGAGCCGAAGGCCCGCTTGGAGGGATCAAGCACCTCCACCACCCTGCCGTCCAGACCGATGAGGGTGTGGTAGCTCACCTGGTCCTCGTCGCGGGGATGGGGCGTCATGAACGTGTTGATCGCCGAGTTGATGCCGTAAACGGTCTCGTGCAGCACGACGACCTGGGGGGTGGGATCCAGCGGCTGGCCGAAGACATCCTGACGAAAGCGCTCGCCGTAATTGCTCGGGTCGATGCGCAACCGGATCGTCTCGTAACGGAGGCGTTCCGCCAGGGCGAGCAGGCGGCCGCGCAGCAGGGGATCCGCCTGGCAAACGCCCCCCAGGGGCGCGCGCCAGGCCGCATGGGGCGGCGGCAGGGCCTTCACCGGTGCGGACGGCTGCCGCTGGCCGCCGGGGCCCGGGGACTGGCGCACCTCCTCCAGCAGATCAAGCAGGGAGGCGCGACCCCCGGCATTGCCAGGGGTGCCGAACAGGTCACGGCCCAGCCAGGTGAGTCCACCGATGCTCAGCACACCGGCGCCGGCCACCGCCAGTACCAGGGGTCGCAGGGAGGCACTCATGGCTGCAGCGACAGCCAGCGCCGTCGGTTCAGCCCCGTCTGGTCACTCACCAGCAGGGGATCGACCACCAGCTGCCAGCTGGCCACCGCGGGGGGCTCGGGCAGGAGAACGGTGCTGCGCACCCGGCCGTCGCGGCAGTAGAGCAACTCCCGCTCTGCTGGGGTCGTGGTGGGGCCGATGGCCAGGGGGATGTCGTCCGGCCGCCGCAGCCGCACACCATCAAGGGCGAGCAATTCATCGCCGGGCTGCAGGCAGGCCCGTTCGGCCGGACCGTCCCTGTGCACCCGCTTCAGCTGCATCGGCCTGTCCGCGGCGTCCTCCAGCAGCCAGCCGAGAAAAGGCTCCGCCGACAACTTCGGCACCAGGGTCAGGCCCACATCTGCCAGGTAGCCGCTGAGGTCGGGGTCGTCGGTGCTCTCCAGCCAGTGGGGCAGGAGTTCGGCCAGGTCGGCGGCCTGCTCGGCGAAGGCCGCCACCAGGTCGTCGTTGTGGTAACCCCGGCCCCAGGACCCATGGCTGCGCCAGAGCGCCCGCAGCACCACAGCCAGGCACGACCCCTGTCGCCGCAGATGCAGGTCGAGCATCAGGGCCACCACGGCCCCCTTGAGGTAGTAGCTGATCTGGCTGTCGGCGGAGGAGGCGTCCTGCCGATACAGCTTCACCCAGGCTTCTTCGGCGCTCTGCCGCAAGCCCTGCACCCGGCGCCCGGGAGTGAGCAGGTAACGGCTGAGGTCGGCCCCCAGGTCCTCCAGCAGTTCGGCCTCCGTGCCGATGCCGGCCGCCAGGGGCAACAGCAGATCGAGGTAGGAGGTGACGCCTTCGGCGAACCACAGACCGGGCACGATCGTGGCGCGGTCGTAGTCGATCGGGGTGAGCTCGGCGGGCCTGAGGCGGCGCACATTCCACTGGTGCAGGTATTCGTGGGCCACCAGTTGCAGCAGCTTGCGACGACCCCCTGGAGCGGCCAGGGCCCCGCGTCCGAACTGCAGCACGCAGCCGTGGTCGTGCTCGAGGCCGCCATAGGCCTCAGCCTGATGATGCAGCACGAACAGATAGTTGTCGCTGGCGGGGGACGGCTCCCCGATCAGTCGGCAGCAGGCCAGGGCGACCCGCTCCACATCGGCGAGCCAGAGGGGATCAAGGGCGGGCAAGTCGGCGCCCCAGGTGACCCAGCGATGCGGCACCCCGGCGACGCTGAAGCGGTGGTACGGGTGGGGGCCGACCTCGACGGGGCTGTCGATCAACCGGTCGAAGTCGGCGGCGATCCAGGCGTTCTCGCCATCACTGGGGAGGGGAACGAAGACCTGCCATCCCTCGGGCAACGCCAGCTCAAGTCGATGGGGGAACCAGCGTTCGCCGCTCACCTGCAGCACCACCCCGGCCAGGGCCAGAAAGCCGTGGTCGGCGCTGAGGTGGCAGGTGCGCACGCTCAGCTCCGTGGCCTGGAGGCGGTAGCGAATCACCAGTGGCGCCAGGCTGGTGAGCTGCAGACGCCAGCAGGCCTCCGCCGCTCGCACGCTGGCCACGGGACTTCCCCCCTGGTGCACCTTGAGGGCTTCCAGATGGCGGACGTAATCGCGGATCAGGTAGGAGCCCGGCGTCCAGGCGGGCAGGCGCAGCTCTGGCTGCAGGCAACGGGGCGTGACATGGAGCGTGACCCTGACCAGGTGGCGGTGGGGTTCACGCAGATCGAGCTGAACGGTCGGCCCGGCGGCCGGATCTCGAAGGGGTGGATCGTCAGACACGGAGCTCGATCGACGCCGTGGGGAGGGCCAGGCTGGCGTCCTGGAGGGCCGCTCTGGCGGCATAGGCCCGGGTGATCCGGCCCAGCAGCCGTTGCAGGCCGGTGTTGCGGCTCAGGCGCTGAAGATCGCCCACCACGGCCAGGGATCCATCCGACTGGCGGGTCCATCCCAGGCCCTGCCCATCCTTCAGCTGGAGCTGCAGTGTCACCGCCCGGCGTTCGCCGCCGAAGCCGACGAGTTCACCACCACGGCGCCAGGGGAGGTTGAGGGAGGAGAGGGTGTCCGCCAGGACATCGGCATCCCGCAGCACGGTGGGCAGGATGGAGAGATGGGACATGGACGCAATGCCCGATTCCGCTGACCATAGCGATCCCAGCGGGTCTCTCCAGTGGCCATTGCCACACCCGCTTTCGGCCAGGGAGCCCCCACTGCGACTGGCGGTGATGGCGTCCGGTGAAGGAAGCAACTTCGAGGCCCTGGTGGAGGCCTGCGCGGAGGGGCAGCTGCAGGCCCAGGTCGTCGTTCTGGCGGTGAACCGGGAGGGCTGCGGCGCCCAACGCCGGGCCGAACGGCTCGGCATCCCCAGCCAGGTGATCGACCACCGCCTGCAGCCATCGCGGCAGGCCCTCGACGAAGCCCTGATCGCCCTGTTCCAGGCGCACCATGTCGATCTGGTGGTGATGGCGGGCTGGATGCGGATCGTCACCCCCGTGCTGATCGAGGCCTTCCCGGATCGACTGGTGAACATCCACCCCTCGCTGCTGCCCAGCTTCCGCGGCGCCGATGGGGTGGGGGAGGCCCTGGCCGCCGGGGTCACCCTGGCGGGCTGCACGGCCCACCTGGTGTGCGCCGAAGTGGATGCGGGCACGATCCTGGTCCAGGCGGCCGTGCCGGTGCTGGCGGGGGATGACCGGCAGCGGCTCCACGCCCGCATCCAGCAGCAGGAGCACCGGATCCTGCCGCTGGCCGTCACCCTGGCCGCCCAGCGGCTGGCTCAGGGGTAGAAGGGCAGCAGCGGCAGTCCGGTTCCCGCGTCGAGGCCGCTGAGCAGGTTGAGGCACTGCACCCCCTGACCGGCCTGGCCCTTGACCAGGTTGTCGATGGCGCTCATCACGATCAGCTGGCCGGTGCGTTGGTCGACCTGCACCGACAGCAGGCAGCGGTTGGTATTGCGCACCCACTTGGTGGAGGGGTAGGTCCCCACCGGCAGCACCTGCACGGTGGGGCTGTGGCGGTAGGACGCCTTGAGCAGGGTCGTGCAGTCTTCGGCGGTGAGTCCGGGGTCCCGCAGCCGCCCGTAAACCGTGGCCAGAAGGCCGCGCACCATCGGCATCAGGTGGGGGGTGAACTGGAGCTGGATCGGCTGGCCTGCCGCCTGGGCCGCCAGCTGTTCGATCTCACTGGTGTGGCGGTGGCCGACCACCCCATAGGGGGCGACGGCTTCAGCAGCCTCAGCCAACAGCAGGTTCTCCTTGGCGGCCCGGCCGCCGCCGGAGGTGCCCGTCTTGGCATCGATGACGATGCCACCGGTCTCGATCAGACCCTGCTCGAGGAATGGCAACAGAGCCAGCAAGCTGGCCGTGGGGAAACAGCCGGGGGCCGCCACCAGGCGAGCCTCGCGGATCCGCGCTTCGGCCACCTCCACCAGCCCGTAGACCGCCTCCTGGCAAAGGTCGCCATCCTGGCGGGACACCTGGCGGGCTTCGGCGGCATACACCTCCTCCCAGCGGGCCAGGGAGCGGTAGCGGTAATCGGCCGAGAGATCCACCACCTTCACGCCCCGCTGCAGCAGATCCGGCACCAGACCGGCCGCCAGGCCGTTCGGCAGGCTCAGCACGGCCAGATCGGCGGCGGCGGCGATGGCGTCCGGATCCGGCGAGCGCACCACCAGGTCGTCCTCCAGGGGCAGGAAGGGCACCAGTTCGCTCCAGCGCTTGCCGGTGCTGCGCTCCCCTCCCAGAAAGCTCACCGAGAGACTGGGGTGGCCCTGCAGCAGCCGCAGGGTCTGCAGTCCCCCGTAGCCGCTGGCACCGATCACCGCAACGCGCTGTCCAGCCATGCGGAACGCAGAAGAACGCTGGATCGTACCGGCACCCTATAAATAAGGTTCGTTCCCTTCAGGGTTCGGCCACGTCCAGCGCCACGTCCGTCGCCGATGTGGGTGCAGGTCTTCCTTTCCCTTTCCGTCCCTTGACCGTCCTGTCCGGCCCCCGTCAGTCCACGGGCCTTCACTTCGATGCCATCGCCGATGCCCTGGCGGCGATCCGCAACGGCGAATCGATCGTGGTGGTTGATGACGAGAACCGGGAGAATGAAGGTGATCTGATCTGTGCGGCCCAGTTCGCCACACCCCAGCAGATCAACTTCATGGCCACCGATGCCAGGGGACTGATCTGCCTGGCGATGGAGGGGGAACGGCTCGATGCCCTGGATCTGCCCCTGATGGTGGATCGCAACACCGACAGCAACCAGACCGCCTTCACGGTGAGCGTCGATGCGGGGCCGGAGCGGGGGGTGAGCACGGGCATCTCGGCGGAGGACCGGGCCCGCACGATCCAGGTGGCGATCCATCCGGACTCCCGCCCCGCCGACCTGCGCCGACCCGGCCACGTCTTCCCTCTGCGGGCCCGCCAGGGCGGCGTGCTGCAACGGGCCGGCCACACCGAGGCGGCCGTCGACCTGGCCCGGCTGGCCGGGCTCTATCCAGCCGGTGTGATCTGCGAGATCCAGAACGCCGATGGCTCCATGGCCCGCCTGGCCCAGCTCGCTGACTACGCCCGCCAGCATGGGCTGCGGCTGATCAGCATCGCCGACCTGATCCGCTATCGCCTCGACACCGAGCGCTTCGTGGCCCGCCAGGCGGAGGCCAGCCTGCCCAGCAGCTTCGGCCAGTTCCGGGCGATCGGCTATCGCAATGAGCTCGATGGCAGCGAGCATGTGGCCATCGTCAAGGGATTCCCGGAGCGTGGCACCGGGCCGGTGCTGGTGCGGGTGCACTCCGAGTGCCTCACCGGGGATGCCTTCGGCTCCCTCCGCTGCGACTGCCGCCCCCAGCTGGAGGCGGCCCTGCGCATGATCGAATCCGCCGGCGAAGGGGTGGTGGTCTACCTGCGGCAGGAGGGCCGTGGCATCGGCCTGGTCAACAAGCTCAAGGCCTACAGCCTCCAGGATGGTGGCCTGGACACGGTGGAAGCCAACGAGCGGCTGGGCTTCGCCGCCGATCTGCGCAATTACGGCGTCGGGGCCCAGATCCTCAGCGACCTGGGGGTGCAGCGGCTGCGCCTGATCACCAACAACCCCCGCAAGATCGCCGGGCTGGGCGGCTACGGACTGCAGGTGGTCGACCGGGTCCCCCTGGTCATGGACCCGGGCGTTCACAACGCCGCTTACCTGCGGGTGAAGCGCACCAAGATGGGGCACCTGATGGATGTGGAGTCCCATGGACTCACGGCCGTGCTCGGCTGGCATGGCCCCGAGGATCTCCTCTTGGGGGCCAGTCGTCTGGAGGTGCTGCGGGACTGGGCCCGGCGCAAGGGTCTGCTGCTGGAGCGCGAGGAGGATCCCCGCCTGCTGGCCCTGCTGCATCGACCTGGTCTGACGCTGCTGCTGGCGGCCCAGCAGGGGCGCCAGCTCACCGCCGCCGACCTGGCCGGTCCGCTGATGGAGATGGCCCGCTGGCAGGGCACCTCCGGGGTGAAGCTGCTGCTGGCGCCGGATGCCCGGCGCAAGGGTCACCCCAGCATCGACCTGGAGCCGGAGCGTCGCCAGCTGGCCGACCTCGTGCCGCCAGGGGCCGAGGCCGGGGGGGAGGAACCGGCCAGGACGCTCACCTGCCCGCTCCTCAACCTCACCCCCGGCGCCTTCATCGTCTGGTCCTAGTCCTCGATCGTCACCGTGCGGATGCGGCTGCCGTTCTTGAGCGCCAGCACCACATCGATGTTTTCGGTGTGGCCGAACACCGTGTGCTGACCATCCAGGTGGGGCTGGGGGCCGTGGCACAGGAAGAACTGGCTGCCGCCGGTGTTGCGGCCAGCGTGGGCCATCGACAGGCTGCCGGCCTTGTGTTTCTGGGCGTTGATCTCGCAGGGGATCGTGTAGCCGGGGCCGCCTGTACCGGCCGTGCCGCGGGCGCCTTCACGGCTGTTGGGACAGCCCCCCTGGGCCATGAAGCCGTTGATCACCCGGTGAAAGGCGAGGCCGTCATAGAAGCCGTCCTTGGAGAGCTTGACGAAATTCGCGACGGTGCCGGGGGCCTCGGTGTCGAACAGATCAATGGTGATCAGCCCGGCGTCGGTGTCCATCAGGGCCTTGGTCACGGTCGAGGAGGCAAACTTCGACTGTATCCGTCCAGGGCACCCCGCTTCCATGGCCACCCTTGAGCCCACGTCTTCCTCCCCCCAGGCCGGTGGTCTGGCGAGCCCCGACCTTGCCCGCGCCCGCCTGGGGGTGCTCGGCGGCAGCGGTCTCTATGCCATGGAGGGGCTGGAGGACGTCCGGGAACTGACCGTTGAGACCCCCTACGGCCCCCCTTCCGACAGCCTGCGGATCGGACGCATCGGTGATCTCGAGGTGGTGTTTCTGGCCCGGCACGGCCGCCATCACACCTTCACCCCCAGTGAGGTTCCCTACCGGGCCAACCTCTGGGCCCTGCGCTCCCTCGGCGTGCGCTGGATCCTGTCGGTGTCCGCTGTCGGCTCCCTTCAGGAGAGCGTGCGCCCCCTCGACATGGTGGTGCCCGATCAGTTCATCGATCGCACCATGCAGCGGCCGCTCACCTTCTTCGGGGAGGGGCTGGTGGCCCACGTGGGCAACGCTGATCCCTATTGCTCCGTGCTCTCCCGGGTCCTCGGCGACGTGGGCGACAGCCTGATGCCGGAGGGGCGCCAGCTGCACAGGGGCGGCACCTACCTCTGCATGGAGGGGCCAGCCTTCTCCACCCGGGCCGAATCCGAGCTCTATCGCTCCTGGGGCTGCACGGTGATCGGCATGACTAACCACACCGAGGCGCGGCTGGCCCGGGAGGCGGAGATGGCCTACACCACCCTGGCGATGGTGACCGACTACGACTGCTGGCACGCGATGCACGACGCGGTGACCGTCGAGCTGGTGATCGACAACCTGCGCGCCAATGCGGCCCTGGCCCAGCAGATCGTGCGGCTGGCCGCCGAGCGGATCCAGGCCCTGCGCCCCCCCAGCCCGGCCCACCAGGCCCTGAAGGACGCCCTGATGACCCCGGCCGCCCAGGTACCGCCGGCCACCCGCCGCCGCACCGAGCTGTTCACCTCCCCCTACTGGGGACCGTTCAGCGAAGAGGGGGCGTCGACGGCGGCAGGCTGATCCCAAGGGACTCCAGGCATTGGCGCAGGCCAGGGCCGTGGCGTTCCAGGGCCACGCTCGCCTCCTCGGCCCCCAGACCGGAGGCCGCCATCAGCAGGGCCAGCCGCACCGAGCCCCCGGCCTGCTGCAGCAGGTCGAGGGCCCCGTCCCGGGAAACCCCGGCCAGGTCCCGCAGGATGCGCAGGGCCCGGTCCTCCAGCTTGCTGTTGGTGACCGCCACATCCACCATGCGGTTGCCGAAGACCTTCCCGAGGCGGACCATCACGCCGGTGGAGAGGATGTTGAGGGCCATTTTGGTGGCCGTGCCCGCCTTGAGCCGGGTGGAGCCGGTCAGCAGCTCGGGGCCGGTCAGCAGGCGGATGTCGATGTCGCAGGGCATCGGAACCTGTTCGGCGGGCACACAGGCCATGGCCACGGTGAGGGCCCCGATCGACTGACCATGGGCCAGCCCTCCGAGCACATAGGGGGTGGTGCCGCCGGCGGCGATGCCCACCAGGGCATCCGCCGGGCCGAAACCCCGCTGGGTGAGGTCGTCCCGACCCGCCTCCCGCAGGTCCTCCAGACCCTCGGAGCTGCGCAGCAGGGCCGCCGCTCCGCCCGCCAGCACCCCCTGCACCAGCTCCGGGGGGCTGCAGAACGTCGGTGGACACTCCGCCGCATCCAGCACCCCCAGCCGGCCGGAGGTGCCGGCCCCCAGGTAGAACAGCCGGCCGCCCCTTGAGAGTCGTGCGGCGATGGCGTCGATGGCGGCCGTCAGGGCCGGCGCGGCGGCCGCCACCGCCTGCTGGGGCAGCAGATCGTTGGCGCAGAACAGCTCCACCAGGGACGCCGTGGGCAGCCGGTCGAGCTCTTCGCTGGCCGGGTTGGGCCGCTCGGTGAGCAGATGGCCCCTGTCGCCGCCGGACTCGCTCAAAGCAACCCTTCAAGGCGGCGACGGAAGGCCTCCAGCTCCGGATCGCTGCCGCCGTCGTCGTCGGGATCCCCAGCGTCCGACTGACCAGCCGCCGTCTGTTCCTCCTTCCAGGTGGTCACGTCCATGTTGCGTTCGGGTGGTGCGATCAGCAGCCGCTCCTCCTCGCTCTTGGGCAGGAAACCGGCCGGCACGAAACGGGCCTCATAACCCGCTTCAGCGCAGAAATTCTCCAGCTCCTCCCGATCCAGGGCCTCGACACAGGGCACCGGAAAATCCTGGGCCTCGAGCAGGCCGGCGTAGCGCTCGGCATCGTCGGGGTCCTCGAACAGCAGCACCACCGTGCGGCCCCCGAGTTCGAGGGAATGGATGCCCTCCTGTTCACTGCCCGGATCGAACAGCAGGACATGCACCGGCTTGTGGGGGGAACCGCTGGCAGTCACATCGTCATGGATGGGGCGCAGGCCAGTGTCTCATCCGTTGGCTGCCGCTGGGCCGTTCAGGCGTCGGGGGTGGAACCGTTCTGCTCCCGGTCGAGCTCCCGCAGGCGCCGGAACAGGGCCTCCTCGGCCTCCGTTGGAGTGGCCGGGACCACGATCCTCACCTCCACCAGCTGATCGCCCCGCTGCTCCCCCTGGCTCTGGCCCCGCTGCCGCAGCCGCAGCAACCTGCCGCTGGAGGACCCGGGGGGCACCCGCAGCCGCACGGGTCCCTCCAGGGTGGGCACCACCGCCTGGCAGCCAAGGGCCGCATCGGCGGGATGGAGGTCGAGTTGGAAGAGCACCCGCAGGCCATCGATGCGCAGGCCCTCCTCGGTTCGCACGCGCAGCTGCAGAAAGTGGTCGGCGCCGCCGGCGGCCACACCGGCCAGCCGCAGGCGCCAGCCATCCCCCGCCAGGGGGGGAGACCAGACCTCCACCACGGTGCCGTCACGCAACTCCAGTTCCAGACGCTGACCGACGAGCGCCTGCTCCGGGGTGAGGCTGACCAGGGTTTCCTCGTCGGTGGCGGCCATCACCGGTGGCGGCGAGGCCGGTGCGGTGGTGACGCTGCCCGCCTCAGGGGGGTCCTCCGGCTCGGGTTCATCGTCCCAGCTCTGGGGGCTGCGGCGTTCCTGGCCGAAGAGCTGGGCCAGGTAGTCCTCGAAATGGGGAAAGCCAGTGGCAAAGGGATCGCTGTCGAGGCCGGCGCTGTCCTGGCCCTCACCGGCCTCCCAGGCGCGCCGCCGGATCGGATCCGAGAGCACTGCATAGGCCTCGTTGACCCGCTTGAAGCGGGCCTCGGCCACCGGATCGTTGCCGTTGAGGTCGGGATGCCAGAGGCGGGCCTGCTGGCGGAAGGCCCGCTTGATGCTCGCCGCGTCGGCACCCGGAGCCAGACCGAGCACCTCCCAGTGGTCGCGGGCGGCCGTCGCCACCGAATCCGAGCGGGTGGATTGGCTCACGACCCTCAGCCGTCGGCCCAGGGATCATCCTGATCGGCCCGGCCGCCACGACGCGGCCGGTGACGGTCGGGGGGCGGGTCCCGATCGAAGGACTCCTGCCGATCCCAGGAACGGCCATTCTCCCAGCGGCGGGAAGGAAGGTCGTCGTCGTAGCCCCCCTCCCGCTCGGCGAAGCGGCCGAGGGGGTAGGGATCCCGCTGGGGAAACCGCGGCGGACTGGACCAGGGATCGGAGCGGCCCGATCCGCCCCACTCGTCGTCCCAGTCGTCGTCGGAGAAGAGTTCGTCCTTGAGGGAGCCCAGGGTGTTCTTGAGGCCCTTGAGCGGGCCGCTCTCCGAGCGCCGTTCCCCGAGCAGGCGCCGGTTGAGACCGAACAGGGCCTCCTGAAGCTGGCTGACGGTCAGGTCGAGGTCGGCAGGGTCGTCCTGGGCCAGCACATCCTGCACATCCCGCAGGGCCAGCTCCACGGCGCGCTGCTGGCGTTCGGCCCCGGCGGGCCCCAGCTCCAGGGCGGCATCCCGCAGGCGCCGTTCGGCCTGGGCCACCAGGGTCAGGGCGCGGTTGCGGCGGTCGATGACGGCCCGCTTGCGGCGATCCTCGACCGACTTGCGCTCCGCCTCCTCCAGCAAGCGGTTGATCTCCTCCTCGCTGAGGTTCGATCCCCCCTGGATCGAGACGCTCTGCTGGCGTCCGGTGGTGCGGTCGGTGGCGGACACCTGCAGCAGACCGTTGGCATCGATGTCGAAGGACACCTGCACCTGGGGGACCCCGCGAGGCGCCGGTGGAATACCGGAGAGCCGGAAGCGACCGAGGGACTTGTTGCCTTCGGCCATCTGGCGCTCGCCCTGCAGCACGTGGATCTCCACCGACGACTGGTTGGCCTCCGAGGTGCTGAACAGATCCGACTTGCGCACGGGAATGGAGGTGTTGCGCGGGATCAGCACCTTCATGAGCCCGCCGATCGTCTCCAGCCCGAGGGAGAGGGGGGTGACGTCGTTGAGCATCAGGTCGCGCAGCTCGCCGGTGAGGATGCCGGCCTGCACGGCCGCCCCGATGGCGACCACTTCGTCGGGGTTGACCGACTGGCAGGGCTCGCGCGGAATGAGGGTGCGCACCATCTCCTGCACCATCGGCATGCGGGTGGAGCCCCCCACCAGCACCAGGTCATCGATGGCATCGGCCGTCAGGCCCGAATCCCGCAAAGCGCGCTGGACGGGACGCAGCAGCCGGTCGAGCAGGTCGGGACAGAGGCCCTCGAAAGTGCCCCGCTCCAGGGTCGTTTCGATGTGCAGGGGGCCGTCGGGTCCCGTGGCGATGAAGGGCAGGGACAGCGGGGTGCTCTGGACGCCGGAGAGCTCCTCCTTGGCCTTCTCGGCGGCCTCGGTGAGTCGCTGCAAGGCCTGGCGGTCGCGGCGCAGGTCGAGGCCGTGCTGCTGCAGGAAGGCCTCGGCCACCCAGTCGACGATGCGACGGTCCCAGTCGTTGCCCCCCAGCTGGGTGTCGCCACTGGTGGCCATCACGTCGAAGACGCCGTTGGCAATGCGCAGCACGGACACGTCGAAGGTGCCGCCGCCGAGGTCGAACACCAGCACCCGCTTGACCGTGCTGCGATCGAAGCCGTAGGCCAGGGCAGCGGCGGTGGGCTCGTTGAGGATCCGTTCCACGGCGATCCCCGCCAACCGTCCCGCATCGCGGGTGGCCTGGCGCTGGGCGTCGTTGAAATAGGCCGGCACCGTGATCACGGCCGCCTCGACCTCCTCGCCGAGGTAGGTGGTGGCGTCATCCACCAGCTTGCGCAGGATGGAGGCCACCAGCTCTTCAGGGGCGTACTCCCGCTCGGTGGCCGGCGCGATCACGCGCACGTTGCCCTGGTCGTTGGCGCGCACGCTATAGGGCACCCCCAGGCTGCCCTCGTCCAGCTCGTCCCAGCTGCGTCCGACGAACCGCTTCAGGTTGGCGAAGGTGTTGCGGGGGTTGAGCACCAATTGGCGCCGGGCCAGCTGGCCCACCAGCAGCTCCTGATCCCGGCTGAAACCCACCACCGACGGGGTGGTGCGGCCCCCCTCGGCATTGGCAATGACCTGGGGCCTGCCGCCTTCGAGCACGGCCACCACCGAGTTGGTGGTGCCCAGATCGATGCCGACGATGCGCCCCATGGAAGTCCTGATGGCGGCCCAACGCTACCGGAGCCTGACGGCCGTTAAACCCAGCTTAAACGCGGGGGCTGAAACTCGTGCTGAGATCAGGTGGAACGTCCATGCCGAACGGCACCATCCCTGCATGAGGAGCGCCCCACCCGTCGATGCGTTCACCCTCAGACGACGCCCGCCCCAGGAGAAACTGGTCGACATCGGTTTCCGCCAGCTGACCCTGGTGCTGGCGGCCTCGGTGGGGATCGTGCTGCTGGCGATCTTCGTCACGGTGTTCAGCGGCGCCAGGGAGGCCATGGCCACCTTCGGCCTCAAGTTCCTGACCACCTCCGCCTGGGATCCTGTCAACGAGGAGTACGGGGCCCTGATCGCCATTTACGGCACCCTCGTCACCGCGATTCTGTCGCTGCTGCTCGCCGTACCCATCGGCCTGGGCACGGCCATCTTCATCACCGAGGATCTCCTGCCCCGGCGCGTAAGGGATCTGATCGGCCTGCTGGTGGAACTCCTGGCCGCCATTCCTTCGGTGGTTCTCGGACTCTGGGCGATCTTCGTGATGGAGCCGGCCATCCGCCCCTTTCTGTCGCTACTGCATTCCACCCTGGGCTGGACCCCGTTCTTCGCCACCGAACCCCAGGGCCCCGGCACGGCCCCGGCCATCCTGATCCTGGTGGTGATGGTGCTGCCGATCATCACCGCCATCTCCCGCGATGCCCTCAACCAGGTGCCGATCGAGTTGCGCCAGGGGGCCTATGGCGTGGGCACCACCCGCTGGGGGGCCATTTTCAACGTGATCCTGCCGGCGGCGGTGTCCTCGATCATGGGGGGGGTGATGCTCTCCCTGGGCCGGGCAATGGGTGAAACCATGGCCGTCACGATGATCATCGGCAACTCGCTCAACTTCAGTGTGTCCCTTCTGGCCCCGGGCAACACCATCGCCTCCATGCTCGCCAACCAGTTCGGTGAGGCCGATGGCATCCAGGTGTCAGCGCTGATGTATGCGGCCGTCGTGCTGATGATCCTCACCTTCGTCGTCAACGTGCTGGCCCAGTGGATCGTTCGGCGTCTCAGCCTGCGCTACTGAACCCGACCACGCTTCCCCCTCCACTCACCGTCCACGCCGTTCCCTGGCCATGTCCTTCTCGACACCACCAACGACCAGTCACTTCACGGAGCGGCTCACCCTTCACTACGACCCGGCCCTGAAGCGCAACCGCTTCAACCAGGTGGCCAACGCCATTGCCGCCCTTTTTGCGGCCCTCGCGGTCGTCCCCCTGTTCCTTGTATTGATCTATGTCCTGATCCAGGGGGGCCGGTTGCTCAGCCTGCGGCTGCTCACCGAACTGCCCCCGGCCCCAGGCCTTGAAGGCGGCGGGATCGGCAACGCGATCCTCGGCACCATTGTCGTTACCCTGATCGCTTCCCTGATTGCCATCCCGGTGGGCGTGGGTGGTGGCGTCTACCTCTCGGAATACGCCCAGGACGGCTGGTTTTCGAAGTTCGTTCGCTTCGGCAACGATGTGCTCGCCGGGGTGCCTTCGATCATCTGCGGGGTTTTCATCTATTCCCTGATCGTGACCACGCGGATCTTCTTCGACCAGAGCTTCAGCGCCATGGCCGGCGGCATCGCCCTCTCGGTGCTGATGCTGCCCACCGTCATCAAAACCACCTACGAGGGCTTGCTGCTGGTGCCCCAGGAGATGCGCATGGGGGCCTACGGGGTCGGGGCCTCCCGGTTCGTCACCATCGTCCAGATCACCCTGCCCGCCGCCTTCACACCGATCGCCACCGGCGTGGTGCTGGGGATTGCCAGGGCCGCCGGCGAAACGGCACCCCTGATCTTCACGGCCCTGTTCTCCCCCTTCTGGCCGGAAGGACTGTTCAACCCGATCGCCACCATGTCGGTGCTGATCTTCAACTTCGCGATCATGCCCTACGAGGCACAGAACGAGTTGGCCTGGGCCGCCTCGTTTGTGCTCGTGATCATGATTCTCGGAGCCAACCTGCTGGCCCGCTGGATCAGCAGCGCGTCCCGGTCCTGACTTCTCTCCCTGTCCATTCCCTCCGGCTCCGATTCACCCCATCCCTGACATGACTGCTTCTTCTCCCTCCACCGTGGCCAGCGACGTCTGCATGTCCCTTCAGGACGTGACGATCTCCTACGGCAGCTTCGAAGCGGTCAAGAACGTCTACATGGATCTGCCCAAGGGCAAGGTCACCGCCTTCATCGGCCCCTCGGGCTGCGGTAAGAGCACCGTGCTGCGGGCCCTCAACCGCATGAACGACCTGATCCCCGGCTGCAGCCTCAAGGGGAGGGTGATCTTCGATCAGCACGACCTCTACGACAAACGGGTCGATCCGGTGGAGGTCAGGCGGCGCATCGGCATGGTGTTCCAGAAGCCCAACCCGTTCCCGAAATCGATCTACGAGAACATCGCCTTCGGTGCCCGGATCAACGGCTACCGCGGCGACATGGACGAGCTGGTGGAGCGCTCCCTGCGCAAGGCCGCCGTCTGGGATGAGTGCAAAGACAAGCTCAAGGAGAGCGGCTTCTCCCTCTCCGGCGGCCAGCAGCAACGGCTCTGCATCGCCCGGGCCATCGCCACCGAACCCGAGGTGATCCTGATGGACGAGCCCTGCTCGGCGCTGGATCCAATCTCGACCCTCAAGATCGAGGAGACCATGCACGAGCTCAAGCGCAGCTACACGATCATGATCGTGACCCACAACATGCAGCAGGCGGTGCGGGTCGCCGACATGACGGCCTTCTTCAATGCCGAGGCTGTCGAAGGGGGTTCAGGGAAAGTGGGCTATCTGGTGGAATTCAACGAGACCGAAAACATCTTCAACTCCCCCAGCCAGCAGTCAACACTCGACTACGTCAGCGGTCGCTTCGGCTGACGCCGAACCTTGGGATCGTCGAAAGGAACGCACCTACCAGAACCCTTTCAGTGCCAGCGCTGGGAGGGTTTTCAGTTGCCTGAAACCGAAAAAAAAGCCGGCCCAGAGGACCGACTTCAAAAGCGGAGAGGGAGGGATTCGAACCCTCGATAGAGTTGCCCCTATACAGCATTTCCAGTGCTGCGCCTTCGACCACTCGGCCACCTCTCCAGCGGCGAAATGGGGCAGATGGCAATGTAGCAGGGGCTGCTCCTGGCCTCCGCACCCCAACGGCACCATCCCCTCCGCCCACGCCCCGATGACCCGCACCCACCCGATCACGGTCCACTGGCGACAGGCCAACCGCGTCATCCGCCTCGATGTGCCGGAGGGGGAGTACATCCTGCGCAGCTTCGAAGCCCAGGGCGAGCCGCTCCCCTTCAGCTGCCGCAACGGCTGCTGCACCGCCTGCGCCGTGCGGGTGCTGGACGGAAGCATCGATCAGCGGGAGGCCCTCGGCCTGTCGAAGGACCTGCGCCAGCAGGGCTACGGGCTGCTCTGCGTCGCCCGGGCCACCGGTCCGCTGGAAGTGGAGACCCAGGACGAGGATGAGGTGTACGACCGCCAGTTCGGCCGTTTCTTCGGCCGCGGTCTGGTGCGTCCCGGTCTGCCCCTGGACGACGAATGACCTCCCTCTGTCAACAAGCCCTGGCGGGCTCCGGCCTTGATGCCGCCGAACTGGAGCGGTTGGTGCAGGTGGCCCGCGAAGCTGCCGAGGCCGGGGGCCGTGAGCTGCGGCGCCATTTCGGGCGGCTGGAGCAGGTGAAGGAGAAGGGCATGGCCGGCAATCTGGTCACCGAGGCCGATCTGGCGGCCGAAGCCGCCGTGCTGGCGGTCCTGGCGGCCGGCACCCCCACCGTGGCCGTGCTGGCCGAGGAAAGTGGCCAGCTCGCCGGCCAGGGCGACCTGCTCTGGTGCGTCGACCCCCTCGACGGCACCACCAACTACGCCCATGGCTATCCGTTCTTCGGCACCTCCGTGGGGCTGAGCTGGCAAGGGTTGCCCCTGCTTGGCGCCCTGGAGGTGCCGGTGCTGGAGGAGCACTACTGGGCCGCCCCGGGCCGGGGTGCCTGGTGCAACGAACGCCGGCTGCAGGTGAGCGACTGCGGCGCCCTGGCCGATTCGCTGCTCGTCACCGGCTTCTCCTACGACCGGGTGCGACGCCTCGACAACAACTACGCCGAGTTCGCCTGGTTCACCCACCGCAGCCACGGCGTACGCCGTGCTGGGGCTGCCGCCGTGGATCTGGCCTTCGTCGCCGCTGGTCGGGTCGACGGCTACTGGGAGCGGGGCCTGTCGCCCTGGGACCTGGTCGCCGGCGTGGTGCTGGTGGAAGAGGCCGGTGGCCAGGTCTGCGCCTACGACGGCAGCCGTCTCGACCTGGCCGAGGGTCGGGTGATTGCCTGCACCCCCGCCCTGCGCCAGCCCCTGATCGAGGGGCTGGCGCTCTGCCGGCCGCTCAGCGGTACCAGCTTCGGCGCCCCGGAGCTGGATGCCCTCGCCGGCGGCGCGGCCGACGCTCCATAGGATCCGGCCCTCCCCACCCCACCGCCCGAACACTCCCCTCCATGGCCCTCCAACCTGCCGCCGGTGCGCGGGACCTGAACCCGGGTCAGGTGGACAGCAACCGGCGCCTGTGCGACCTGCTGGCCAACGTGTACCGCCTCTGGGGCTACCAGGAGGTCGCGCCCCCCACCATTGAACGGCTCGACACCCTGGAGGCCGGCGGGGCCATCGCCGAACGGGAGCTGGTGCGGCTGGTGGCCGATGAGCCCCTCGGGTTGCGCCCGGAACTCACCGCTCCGATCGCCCGGGCCGCCAGCACCCGGATGCTGGGCCGACCCCGACCCCTGCGGCTCTGGGCCAGTGGCACCACCTTCCGCAGCTTCACCGGCGATGGCGGCGGCCAGCGCGTCAGCGAACAGCTGCAGAGCGGCGTGGAGCTGCTTGGGGAACCCTCATCCGCCGCCGACGCTGAGCTGCTGCACCTGCTGCTGGCGGCCGTGGCCAGCCTGGGCCTGCCGCCCCGGCACCAACCCACCCTGCTGGTGGGGCACCACGGCCTGCTCAGCGCCCTGTTGAGCCAGGTGCCCGAGGAGCAGCGCTCCCTGGCACGCCATGCCCTCACCGACTTCGACCCCCTGGCCCTCGCGGCCCTGGCCCTGCCCGACAGCCAGCGGCAGCGGCTGATGGCCCTGATCGGGCTGCGGGGGGAGCCGGTGCGGGTGCTGTATCAACTGGAGCAATGGCTCGGACCCGTGCCGTTGCTGGAGTCCCTGGCCGCCACCCTGGCCAGCGTCAAGTCTTCGGCCGCTGGCCTTGGCGTGCGGGTGCAGCTGGATCCCACCTTCCAGCCCCACTTCGATCTTTATGACGGCCTGGTGTTCAAGCTTGTCTGCCAGGGCGCCGATGCGCCGGTGGCCATCGCCAGCGGCGGCCGCTACGACGCCCTGGTGGGACGCTTCTGCACCGGCAGCTCCGTGGCGGCCGGCACCGGCTTCGGCTTCGACGTGGAAGCCATCCGCGACCTGCTCGAATCGGAGGGAGCCGCTGCTGCGGCCGAGGCCCAGCACCCGGGGCCCTGGCTGGTGGCCAGCGCCACCGCCGCCGGCCTTGGTCAGGCCCTCAGCCGCATGGCAGACCTGCATCGGGGAGGGGAGGCCGCCGAGCTTTGCACCCACCCCTGCCCCGACCAGGCGTCCGCCGAGCAACTGGCGGCGGAGCGGGGTTGCCGTGGGGCGGTGTGGCTGGCTGCCTAGGATCCCGCCGCTGCGTCTCCCCATCGATGGCCCACTCGATCGTCACCAACGTCTGCGAGGGCGTGGCCGACTGCGTCGACGCCTGTCCGGTGGCCTGCATCCACCCCGGAGCGGGGGCGAACAGCAAGGGAACGGCTTTCTTCTGGATCGATTTCGACACCTGCATCGACTGCGGCATCTGCCTGCAGGTGTGTCCGGTAGAGGGGGCGATCCTGCCCGAGGAGCGACCCGACCTTCAGAAGCCCGGCGTCTGAGCTCCGCTGGTTCGGGGACCCCACCCTCGCTGGGCTTGAGCCGCCGCGCACCCCCACCTAGGTTCAGGGCGATTCTTCTCATTCGCCATGACGGTGCTGGAACAGGGCCAGATTCAGATCCACACCGAGAACATCTTCCCGATCATCAAGAAGGCCGTCTATTCCGGCCATGAGGTGTTCCTGCGGGAGCTGGTGAGCAACGGGGTGGATGCCATCAGCAAGCGGCGCATGGCCGCCATGGCCGGCGACTGCAGCGAAGGAGATGAAGGAACGATCTCCATCCGCATCGACCGTGAGGCCAAGACCCTCACCATCAGCGACAACGGCATCGGCATGACCGCCGATGAGGTGAAGCGCTACATCAACCAGGTCGCCTTCTCCAGCGCCGAGGACTTCCTCGAGAAATACAAGAGCGAGAGTGATGCCATCATCGGCCACTTCGGCCTGGGGTTCTATTCCAGTTTCATGGTCGCCTCCCGGGTGGAGCTGGTCAGCCTGAGTGCCAGGCCAGATGCCGAAGCGGTGCGCTGGAGCTGCGACGGCTCGCCCAACTTCAGCCTGGAGGGGGCGGAACGGTCCGAACCCGGCACCGATGTGATCCTGCACCTGATGGAGGAGGAGCTGGAGTACATCGAGCCCTCCAGGATCCGCACCCTGATCACCACCTACTGCGACTTCCTGCCGGTGGCGGTGCAGCTGGATGGCGAGACCGTCAACAAGCGGGAGGCCCCCTGGCGCAAGAGCCCCCGCGACCTCAGCGACGACGATTACATCAACCTTTACCGCTATCTGTACCCCTTCCAGGGCGATCCCCTGCTCTGGGTGCATCTCAACACCGACTATCCCTACAACCTGCAGGGCATTCTCTATTTTCCCAGGATCACCGGCCGCGCCGACTGGGAAAAGGGGGAGATCCGCCTCTACTGCAACCAGGTGTTCGTCAGTGATTCGATCAAGGAGGTGGTGCCCCGCTACCTGCTGCCCCTGCGGGGGGTGATCGATTCGCCTGATATCCCCCTAAACGTCAGCCGCAGCGCCCTGCAGACCGACCGCCGGGTGCGCTCGATCGGCGGCTTCGTGGCCAAGAAGGTGGGCGACCGGCTCAAGGAGCTGCACCGCGACGAACCGGCCCGCTACGCCGCGATCTGGGATTCGCTGGCCCCGTTCATCAAGATCGGCGCCATGGAGGACGAGAAGTTCGCCGAGCAGGTGGCCGACCTGATCCTGTACGGCACCACCGCGGCGGCCGCCCAGCCGGCCGAGGACGGCGAGGAGACCACCGGCCTCGATCCGGTCGCCACCGATGGCCGCACCTACACCACCCTGGCCGGCTACCGGGGCCGCCTGGCCGGCGATAACGCCGATCGGATCCTCTACTGCACCGATGAGGCCGGACAGGCCGGGGCCCTGGCCCTCTGGAAGGGACAGGGGGCGGAGGTGCTGCTGGCCGACACCCTGATCGATTCCCAGTTCATCCCCTGGCTGGAAGCCCGCCACGGCGACCTGCGCTTCCAGCGGGTCGACGCCGAGCTGGACGCCAGCCTGCATGAGCCCGAAAGCGAGCTGGCCGACGCCGAAGGCAAGGACAGCGGTGAGAAGCTCCGCGACCTGTTCAAGGCCGCCCTCAACGACAACAAGATCACCATCCAGGTGCAATCGCTGAAGGGGGAGGGCTCCCCGGCGGCCCTGATCCTGCTGCCGGAGCAAATGCGCCGTCTCAACGACATGGGGGCCTTGATGGAGCAACGGCTGCCGGGCCTGCCCGACCACCACGTGCTGCTGGTGAACCGCCGCCATCCCCTGGTGGAGGGTCTGCTCAAGCTCTCTGCCGGCGCCGTCATCACCGGCTCCGACACCACTTCCCCCAGCCGCCAGCTGGCGGAGGATCTCAGCCGCCATATCTATGAGGTGGCCCGCCTGGCCGTCGGGGGTCTGGAGCCGAACCAGCTGGCGGGCTTCCAGCAGCGCAGCTCCGACCTGATGGGCCAGCTGATGCAGCGGGGCCTCTGAGCCCAGAGGCAACAGGTCGCTCGCCGGGGCATCGGAACAGGCCGCGTAACGTTGGCCCATGGCGGCCCGCCCCCCCTTCTCCAGCCTGCGGCGGCAGCCCGCCGTTGTGGGTCTGCTGGCGGTCCTGCTGCTGGGGCTGCTCTCCGCCACCGGCCTGAAGGCGGTTCAGGCGGTCGCGGCGGAGCCGGTGCCGATCCGGGTGCTGATGCCCGCCCCCCTGGCCGATGCGGTGGCAGGGCCGGTGGCACGCTTCAACGCCAGTGGCTCCGGGGTGGCAGTGGAGGTGATCCGAGGCCCCCTGGACACCGAGACCATCTCCGACCTGGCCATCAGCAGCCTGCTGCTGGGGGAGGCCCCCTTCGATCTGCTGCTGGTGGATGTCAGCTGGCTGCCGAAGTACGTGGCCGCCGGCTGGTTCGTGCCGTTGGAGCGCTGGTTCGGCCCGGAGGTGCTGGCGGCCATGGAGCCCGGTGCCCGGCTGGGCAATGGCCTGGGGGAGCACCTCTGGCGCATGCCCCTCACCGGCGACACGGGCCTGCTCTACTGGCGCAGCGATCTGATGCCACGCCCGCCCCGGGACACGGCGGAGCTGGTGGCCATCTCCCGCGACCTGCAGCGTCGCGGCAAGGTGCGCTGGGGCTACCTCTGGCAGGGCCGCCAGTACGAGGGGCTGAGCTGCGTGATGGTGGAGATGCTTCAGGGCTTCGGCGCCCGCTGGTGGGATGACGCCACCGCACGCACGCAGCTGGACAGTCCGCAGGCCGTGACGGCGGCCGCCTGGCTGGATGGCCTGCTGCGCGATGGGGTGAGCCCCAGGGCGGTGGCGAATTACGCCGAGAACGATGCCCTGCAGTCCTTTGCCGCCGGTGAGGCCGCCTTTCTACGCAACTGGCCCTACGCCTGGCGGGAGATCGAGAAGGGCGAGGGGCCGGTGAAGGGCAAGGTGGGCGTCACCGCGATGGTCGGCGCCCCGGGGGAGCAGGGAGGCGGCACCCTGGGCACCTGGGGCCTGTCCCTGATCAAGGGCAGCCCCCATCCCGAGGAGGCGGTGGCGGTGATCCGCTGGCTCACCGGTCCGGTGGTGCAGCGCCAGCTGGCGCTGGAGCAGGGCTACGCCCCCACCTGGAGCGCGCTCTATGACGAACCGGACCTGCAGCTCCGCGCCCCACTGCTGGCGGTACAGCGGCAGGCCCTGCAACATCCCCAGCTGCGGCCGCCCACGCCGGCCTACGCCCAGCTCAGTGACCTGCTGGCCCGTCAGGTGAACGGCATGCTCACTGGTCAGGGGGGGCCTGACCAGACCATGGCCACCGCCCAGCGCCAGAGCCTGCAGGTGCTGCGCTCCCTGGCCGGTCCCCCGGGGAGCGGATCGGCAGACCCATGAACTCCCTCACCGTCTCCCTGCTGTTGATGCTGCCGGCCTTGCTGCTGCTGGCGGCGGTGTTTCTCTACCCCCTGCTGCGCTACGGCTGGCTGAGCTTGCAGGCCAGCTCGGTGCTCACGGGCCTGGTGCCCGTGCCGAATGGCGGCGCCAACTGGGGGCGGCTGCTCGACGACGCCCGTTTCTGGACGGATGCGGGCCAGACCCTGCGCTTCGCTCTCTGCTCGGTGAGCCTGGAACTGCTCGGTGGCCTCGCCATCGCCCTGGTGCTGCACCGCCCCCTGCGGGGACGGGGGCCCCTGCGGGCCCTGACCCTGCTGCCCTGGGCCCTGCCCACCACGGTGATGGCCCTGGGCTGGCGCTGGATCCTCAACGATCCCCATGGCCCGATCAATGCCGCCATCCGCTCCCTGGGCGGCAGCAGCTACGGCTTCCTGTCCACTCCGGCCACCACCTGGTTCTTCGTGGTGCTGGCGGATGTCTGGAAGACCATGCCGTTCGTGGCCCTGCTGCTGCTGGCAGGACTCCAGACCATTCCGGTGGATCTTGAGGAGGCCCTGCGCCTGGAGGGGGCCAGCCGCCTCCAGATCCTGCGTCGCCTCACCCTGCCCCTGTTGGTGCCCTACCTCACCCTGGCGCTCCTGTTCCGGCTCGCCCAGGCCCTGGGCGTGTTCGACCTGATCCAGGTGCTCACGGGGGGCGGGCCGGCGGGCAGCACCGAGAGCCTGGCCCTCTATGCCTACCTGAACGCCATGCGGTTCCTCGACTTCGGCTACGCCAGCACCGTCATGCTTGCCACCTTCCTGCTGCTGCTGGTATCCCTGGGCGGTGGCTGGCTGCTGCTGCGACGCCACGGCCCGGCGCGCACCACGGAGCGGCCGGCATGAGGCTGCTCGTACTGCTGTGGAGCCTGGGTCCCCTGCTTTGGCAGCTGCGCACCTCTCTGCTGCGCCCGGAAGCCCTGGTGGCGCCGCTGCTTGAAGGCAACCCCTGGACCCTGGCCAACTACCAGCTGGTGCTCAGCGGCGACCCCCCCTTCTGGCACTACCTGACCAACAGCACCCTGGTGGGTCTGGCCACCACCCTGCTCACCTTGCTGCTGGCGGTGCCCTGCGCCTATGGCCTGCAGAAGCTGCGCGGCCCGATGCGCTGGGGAGTGGGCCTGGCCCTGGTGACGGCGGCCATGTTCCCCACCGTGCTGTTGTTCCTGGCGCTGCTGGAGATCGCCAGAAGCTTCGGCCTGGCCAACAACCTGCTCGCCCTCAGCCTGCCCTACACGGCCCTGTCCCTGCCCCTGGCGGTGCTGCTGCTGCGGGCCGCCTTCGCCGATCTTCCGGTGGAGCTGGAGGATGCGGCGCGACTCGAGGGCCTGGGCCTGGGGCAGCGGCTCCGATTCGTGCTTCTGCCCCTGCTGGGGCCGGCCCTGGCCAGCACGGCCATTCTGGTGTTCCTGGCCAGCTGGAACGAGTACGCCATCGCCCTCACCTGGATCAGCCGCAGCGATCTGCTCACCTTGCCGATCGCCATCGCCCGGATCGGGGGCGGCTCGGTGTTCACCATCCCCTACGGCGCCTTCGCCGCTGCCACCGTGATGGGCAGTCTGCCCCTGCTGCTGCTGGTGCTGCTGGCCCAGAGGTCGATCGTTTCCGGACTGACCCGCGGGGCGGTGAAGGGATGAGCCCCAGCTCCGGCGGCGGTCTGGAACTGCGGCAGCTGGGCCGGGAGGTGGGGGGTCGCTGCCTGCTGGATCGGCTCGATCTAAAGGTCGCCCCGGGGGAATGCGTCGCCCTGCTCGGACCCAGCGGCTGCGGGAAATCCACCACCCTGCGCCTGGTGGCGGGGCTCGATCCGGCCAGCGGCGGACAGGTGCTGCTGGACGGCGAGGATCTCAGCGGCCGAAGCCCGGGTGAACGGCAGGTGGCGATGGTCTTCCAGAGCTACGCCCTCTACCCCCACCTGAGCGTGGAGGGCAACCTGGACCTGGGCCTGAAGATGCGGGGCATGGCCCCCCGCGAGCGCCAGCAGCGCATCGACGCCACCCTCGAGCTGCTCCAGCTGGGCGAGCTGCGCCAGCGCCGACCCGCCCAGCTCTCCGGCGGCCAGCGCCAGCGGGTGGCCCTGGCCCGGGCGTTGCTGCGCCAACCGCGGATCGTGCTGCTCGATGAGCCGATGAGCAATCTCGATGCCCAGCTGCGGGAGGACCTGCGGCCGGAGCTGCGGCGGCTGCTGTGTGGCCGCGAGCAGCCGGTGATCTACGTCACCCATGACCAGCAGGAGGCCGTGGGCATGGCCGACCGCATCGCCCTGCTTGAAGCTGGCCGGCTGCAGCAGGTGGGCAGCCCAAGGGAGCTCTACACCAACCCCGCCAACCGATTCGTCGCCTCCTTCCTGGGGCGGCCGGCGATCAACCTGCTGGCGATCGAGCCCGGGCGTCAGCTCGGCCTGCGGCCCGAGCACATTCACCTAGCCGACGACGGTGCTGTCGCGGCCCGGTTGCTGCGCCGGGAGTGGTGGGGCCACCAGCAACTCCTCTGGCTCCAAACCCAGTGGGGCGCTCTGCGGGTGCTCACCGCCCCGGAGGCGCCGACACCCCCGGAACCGCGCCTGGGCTGGCAGCGGCAGCATGAACTCTGGTTCGATCCAGCCAGCGGCGCCAGGCTCGCTGCCTGATGGGCCAGCCGCTGCAGTCGGGCCCCATTTGTTAGGCTCTCAGGCTGGCTCAGGCCTGCATTGTTCACCGTCGTCACAACGTCATGTCCCGGGTCTGTCAGCTCACCGGCAAGCGCGCCAACAACGGCATGGCCGTCAGCCATTCCCACGTGCGCACCAAGAAGCTGCAGCAGGTGAACCTGCAGGAGCGTCGGCTGTGGTGGGCCGAGGGCAAGCGTTTCATCAAGCTGCGGGTGTCCACCAAGGCCCTGAAAACCATTCAGAAAAAAGGCCTCGGCGCCTACGCCAAGGAACTGGGCGTCAACCTGGCCAAGATCTGAGCAAGCGCTTCAGAGCCACCGTTGCCGCTCCGCCCCGGGGTGGTCCGTTGGCATCGCTAGGGTCCACGCCTGATGAATCCAAGTGCGTGGAGCGTCGTGCCTTTCTTGGCGGAGCCCTTCTGGCCGCCATCGGTCTGCTGGTGCGACCCGGACGGGCCGTTGCCATGGGCGGAACCTTACCGGCCATCGGCCAGCCATCCCCTCCCTTCGACCTGGGCGGTGTCGCTCCTTGGGCGGATGGCACGGTGCGCGAAACCCGCCTCGCCTCGGCTGATTTCCGCGGCCGCTGGCTGACCCTCTACTTCTATCCCAAGGATTTCACCAGCGGCTGCACCCTCGAGGCCCGCGGTTTCCAGCGCGACCTGGCCAGCTTCCACGCCCAGAACGCCGAGGTGGTGGGCGTCAGTGCCGATGACGCCGAGGCCCACCTGTCGTTCTGCGGCAGCGAAGGACTGGCCTACCCGCTGCTCTCCGATCCCGGCGGAGTGGTCAGCCGGCGCTATGGCTCCTGGCTGGCCCCCTTCTCCGCGCGCCACACCTTCCTGATCGACCCCCAGGGAGTGCTGCGGGCCAGCTGGGTGGCGGTACGCCCCTCCGGTCACAGCCAGGAGGTGCTGGCGGAGCTGTCCCGCCTGCAGGCGGAGACCTCCCTGTGATCCGGCGTCGGCGCGGCCTGGGTCTGGTGTTCGCCCTGGCCCTGGGGCTGCCGCTGCTGGCCTCCCCGGGCCAGGGCAACCCCTCACCGGAGCGCCTGCGCTTCCTGGCCACCGGCGACAGCGGCAGCGGCAATGCCCACCAGCGGGCCGTGGGCCAGCGCATGGCCGAGGTCCATCGGCGCGCTCCGGTGGACCTGGTGCTGATGGCCGGCGACAACATCTATCCCTCCGGCGACCTGGCCCTGGTGGAGAGCACCTTCCGCCGGCCCTACGGCACCCTGCTGCAGAGCGGGGTGCCCTTCCATGCGGTGCTCGGCAACCACGACATCCGCACCGCCAACGGCACCCGGCAGATCGCCTACAAGCCCTTCGGCATGAAGGGCCGCTGGTACACCCTGCGGCGCGGCCCGGTGCAGTTCTTCCTGCTGGACACCAACGTCAACGCCCCCTGGCAGCACCAGCGGCCCTGGCTGCAACAGGCCCTGGCCGCCAGCACGGCCCCCTGGAAGGTGGTGGTGGGGCACCACCCGATCCGCTCGTCAGGCTTCTACGGCGATGATCCGGCCGCCATCGCCAGGCTCACGCCCCTGTTCCGCCGCTATGGCGTGCAGCTCTACATCAATGGCCACGACCACCATTACGAGCGCACCCGTCCGATCGATGGCACCACCTACCTCACGGTGGGCAATGGCGGGGCCCAGCGGCGGGCCGTACTGCCCAACGCCAACACCGCCCGGGCCCTGAGCACCTACGGCTTCACCGAGCTGAGCGCCACCGCCGACCGCCTGCGCATCGACGCCTGGGACAGCCAGGGGCGACGCATCGACCAGGCCGAGCTGCTGCGGACCGACTGAGGCGCTCTCAGCCGGACGGGTCTCAGCCCTGCAGGGCCGCCAGCACCTCCCGGTGCACCTGGCTGGTCCGTTGCAGAGCCGCAATGCCGGCGACCGGCGGCGGCGTGTCGAGCACGGCGGCCCAGGTGGCCTGGAGATGGCCATCCGTGGGGGCGCCGAGCTCCTGGCAGGGACAACCGATCCCCGCGGCCGCAGCGGCCACCTTGGGGTCGTAGCTGAGGGCGGCGCAAGGGCTGCCGGCCAGCGCGGCCAGGATCAACCCATGCAGGCGCATGGCCAGCACCAGACCAGCCTGACGGAAGGCGTCCATGGCGTCTTCAGGGGTCTGCACCGTCAGTTCCCGGCTGCGGCTGGCGAGAGCCTCACCCAGCAGATCTTCCTGGATCAGACGCGCCAGCAGGCCCCGGTCCTGGTCCTGGTGGAAGGGCAACCAGAGCACCTCCCGATCGGCCGCCACCGCCAGCCGCTCGAGGGCCTGCAGGTAGGGGATCCAGGCCGCACCGCTCAGCTGCTGCACCGGCCGAAAGCAGAGCACGATCGGGCCACCGCGGCCAGTCCAGGTCTGGGCCGGCAGCGCCCAGACCGGATCACTGCCGACGGACGCCTCAACCCCCCAGGCCCGCGCTTGGTCAGCGGACGCGGCGTCCCGCCAGCTGATCGCCGTCGCCAGGGGCAGCAAGCGACGCACCAGGGCCCGGCTGCGGCGGCGGCGCAGGGGACCCAGTCCCTGGCCCCACAGGATCACGGGTTGGCCCCGGAGCCGGGCCGCCAGCATCAGGGCGCCGTAGTAGAGGAGGCTCTGAAAGCTGGTGGTGTCCTGCAGCAGGCTGCCGCCGCCGAGCACCAGGGCCTGGCAGCGGCCGAGGGCGGCGAGCACCCCCCCCAGCCGGCGGCGGTCGGTGGTCTCCACCCCGAAACGCTCGCGCACCAGGTCCTGATCGTGGGCCGTCACCAGCGGAACGCAACCGGTCGGCAGCTGGCCCAGCAACACCTGCAGCAGGGCGTCATCGCCGAGGTTGTGCTCGCCGTAGTAGCCACAGATCAGGACCTTCCGGCACAACTTCCTCTGATTGGGCACCAAGCCACCAAGCACTCATGTCACAGCGTCGCACTGGGAAGAGGCTTCACAGGAACTGAAGGCTCTCCTCCGCCGCCACGGCCCGCCATGGCCCTGCGCGGCGTGAAGCTCGGCGCCCCTGTCCGCCCCCGGGAGCCGTTTAGGCAGTGGCTCCATCCCCATGGCCCGCTCCCGCGTTCTGGCACCTCGATGCCGACGGCTGGCCCCTCGAACGCATCGAGATCCTGGCGGCCCTGAGGAGCCGGCTCAACCCGCTGGCGGGCGACCTTTGTCCTCTGCCCTTGCCAGCCGGCAGCCAGCAACATCGGTCAGGTGATCGAGCTGGCCGAACTGATCCGCCCGACCGGGATGCCCTTCGGCGTGGTGTTGACCTTTTGCGATTAGCGCCGCCGCTTGGATGCGGTGAACTCCCGCCAGCTCCTCGAAGGCCTGGACGTGCCGGTGATGTCGGTAGAGATCAGCCTGCTGGCGGCATTGCCCAAGGCGGAGATGGCCGGCACTGCCGTCAGGGATGCGCGAACCGACAGCGGCCGGCCGGACCCCGGCGCAGCGCTGGCCTGGGAACAGGTGGCGGCGCTGGCGGCAGAGATCGACACGCACCTGGAGGCGGCCTGATGGACTTCGAGAAGCTGCTGGCGCAACGGGAGGCGAAGGCAGCGTCCGTGGATCCGCCTGCCGCTGAGGTGAAGCCGGAGGCCCCGGCCCAGCCGAAGCGAAGGTCCAGGGAGGCCCCGACCAGCAGCAAGCGGCGGGATTGGAAACTCTGCGGCTGGTGCGTCAGGAAGGAAACGAAGGCGCGCCTGGATGCCTTCCTCTCCCGTCAGCAACTCACCGGGAAGCAGATCGTGACCGATCAATCCGAAGCGGTTGATTTAGCCCTAAGCGCCTGGCTCGACAAGGCGGAAAAGCGATTAGGTGCTTATCTGCTTAATCGGCCTTTCCGAGACGGCCTGGTACCTAACTCCCGCCGTGTCTCCCGTCGCACCTCGCCGGGCTCAGCCGCCATTGCAGCACCATTGCAGCAACTTGGTAGCCCCATGTCGGGGCTACCCCATACCCCTGCTAATGCTGTAAGACTCACAGGTGCAGAATTGACCCGAGATGCAAAAGCAGGCTCTCCTTAAAGTTACAGCAATCGTTGTCAAAGCATTCGCGGTTGTCAGCTCCATTGCCGCCGCTGCACTGCTGACGCCGAGTCCTGTCAGGGCGCAGATGTTCAACCTGGCGCAGACCTTCAACAACCCCACTCCCGCAATCTCCGACAACTTCGGCAACTCTTTGGCGATCAGCGGCGACAATGCCCTGATCGGGGCCTCAGGCGACGACACGGGTGGCGACAATGCCGGCAGTGCCTATGTATTTGATATCACCACCGGCACCCTGCTGCAGACCATCAACAACCCGACTCCCGGAGGAGACGACAGCTTCGGCATCTCCGTGGCGATCAGCGGCAACAATGCCCTGATCGGGGCCTCAGGCGACGACACGGGAGGCGGCGATGCCGGCAGTGCCTATCTCTTTGATGTCACCACCGGCACCCTGCTGCAGACCTTCAACAACCCCACTCCCGAAGGCGACGACAACTTCGGCGACTCCGTGGCGATCAGCGGCAACAATGCCCTGATCGGGGCCTACCAAGACGAGACGGGTGGCGTCAATGCCGGCAGTGCCTTTCCCTTTGATCTCACCTCCGGCAGCCCGCCGCAGCCGAAACCCGGCAGTGCCTATCTCTTTGATATCACCACCGGCACCCTGCTGCAGACCATCAACAACCCGACTCCCGGAGGCGACGACAACTTCGACAGCTTCGGCAACTCCGTGGCGATCAGCGGCAAGAATGCCCTTATCGGGGCCCCCGGCGACGAGACGGGTGGCGTCAATGCCGGCAGTGCCTATCTCTATGCCATGCCGGCTCCTCCAGTTCAGAAGGTCCCCGGTCCCCGGTCCCCTTCCCGTCCTCGGCGCGGCTGCGGCCTTCGGCTTCAGCCGCAAGCTGAGGAAACGCATCAAGGTCAGCACTCTGCAGGCCGCTACCTCCATCGGCTGAGGGCAGATTCATCGCTTGGACCTAATCACTGGGCCCAGCATCCGCTGCAGCCACCGCCGTGGATGGGGCCTCCCCACCAGCCGGGGCCGAAGCCGGCCGATCAGCCGATGGCGGCAGCGGTCATCGGTGAGGGCTTCCAGCAGCAGGTCCAAGGCGTCGTCAGCAGCGTGGGGCTGCCCCTCAGGGTTCCTGGTGGCGGCCAGCGTCAGGTCCTGGCGCCCATGACGGCCCGCCAGCCTCAGCCGAGAATGTAACGATTTGCATCAGCGGCCCCAAACGGCAAGAGCCTCAATGCTCATTCCAGCTATGAGAGTGAATTGTTTCTGAAAATCAGATGAAGAGCCAAGCATTGGCTGCTTCCACCCTTGTCGCCCTCGGCGTGGCGACAGGTTCACTGCTGGCTCCACAGGCAGCATCAGCTCTCGACTTCACCTTCTCTTTTGGAGGTGTGTCGGGCCTTATAGAGAACCTTGTTGAGGGTCAAAACACCTGCGATGGAACTACATCTTGCGTTGTGAAGGTGACTAACAATGGCGGGACTGGCGCTGGGGTGGGTCGCTATGAATACTTGGTGGGGGTCGGGTTCGTGGTTACTTCGGGGGTGATGAGCTATGCGGATTGGATTGGAAGAGTGGATGAAGGGAATGTGATGGGTTTCAACACCTGGATTGCGACACCAGTAGACGAGATCGTTGGGTTCCTCGACGGCAAGGTTTCGCGCACATCATTCGCTGCGGTCCAGCCGCCAGCGTCATCTGTCCCAGGCCCCCTGCCCCTCTTCGGCGCTGCCGCTGCCTTCGGCTTCAGCCGCAAGCTGAGGAACCGCATCAAAGTTACCAGAACTACTGCGCCCACTCGCCCAGCGGGCTGAGCGATACCTGGCACCTTCCGCCCTCCTTTGGTCCCCTCTGCCGCGCTGCAAGGGGGCCATTGATTTGCAGGCACACCGGCACCACGCCACAGCTGCTCGAACAGCTTGTTCTCGCTGATTGCGGATCTCAAGAGCACCGAATTCCCGCATTGCAGCCCCCCATCTTTCTCCTCCCTCGGCAGCCACTTGTGGCCCCGCTGATCTAATCCCAGCTGCTTGCCCTGGCCCCATTGGCCCTACGGAATGTCTCCGCCAGCCGTTGCCATTCTTCCGGCAGCGGCAGATCCACCCCACCGCCACCCCACGGCAGCAGCAGCTGGCCTGCTGACACCCCCTTTCTGCTGCCACCCTTCCCGTCACTGCCGCCATCCCGTTGCAGCAGCCTGCTACCCCAGCAAGATTTGCGGGCCAGCTTCTCCCGATCGAGATAGGCCCACTCGTCGCACTGCTTCAGGTACTGGCGATACGCGAAGGCATAGCCCTGCTGCACCAGGGAGAGGCCGGCATTGGCCCCGCTCTGGGTGAACACCTCCGCAACGGTCCGGCCATATCGGTCCTTGGTCTGCGCCTTGAGCGTCACAGTGGAGCCGACCGGTAGCAGCTCAGAGAGAGCCTGCCTGGCCTGCTGTCCGTAGGGAGCCTGCGCCATCTCAGGGGCATCGATGCAGGCCACCCGGATCGTGACCTTCCGCCCAGCCTCCTCGACTCGCAGGGTGTCGCCATCGCCCACTGAAATCACCGTGGCCGCCATCGCTGACAAGGTGGTCGCCCTTGAACGCGGACACCCCTGGGTCGGCCAGCTCCAGCTCCTCATCAAGCTCGTAGCCGTGCGCCGCACACCAGGCGCGAGCCATGACGACCTGTCGGTCCAGCCCCCTCCCCGAATCTGTTGGGCACACGAAACCGTGGAGTAGCTGAAGGCCTTCGGTTTTGACACGGCCTGCGGCCCTGTTCCGGCCATTGTGGCGATGTTTTGCACAAATCAACCGTTCTGCTCGCAGATCAGAGCACCCATCCGACACAGCGGTGATTCCGGCTCCGTACATTACGGATCACGCCAGGCCTTCCCCATGCACGCGCTGTCGCTGCCCACCTGGTGGATCCACATCACCTCGGTGCTCGAGTGGGGTCTGGCGATCCTGGCCGTGCAGGCCTACGGGCGGTTGCGGCGGGAAGGGGGCTGGCGCTGGCTGGCCCTGGCCATGGTGCCGGCCCTGGTGAGCGCCATGGCGGCCTGCACCTGGCATCTGTTCGACAACAGCGAGGCCCTCAAGGGGCTGGTGGTGTTGCAGGCCGGACTCACCGCCCTGGGCAACGGAGCCCTGGCCCTGGCCGCCTGGAATCTGCTGCGTCTGCAGCGGCTCGCGCCGGAGGACGGAACCCCGTGAGCCTGCCCCTGGCCGACTGGTTTCAACGCCTTGGCGGCGTGGATCCGGCACCGTTCTTCGTTCTCTCCCTCCTGCCCTACCTGGCCTTTCTGTGGTGGGCGCAGAAGGTGCGCGCCTTTCCGCGCCTGGCCATACGCGGCTTCCAGCTGACGCTGCTGTTCGTGGCGGTCACGATCGTCGCCGCGGTGGTGGCTCAGCAGACCTACGGCCGTCAGCTGGCGGACGTGGATCCTCTCCACGGCGGCGCCGAAGCCTTCCTGACCCTCAGCAACCTGGTGGTGCTGCTGGGGTTCCGGCTGCTCCCCTCGGAACCCGCGGCGGCGGGTACAGCGGGAACCCAGGTGAACAAGTCTTAAGGGGGAGGGGCGCAGCTCCCCCTGACCCGGAAGATGGGGCGTCAGCAAGTGCATCATGATCGCTCCCCTCCTGGCCATGGCTCCCGCGTCGATCAGCTGGTCTCCCAAGGTGGCCCTGGTCATGATCGTGTGCAACGTCATCGCCATCGCCATCGGCAAGGCCACCATCCAGCAGCAGAACGTCGGCCTCAAGCTGCCCAGCGACAACTTCTTCGGCGGCTTCAGCCACGGCGCCATGCTCGGCACCACCAGCCTGGGACACATCCTCGGCATGGGCGCGATCCTGGGTCTGGCCTCCCGCGGCGTCATCTGAGGCCTCAGCGCCAGCCGAGCAGGTACGGCATGGCCCTGAGGCCGTAGCGCTCGAAGCGATAGCCGAACAGCAGGGCCGAGAGATCCTCCGCCCTGCAACCTTCCAGTCCCCGCAGCACCTGGTCAAGCCGGTCATCGGCTCTCACTTCGTGCAGGCTCAGCCAGGTGCGTCGCGCCAGCCGGCCACTGAGGGACCAGCGCCAGCCCAAGGCTCGCCTCAGTTGGGGCGCATAGTCCCGCAGCGCCTGCTGCGCCGAAGCTGAACCCCCTGAGGCTCCCAGGGCCTGCTGCAGCAGGGGAGCCAGCACGGCGCTGCTGGTGAGGGCGTGGCGGATGCCTTCACCGCCCAGCAGGTTGGCGGTGCTGACCGCATCGCCCAGGCCCACCAGCCGGCCCCGCTGATGGGGTTCCCGGCGGCGAATCGTGCTGCGCACCAGCCCGCCATGGCGGTCCAGGACCTTGAAGGCCTCGCCAGCCATTTCGTTAGCCAGCAGGCGCCGGCCCACCTCCGTGATCAGACCCCCCAGGGGTGGCTGCTCACGCTGGGGATCCACCAGCCGGCACACCCCGAGCTTCAGCACCCCCGGCTGCATCGGAAAGATCCAGCCATAGCCCTGGGGCACCCAGTCGCTGCCGAGGCAGAAACTGAGCCGATCGGCCCAGCGCTCCCAGCAGGTGGGGGACACCCGCAGCAGCCACTCCAGACCGGCGGCCCGCACCAGCCCATCGCGCGGACGCTGGGCCGGCGGCGGGTCCCCCAGCAGGGCCCTGGCCTGGCCAGTGGCATCCACGGTCCAGTCGCTGCTGACGCGCAGCGATGTGCCATCGGCGCGGCGCAGCACGGTGACCATCCGCTCGCCCTGCTGGTGGCTGGAGCAGGCCTGGAGCCCCAGCTGCACCCGACCGCCCCAGCGCAGGCACTGGTCGGCCTCCCAGCGGCGCAGAGCACCGAAATCGAGGACCACTCCGAGGGGATGGGGCGAAGCCCAGGTGCGGGTGGCCCTGCCAGGACCGATCAGCTGCCACTGCCGCCAGCGGCTGCCCACCACCTCCGCCGGCAGGCCGAAGTCCTGCATTGACGCGACCGGCAGGGCGGCGCTGCTGAAGGCGGAACGGCTCAGGTCGGGAAGGCGATCCACCAGGACGACATCCACCCCTTGAAGGGCAAGACGCCGGGCCAGGTCTCCACCGGCCGGACCGGCCCCCACCACCAGTACCTGGCAGCAGAGGGACGAGTCAGACGGCAAGGGCGGTGGGGACGGTGGCGCGGAACACAGGGCCGAAACGCTCGTGGATGCGATCGGCCATCTGGGCGGGGGTGAGGCCGAGGCTTTCCTTGCTCTGGTCGGGACTGGCGTGGTCGACCAGGACGTCAGGGATGCCGATGCGCAGCACCGGGACGGTCAGCTCGTGGTCGTTGAGGGTTTCCACAACCGCCGCACCGAAGCCACCGGGCAGGGCGCCTTCCTCCATCGTCACGACCCGGCCGATGCGCCGCGCCAGGGGCAGGATCAGGGCCTCGTCGAGGGGCCGCAGGAAACGGGCGTTCACCACCGCGGCCCGGAGCCCCTTCTCCTGGAGCAGGCCGGCTGTGGCCATGGCCGGCGCCACCATGGCGCCGTAGGCCACGATCAGCACGTCATCGCCGTCGGTGAGCAGCTCACCGCGACCGATCTCCAGGGGCTGCCAGCCTTCATCCATCAGGGGCACCCCTTCCCCTTCGCCCCGGGGGATGCGGATGGCGCAGGGGCCGTCATGGGCGATCGAGGTGACCAGCATGCGTTGCAGTTCGGCCTCGTCCTTCGGAGCCATCACCGTGAAGTTGGGGACGGCCCGGAGGTAGCTGATGTCGTACTGGCCCTGGTGGGTGGGGCCGTCAGCGCCGACGATGCCGGCTCGATCGAGAACGAAGGTGACCGGCAGCTTCTGGATGCCGACGTCATGGATGAGCTGGTCGTAGGCGCGCTGCAGGAAGGTGCTGTAGATCGCCACCACCGGCCGCAGACCTTCGCAGGCCATGCCCGCCGCCATCGTGACGGCGTGCTGCTCGGCGATGCCCACATCGAAATACTGCCCGGGGAGCGCTTTCTCCAGCAGATCCAGCCCGGTGCCGGTGGCCATGGCGGCGGTGATGCCCACCACCCGGGGATCCTGTTCGCAGATCTTGATGAGGGTCTGGCCGAAGACCTTGCTCCAGCTGGGCGGTTTGGGCTTGCTGGACGGGTAGGCCTTGCCGGTGGCCAGATCGAAAGCGGACTGGGCGTGGTAGCCCACCTGGTCGGCCTCGGCGTAGGGATAGCCCTTGCCCTTGGTGGTGGCCACGTGCACCAGCACCGGACCCTCGCAGCGGTGGGCCGCCTGGAAGGTGCGCACCATCTCGGGGATGTCGTGGCCGTCGATCGGTCCGACGTAGGTGAAGCCCAGCTCTTCGAACACGGCCCCCACCTTGGGCACCGCCAGCCGTTTCATGCTCTCCTTGAGCGTCTTGAGCTCGTTGGGCAGTTCCCCGTGCAGGAAGGGGAGGTGCTTCACCGCCTCCTCGGCGCTGCCGGAGAGAAACTGCACCGGCTTGCTGAGCCGCATGCGGTTGAGGTGGGTGGAGAGGGCACCCACCGGCGCTGAGATCGACATGTCGTTGTCGTTCAGCACCACCAGCAGCTTGGTGTGCGGCAGGTGGCCCGCATGGTTGATCGCCTCCAGGGCCATGCCGCCAGTGAGGGCACCATCGCCGATCACGGCGACACATTTGAAATCTTCACCGCGGCTGTCACGGGCCAGGGCCATGCCCAGAGCCGCCGAGATGCTGGTGGAGGCGTGGCCGGCACCGAAGTGGTCGAAGCGGCTCTCGCTGCGCTTGAGGTAGCCCGCCACGCCGCCCTTCTGGCGCAGGGTATGGAAATCCTTGTAGCGGCCCGTGACCAGCTTGTGGGGATAGGCCTGGTGGCCCACGTCCCACACCACCCGGTCATGGTCGAGGTCGAGGGTCTGGTACAGGGCCAGGGTGAGTTCGACGACTCCGAGCCCCGGACCCAGGTGCCCACCGCTGGTGGCCACCACCTCCAGGTGCTTCTCGCGGATCTGGCGAGCCATGGCCTCGAGTTCTGCGGTGCTCAGGCCGTGCAGCTGATTCGGATGGCTCAGCTCGCTCAGATGCATGCCCTTCCTTGCTTCCAGGTGGCCAATCTACGGGGTTCGCTCCAACCCACGGCGGCGACCGCCACCGTTCCAGGGTCGGGTTGCGACACTGGGGCCATGACCTTGGCCGCCCACGACGACGCCTTTCCCGAGGCAACCGCTTACCTGCAGAGGATCCTGCGGGCCCGGGTGTACGACGTGGCGATCGAATCCCCCCTCGATCCCGCCCCCAACCTCTCCCGCCGGCTGCTTAACCAGGTGCTGCTCAAGCGGGAGGATCTCCAGCCGGTGTTCAGCTTCAAGCTGCGCGGCGCCTATAACAAGATGGTGGGTCTGGAGCGGGCCGAGCTCGACCGGGGGGTGATCGCCGCCAGTGCCGGCAACCACGCCCAGGGGGTGGCCCTGGCCGCCCAGCGGCTCGGCTGCACCGCTGTGATCGTCATGCCCGTCACCACTCCGGAGATGAAGGTGCGCTCGGTGGCGGCCCGCGGCGCCGAAGTGGTGCTGCATGGCGACACCTACGACGAGGCCTGCGAGGAAGCCCACCGCCTGCAGCGTCAGCGGGGACTCACCTTCATCCATCCCTTCGATGACCCGGATGTGATCGCCGGCCAGGGCACGATCGGCCTGGAGATCCTGCGCCAGTGCTCCGACCCCCCCGACGCCATCTACGTGGCGGTGGGCGGTGGCGGGCTGATCGCGGGCATCGGCGCCTACGTCAAGAGCCTCTGGCCCCAGGTGGAGGTGGTGGGCGTCGAACCGAGCGATGCCGACGCCATGACCCGCTCGCTGGCGGCGGGAGAGCGGGTGCGGCTCGACCAGGTGGGCCTGTTCGCTGACGGCGTGGCCGTGCGTCAGGTGGGTGTGCACACCTTCGCCCTGGCCCAACGCTGCGTCGATCGCATGGTCACGGTGGACACCGATGAGATCTGCGCCGCCATCAAGGACGTCTTCGAGGACACCCGCTCGATTCTCGAGCCGGCGGGCGCCCTCTCGGTGGCTGGCATGAAGAAGGACGTGGCGCAGCGTCAGCTGCGGGACCGGACCCTGGTGGCGGTGGCCTGCGGCGCCAACATGAACTTCGACCGGCTGGCCTTCGTGGCGGAACGGGCCGAGCTCGGCGAGGAGCGCGAAGCCCTGCTGGCGGTGGAGATCCCCGAGCAACCCGGCAGTCTGGCGCGTTTCTGCGCTGTCCTCGGCCAGCGCAGCCTCACCGAGTTCAGCTACCGCCTGGCCGACCCCCAGCTGGCCCACATCTTCGTGGGGGTGCAGATCAGCGGCCACCAGGACACCCGCCGGCTGATGGAGGCCCTGGAGGACCACGGCTTTCCTTGCCTCGACCTGAGCGGCGACGAGCTGGCCAAGCTGCACCTCTGCCACATGGTGGGGGGACGGCTGCCGGCCAGCGCCGGGGCGGCCCTGAACCAGGGGGAGGAGCGGCTCTATCGCTTCGTGTTCCCGGAACGGCCCGGGGCCCTGATGGCGTTCGTGAACGCCCTGCATCCCAACTGGAACATCAGCATCTTTCACTACCGCAACCACGGCGCCGACGTCGGGCGCATCGTGGTGGGGGTGCAGGTGCCGCCCGGGGAGCTGGAAGCCTGGCAGGCCTTCCTCGCCGATCTCCCTTACCAGCACTGGGAGGAGACCCACAACCCGGCCTACCGCCTGTTCCTGGGGGAAGTGGGCCACAGCCTGCCGCCACGCCCTGCCGTCCTTCCCCATGGCTGAACCCGAACCCCTCTGCGGCCTGTCCCTGCCGGCGCGGCTGGAGGCGATCCTGTACCTCAAGGGGCGGCCGCTCGAGCTGGGGGAACTGGCCGCCATTGCCGGCATCGAGCGAGACGCGGCCGAGCTGGCCCTGATCACCCTGATGGCCGACTACGCCCACCGGGACACCGCCCTGGAGATTCACCAGGAGGGGCAGCGCTACGCGCTGCAGCTACGGGCGGGCCTGGGGGATCTGGTGCAGAACCTGCTGCCGGTGGATCTCTCCATCGCCGCCCTGCGCACCCTGGCCACCATCGCCCTCAAGAAGCGTCTGCTGCAGTCGGAGCTGGTGGAGCTGCGCGGATCGGGGGCCTACGAGCACATCAAGGAACTGCTGGCCCAGGACTTTATCGAGCGCCGACGCCAGAGCGACGGCCGCTCCTACTGGCTCAGCCTGAGTGAGAAGTTCCATCGCACCTTCTCCCTGAAGGCAGACGACCTGGCGGCCCTGGGCTCGCGCCTTGCGGCCGCCGAGACAGACGCGAGCCCGCCGACGCCCGAGGATGAACCGGATCCATAGAGTTGGCTGGCGGTTGCAGCCCCACCCCCTCGACCCTTTCCATGAACATCTTCGTCTTCCTGCTCCAGGTGCTGGCCCAGACCCTGAGCATCTACCTCTTGGTGCTGCTGGTCCGGGTGTTGCTGAGCTGGTTCCCCAACCTCGACTGGAGCAACCCGTTGCTCTCCAGCGTCAGCGCCATCACCGACCCGTACCTCAACGCCTTCCGCGGCCTGATTCCCCCGCTGGGCGGCATCGACCTGTCGGCCCTGGTGGCCTTCATTGCCCTGCAGCTGGCCCAGAGCCTGCTGGGGGCCTCGATCGCCACCCTCTCGGGCGGCCTGCCCTACTGAGCTGAAAGGTCGTCGGAGGCGCCAAGGGCCTCTTCCAGGGGCAGGAGTTCATCGTCCACCCCGGCGCGGGTTCGCACCGGGGTGCTGAAGCCCCTCGCCTTGACGCTGCGGGTGCCGAGGGGGCCCGGCGTGCCGGCCGGCACCGCCAGGCGCAGGGCAAAGCTGGAGCTGCCGGGTGGCACATCGCCGATCGAACCCACCCGGGTGCGGTTCGGCAGCACCGGCTCACCGCTGGCATCGAGGATCAGGCCGAAGACATCGGTGTCCATGACGGGCTTGGAACCGGGGTTCAGCACCAAACCCCGCAGGGCCCAGCAGCTGGCCCCACTGGGGCGGGCCAGCTCCGGCTGGGTGCCCAGGTCGGCGGCGGGGCAGGGCTCGAGCACCACCTCCGACACCTTCAGATCGGTGGCGGCCGCCAGGGCGGGGACGCTGAGCAGCATCAGCACTCCCAGGAGCACACCTGCCACCCATCGGGCCAGGAAGGTCCGGGCGATTCCTCGCTGCTTCACCGCCGATCGCCGCTGCCTCCGATCACGTTACGGTCCGCGCGGCTGGCCAGCTTGGCCAGATTGGCGCCGGCCACGTCTTCGAGATCCAGGCCCAGTTCCGTGGCCAGCTGGGCCACGTACCAGAGCACGTCACCCAGCTCCAGCCGCAGGTCGTCGCGGACCTCGGGGCCGAACACGCCGCCCCGGTCCCGCAGAACCTTCTTGACCTTGTCGGCCACTTCGCCGGCCTCACCACATAATCCCAGCGTGGGGTAGAGAATGTTGGCGCCCACGTCCGGGTAACGCGCCGTCTCACGGGAGCGTTGCTGGTAGTCCTGAAAGTCCATTTCAAGCGCGCTCCGGGCAAGTCCGGATGGTAGTTTCCGCCCTTGTACACGGTCGTCCAATGGCCCCTCACGATCTCATGCGTCGCACAAAGATCGTGGCCACGATCGGTCCGGCCACCGAGTCGCCGGAGGTGCTGCGGCAGCTGATCGCCGCCGGTGCCACCACCTTCCGTCTCAACTTCTCCCACGGCGACCACAGCGACCACGCCGATCGGATCGCCACCATCCGCCAGGTGGCCCACGAACTGGGCGTGCACATCGGCATTCTTCAGGATCTCCAGGGTCCCAAGATCCGCCTGGGGCGCTTCCAGGCCGGTCCGATCACCCTGGCCAAGGGGGACCCCTTCGCGCTCACCTCCCGCGCCGTCAACTGCGATAACACGATCGCCACCGTTACCTACGACCGACTGGCGGATGAGGTGACCAACGGCAGTCGGATCCTGCTCGACGACGGCCGGGTGGAAATGGTGGTGGTGGAGGTCGACGGCCCCGAGCAGACCCTGAAGTGCAGGGTCACCGTGGGAGGGGTGCTCTCCAACAACAAGGGGGTCAACTTCCCCGACGTGCAGCTGTCGATCCGGGCCCTGACCCCCAAGGACCGCCGCGATCTGACCTTCGGCCTGCAGCAGGGCGTCGACTGGGTCGCGCTCAGCTTCGTGCGCAATCCCTCCGACATGCTGGAGATCCGCGAGCTGATCCGCAGCCAGGGCCACAACACCCCGGTGGTGGCCAAGATCGAGAAGTTCGAGGCGATCGATGCCATCGACGCCATCCTTCCCCTCTGTGACGGGGTGATGGTGGCCCGGGGTGACCTCGGGGTGGAGATGCCCGCCGAGGAGGTGCCCCTGCTTCAGAAGGAGCTGATCCGCAAGGCCAACAGCCTCGGCATTCCGATCATCACGGCCACCCAGATGCTGGATTCGATGGCCTCCTGCCCGCGGCCCACCCGGGCCGAGGTGAGCGATGTGGCCAACGCCATCCTCGACGGCACCGATGCGGTGATGCTCTCCAACGAGACCGCCGTGGGCGATTACCCCGTGGAGGCCGTGGCCACCATGGATCAGATCGCCCGCCGCATCGAGCGCGACTACCCCCAGCGGGTGCTGGACAGCCACATGGCCACCACCATCCCCAACGCCATCTGTCAGGCGGTCAGCAGCATCGCCCGCCAGCTCAACGCCGCCGCGATCCTGCCCCTCACCAAGACCGGTTCCACGGCGCGCAGTGTCAGCAAATTCCGGCCCAGCACGCCCATCCTGGCGATCACCTCCGACGTAACCGTGGCCCGCCAGCTGCAGCTGGTGTGGGGAGTCAACCCGCTGCTGATCCACGATGAGCCGAGCAGCAGCCGCACCTTCAGCGTGGCCATGGCCGCTGCCAAGGAGCTGGGTCTGCTGAGCGCCGGCGATCTGGTGGTCCAGACCGCCGGCACCCTGGAGGGGGTGAGTGGCTCCACCGACCTGGTCAAGGTGGGCATCGTCTCGGCCGTGATGGGCCGCGGTGTCGGCATCGGCAGCGGCACGATCAGCGGCAAGGTGCGCCTCGCCAGCACCCCGGAGGAGGCGGCCCGCCTGGAGCCCGGTGAAATCCTGGTGGTGCGCGAAACGAGCGCCGCCTACCTGGAAGCGATCCGCAAGGCCCGTGGGGTGATCGCCGAGGAGGAGGGTCGCCAGAGCCATGCGGCCGTGATCGGCGAGCGGCTGGGCGTGCCCGTGATCGTGGGCGTGGCCAATGCCACGCTCGAACTGCGCATGGGGGAGGTGGTCACCCTGGAAGTTCAGGATGGGGTGGTGCATCGGGGAGCCCAGAGCACCCACCCTTCGGCTGTGCCCTCGTTCCTCTAGAACCGAAGCCCCTCCGGCTGCGCCGCCATGGCCTCCAAGCTGCCCCTGAGCGAAACGGTGGCCATGGCGTTGCTGACGCTGCGCTCGAATCGCCTGCGCAGCCTGCTCACCATGCTGGGCATCGTCATCGGCAACGCCTCGGTGATCACCCTGGTAGGGGTCGGCCGTGGCGCCCAGAACCTGGCCGAGAGCCAGCTCAGCACCCTGGGAGCCAACGTGTTGTTTGTGGTGCCCGGCAACAACGACACGCGGCGCCAGGGAATCGAGATGCCCCGCACCCTGGTGCTGGAGGACGCCAAGGCCATCGCCGAGCAGGTGCCCAGCGTGCGCCGGGTCGCCCCCCAGATCACCCTCAATGAAGTGGCCCAGGCCGGCGGCTTCAGCTCTTCGGTCTCGGTGTCGGGGGTGACACCCGAGTTCCTGCCCGTGCGCAGCTTTGAGGTGGCCAGGGGCCGCTTCATCGACAAGCGTGACGTGCAGGGGGCCCGCAACGTGGTGGTGATCGGCCCTGACCTGCAGGAGAAGCTGATGCCCACCGGCGAAGCCCTGGGCCGCCAGCTGCGCATTCGCGACAAGTCGTTCGAGGTGATCGGCGTGCTGGCACCGAAGGGTGCCGTGTTCGGCTCCAACCAGGACGAGAACGCCTACATCCCCCTCACCACCATGGTGAGCCAGCTGAGTGGGCGTGATCCCACCTTCGGCATCAGCCTCACGTTCATCAGCGTGGAAGCCCGCGACGAAGCCAGCACCGGAGCGGCGGCCTTCCAGATCACCAACCTGCTGCGCCAGCGCCACCGGCTGCTGCGGGAGGACGACTTCGCCGTGCGCTCCCAGAAGGATGCCCTCACCATTGTCGGCACGATCACCGGCGGCCTCACCCTGATGCTGGGGGCCATCGGTGCGGTGTCGCTGCTGGTGGGGGGGATCGGAATCATGAACATCATGCTGGTGTCCGTGAGCGAACGCACCGAGGAGATCGGCCTGCGCAAGGCCCTCGGCGCCCGCAGCAGTGATGTGCTCCTGCAGTTCCTGGTGGAGTCGCTGGTGCTCGCCAGCCTCGGTGGCGTCATCGGCAGTGCCCTGGGGCTCGGCACGGTGGCCCTGGTTGGGGCCCTCACCCCGCTGCCGGCCACGATCGAGGCCGGCACGGTACTGCTGACGGTGGGTCTGTCCGGCTCGATCGGCTTGTTCTTCGGAGTGGTACCGGCGCGGCGGGCGGCACGGCTCGATCCGATTGCGGCCCTGCGAAGCCTCTGATCACCAGCGCCTCCGCGAGGCTGCAGCGCATTGGAAGCAAGGATGCAGCGCGTTGTCCCGCGTTGCTAGCCAGCCGTGGAGCCAACGAGAAGAGAAGAAAATCTTAAGAGTGGCAATCCGTCGTCTTCGTCACCGAATCCCCACAGCCGGAATGTCTTGATGGTGGGGACGTTGCCGCAAGACGGTGTTGGATCAGCTGGCCAGGACGGAACAGGTGGATTGCGGCTACCGGAATGGTTCCGATCGCATGATCATCCTGCGCTGCATCGGGCCAGATCAGTTCTTCCTCGAACGGGTGGTCTTTCCCTTTGAACTCCTGACCTTTCGGTGTCCCGCACGTAGCGAAGTGGAGATCTGGACCCATGGTCTCGGTGGCCCCGAACTGCTCGAATCGATCGAGGCCCGTGAGCTGGTCATGGAATCGGCCCCCGTCCCCGAGCCCGTTGCGGGCGGCTCCGAGCTTGCCGTGGGCGGGATTGAAGCCAACCCCTGGCTGCAGGCGGGCTGAGCCGAGAGGAAGCCAACCGCCGAAGACGTCAAGCTTGAGTCCGGAACGCTCCCGCAGCCGGGCCGCCCGCTCTTAAGGTTGTTCAAAAGCTTCACAACCATGAATCAGCGCTGGCGTGTCCTTGCCCTGTGGCTGTTGCCGATCGCCGTGGCCCTGTTCCTGGGCTGGCAGTTGCTGAGTTCAGGGGGTCGGCTGGCGCCCGGGCCAACGGGAGACACCACCGCGCCCCGAAATGCCGCTGTGGCCCGCATGAGTTATGGCCGCTTCCTTGACTACGTCGAAGCGGGCAGGGTCACGGCAGTCGACATTTACGACGGCGGCCGCACCGCGGTGATCGAGGCGGTCGATCCGGATCTCGACAACCGGGTGCAACGGCTGCGGGTGGATCTGCCCGGCGTCGCCCCCGAGCTGATCAACAAGCTCAAGGACCAGGGCATCAGCTTCGATGTCCACCCCCCCAAGTCGACCCCGCCGGCCCTGGGCCTGCTGGGCAACCTGCTGTTCCCGCTGCTGCTGATTGGTTCGCTCATTTTCCTGGCCAGACGCTCCTCGGGCATGCCCGGCGGGCCTGGTCAGGCGATGCAGTTCGGCAAGTCCAAGGCACGCTTCGCCATGGAAGCCGAAACCGGTGTCAAGTTCGATGACGTGGCCGGTGTCGAGGAAGCCAAGCAGGACCTGCAGGAAGTGGTTACCTTCCTCAAGACTCCGGAACGGTTCACCTCCGTGGGGGCCAAGATCCCCCGCGGCGTGCTGCTGGTGGGCCCCCCCGGCACCGGCAAGACCCTGCTGGCCAAGGCCATCGCCGGCGAGGCCGGGGTGCCCTTTTTCTCCCTGTCGGGCTCGGAGTTCGTGGAGATGTTCGTCGGGGTCGGCGCCAGCCGTGTGCGGGATCTTTTCAAGCGGGCCAAGGAGAACAGCCCCTGCTTGATTTTCATCGATGAGATCGATGCCGTCGGTCGGCAGCGCGGCGCCGGAATCGGTGGCGGCAACGACGAGCGGGAGCAGACCCTCAACCAGTTGCTCACCGAGATGGATGGCTTTGAGGGCAACAGCGGCATCATCATCATTGCGGCCACCAACCGCCCCGACGTTCTCGACTCGGCCCTGATGCGGCCCGGCCGTTTCGATCGCCAGGTGCAGGTGGATGCCCCCGACATCAAGGGTCGCCTGTCGATCCTCAAGGTTCACAGCCGCAACAAGAAACTGGCCGAGGATGTCTCCCTGGAGATGATTGCCCGCCGCACCCCCGGCTTCACCGGCGCCGACCTGGCCAACCTGCTCAATGAGGCGGCGATCCTCACGGCCCGGCGCCGCAAGGAAGCCACCGGCCTGGCGGAAATCGACGACGCCGTCGACCGGATCATCGCCGGCATGGAGGGCAAGCCCCTCACGGATGGCCGCAGCAAGCGCCTGATCGCCTATCACGAGGTGGGCCACGCCCTGGTGGGCACCCTGGTGAAGCAGCACGACCCCGTCCAGAAGGTCACCCTGATTCCCAGGGGTCAGGCCCAGGGACTCACCTGGTTCGCCCCCGACGAAGAGCAGATGCTGGTGAGCCGGGCCCAGCTGCGGGCCCGCATCATGGGGGCCTTGGGCGGCCGCGCGGCCGAGGATGTGGTGTTCGGTCACTCGGAAGTCACCACCGGCGCCGGCGGTGACATCCAGCAGGTGGCCTCGATGGCCCGGCAGATGGTCACCCGCTTCGGCATGAGTGAACTGGGCCCGATGTCACTGGAGGCCGGCAACCAGGAGGTGTTCCTGGGCCGCGACCTGATGACCCGCAGCGATGTGTCCGATGCCATCGCCCACAAGATTGATGGGGCCGTGCGTCACATCGTTCAGAGCTGCTACACCGACACCGTCAAGCTGGTGGCCGAGCATCGCGCCTGCATGGACCGGCTGGTGGAGCTGCTGATCGAGAAGGAAAGTCTCGATGGCGATGAGTTCCGCCTCATCGTCTCGGAGTTCGCCGCCATTCCCGACAAGGACCGTTTCTCGCCCCTGCTCACAGCGGCGGACCTAGCGTCGGCCAACCATCAGGAAGCGGCTGTTGCGGATGCTGGCGAGGCGCCCTGAAGCGAGGAGTTATCGCCACACCACTCATTGAAAAGGCCTGCATCTGCAGGCCTTTTTTGTGGTTGATTGCGTTGTTGTGATCGACTCAGTCAACAACTTTGATCACTTATCAGCGTCAGACCGGGCGGATGGGACGCTTTTCGATCACCTTGTCGATGAGGCCGTAGGCCATCGCTTCGGCGGGGGACATGAAGAAATCCCGGTCGGTGTCGATCTGGATCTGCTCAAGATCACGGCCGGTGCGGCTGGCCAGCTCCCGGTTGAGCTTGTCCTTGAGGTAAAGGATCTCATCGGCCTGGATGCGGATGTCGCTGGCCTGGCCGCGGGCCCCACCGAGGGGCTGGTGGATCATGATCCGCGAATGGGTCAGGCTGCTGCGCTTGCCCTTGGCTCCGGCGCAGAGCAGGAAGGCTCCCATGCTGGCGGCAAGGCCCACGCAGACGGTCTGCACATCGGGTTTGATGTGCTGCATGGTGTCGAAGATCCCAAGGCCGTCGTAGACCGAACCTCCCGGAGAATTGACATACAGGAAGATATCCTTTTCGGGATCCTCCGCCTCCAGGAACAGCAGCTGCGCCACCACGCGATTGGCGGATTCGGCCGTCACCGGTTCCCCGAGGAAAATGATCCTCTCCCGCAGCAGACGGGAATAGATGTCGAAGGCTCTTTCACCGCGACCCGACTCCTCGATGACGATCGGGATCATGGGCTCCAGACAGACGATTGAAACGATCCTACCCAGCCGCGGATCGGGTCGAGTGCCTGCAGCGCTATGGTCGCAGCAACGAAGAATCCAACCGCGTGAGCGCTGCTCTCACCGTCGCTGACAGCAAGCGTGCCTTCCATGGCGCCTTCCCCCATGTCATCGGTCCCCTCTACCGGCGCATGGTCGACGAATTGCTGGTGGAGCTCCACCTGCTGAGCCGCCAGAAGGGCTTCCAGAGTGATCCCCTGTTCGCCGTTGGTCTCGTTCAGGTGTTCGACGGCTTTGCCCGCGGCTACCGGCCCGAGGACCAGAAGGGACCCCTGTTTGAGGCCCTGTGCGCCTCCTCCGGCTATGACGGCCCTGATCTGCGCCGCCAGTGCGTTGAGGCCCTGGCCGCCATGGGGCGCCACAGCCAGCTGGAGGTGCGTCAGTGGATTGAAGCCCAGGGGGAAGGGGCACCAGCGCCGGTGGCCACGGCGCTGGCCAGCATCCGCCGCCCCGATTTCCACTATTCCCGCCTGATGGCTGTGGGCCTGCTCGCCTTGCTGGAGCAGGCCCTGGCCGACGACGCCATGGAACCCCAGGCCCTGCGTCAGCTCGCCCACGACATCGGCGCCTCGATCGGCCTGCTGCGGGACCGGCTCGACAAGGACCTCTCCCTCTACGCCAGCAACCTCGAGAAGATGTCCATGGCCGTCGAGCTCATGGAGGAAACCGTGGCCGCCGAGCGACGCCGGCGCGAGCGGCAGGAGATCACGGAAGCACCCGAAGGCGTCCCCTCAGCCAGCTGACCCCACCGGCTCCTGGGGCGGCCTCCATCGCCAGCTGGTCGGCGCGACGCACCAGATCTGGCAGCGGTTCGGGCAGCAGGCCCAGCTGATCCAGCCCCTGGGGGCGGACCCGCAACCACAACGACCCTGGGCCGGGCGCCTGAACACCGGTGGTGATCATGGTCTGCCAACGGGACGGCACCGGACCGAGAAACAGCAGAAGCTGGGGTGTGGGACCGCTGTCCCCGATCCAGCGCCAACCCCCCAGCACCACGCCATCCTCCCGGCGCCAGGTGGCCGCCTGCGCCTGGGACGACCCACTGGCACCTGGCACGTCCTGCAGGGCCTGGGCCTGCAGGGAACGGGCCAGGCCGAGCAACAGGTCTCGCCAGGCCTGGCGGTCGGAGCCAACCGCCACCTGGAGCTCGAGCGAGGCCTGGAAGGGGCCACTGGCCTGGGGTTGGAGCCGTAGACGGAACGGCGATCGGCGCAGCAGGGCCAGGCCCTTGGTGTCGATGCCGTAGCGCGCCGCCAGGGGATCCCGGATCAGCTGGCGCGACAGCAACCCGCGGAACAACTGCTCCAAGGAGGATCCCTGGAGTTCCAGCAGCAGGTCGGCCGGCAGGGGCGGCAGGGTGGACGCCGCGACGTCGGGGGCGCGGACGGATGCGGCCGGAGCTGCCGACGCGGCACGGTCGGTGGCTTCGCCCCGCCAGCGCAGCTCGGAGGACGCCAGCGAAAGGGAGAGGCAACCCTCCTGGTAGGCCTCCAGCAGCGGGGCCAGCGGCCCCACCAGAGCTCCAAGACCGGAAGCGTTCCAGAACACCCCCTGACCGCTCTCCAGCCTGGGCAGACAGGCGCTGTACAGCCCGCGCCCGGCCCGCTGATCGGGCCGCAACTGATCCTGGAGCAGGCGGCGAGAGAGGGGATCCGGCGCCACCACCAGCAGATTCCCCACCCGCAGGCCGTTGGCGGGCAGGGGACGCTGGGAGCCGGCACCGGCGTTGTCCTGGACGGCCAGGTACGCCCCTCCTTCGGCATGGGGGCCCCAGAATTGCCACCAGGTGCGGCGTTGTTCGCGCCACAGCCGGGTGGCCGGGGCGACACCAAAACGCTCACGCCAGAGGGCGGGCACGGGCCGGTCCGGACTGGCGGCAAAGCTCTGCAGCAGGCTGCTCGCCGCCATGAGCTGCTCCAGCCCCTGGGCCCTGGGCCTGGGCCAGCGCCACAGGGCCAGGCCAGGCAGCAGCAACAGCAACAGGAGCGTGGCCGTGGTAGCCGGCAGCGGGGGGCGCGGCAGCCGTGGCAGCGGCAGCCGTGGCAGGGCCGGCGCCACAAGAGAACGTCGCAGACGATCGAACGGGCGGCTCATGCAAACGCCGACAGGGTTCGGCCTCGGTGGGTGATGGGCTGCCCCCGTGGTTCCCCGGTCGAACCGCCGTGGCTGAACCGGGGCCAGCCAAGGGCCTCAGGAGCGGGAGCGGCCTTCGGTGGAGCGACGGCGGCGGCGGTCACGCCATTCGACGGTGGACAGGTAGATCACGCCCACGCTCACGAACAGCAGCAGAGCGGAGGCCAGACCCGCCAGCAGGGTGGTGGTGGGGAAGGCCAGATCAGAAACCGATGCTGTTGTCACCGTTGCGGCCCCACACCACCATGGCGATCGAGAAGGTGAAGATGGCCGCCAGGGCGGACCAACCAAGGGTGATCAACATCGAGCCCGATTCAAGGGTGAGCGCATGTTACCTACGCTGGTGACCGGCAGCCGCTGAAGGCCCATGGTCGTCGCTCCATCCAGAAGTCCCGCCCAGGCGGGGCAGCGCCTCCAGGAGCGCTATCCCGACGTGAATGTCATCGTCCTTGACGATGACGTCAACACGTTCCAGCACGTGGTGGAAGCCTTGGTGCGGCACCTGCCGGGCATGCAGCCCGATCAGGCCTGGAGCCTGGCCCACCGGATCGATGGGGAGGGGTCGGCGGTGGTCTGGAGCGGTCCCCTGGAGCAGGGGGAGCTCTACCACCAATTGCTCAGCGCCGAGGGGTTGACCATGGCACCCCTGGGCCAGGGCTGAGGAACGGCCATGGCCCGGCTCGTGATCACCCACAGCACCTACGTGGAGGGCCTCATCCCGCTGTTGCGCCGGCTGGCCACGCTGCCGGAGATCGACACGATCACCCCAGCGGTCATCGCCCGGGTGAAGGGCCGCAGCGTCGGATTGCGCCTGAGGGTGTCGAGCCCGATCACCGGCGGCCACAAGCTGCTGGCCCGCAGGGGCAGCACGGCTCAGGAGGTTTTTGTGGTCACTCGCCTGAGCCGGGATCAGCTGCAGGAGGCCCTGGATCGGCTGACGAACTGAGCAAGCTGGTGGGAGCGGCCCGCTCGTAGACCGCCGGGGTGCGGAAACGGCCGAAGGCGCCGGCCCCCCGGAACCAGCTCGCCCCTTCCACCTCCTGCAGATCGTGGGGACGCAGCCCCCAGCGTCGCTCGAGGTAGCCGGCCGCAGCGTCTGCATCGAAGCTGGGCTGGCCCCAGGCCACCACCGCCAGGGCGAGGGCGCGGACCCGCACAGCTCCGGCCGGACTCTCCTGGATGTCCTCCTCCAGCAGAAAGGTGCGGAAGTCGCCCTGGCTCTCCCCTTCCAGGGGGTACTTCTGCAGATAAAGCGCCCGGGCACGGGGGAAGACGGGGCCCGGGGCGCGGGCCAGCAGGCGCTCGAAGGACGACTGGAAGCTCGGAAGCTCGCTGATCACGGCGGCGGATGGACGTGCCCCCAGCATGCCGGGCCGGGCGCCATCGGAAGGTGAGAAAAGGGGTGGACCGCCGTGCCGTCTTGCCCCAGTGTTCGACCTGGATGAACCAGGTGGGGAGTCAGGGGCGGGGCTTCGTTTCCGGCCGTGAGGCCGGTATACGTTGCCGTCGCTGAAGACTCCCCGCGTCGAAAGGGAGTCAGATCAGAAAACTGTGAAAGGCAGTCACCAACACAGCAGTCCGAAAACATCCTAAGTGGGAGAACCGGGCAGCGGCCAGATGGCGCGCACCTGCGCCAACTGGCGCTGCTTGTCCAGCTCACGCTCGGCATCCGTGCGTCCCTCGAGCAGCAGGGTGAGGTGGCCCAGCTTGCGGCCGGCCCCACCCCCCTGCTTGCCATACCAGTGCAAATGGGCGCCCGGAAGCGCCTCCAGGGCCCGGCGCCGTTCCAGCTGGTCGGCATCGCCACCCTCAGGGGCGAGCAGGTTGACCATCAGGGCACCAGACACCACGGCGTCGGTGGCGCCCATCGGCAGTCCGGCGACGATGCGCACCTGCTGGGCGAACTGGCTGGTGCGGCAGGCCTCGATCGTCAGGTGGCCGGAGTTGTGGGTGCGGGGGGCCAGCTCGTTGACCTGCAGACCCGCGGGCCCATAAAAGAATTCGATCGACAACACGCCCACGTAATCAAGGGCGGTGAGCACAGAGGCGGCCACGTTGCGGGCGAACACCTCGACCCGGTGATCCACCGGCGCGGGGAAGAGGACCCAGTCGCAGACGCGTCGGTGCTGGTGCGTCTGCACCAGGGGGTAGCAAGCCACCGTGCCGTGCCGGTCGCGGCAGGCCACCAGCGCCAGCTCCTGCTCGAAGCGCACGAGCTCCTCGAGAATCCAGTCGTCGGCATCAACCCTGGCGAGCAGCTCCTCGAGCGCGGCCAGGTCGGCCAGGGGCACCGTGCCCCGGCCGTCGTAGCCCCCGTGGCTGGCCTTCGCCATCATCGGAAAGGTGAAGCCCTCGGGAAGGCGCGGTGCCGCTGGGGACAGAAGGGGGCGTGGCTGGCTCACCGGCAAGGCGGCCTGCCCCCCGAGCGCTGGACTGGGGCCGGCGGGCTGGAGCACATCGGCCAGGGGGAACCAGCGGGGAGCAGGCAGGTGCAGGTCGCCCAGCAGTCGCCGCTGCCCCGCCTTGCTCACCAGGGGCCGCAGCGCCTCGAGTCCTGGCAGGAACTGGAGACCGGGACCTTCAAGGGCCTGAAGGGCCTCCAGGGAAATCCACTCATTTTCGAAGCTGATGGCGCGGCAGCGGCTGGCCAGCTCCCGGGTGGCGGCCACGTCATCGACGGGAGCCAAGACCACACTGGCCGCCTCGCGGGTGGCCGGATCGTCGGCGCCGGGGGTCTGCACATGCAGGGCGACGCCGAGGTCCCGCGCGGCCTGGGCCAGCATCCAGGCCAGCTGACCGCCCCCCACGATGCCGATGGCATCGATCGGAGCGGGTTCCGTCTGGGGATCGGTGTCAGGGATGGTCTGCACCCTGCAAGGTCGTTCGAACCGGGGACCAGCCTGCCACCAGGGCGTCAAGGACCAGGCGGGTCCTCACTGCAGAGGGTTCTCGGCGGCGAAGGCATAGCGGAGCAGGCTGAGCAGCAGCACGATCAGGAACAGCGCCAGGCCGACGGTGCAGGCGTAGCTGATCTCCAGCTCAGAAAACGCCTGGTCGTAGACGTAGTAGACGATCGTGCGGGTGCTGTCGGCCGGCCCGCCCTGGGTCATCAGGAAAACCTCCTCGAACACCTTGGTGGCTCCGATGGCCGAGATCACCGCCACCAGGGTGATGTAGGGCCTCAGCAGGGGCAGGGTGATGTCCAGGTGGCGGCGCCAGCCCTCGCTGCCATCCAGGGCCGCCGCCTCGTAGAGATCGGCGGAGATCCCCTGCAGGCCGGCCACGAAGATGACCATGTAGTAGCCGAGGCCTTTCCAGAGGGTGACGAGCATCACCGAAGGCAGGGCCAGGCCCGTGGAGGTGAGAAAGCCGATCGGCGTGAAGCGATCCCCCAGCAGGGCCGCGAGCCAGCCGTTGACCAGGCCGTTCTCGGCGTAGAGCCAGCGGAAAGCGATCGCCGCCACCACCAGGGACACCAGGACCGGGGTGTAGAAGGCGCCGCGGAACCAGTGGATGCCCGGCAGCTGACGGTTGACCAGCACCGCCAGGCCGAGGGCGCCGAGGACGATCGGTGGCACTACACCCACCAGATAGAGAAAGGTGGTGCCGGTGACCCGCAGCAGCATCGGATCGGCCAGCAGCCGGCGGAAGTTGGCCAGGCCCACGAAGGTGAGCGGCTCGCTCACATCCAGCCCCGTGCGGGTGAAGCTGATCACCAGGGCCATGGCCGCCGGGATCAGCACCGACACCGCCAGCAGGAGCAAGGCGGGAGCCAGAAACGCCCAGGCAGAGCGGCTGGGTGCCGGCGCAGGAGGGGTGGGCGTGGCCATGGGTGCATCCTGCCGGACGTGGGGCGATGCACAATCGGCAACGAGGCTGGAGACCACCGATGCCGTTCGATCCGCCGTGCCGATGACGGCACATCCGAAGCAGGTGCTGCGGGACGTCTTCGGCTATGACGCCTTCCGCGGTCCCCAGGAAGCCATCGTCGCGCACGTCTGCGCGGGTGGCTCGGCCCTGGTGCTGATGCCCACCGGAGGTGGGAAATCGCTCTGCTATCAGATCCCGGCCCTCTGCCGACCGGGAACGGCCGTGGTGGTATCGCCGCTGATCGCCCTGATGCAGGACCAGGTGGGCTCCCTGCGCCAGGCGGGCGTGCGGGCGGCCGCCCTGCACTCGGCCGAAAGCGCCGACACGGCGGCGGCCACTTGGCGCGAGCTCCAGGCCGGCCAGCTTGATCTTCTCTACGTCTCGCCTGAGAGGCTCCTGGGCGGCGATCTGATCGAGCGGCTCGCCGATCTGCCCCTCGCCCTGTTCGCCATTGACGAAGCCCACTGCGTCTCCCAGTGGGGCCATGATTTCCGGCCCGAGTATCTGCAGCTGGCGGTGCTGGCCGAGCGGTTTTCCTCCGTTCCCCGCATCGCCCTGACGGCCACGGCCGATCCCCGCACCCGGACCGAGATCGTGGCGCGCCTGGGCCTGGAGCAGGCGGCGGTGTTCCTGGCCAGCTTCGATCGGCCCAACATCCGCTACCTGGTGCGCGACAAAAGCGAACCCCGGCAGCAGCTGCTGGCGTTCCTCGACAGCCAGCGGGGCCACTCCGGCATCGTCTACGCCCGCTCCCGCAAGCGGGTGGAGGAGCACGCCGCCGCCCTGAAGGCCGCTGGCCACGACGCCCTGCCTTATCACGCAGGGCTCCCGGCGGAGACCCGCAGCGCCGCCCTGGAACGCTTCCGCCTGGGCAGTGGCATGGTTGTGGTGGCCACCATCGCCTTCGGCATGGGCATCGACAAGCCGGACGTGCGCTTCGTGGCCCATGTGGACCTGCCCAAGAGCCTGGAGGCCTATTACCAGGAGACGGGCCGGGCGGGGCGGGATGGTCTGCCGGCCATCGCCTGGATGGTGCACGGCTCCGGGGACGTGCCGCCATTGCGTCGCTTCATCGACGAGTCCGATGCCGACCCCGCCCAGAAGCGGATCGAGCACGGCCGCCTTGACGCCCTGATCGGCTTTGCCGAGGCCTCCAGCTGCCGCCGGCGGATCCTGCTCCGCTACCTGGGCGAAGCGGACAGCAGCGACTGCGGCAACTGCGACGTCTGCCTGGAGCCGAACCAGGGAGCGGACGTGACCGAGCCGGCCCGCAAGGCTCTCTCCGCTGTCTATCGCACCGGGGGGCGGTTCGGCGCCGCCCACCTGGTGGACGTCCTGCTGGGCGGCGAGACGGCCCGGATCCGCAGCCTCGGCCACGACCAGCTGGGGGTGCATGGAATCGGCAAAGAACTGGATCGGGGCCAGTGGCGCAGCCTGTTCCGCCAGCTCAGCGCCAGGGGATACCTGGTGGCCGCCGCCGATGGCCATGGGGGCCTGCAGTTCGGCGATGACGCCCTGGTGAGGCCCCTGCTGCGGGGCGAGACCCGCCTGGAGATCCGACTGCCTCCGGCGGCGAAGGAGCGTCGCGGTGCGGCGGCCGGGGATGGGGCCGGAGGGGCGCCGACTGCCGGTGCCGACAACGTCGATCCGGGTCTGCTGGCGGCCCTGAAGGCCTGGCGGCTGGAGCAGGCCCGCCAGCAGGCGCTGCCGCCCTACGTGGTCTTCCATGACCGCACCCTGATCGCCATCGCCGAACGCCGTCCCACCGCCCTTGAAGAGCTGGCCGGCATCACCGGCATCGGCAAGGCCAAGCTCGCCAGCTATGGCGAGGCGGTGCTGGCCGTGGTCGGGAGCCAGACCGCACCGGCCTAGCCTCAGCCCACCCTTGATGCCCCGTCCGTGCCGCAGGACCACCGCACCATCACGGTGTCCCTGGCCACCGATCCCTATCCGATCCTGATCGGTGAGGGCCTGCTCGGCCGCCTGGGTTCCTTCCTGGTCGAACGCGGCTTCCAGAGCGGCACCCGGGTGCTGGTGGTGACCAACCCGGAGGTGCGGGGATTCCATGGTGCTGAAGCGCTGACGGGTCTTGAGTCCAGCGGCTTCGCCGTGCGGACCCTGGTGCTGGAGGCCGGGGAGGAGCGCAAGACCCCGGCCACCGTGGCCGCCATCCATGACGCCGCCTTCGCGCATCGCCTCGAGCGGGGCTCCCTGATCGTCGCCCTGGGGGGCGGCGTGGTGGGGGACATGGCCGGATTTGCCGCTGCCACCTGGCTGCGGGGCATCGCCGTGGTGCAGGTGCCCACCACCCTGCTGGCGATGGTGGATGCCGCCATCGGCGGCAAGACGGGGGTGAACCATCCGGGGGGGAAGAACCTGATCGGCGCCTTCCACCAACCGAAACTGGTGCTGATCGACCCGCGGGTGCTGGCCACCCTGCCCGAGCGGGAGTTCCGCGCCGGCATGGCAGAGGTGATCAAGTACGCCGTCATCGGTGATGAGCAGCTCTTCGACGAGCTGGAGGAGGCCGCCGTGCGGGATCCCCAGGGCGCCCTGGCCAGCCGCGAAGCCATCGGGCCCGAGCTGCTGCAACGCCTGCTGGAGCGCTCCGCCGCCGCCAAGGCCCGGGTGGTGGCCGCCGACGAACGGGAAGGGGGTCTGCGGGCCATCCTCAACTACGGCCACACCCTGGGCCATGCGGTGGAGAATCTCAGCGGCTACGGCACCTGGCTGCACGGGGAAGCGGTGGGCCTGGGCATGCTGGCCGCGGGTGAGATCGCCGTGGCAATGGGGCTGTGGAGCCAGGCGGATCAGGACAGGCAGCGCCGGCTGGTGGCGGCCGCCGGACTGCCCATGGGCTGGCCGGCCCTCGATCCCGAGGCCGTGCTGACCTCCCTGCAGGTGGACAAGAAGGTGCGCCAGGGCAAGGTCCGCTTCGTGCTGCCCACCGGCGTGGGATCGGTCACGATCCGCGACGATGTCGATCCCGCCACGATCAGGGCCGCCCTCGTGGTCGCCGCTTCGATCGGCTCCCCCTGACACACAGGCCCGATCCAGGCCGTGCTCGCCGGGGAGGAGCGGGAGTCCCCGGCTTCGATCGTGGTCTTTCGCTGACAGGGAAGGCGCGAGCCCCCCAGATCGGAGACCATCACCGGAAGGTTTTTATTCCTCCCGGCCCATGAGCAGTCGTCCCAGCCGGTTCACCACCTTTCTGAGCCAGCCCCTGCGACGACTCGGCGCCCTGGCCAGGACCATCGGGCTCGGGGGCAGCCAGGAGACGCCCGGGCCGGAGTCATCGCCAGCCCAGGCCCCCTCCCCTGCTGCATCGTCACCGGCCGTGACGCCGCCGAGCAGCGGCGGCGGAGAGTCCTCCTGGGTGGCTTTCCTGCCCCGTGATCCCCAGTGGTCCCAGGTGCGTTGGGCGATCAACCCGGCCGACAGGAGCCGGGCCCAGGCTGACGGCGCCACCCAGCTCTGCCTGCGTGTCGCCGACGTGACTGGACTCGACGGTGGCTCCACCCATCCGCACACCCTCCAGGAAGTGGTGGTCGAAAGCCAGGCCACCGAGTGGTACCTGCCGGTGCCCCTGTCCGGACGCGACTACCGAGTGGAGCTGGGCTTCCGCAAGGGCGGCAGCGGCGGCTGGATTTCCCTGGCTTTCTCCGCCACGGCCCATGTTCCCGTTCTGGACAGCCCGGCCATCACCGTGCCCGACCCCTTCGTCGCCTTCTCCATGCCTCCGGCGGTCGAGGACACGTCCGCTCCTGCGCCAACCCGGGAGATCATCAACGACCTGCACGAGCGGCTTTACCAGAGCGCCACCAGCCCCTGGCGCCGCCTGGGCCGTGGTTCGGAGGCCTTCCACGAGATCGACTCCGCCGCCGGCCTGTACGGCAGCGGCGACTTTTCCGCCTCCGGTGCCGGCCCCTGGGCCTCCGGCCGCAGTGGCTCCGGCATCGGCGGGGTGGCCGCCCGACAGCGCTCCTTCTGGCTGGTGGCCGATGCCGAACTGATTGTGTACGGGGCCACCGATCCCTCCGCCCGCCTGACCATCGGTGGTGAGGAGATTCCCCTCTCGTCGGATGGAACCTTCCGGCTCCAGGTTCCCTTCCGGGATGGTCAGCAGCTCTATCCGATCGAGGCCCTGGCCGCCGATGGTGAGCAGAAGCGCAGCATCACCATGGAGTTCCGCCGCACGACCCCCCACGCCAACGTCAACCCCCAGGAGGACGCCCAGTCGGAGTGGTTCTGAGGCTCCTCAAGGGTCTGCCGTCGTTGCTCGAGGCCGTTGGTGAGGCCGCCACGGTTGAGTTCCGTGATCTCCTGGAGGATGGATCAGCAAGGCTCAGGACGTGAGGGGGGATGGCAGGCGAAGGCCCTCGCTCAGACCGGCGGCTGGCTCAGAAACAGGGGAGCTGGCTGAGGGGACAGTGACGGGACAGAGTTCTTTGGGCCCCGGTGGAAGGCCAACCAGCGGAACTCACCCAAGCCAGCGGGATCCACCAGACGCAGCAAGCTCTCCCGCCGTTGCAACAGCTCCTCCAACCGGGCGGAGGCTTGCTGCTGCAGCCCATGCAGGCGTTGGGCCAGACCTAGCGCCAGCAGGGCCTCACCCTGCCGGCAGCCGCCAAGGGGCTGCCAGCCGCCTGCCAGGGCCGCCGCCTCCAGGGTCTCGAGGCAGAGATGGGCCGTCAGGTCCCACAAACCCGGCTCCCGCAGCGGGTCACCGCTGGCCCGCTGACGCCGGTAGGCCATCAGGGTGCCGGCGGAGCGCTGGGGCGCGTAGTAGCGACGGGCCTCATGGGCGTAGTCGATCACCAGCAACCACCCCTCGCCCAGCCCTTCGCCGCAGGCGGCCAGCCAGGGTTCCAGCCCGGGATGGAGCTCGGTGCACCAGCCCGGCGGACGGCTCCCATCCAGGGGCAGAAGGCCGAGGCCCTCCAGTTGCCTGAGGACGGGCCCAGGCAGTGGCTCCCCGGCCTCCAGGCTCAGGCTGTCCCCGCGCAGCACGACCCGCTGGCGGCACCAATGGTCGTCCCGGCGCTCGATGCGCTCGATGGCCAGGGCATCGAGCACTTCGTGGGCCAGCACCACGCCTTGCCGTGGGGACCTGGCCAAGGTTTTGAAATCGATCCAGCGCACCGGCAACGGGCAGGTCCGGAGGCGTTGCCGTTGCCGCTGGGCCATGCCGGCATTCGGCTCCACCAGCACCAGTTCGGTGCGCCCGGCCAGCTCGGGCCAGCCGGCATGGAGCGCCTCGGCCAGCTGCTGGGCCAGCTGGCCCTCCCCTGGACCGGTCTCCACCAGAGCCAGGGGGGCGTCCGCCGGAAGCAGGGCCAGCCACTGGGCCAGCTGGGGCGCGAGTAACTGGGCGAACTCGGACCCCAGGGAGGGGGCGGTGGCGAAGTCCCCCCGGGGCCCGATCGCCAGCCGGCCGCTCCCGTAGGCCCCATGCTCGGGATCATGAAGAACCCACTGCATGTAGTCGAGGAACGGCACGGATCCACCGGCTGCCTGCAGTCGCTGGCTGAGCCACTCAGGAACAGCCTGGGAGCCGGAAAGGGGGGTCTGCACGCGGCGTCAGGGTGACTCGGTGAGAATGCTGACCGATGGGAGCACGAGCGATGGCGATGGCGACAGCGGCTGGGGCAGGCATGGGCACGACGCGGAATGACCCGGGCAGGGGCTGGCGCGGTGGCCTGGGGCGGCGGCTGGGGCCCATCCTGGCCACCCTCACCCTGGTGTGGGCCACCTGGTTGCTGCCGGGGCTGGGGGCTGCCGCCTACGCCGCAGACAACCCCCAGCTGCTGCCCGATCACCCCACCCCGGTGATCGACCTGGCCAAAGCCCTCACCGATGGAGAGCGGGGCGAGCTGGAGGCCGAGCTGGAGAGCTTTGAGGCCACCAGTGGCTGGAAGCTGCGGGTCCTGACCCAGTACGAACGCACCCCCGGCCTGGCGGTCAAAGGGTTCTGGGACCTGGACGAGCGCAGCCTGCTGCTGGTCGCCGATCCCCGTGGCGGCAACCTGCTCAACTTCAACGTTGGCGAGGCCCTGTTCGCCCTGATGCCCAGAACCTTCTGGGTGGAACTGCAGACCCGTTACGGCAACCAGTTCTACGTCCGTGACCACGGCGAGGACGGTTCGATCCTGTCCGCCATCCACGCCGTCAAAGGATGCCTGGCCATCGGGGGGTGCCAGGTGGTGCCTGGATTGCCCCAGGAGCAATGGATTCTCACGCTCTGCACCTCGATCCTGGGAGGCCTGGTGGTCGGGTTTGCTGCCTTTCCGCGCCAGGAGGGCCGCCGGGTGGAATGGACCTGGGTGCTGCTGCTGTCGCCCCTCTGGGTGATCCTGTTCGTGGCCCTGGGCATGGGGCCGATCATCACCCGCACCAACGACGTGCTGCCGTTACTGCGCAACGTGCTGGGGTTCCTCGGGGCGGCGGTGCTGGCCTACCTGATTGCCCAGAAAACCCTGGGAGGCGTACGCCTTCAGGGCAAGGGTGAGAGCTGAAGCCTGAGGCGAGGGGCGTCGATTCGGCTTAGCGGGCCTTGATCGGCTCGCTCACCTTCTCCAGCTGGCAGGAGAGGCTGTCATCGCTGCAGGCCGGGGGCACCTGGCGAATCGCCACGTCTTCCCAGACGGCGGCAGCTTCGTTGCGGAGCTGGGCCAGGTTCTGCGCGTAGAACTGACGCAGATCGTTGAGACGCTTGACGGGTTGTCCGTAGAAGCTGCGACCGGCCAGGGTGGGGAAGGAGGCCCATTCAGGGGCCAGACGGGCCGCCAGGTCGGGGGTCAGCTCACCGCGGTCGGCCAGGTGCAGGGCGCCCCGGCGCTGCACCAGGAACAGGGCGGCCTGGTCCTGGGACTCGGGGCCGAAATCAGGGATGCCGAGGGCCCGGGTCACCATGTCCCAGGTGAAGGGCATGAACTGGTAGGCACCCGCGGCCGCACTGGCATAGCGGGCGGTGCGCATCACCCGGTTGGGATGGCGATCGAGGGAGTCAAAGAGGCTGCCGCCGAACAGGATGCGATACCCAACCTCATGGCCGTTAGCCCAGGTGCCTTCGGCGTAACGGATGGTGTTCAGCAGCGCCCGGCGCTCGGGCGTGATGGCGAAGACCCGCGGAGCGGCCGGCAGGGGCGTCAGCATCGCGACCCGAGCGGGGGCCACACGGGCCTCGGGACCCAGCTGCCAGGCTCTGGAGGTCTCGGCGGCACTGGCGGGCCCAGCCAGGCCAAGGCTGAGGCCGGCGACGGCGAGGACCAGGTGACGGCGCTGAAGGTTCGGCAAGAGAAACGGTCGTGAAGGACAAGTGGGGGAAGAATCCGTTAAGGGGATAACGGAATAAATCCGACGTGATGTGCTTGGTGTGACCGGGTCTTCAGGAGAACGACATCAGGAAGAACCAGTGATCCCGTGGCAAGGACAGAAAAATCCTGCACCGAGACTTCGCGGTAATTTGCCGATGAATGCGTTGAAACGATTCGGTGTTAGTGACGGTCGAACAACTGTCTACTGGTATCAAGAATGACGTTTTGCGTTCGAGTTACAGCCAGGCACTGAAGTTTTTCGACTTTGATGAACAGATGATCAAATCCTGAAGCCAGACCCCATAGGCAGTGCTGATCGTCCATCCAGCAGCGAAACGATCGCCCGCGCGGCGGTCGACGCCCCATCCAGCGGCAGAGGGCCGTGCCTGGGGGGCTCCAGGGGCTGATCCAGCTGCCAGTCGCCCCGACGGAAGGCCTCCTGGCTCAGCAGACGATGCCAACCGTGGTTGCGCAGGTCCTCCTCCAGCACCGGCGCTTCGGCGAACCCCGCACGATGCACCAGGTGAATCCCCACCCCCTGGCTGAAGGCCTCACAGAAGCTGCTGTAGCCGGGTTTTGTGATCAGGCGACCCGCCAGGGGCATCAGGTCGAGGGGGCGCACACCCGCCGGAAGACAACGGCCATTGGGCACCGTCGCCAGCAGCGGCTCCGGACCGATGAACACGTGCCCGGGCCAGCGGGCCAGCAGGGCCGGGTCGATGGCCATGCCTAGGCCCCCGAAGCTCACCAGCACCACCCGCTCCCGATCCGGCGGCAGGGCCAGCTCCCGGGCCAACCACTCCAGATCAAGCCGGGGCCTGGAGCTCGTCAGGCCAAGCCGCACCTCGGGCAGACCCCAGTCCATCGGCAGGGAGAGGGGGCAATGGAGCAGCAGATCCCCCTGGGCATACAACTGCCGGTGGCGTTCAACGAAGGGCTGGAAGCGGGGACCCATGGGGGCATGGATCGTGTCCCAGCCGAAGCTGGCCAGCCACACCAGGGGCACCTGCAGCCGTTGGGCCAGCAGGGCCGCCGCCGGGGGCACATCCCCGATCACCAGGATCGGCTGGTGCTGGGCCTCCAGCCAGCGGGCTTCGCGCTCGACCAGCTCGGGCAGGGCAAGCTCCAGGGCATGGAGCGCCCCCAGGGTGGCGACGGGATCGGCCCCCAGCGCATCCGCCTGGATCACCCCCACGTCCCAGCGGCAGGGGCGGTGCTCGAAGGGCACCGCGCCCAGGGAGAGCGTCAGGAAGGCTTCGGGCAGTCCGGTGGAGAGCACCAGACGCCAGTCGGGCTTCAGGGCAGCCAGTTCGCAGAGCACCGACGCCGTGCGGGAGCCGTGGCCGAAGCCATGGCTGCTGATGCAGGCGTGAATCAGCAAGGACTCAGCACGCCCGCCGCCGGCAGGGCCGCCGTCCAGAGCGTCTGTTCGTAGTGGAGAGCGCCATCGATGCCGTACCAGCGATGGCTGATGTGGCGCAGGTCGCCGTCGGCGAACATGACCCAGCTGAAGTGGCGCAGGGCCCGCCCCTGCTGGTCCACCCCGTGACGGGGAACGGAGGCGGTGTTGAGGAAAGCGGTGCCGTGGGCGTCGCGACGGAAACTGAGCCGCTCACCCTGGTGGTGGCACAGGGCGTGGTGCATGTGGCCGAAGATGACCAGGGGCAGGGGGCGGCGCCGGCGGATCTGATCCACCGCCAGGGCCAGATCCTGATCGCCCCAGTCGCAGGCGGGGGCCTTCCAGTCCCGGCCGCAGAGGTCGTCCACCTGGGTGCCCAGGCCACTGGGGCCGGAATGGGCCAGCAGCACCAGGGGCAGCTGGGGATCGGCCGACAGGGCCGCCCGGCTGATGCGTTCGGCGGACTCCTGCAGGCCCACCGGCCCATAGACGGCCCTGACGGCCTTGGAGAGGTGGTAGCCGCCGCCGGCGGTCCCGGGACGGGCGCCCACCACGGCCAGCCCTGGGGGACGCAGTTCCCTGAGGCCCCAGCCGCAGTGGCGGTCACCCAGCAGCTCAAGCTGATGTCGCAGGGTGCGGCCACTGCCGTCCTTGCCCGCATCGTGGTTGCCGAGCACGCAAGCCACCGGCAGCTCCAAGGTGGCGAGGAGTTCAGGGATGCGGCTCTTCCCGTCGCTGAAATCACCCACCAGCAGCAGGGCATCCGGACGGATCCGATCCAGGACGTCGTGGTCACTGCGATCCCACTGATCGTGCAGATCCCCGGCGATGGCGATGTTCAGCTCAGCCAATACCAACCGCTTCCTAGACTCGGATCATCGTGCATGAGAAGGGGCAACGGTTGGTCTTCACGCAGACGCTGACCCAGGCACCGCTCCACAATGGGCGGCCACCGGGCGACGCGGCTGAACCGTCCGCCGCAGATCCCGGTGCGGTCCTACCCCGCCATCAGCTGGCCGCCGGCATCGAGGCGCTCAAAAAGGAGCGTAACGCCATCGTTCTGGCCCACTACTACCAGGACGACAGCATCCAGGATTGCGCCGATTTCATCGGTGATTCCCTTGAGCTCTCCCGCAAGGCGGCCAGCACCGAGGCCGAGGTGATCGTCTTCTGCGGCGTTCACTTCATGGCCGAGACCGCCAAGATCCTCAACCCGGGCAAGACCGTGCTGCTGCCCGACCTGGAGGCGGGGTGCAGCCTGGCCGACGCCTGTCCGGCCGACGCCTTCGCCGACTTCCGCCGCCGGCATCCGGACCACATCGTGGTCAGCTACATCAACTGTTCAGCCGCGGTGAAAGCCCAGAGCGACCTGATCTGCACCAGCAGCAACGCCGTGCATCTGGTTCAGCAGCTGCCGGCCGATCGCCCGATCCTGTTCGCCCCCGACCAGAACCTGGGCCGCTGGGTCGCCCGCGAGAGCGGCCGGGAGCTGACCCTCTGGCCGGGCAGCTGCATCGTCCATGAAACCTTCAGCGAGCAGGCCCTGCTGCAGCTCCGCCTGGAGCACCCCGAAGCCGAGGTGATCGCCCATCCCGAGTGTCAGCAGCATCTGCTGGATCTGGCCGACTTCATCGGCTCCACCAGCAAGCTCCTGCAGCGCACTGAAACCAGTGCAGCCCCCTCCTTCATCGTGCTCACCGAGCCCGGCATCCTGCATCAGATGCGACGCCGTTCTCCCAGCAAGACCCTCTATGACGTTCCGGGAGCGGATGGCTGCAGCTGCAATGCCTGTCCCTACATGCGGCTGAACACGCTCGAGAAGCTGTGGCAGTGCCTGCACACCATGGCTCCGGCCCTCGAACTCGACGAGGAGATCCGCCGGCGGGCCCTGGTGCCGATCGAGCGCATGCTGGCGATGAGTGCCTGAGCCAAGTTCGCCGGCGCTTGATCCGCCCTTTCCTCAATAGCTGTAATTGGCCACGAAAAGGGAGGCGGCATCGTCCGAGGGTTCGGAGCCGGCCACATAGGCGCCGCGGGCCGCCGCGCCGTTGGCCCGGGCACGGGCCAGCAGGGCCGCCTGACCGGCCGCCGTATCGGTTCCTTTCCAGTGACTGAGGCAGGAATGCTGCAGGGCGCGACCGTAGGAGAACCCCAGGTGCCAGGGGGCGTCGGGGGCGGCATGGTGGATGGCCGAAAGGAACACGCTGGCCTCCTCCTCCCCCAGGCCGCCCGAGAGGAACAGGATCGCCGGCACGGCGGGGGGAACGCTGCGCCGCAGGGTGCGCACCGTGAAGGCCGCCACCTGCTCGGGGTTGGGGCGTTCCGAGCTGTCAGCGCCGGGGAGGGTCATCGATGGTTTGAGCAAGGTGCCCTCCAGAAACACCCCGTTCTGACCCAGGGCCTCGTAGACGCTGCGCAGCACCCACTCCTGCACCGCCGCGGTGGTGAGGATGTCGTGGTCGCCGTCCATCAGGATCTCCGGCTCCACGATCGGCACCAGCCCCTCCTCCTGGGCCGTGCGGGCGTAGCGGGCCAGACCCCAGGCGTTCTCGCGCACGCACAACTCCGAAGGACAGCCATCGGCACTGATGCGCAGCACAGCCCGCCATTTGGCGAAGCGGGCGCCACGGGCGTAAGCCCGTGCGGCCCGTTCCCGCAGCCCCCGCAGGCCGGTGCACCAGGTCTCGCCGGGCAGGCCGCCCGCCAGGGGTTCCACGCCCAGATCGAGCTTGATCCCCGCCACCACCCCCTGGGCCTGGAACAGCTCGAGGATCGATCCGGCCGCCTGACCCGGCAGGGCGGCGGCCTGTTGAAACAGGGTTTCCTCGTAGAGGATCACACCGCTGATGGTTTCGCCGAGGCCGGGGGCGGTGGCCAGCAGGGTGCGGAAGGCGCGGCGGTTGTCCTCGCTGTTGGCCAGGCCGATCGCTTCAAAGCGCTTGCCGATGGTGCCGGTGGATTCATCGGCCGCCAGCAGACCGGTGCCCGGTCTTGCCAGGGCCAGGGCGGTGGCCTCCAGTTCCTCGCGATGGGTGTCGAGTGCCATGGAGCCGCGGACAATCACTCCCCCATGGCTAGGGGGCGGCGCCCTCGCCGTCAATGGGCCGAGGACGGCAGGATGCGGTTGCCCCCCGGTCAGCGGCGCCGTCTGGGCCTGCGCGCACCATGGTCCTTCCAGGCGACGGCCTGATCCAGCTCACCCCCGAGGGGTTGTACTGTCCGGCCGCGGATGCCTGGATAGACCCCTGGCGGCCGGTGAGCCGGGCCCTGATCACCCACGGCCACGCCGACCATGCCCGGCCCGGGTGCGGCGCGTACTGGACCGTGCAGGCGGGCGAGGGCGTGCTGCGGCAACGGCTGGGGGCCGGCATCAGCCTGACGGGGGTGGGCTACGGGGAGGAACGGCGACTCGGCGGGGCGCGGGTGTCGTTCCACTCGGCCGGACACGTGCTGGGCTCGGCCCAGATCCGGATCAGCGCCGGCGGCGAAACCTGGCTGATCAGTGGCGACTACAAGCGGGATGCCGACCCCAGTTGCGCCCCGTTCGAGCCGGTGACGGCCGACGTGCTGATCACGGAGGCCACCTTCGGGCTGCCGATCTACCGCTGGCGCCCCGGCAGGCAAGTGGCGGCCGAGATCCTGACCTGGTGGCGTGAGGCCCCCCAGCGGCCTTCGCTTCTGTTCGCCTATGCCTTCGGCAAGGCCCAGCGTCTGCTGGCGGAACTGGCCGCGCTGGGGGTGGAGCAGGAGGTGCTGCTGCACGGGGCGGTGCAGACCCTGATGGCTCCCTACCGAAGCGCAGGGGTGGTGCTGCCTCCGACGCGGCCGCTGAGTGAGCTCCCCCGCAGCGAATCGCTGGCGGGGCGCCTGGTGATCGCACCGCCCTCGGCCCACCGCTCCCCCTGGATGAAGCGGTTCGTCAGTCCCCAGACGGCCTTTGTCAGCGGCTGGATGGCGGTGCGGGGGGCGAGGCGGCGGCGGGGGTTCGAGCGCGGCTTCGCCCTCAGCGACCACGCCGACTGGGACGGCCTGCTGCGCACCGTGGTGGACTCCGGCGCCCGCCAGGTGTACGTGACCCACGGCAACAGCGACGGCCTGGCCCGCTACCTGCGGGAGGAGCAGGGCCTGGCGGCGGAACCCCTGGGGCGGGCCTTCGAAGGGCAGCGCAGCGAGGATGGTGAGCTGGAAGGGGCGGCAGCGCCATCGGTGTCCTGAACCCATGCAGGCCTTCGCCGACCTGATCCTGCAACTGGAGCGCGCCACCGGCACCCGGGGGCGGGTGGCCGCGCTTGCGGACCATCTTGAGGCGGTGGAGCCGGCTGATGGTGCCTGGGTCCTGGCCCTGCTGCTGGGCAAGCGGCGGCGGCGGTTGATCACCGGCCGAAGACTGCGGCAGATCTGCCTGGAGCGTTCGGGGCTACCCGAGTGGTTGTTCGATTCCTGCCACGCCCAGGTGGGGGACTCGGCCGAGACCATCGCCCTGTTGCTCCCCCAGCTGGCCCTGCCGCCGGCCCCGCCCCTGGAGCTGTCCCTTGCCGAATGGATGGGCACACGGCTGCCGGCCCTGGCCGCCCTGGAGGGGGAGGCGCAGGCGGAAGCGGTGCTGGCGATCTGGGCGGGGCTACCCGAGGGGCAGGCCTTCCTGTTCAACAAGCTGCTCACCGGCGGTTTCCGGGTGGGGGTGGCGGCGGGCCTGGTCATCCGGGCGCTGGCCCAGGTGTCCGGCCTGGAAGAGGCGGAGCTGGCCCACCGGCTGATGGGCGGTTTCGAACCCTCCGCTGCAGCGATGGAGGCCCTGCTGGCGCCCCTGGAGGCCGGGGTGGCCGCCCCGATCAGCCGTCCCTATCCCTTCTGCCTGGCCTCCCCCCTCGAGACGGAACGCCTCGCCGCCACCGACCCCGCCGGCTGGCAGGTGGAATGGAAGTGGGACGGGATCCGGGCCCAGCTGATCCGCCGGGGCGGCCAGACCTTTCTCTGGAGCCGCGGCGAGGAGCTGATCAATGCCAGCTTCCCCGAGCTGGATGGGATGGCCGAGGGGCTGCCCCAGGGCACGGTGCTGGATGGGGAGCTCACCGTCTGGCCGGCAGAAGCGAGCCAGCCCGCCGGCTTCGGCCCCCTGCAACGGCGACTGGGGCGGCAGAAGCCTGGTGCCGCCCTGCTGCGGGAGTGTCCCGCGGCCTTCATCGCCTACGACCTGGTGGAGAGGGGGGGCCAGGACCTGCGCCCCCAGCCCCTGTTCCAGCGCCGCGCCGCCCTGGAGGATCTGCTGCGGTGGCTGCCGGAGGCGGTTCCCACCCCCGCCGCCGGGCTCCTGCGCCTCTCGCCGGTGCTGCCGCTGGGGAGTTGGGAGGAGCTGGAAACGCTGCGGCAGCAGGCCCGCTCGGTGGGAGCCGAGGGGCTGATGCTGAAGGCGCTCGATTCGGCCTACGGCGTCGGCCGGCGCCGCGGGCTGTGGTGGAAGCACAAGCTGGAGCCGATGGAGCTCGATGCGGTGCTGCTCTACGCCCAGGCCGGCAGCGGCCGCCGCGCCAATCTGTACACCGACTACACCTTCGGCCTCTGGGACGGGGATGGCCGCCTGGTGACCTTCGCCAAGGCCTATTCGGGGCTCGACGACAGCGAGATCAACGAGCTGGACCGCTGGATCCGCCGCCACACCACCGAGCGGTTCGGTCCGGTGCGGGCCGTCGAGCATTTGCAGGTCTTCACCCTGGGCTTCGAGGGTCTGCAACCCTCCAGCCGTCACCGCAGTGGCCTGGCCGTGCGCTTCCCCCGCATCCTGCGCTGGCGCCGCGACCGCACCCCCGAATCGGCCGACAGCCTCAGCAGCGCCCAGGCCCTGCTGGAGGTTCCACCTGCTGAGCGATCAGCTTCTCAGCGATCGGCTGATCAGCGATAAACCGTGCGGCCATCACCGGGCAGCAACACGGGGGCGGACGGGTCGATGCGCCGGCCCAGGCAGAGCTCCGGTGGGCCGGGATCGTCTCCCTGCTCCCAGCGCTCCAGGGAGAGCACGCGGCCCTCCTCCCCCTCGTAATCACCGAAGCGGCAGCCCTGCAGGCGCCGGTTCATCACCCGGGCGGCGGCGCTCACCGAGGCCCGGCCGGTTTCCTTCAGGTGATACAGCTGGCCGCGACACCGCAGGTGATCGGGGAAGTCGGCGGTTAGCCCCTCCAGCTCCGAGGCCGGGGCGTCCTCCAGCCAGCTCACCTCCAGCCAGTCGTCCTCGCAGACGCTGAGCCAGCGGCCATCGGCGCCGTCGCGCAGCAGGTACTCCAGCCACTGGAAGCCGGCCTCGTCGTAGAGGAGCCGGTCCTCCACCACCCAGTCGCGGCCGTCGTACTGGACGATGTCGCCGGTGGTCAGGGTGAACAGGGTGCGGCCCAGCAGCTTGGGTGCCTGGCGCCGCAGCCGCGAGCGGCGCAGCAGCAGCAGGGCAACGGCGGCCAGCAGCAGCAGGGGCAGGAGGAGCCAGACAGCCATCGATGCGCAGGGGCCGGACCGTCACGGCCGGCTGGCACAGCTTATGAAGGCTGGTGGACCGGATCCGCGAAGGGCGCCGATCAGTTCTCGCGCCAGCGGCCCTGGCGCTGGTAATCGGCCAGCACCGGCCGGTGCAGGCGGTTGGGCAGCACCCGCTCCCCCGGCGGCAGGGCCAGATCCCGGCTCAGGGGAAAGAGCCGGTCGAGCTGTCCCTGGTCGATCCACCGGCCCTGGAAGGGCAGCACAGCCTGTGCCGGTGGCTTCCGGCCCCGGTGGGACAGCACGAATCCCCAGGGCCCGAAGCTGGGCACGTCCACGCCGTAGGGCCGGGTGGTCAGGTTCAGCTCCGTCAGGGTGGCCTGGATCGAGGCCAGCACCTTGGGGCTGAAGAACGGCGTCGAGGCCTGGGTGACCAGCATCCCGTCGGGGGCCAGACGCCGCAGCAGGCGCCCATAGAAGGTGACGCTGTACAGGCGGGCCAGCGGCGGTGTGGCCGGGTCGGGGAAGTCGGCAATGATCACGTCGTAGGTGCCCCGCAGCTGTCGCACCCGCTCGAAGGCATCACCGATCACGAGCCGCACCCGCCGGTCCTCCAGGCTGGCGCCGTTGAGGCGCCGCAGAAACGGCTGCTCCTTCGCCAGGCGCACCATCTCAGGGTCGAGCTCCACCACATCCACCTGCCGCACCGCGGGCCAGCGCAGCACCTCCCGCAGGGCCAGGCCATCGCCCGCCCCCAGCAGCAGCACCCGCTGCGGCCGGCCCTGCAACGCCATCGCCGGATGCACCAGGGCCTCGTGGTAGCGGTACTCATCGAGGCTGGAGAACTGCAGCTGGCCATCGAGGAACAGGCGCAGGTCGTCGCGGCGACGGGTGAGCACGATGCGCTGGTGCCGGCTCTGCAGACGGCTCACCACCGGATCGTCGTAGAGGCCATCCTCGATCCGATCCCCGAGCGGAACGAGCCCCCAGCCGGCAAGGGCGATCACGGGGAAAGCCACGGCGATAGCGCGGCGCCAGCGGCGTCCCACCGGGAAAACGACAGCGATGGCCACGCAACTGGCCAATGGCACCAAAGCCAGCAGGCCGGCGGTGGACAGGAGGCCCAGCCAGGGCAGCAACACCAGGGGGAACAGCAGGGCCCCCACCAGAGCCCCCAGGTAATCCAGGGCCAGCACCCGGGCCAGGGCCACCCGCAGCTGCTGACCGCACTCCAGCAGCCGGGTCAGCAGGGGCACCTCCATGCCACCGAGCACCCCCACCAGCACGGTGCAGACCACCAGGCCCAGCCACACCGGCCCACCCACCCGGAAGAGGGCGAACAGGGCCATGGGGGCCAGCAGGCACAGGGGGGCCAGGGCCAGTTCCACGGCCAGAAACCACTGCAGCAGCGCGAAGCCGGGCTGGGGGCCAACGGCCAGGAACTGGCTCAACCAGGCGCCCAGGCCCATGGCCGCCAGGAATGTGCCGATCACCACGCCCGTGGCCAGGGCATGGTCGCCCAGCAGGTAGCTGGCCTGGGTGGCCAGCATCAGCTCCAGCACCAGGCTGACAGTGGAGGAAATGGCCGCCGCCTCCAACAGCACCCGCACCTGCAGGGGTGTGAGGGCCGGAAGGCGCCGAGGCGTCACTTGGCCGCGCCGGGACCGCGCCCCTGGAAGCCTGACCAGTCCTGGCGTCGGGACGGGGCCGCCACCCAGCGCCCGGCCCGGTAGCTGCCGCCGTAGCGCACGCCGCTGCCGGCGGCGGGGGTGCCGTCCTGCCCGAGGCGCCAGAGGGCGGGGCGGGTCACGGCCGTGACGGTGCCGATGGCGACCACCGCCACGGCCACCAACAGAATCAGCCCGCGTTCATCGGCGATCGGAAGCTCCCTCCACCACCCCAGCCAGGGGTAGAACGGGCACCGGCCAGGCGATCATCCGACCGTCCTTAACGGTGAACTGCAGCCATTCGATCTCCCAGGCGTCGCCATCAACACGGAATGCCTCCGGCAGCACCACGCGAAAGCGGTAGCTGCCGTGTTCCGCAAGCCGCAGGTGCTGGGTGAGGCGCACGGACAACCAGTGGTCGCCGTCATTGGAGCGGTGGGCCACCGCCACCATCTCCCGATGCTTCAGGAGGGGGCGCCCGTGGGCATCGCTCACCCGTAGCTCCAGGGCCCCTGGGCCCGGGGGCGAGCCCAGGGGGGGATCGTCATGGGGCAGCTCCCAGCGCGCCACCACGCCAAGCCGCACCAGCCCCGGGCCACCGGCCCCGCAGCGGATCGCGGCGCTTGCCTCCTGGCTGCGCCGGACCCAGCGGCCCCGGCTGACGCCGTAGCAGGCCAGCAGCAGCACCTGAACCACCGCCAGCGACAGCACGGCGGTGAACAACAGCAGCGGGGCATCAACACTGTGGTTGCGCACGCTGCCGCGCACGACAACCGGATGGGGCAGCGGCTGGCCCGCTTCATCGAGCAGATCCTGCACCTGGACCGCCAACTGGAAGCGGCCGCTGCGGCCGGGACGCAGCGCCAGCGTCAGTCCCGTGTCATCTTCCTGCCAGGTGCCGCTCTCCCCCTCCTCCGCCCAGACGCCACTGGCGCGCCAACCTTCCTTGGTGAGGTCCAGCATGGAGCGGCCGCTGGCGTCGAGGAGGGCCACGTCCAGCGCGATCGAGCTGTTGGTCGGGATCTCGGCCGTCAGCGCCAGCCGGGGACTACCCAACCAACCGTCCTCCAACACGAAGGGGGCGCTGAGCACCCGCTGACCCTCCGGCACCACCATCACCAGCCGCCGTGGCCCCTCCAGGACCGACAGCAGCAACACCAGCAGGGGAAGCAGCGGCAGCACCAGGCCGGCCAGGGGCCAGAGCAGCAGGGCCGGATCGCGACGCCCGCCCAGGGAAGCCTGCGCCATCAGGAGCTGACCTCCTGTCCATCCCTACGGTGGTGGCGGCGTTGCAACGAGGGGATGGTCAAACCGCTGCTCCAGATGCTGCTGATGGTCGGCTGGACCTTTCTGGGCATCATCCTCATCTACCTCGGGCTGCTGCTCTTCGATCGCCTCTCGCCAATCGACTATCGCGCCGAGATTCGCAAAGGCAATGTCGCCGCCGGGGTCGTGCTGGGGGCGGTGATCCTGGCCATCGCCGCCGTGGTGGTGGCCGTGCTCTCCACCTGATCCGCCGCCCCCCTTGACCCCTTCCACCGCGGCGGCGCTGCGGCCCATCGAGTCCTGGTTTTCCAGCCGTGGCTGGCGGCCGATGCCCTTCCAGCGCCAGTGCTGGCGGGCCTACCTGGAGGGGGGCAGCGGCCTGATCCAGGTCCCCACAGGCTCGGGCAAGACCTACGCCGCCGTGATGGGGCCGATCGCGGCGATGCTGGCCGAAAACGGGGGCACCGGACCGGAGGGCGGTCTGCGCCTGGTGGTGCTGACACCCCTGCGGGCCCTGAGCCGCGACCTGCTGCTGGCGATCCGGGAACCGATCGACACCATGGGCTGGCCGCTGCGGGTGGGACTGCGCAACGGTGATACCAGCAGCCACGAACGCGGCAAGCAGCTGAAGACACCGCCGCAGATCCTGATCACCACCCCGGAGTCCCTGTCGCTGCTGCTGGCCAGCCCCCGGGCCGAGGCGCTGTTCGCCGACCTCGAGGCGGTGGTGATCGACGAGTGGCATGAGCTGATGGGCAGCAAGCGGGGCAGCCAGAGCGAGCTGTGCCTGAGTTGGCTGCGGAGCCGGCGGCCGGCCCTGCGCACCTGGGCGATCAGCGCCACCATCGGCAACCTGGAGGAGGCGGCCCGGGCCGCGGTGGGTGTCGGCGTTGAGCCCTGGATCATCACGGCGCGGATCCGGCGGGACACCCAGATCCGCAGCCTGCTGCCCGACACCATCGACGGCTTCCCCTGGGCCGGCCATCTGGGTCTGCGCATGTATGAGGAGCTGGTGGCGGCCATGGAGCCCACGGTCTCCACATTGCTGTTCACCAACACCCGCAACCAGGCCGAGCGCTGGCACCAGTGCCTGCGCTTCGCCTGCCCCGAGATGGAAGGGTCCCTGGCCCTGCACCACAGCGCCATCGACCGGTCGGCCCGGGAAGCCATCGAGGCGGGGGTGAAGGCCGCCACGATCCGCTGGGTGGTCTGCACCAGCTCCCTCGATCTGGGGGTCGACTTCCAGCCGGTGGAGCGGGTGGTGCAGATCGGCAGTGCCAAGAACCTGGCCCGGCTGCTGCAGCGGGCGGGGCGCTCGGCCCACCAGCCCGGGGGCACGGCCCAGGTGCTGTTCATGCCCACCAACGCCCTGGAACTGCTGGAGGTGTCGGCGATGCGGCGGGGGCTGGGGGAGGGGCTGGTGGAGCACCGCCGCCCACCGCAGGCGCCGCTCGATGTGCTGCTCCAGCACCTGGTGAGCCTGGCCTGCGGTCCGGGCTTTGAGCCCGAGACGACGTTCGCGTCCGTGCGCCGCACCTGGAGCTACCGCCAGCTGGAGCGGAGCCGCTGGGACTGGTGCCTGCGCTTTCTCGAGCACGGGGGGGACTGCCTGGGGGCCTATCCGCGCTACCGGAAGCTGGAGCGGGAGCCGCTGGAGGTAAACGCGGGCGTCCCCCAGCGCTTCGTGGTGCGGGAGACCGCCGTGGCCCGCCTGCACAGGCTCAACATCGGCACGATCAGCGCCGATCGGGCCGTGACCGTGCGCTTCGTGCGTGGCGCCGTGCTGGGGCATGTGGAGGAAGTGTTCATCGGCCGGCTCAAACCCGGGGATGTCTTCTTCTTCGCCGGCCGCCAGCTGGAGTTCGTCCGACTGCGGGAGATGACCGCGATGGTCAAGGCCACGACGCGCCGCAGCGCCATGGTGCCGGCCTGGGGCGGGGGCCAGATGGCCCTCTCCGACCTGCTCAGCGCCTATCTGCGCGCAGAGGTCGACCGCTGCGCCCGCGCCCTCGACGGGGAGAAGGGATTCACCCTGGACACAGCCGAGCTGCGGGCCCTGCGGCCGCTGCTGGAGCGCCAGCTGCTGCTGTCCGCCCTGCCCCGCAGCCAGCAGTTTCTGGTGGAGTTATGCCACACCCGGGAGGGGAGCCATCTCTACGCCTACCCCTTCGAAGGCCGCTTCGTGCATGAGGGCCTGGGCTTCCTGTGGTCATGGCGGCTGGCCCGCCACCATCCCGGCACCTTCACGGTGTCGGTGAACGACTACGGCTTTGAGCTGCTGGCGGCCCGGGACTACCCCTTCGAGGAGCTGCTGGAACTGCATGGGGACACTCTGCTGGATCCTGAAGGGCTGCTGGAGGATCTGGAGCGGGCGATCAACCTCTCGGAGCTGTGCCGCCGCAGGTTCCGTTCGATCGCCCAGGTGAGTGGGCTGGTGGTGAACGGCTACCCCGGCCAGGCCCGCTCGGGCGGCCAGCTGCAGATCAGCGCTGCCCTGCTCTTCGATGTGTTCGAGCGCCATGAACCCGGGAACCTGCTGCTGGCCCAGGCCCGCGGAGAAGTCCTGGAGGAGCAGCTCGACCTCGGACGGCTGCTCAGCACCCTGCAGCGCCTGCGCGAAAGTGAATGGCTGCAGCGGCGCCTGCCCCGGCCCGGCCCGATGGCCTTCCCCCTGCTGGCGGAGCGTCTCAACAACCGCATGAGCAACGAATCGCTGCTGGAGCGGCTCCAGAAGCTACAGCAGCAGGCGGAACGGGCCGAAGGGCCCTGAGCCGCTGGACTCAGGGACGGGGGGGCTGGGAAGAAAGACGGAGGGGGTGGGATTCGAACCCACGGAATCTTGCGATTCGCCGGTTTTCAAGACCGGAGCCATCAACCACTCGACCACCCCTCCAGGCTGGACGGCCCGACCCTACAGCCGGTTGGGCAGCCCCTTGCAGCCCCCCGGCAAGGTGAGGCGGGAACGGGCTCCGGACCAGGCGGCCAGGTAGGCGCGGTTGCCTGGATCCAGCTGCCGAACCCCGCTGAGATTGACGTTCTCCACCCGGGCACCGGTGCCGATGCCTGCGGTGTGATCCGGCTCGATCTGGGCCTGGTGAGGGGTGGCCACCAGAGCATCCCCGTAGAAGAACCGCGTGTCCTTCAGACAGGACCCCTGCAGATTGGCAGCGACGAGGTTCACCGCGGCCAGGTTGGCCTCGGCCAGGTCAGCACCGGAGAGGTCAGCACCGGAGAGATCGGCACCGTTGAAGTCGATGGCCCGCAGGTCGGTACCGGAGAGATCGGCTCCCCGCAGCATGCTCTGCAGGCGGATGACGGGAACCCCCTTCGGCCGGTCCTCTTCGTAGCTGCCTTCACCGTCGAGGATGGCGCGCCCCAGCCGCTGGTCGCGGCGCAGGGGGGTGAGCAGCCTGGCGTGGGAGAGAAACCGCAGGATCCTCGCCTTGCCGTCGCCATCGATGCTGCTCAGCACAGCGGCCAGCCGGCCCTCCGCCAGCATGCGCTCCAGGGGCCAGTCCTCCAGCAGGCCCTCCTCGTCGCTGATCAGCTCCGAGATGCCATGGATGAAACTGTCGATGGTCTGGGCCTGGGTGATGCGGTTCTGCTGGGTGGTGAGACGCTGATCCACCATCACCTGGCGCCAGGCGATCATCAGCGCCACCAGGGCCACCAGGATCTGGCCGACGGCCCCGATCACCCCCTCGCCGAAGGCACCGATTGCCTCCCAGTCGCCGTTGCGGTAGATCGCCAGCAGCGGGTCGAGCCAGCCGAGGGCCAGGGGAATCGACAGCAGGGCCAGGACCAGGGCGAGGGTTGCCACCAGCCGGACTGTGGGTGGGTCTTCGAGGTGGCGGACCAGGAGCTGCCAGAGCGGTGGCAGCAGCTGGCGCAGGGCCAGGGCCAGGGTCAGCAGGGCCGCCGCCAGGGCCAGCCAGGCCAGGCCCAGCAGCAGGGCCGCCAGCAGAACCAGGAGGGTCAGCAGCAACTGCATCCCCGCCCCATGACGCAGGCGCGTCCAAGGGCCGCCGGCCCGCAGGGCCAGGGGTGGAGCAGCGGTGACGGCCAGGGAGCGATCGTCCGGTTTGGTGCTCATGTCAGGGGGCTGCTCTGGAAGAAGAACCCGGCGGCGAGGATGGCGTAGGCCGCCAGCAGCAGCACTCCCTCAAGCCAGTCGGAGCGGCCGTCGAGGCTGACCAGATTGCTCACCAGAACGGCGGTGGCCACCGCCACCACCTCATAGACGTTGAAGCTGAGGTCGAGGGGATGGCCGAGCAGGGGGGCCACCAGCAGCAGCACCGGCACCACCAGCAGCCCCACCAGCAGGGTGGAACCGAGGGCCACCGAGACCGCCAGGTCCATCTTGTCCTTGCGGGCCATGCTCACGGCGGTGAGGTACTCGGCGGCACCGCCCAGCAGGGGGAGCAGCACCACACCGGTGAACAGGGCCGAGAGGCCGAGGGATTCGGTGACGGTCTCGACGACGCCCACGAACAGCTCGGAGGCATAGGCCAGGCCCACGGTGGCCGCCAGCAGCACAGCGACCCAGGGGAGCAGGGGCGGCCGATGGGCAGCCTCGCCGCCGTGGCCCGGACCCTCCCCGTCCACGACCAGGTCAGCCTCGGCAACGGCGTAGAGGGTGCGATGGGTTTTCAGGGAAAACAGCAGCGTGAGGGCATAGACAGCCAGCAGCACCCAGGCCACAAAGAGGGAGAAGGACTCGGCGGCGCCCGCATCCAGCCCCCCGGCCTCGCCAGCCACCATCCCCCGCAGGCTTGGGATCAGAATCGCCAGGACGGCCAGGGTCATGGCCGAGCCGTTGACCCGGGCCACCACCGGCTGGAACCGTTGTTCACTGCGCCCGATGCCCCCCACCAGCATCGAGAGGCCCAGGGCCAGCAGCAGGTTGGCCATGACCGTGCCGGTGATGCTGGCCTTGACGATGTCCACCAGGCCGGCCCGCAGGGCTGCCAGGGCAATGATCAGTTCGGTGGCGTTGCCGAACAGGGCATTGAGCAGGGCCCCGATCGAGGGGCCGAGGGTGAGGGAGAGCTCCTCGGTGGCGGTGCTCAGCAGGATCGCCAGCGGAATGATCGACAGAATCGACGTGACGAAGACGATCCCATCGCCCCAGTGGAGCCGATCGGCGGCCGCTGCCACAGGCAACATCGCCAACAGGCCGATGGCGATGCGCAGGCGAGCGGGCATGGAGGGGCGCCATTCGGTCATCCATTGTGACCGACTGTTGACCTACGGGGCCGGGGCCGGGCCAACCATCAACATGGCCGCGGCAACATGAAGGGTCTGCGACGACCCGCAGCGTCGCGGTGGTGGCGGCAGCCCAGGGACTTTCTGCGCAGAATGGACTCAGCAGCATGCTCCTGATTGCCCGACACCCTGAAGGCCCCCACGGGCCCAAAGAATCCTCAGGCGATGAAGATCCCTGTCCGGCACCCTGAGGATGGGGGGCCTGAGGCCAGAAGCGACAACGGGAGCTCGCGAAGGGCTCACCCGTTGCCATCGCGAAGAACGGTGGCCTCGATTCAGCAGGTGTTCACCCTCATTGCCATTGTCAATGGGCTGGTTCTGCTTTATCTGGTGATTGCCGCCATCCAGTTGCTGATGGCTCCAGGTGCCCGTTCGGCGGAAACATATGTCTCGTTGATTCTCACGTTGCTGCTGGTCATCCTGGCGATCATTTCCTATCAGATCATCACCCGGCGCATCATTCTACCGATCGCCCGATTGGTACGAGAAGCCAGTGAGATCGGAAGTGATGACAGGACCAGTCTGCTGACGATCCGGAGCAACGACGAAATCTCCAGGCTGGCCAAGGCCTTCAACATGGTGCTCGTCAAGATGCGCCAAGCCCTGGTGGCGGGGGAGACCAGCAATCAACGGTTGATGGAAGCCAATCGACAGATCGAAGCCTCCATCAACTACGCCGCTCTGCTGCAGCGCTCAATCCTGCCGGATCGACAGCTCCAGGATACCTTCGGCGACGACCATTTCATCCTCTGGCTGCCACGGGACACGGTTGGTGGTGACTACTATATCTTCCACTCCGAAGGCAGCCACTGTCTTGCCGGCGTGGCCGACTGTGCCGGCCACGGTGTCTCTGGGGCCATGATGACGATGCTGGCTCGGGCCGGGATTGATCGTTCCATCATGGAGGTGGGAATCACTTCCCCTGCCGCCATTCTGAGCTGCACTGACAGCGCGATGCGCACCCTGCTACATGGAGCGAGCATGAGCAAGTCTATCGCGACCAGCATGGATATTGGACTGGTTCGCCTTGACTTTGAAGCCAGAACACTTAGATTTGCCGGAGCAAAGATAAGCCTCTATTGGAGTGATGGGCAAACCATGCATATGCTCAGAGGAGATCACCGAGCCATCTGCGATCATCGGATCGGTGCTTACACGGATTATGACATTCCGTTGCTTCCGGACTGCACCTACTACCTCACCACCGACGGGCTACTGGATCAATCTGGAGGCAAGAACGGTTTTTCACTTGGCACCCACCAATTCAAGGAATGGCTGATCCAGCTGGCCCGCCAGCCGCTGGATCGCCAGCGCCAGTCACTTTCCGATGCCCTTGACGAGTTTCGGGGCCGTCATCCCCAGCGGGACGACATCACCATTCTTTCCTTCCGTTTCTCTTAGGGAGCTGCCTGATGCCCCATTCCATCAACACCATGCCCCTTTCACCACTGACGGAAACTACTTCGGCGCCTGAAGCGGAGGCAATGCGATGACGATCACCACGAACAGCCTGATCTCGCTGCGGGAGTTCTTCAGCCATCAGCAGATCCTCATCTGCTTCAACGGTCCCATCTCCACCACCTTGATCGGGGAGATCGGATCCGCCCTTAAGGAACACATAGAATCCAATCACGCTCCCGAACTGGAGGTCATGGATGTGTTCAGCGTTTACATCGAGATGAGCCAGAATATCAGGAATTATTCAACAAGTCGCGGCTTCAGCGACGCTGATTCCTCCGCGACGGTTGTGATCGCAGCTGCCGAGGCTGGCCATTACGCCGTGTGTGCAGGTAACCTCGTACAGATGGAGGACGGACAGGCCCTGATCCAGCGGATCCACGAACTCGCGGACTGCGACAAGGCCCAACTGAAGCTGCTCTACAAACAGCAGTTACGCCGACCCCACGCCCAGGCCCCCGGGCAGGGTGCCGGTCTGGGTCTCATCGAGATCGCCAGGCGTTCCAGCCAACCCATGGAGGCCTCCCTTGATCCCCTTGAGCCCGGCCGTGCCTTCTTCAGCCTTCGGGCCATCATCTGATCCCATGAGCAGCACCGAAGAACTCAATCTCTCCGTGCCTGGTTCGCAGTCCAGCCCTTCGATCCGGGCGGACTGGAAGGCTGGCGTCGTGGTCATGAGTGGCGAATCCTATCCAGAGAATTCATTTGAACTGTACGATCAACTGATTCAATGGATTGACTCCTATCTCTCAAGTGCTCAGCACTCCCTGACCCTGGAGTTACACTTGAACTATCTCAATACCAGCAGCATTCGTTTCATGATTGATATCTTTGATTTGCTGCAGACAGCATTCGAAGACGGCAAGGAAGTTCTCGTTCAGTGGATGTTTGACGACAGAAATCCCCGCTCCGCCGAATTGGGCTCTGAATTCAAGGAGGATTATACCTTTCCATTCTTGATTCTCTCAATCAACGCCTGACATGTCCGACCCCTCCTGCCCCAAATCCGACGACCAATTGGAACAGGAGGTCAAGGCCGTTCTTGCCGATCAGCGCTACGACAATGATCCCGTACGCAACCTGTTGGCTCGCCTATGGAATCGGATTGAAGAACAGGTCGACCGCCTGGAACGGGTGGCAGACATTTCCGATCTCTACCAATCCCATGTCCTTGAAAGCAACCGCAGCCTTACGAACCGCTACGAAAAGCAGTTGCGCCAAATTAAGCGGGTTGTACGGATTTCCGACCTCTATCAGGCCTCACTCAAAGAACTGAATCTTTCGCTTTTTGAGGCCTCAACCCATGATTCGCTGACGGGAATCTCTAACCGTCGCTTCATGGCCGAACGCTGCCTGGAGGAAGACCAACGAGCCGCACGACATGGCTCCACCTATTCAATGATCATCCTTGATGTGGATCACTTCAAGTTGATCAACGACGAGTATGGCCACGCCACCGGCGATCTGATGCTGGTGGATTTCGTCAAAGCCCTCTCAAGTAGCTTGCGGCACTACGACATCATTGCCCGCTGGGGAGGGGAAGAGTTCATGGCCCTTCTGATCGACGCCGATCTTTCCACGGCTGAAATCGTTGCCAAACGAATGTTGGCCAACATCCGAGACATGCGGGTATCCATTGACGACATGGAACTAAATCTGACGGCCAGCATGGGCCTCACTGAGCACCGGTCGGATGAGAATTATGACGCCACCTTCCGCCGTGCCGACAAGGCCCTGCTCATGGCCAAGAGTGGCGGTCGCGACCGTCTGGTGATTATTGATCCTACCGATCTTCTCAGTCATCGCGAGATCAGCACGCTCGTTTCGAGCGTCGAATAGGCCAAGCGCCGAGAAGTCCCCGAGGCCAGATTCAGGCGACCGATGCAAGGCTCGGCCACCTCCGCCTCTCCTGACGCTCAGTTTTCGGGTATGGCCAGCGGCAGCAGGCACTTGTCGGAGTCACACCCGGCTGGGCCGGCTTCGATCGATTCACCCCGGTCGTACTTCTGCAAGGCCAGGAAGAAATCCCCGCACTGGCGGCGTTGCTCCACCTCCACAACCATTCGGTGATAGGTGGCTTGATCGATCGGCTCGAAGGGCAATCTGGGGAAGGTGGCATTGGCATCGAAGCGAGCCAATAGCGCCGCAGAGATGTAACCCTCACCATTCTCGATCGCCTGGTGGATGGCGGCAGCCAAAGGCTCAATCTCATGCTCGCGAAACTCCACCGTGGCCGAGGTGTTGTGGGTGGTGAAGTGACGTTGCACCTGCATATAGAAATCGAACTGGGCCAAGGCGGAGAAGTTGTTGATCTCCACCTGATCGGCTCCGGGCAGGTTGGCCCAGCTCACTTCGGTGGGGATCTCCACCAGCCACTCGGTGCAGCGTGGATCGAACGGATCATTCAGCAGGCGTCCCTGTTCGTCCTTGTCCGACTGGGAGGGAACGATCGCGTAGCCGTAGTCCAGGCAGGCCAGCGCCACCGGATCGTTCTTGCGGAAAGTGATGCGCCGGATGAAGCGCTGGGCCTTGGGGGGATGCCAGCCGGGGCTGGCGCCGGTGAGCAGGCTCTTGGTGCCGGCCGGCTGGACGGTTGTGCAGCGGTTGGGACGGCGCATGCCGTGCCGATCGCAGTAGTCCCACACCGCGTCATGGACACACTGCTTCCAGCGCGACAGGTAGGTCGCCTCCTCGGCACGGAAGGCCCGACCCGCTTCTGAGTCCGGACGGCCGGCCTCCCACCACTGCAACCAGGGGGTGCCGAAGGCATGAACGAAGAAATCGAACAGGCCCGTGAAGCTGACCCCCACGATCGGGTCCCAGGCCCGACTCTGGCGATAGCGCTCCACCTCGAAGCGGTGGTTCAGCAGGCAGGCCACCGCCAGGCCGCCGGCCTTGAAGGCGTCCTCCTGGGCCTGGTGGTCGGCCGGGTCGATCCGGTTGAGGTGGATCTCGGCCAGGTTGCAGTGGAAATCGGCGCCGAGAATCTCACCGCAAGGGTTGAGTCCGTAGCGGCCGAGCCGGTGCTCCAGCTCAGCGTCGCTGATCTGCGGGTGGTGCAGCTGCAGCCAGCGGCCAGCCTCTTCCCTGCCCTGGTCGCAGTAGATGCCGATGAACTCGGTGCGCAGCTCGGGGGTGGTGAGCAGGTCGGCATTGGAGCGGGCAATGGCCTCGGGAGCGAACTGGATGGCTCCCTCGCCTGACTGGAACTGCTTGTTGACCGCTTCCAGCACCACCTCATGGCTGGGGCGAACGTGAAACACGCGGGTGTGGTTGGCCATGCGCAGGGCATCGCGCTCGGGATCAATGCGCCAGTTGCCCTGGGCGTCCTGCTGCCAGAGATTCTCCTTGGCGCCGAGAGCGGAATCATCGTCGGCACAGAACTGGCGCATGCCGGCGCTGCGCCGGATGTTGCCGGCCACAATCGTCACCGCCGCCTCATCGATCAGCAGACAGCACTCCACCGAGGTGAGCTGGCGGCCCTGGGCCTTGTTGAGGATCTGGGCGACACGGCCGTAGAGATCCCTCAACTTCACGGGGTTGGCCATGCCGCCGAAGCCCTTGAGGGTTTCGCCCACGGGCCGCACATTGGACAGGTCCACCGACACATGGACAGGACCGTCGAAACGCTCATCGCTGCAGAGGTTGAGCAGCAGCCGGTAGCTCTCCACCCAGCCGGCTCGGGTGTCCCCCACCCGCACGTTGACCTGCTGGCCTTCGATGCTGTGGGTGGTCTGCTGCTGGCGGAACCCGATCGGCGTGACACCGATATCCGAGACCCCATCGATGACGAGGGTGTTGCGCACCGTCGGCAGCCGGCGGATCAGATGGGGTTCGATGATGGCGCCGGTGCCACAGCCCATCATCGCCAGATCCATCATCAGGGCGAAGGCTTCCCAGTCCACCAGGTTGGTGGAGGTGCAGTTGTAGGCACCGGAGAAATTCTCAGGTTGCTCGATCCACCCCGTGCCGCCGATCCACAGCCAACGGCCGGAGGGGAGCGCCATCTGGTAGCGCTGCATGCGCCGGATCAGCTCCACTTCCTCGGCCGCAAGGGAGCCCAGCACCCGCAGGCCCTCGAGGTTGCGCTCAGCCACCTCATGCCAGCTCTCCCTGCCTCCGCTGGGGGTCTTTCGGCTGTAGGTGCGATAGAAGACTGGATAGGCCGCCGGGGCGGTGACCGGGAAGTCGGCCGCCGGTGTGAGGGTGTCGTCGCTTGCCGAAGACGTCGCCGCCTCGGCGGATGGGGCTGGACGGGCGGCGGACAGGGTCACGGTGGGTACGGCCGATGCGTGCTGGGAACCATAACGCCACCCGTAGGGTCTGCAACGGTGCCTAGCCACCAGCCACGGTGCCTGGGGCGGCTGATGGGGCCTTGGCTGGGTAGAACAGCGCCACGTCGACAGGGTGGCCGGGCCGATGGAGCGGATATGCGAACCGGAGCTGATGCAGGACGTCCTGCAGGCCGAGGCCTACGCCGCGGCGGATTTCTCCAGCGGCGACCAGGCTGTGCTGGGCAGGATCGAGGCCCTCCTGGGCGACCGGGGCCAGGGGGATGGCGAGGCTCTCAGCTTTGTGGATCTGGGTTGCGGGCCCGGCAACATCACCTTTCTTCTGGCGAGGCGATGGCCAGAAGCCAGCGTGCTGGGCCTTGATGGCTCCGACGCCATGCTGGCGATCGCCGAGCGGCGACGGCGCGCTGATCCCGCCGGCCCTCGGCACCTTCGCTTCCTGCTGCGGCGGCTGCCGAGCTCGCAGCTGGGGGGACCCTGCAGCGCCGTTGTCAGTAACAGCCTGCTGCACCATCTCCATGATCCGGGGGTGTTCTGGCGGAGTGTGGGGCAGCTCTCAGGACCGGCCACCCACCTTTATGTGAGGGATCTGAGGCGGCCCGCCAGCCAAGGGGAACTCCAGGACCTGGTGCGCCGCCATGCCGGCTCGGCGCCGGAGGTGCTGCGGCGGGACTATGCCCATTCCCTGCGGGCGGCCTTCACCCGCTCCGAGGTGCTGGACCAACTCGAGGCCGCCGGATTCGACGGGCTGGAGGTGCGGGAGGTGGACGACCGCTACCTGGAGATCCAGGGCCCCTGCCTGCCTGGCAGGCTGGCCTGATGGTCACCAGCTCCTCCCCTGCCCCTGCTCCTGATTTCGACGCCGCGGCACTGGCGGCGGCGGTGAGCCGGAGGCGCAATTTCGCCATCATTTCCCACCCCGATGCGGGCAAGACCACCCTCACGGAGAAACTGCTGCTCTACGGGGGTGCCATCCAGCAAGCCGGGGCGGTGAAGGCCAAGGGGGAGCAGCGCAAGGTGACCTCCGACTGGATGGAGCTGGAGAAACAGCGCGGCATCTCGATCACCTCCACGGTGCTCCAGTTCGACTACGCCGGCAGCACGATCAACCTGCTCGACACCCCCGGCCACCAGGACTTCTCGGAGGACACCTACCGAACCCTGGCCGCTGCCGACAACGCCGTGATGCTGGTGGACGCGGCCAAGGGCCTGGAACCGCAGACCCGCAAGCTGTTCGAGGTCTGCCGGATGCGGCGGATCCCGATCTTCACCTTCATCAACAAGATGGATCGGCCGGGGCGCGACCCCCTGGAGCTGGTCGATGAGATCGAGCAGGAGCTCGGGCTGGCCTGCTGGCCGGTGAACTGGCCGATCGGCAGCGGCGACCGCTTCCGCGGCGTGATCGACCGGCGCTCCGAGGATCTGCTCCTGTTCGAGCGTGCCGAACGGGGCCGGCAGAGCCTGGAGCGGCGTCTGGCCCCGGGGGATCCTGACCGTCAGGAGCGGGTGGAGGCGGAACTGCTGGAGCTGGCCGTGGAGGAACTGGAACTGGTGGAGGGCGCCGGGGCGGAACTGGATCTGGCGCGGGTGCACGCCGGTGAGCTGAGCCCGGTGTTCTTCGGCTCGGCGATGACCAATTTCGGTGTCCGACCCTTCCTCGATGCCTTCCTGGAGCTGGCCCAGCCCCCGGTGGCCCGGGAGAGCGACCAGGGACCGGTGGATCCACTGCGGCCGGAGTTCAGCGGCTTCGTCTTCAAGCTGCAGGCCAACATGGACCCCCGTCACCGGGATCGGGTGGCCTTCGTGCGGGTCTGCAGCGGCCGCTTCGAGAAGGACATGAATGTGCGCCATGCCCGCAGCGGGCGCACGATCCGCCTGTCACGCCCCCAGAAGCTGTTCGGTCAGGACCGGGAGGTGGTGGAAGACGCCTACCCCGGCGATGTGATCGGCCTCAACAACCCCGGCATGTTCGCCATCGGCGACACCCTCTACACCGGTCCCCGTGTGGAGTACGAGGGCATTCCCTGCTTCAGCCCGGAGATCTTCGCCTGGCTGCGCAACCCCAATCCCTCGGCGTTCAAGAGTTTCCGCAAGGGGGTGAACGAGCTGCGTGAGGAGGGGGCCGTTCAGGTGCTGTACGACACCGACCCCAGCAAGCGGGATCCGATCCTGGCGGCGGTGGGGCAGTTGCAGCTTGAAGTGGTGCAGTACCGGCTGGAGAACGAATACGGCGTCACCAGCCGGCTGGAGGCGCTCGAGTTCAGCGTCGCCCGCTGGGTGAGCGGAGGCTGGCCGGCCCTGGAGAGCGTCGGGCGCCTGTTCAACTGCAAGACGGTCCGCGATGCCTGGGACCGGCCGGTGCTGCTGTTCCGCAACGACTGGAACCTGCACCAGCTGCAGGAGGACCATCCCGAGCTGGAACTGCATGGGGTGGCGCCGGTGGTGAGCGGTGTGGAGCCGATCGCCCTCTGAGCCGGGGAGGCGCCGCCGGCCGCCACGGGAGGAAACCCTCCCTCGCGCCAGGCGATCGGAGGGGGCAGAATGAAGCAACAATTCGTCACGCCGCCACGCACGGTCACAGCGATGCCTCGATCCGTGACGCCACCTCCGCTCTGGCTGGTGCGTCCCCGCAGCGACGGGGGCAGTGATTACGTCAGTTTCCAGCCCTCGCAAGGGGCCGTGGAGATGCGCGAAGGCAGCCACCTGCCCCCGCAGATGCCCCTGCTCAAACGGCGCCGTTCGCTGGCGATCGAGGAAGCCGAGGCCTGCCGCCGCCGACTGCAACAGGAAGCGGGATATCACCGCAGTGAACCGCTTTTTTAGCCTCGTCTCGATACGCTCGGTGGTATGAACCAAGGATCCGACCTGCCGCAGCCGGCGCCTGACGCCTCCGATCCCTACGAGCGGCTCGGTGTCGCTCCCGATGCCTCCTTCGACACCGTCCAGGAGGCCAAGCTGGCACGGCTTGATGAGGCCGGCGACGACCCCTTGGTCCGCTCCCGCATCGAAGCCGCCTACGACGCGGTGCTGATGGACCGCTTGAAGGAACGCCAGCAGGGCCGAGTCAGCAGCGCTGCCCGCTCCGCCTCCCAGCGGGAGCAGGCTTCGCCACCCCCGAGCCGGCCGGCCCTTTCCGCCCTGCCCAGCCTCCCCCAGCTGCCCCCCTCCCGCCTTCCCCGTCCCAGCTTTTCCCTGCCCCAGCTGCAGCTGGCCACGGGCCGTGATCTCTGGTTCCCCCTGGCGGCCGATGGCGTGCTGCTGCTGCTGCTGGTGCTGATGCCCGGAGCCGCCCCCGAGCTGCTGACGGCCCTCGCCACCGGGGTCACCTTGCTCAACCTGCAGCGGCGCCACGGGCGGTTCCTGGCGGCGGTGGGCTGGTCGTTCGCGCTGCTCTGCCTGGGTCTGGTGCTGGGCGGTCTGCTGGCGGGCGGTCTCGGCCCCGCCCTCAGCCAGTCCCTACCGGTGACCACCCTGCAACTGCAGAGCATTCCGGCCATCCTGCTGCTGCTGCTCGGTGCCCTGCTGATCGCCTGATCGGCCCAGCCCGCCTCCTCCTGGCTCAGGCCACGGGGGCCAGCTCGTCGATCAGTTCCTGCAGCTCGGGGGCCTCCACCCGGTAGACCTCATTGCAGAAATGGCAGGTCAGCTCCGCCTGGCCATCCTCATGGAGCATGGCGGTGAGTTCATCACGGCCCAGCAGCTTGAGAGCGCTGACGCTGCGGTGGCGGCTGCAGGGACAGTGGAACTGGACGGGCTGCTCGATCGAGCCCGTCCCGAGGGGCTGGGGATCGAGGTCCGGAAAGATGTCCTCGAACAGGGCATGGAGCTGGTGGGCATTGGCGGCGAGCCGCTCGCTGAAACCGGTGATTTCCCGGCAGCGCTCCTCCAGCAGCGCCACCAGGGCCGGTTCCCGCGCTGCCTTCGGCAGCACCTGCACCAGCACCCCTCCGGCACAGCGCACGCCGGTGCTGTCGATCGTCTCGCCCACGAACAGGGCCGACGGGGTCTGCTCGGAGTGGAGCAGGTAGGAGGCCACGTCCTCACCGATGCCGCCACTCACCAGCTCGACGGTGCTGCTGAAGGGTTCCCCCTGGCCCCGGTCCCGCACCACGTGGAGGTAGCCGGTGCCGGTGGCACGGCGGAAATCGAACTGGGGACCACCGGCCGCATCCGTCAGCAGGTCCAGCTCCAGCTCCGGCCGGCCCACGTAGCCGCGCACGGTGCCATCCCGTCCCGCATCCACCATCAGGCCCCGCAGGGGGCCATCGGACTGAATGCGCAGGTTGACCCGTCCATGGGCCACCTTCATCGAGCTGGCCAGCAGCAGGCCCGCGGTCATGGCCCGGCCCAGCAGGGCTGTGGTGAGGAAGGAGAGGCCATGGCGGTGGCTGGCCTGGCGGATGGCCGAGGTGGTGGTGACCGCCACCATCCGGATGCCTCCGCCGGCACCGGTGGCCCTCAGCATGCGATCCCCCATCAAGCCCTTCCTCTGCCATCCGGTGGTCATCGTAAGGAGCCGGAATGGAGCGCCTCCAGGGGCCTGAGGATTCCGTGCTCCAGCCGCCAGCCCCGCTCGACCACCCCCCGGAACAGTTCCGGTTCGTGGGTGACCACCAACAGAGCCCGATCCCTGGCGAGGTCTGCGATCAGCTGGAGCACCTCCTCCCGAACGGTCCAATCGAGGCCGGCGGTGGGCTCATCCAGCAGCAGCACCCGGGCATCGCGCACCAGCTGGACCGCCAGGGCCAGACGCCGCTGCTGGCCGCCGCTGAGTCGCTCCGGCGCCTGCTGCAGGGAGAGATGGCCAAGTCCCACCTGTTCCAGTACGGCCTCGGCCTTCTCGGCGGTGAGGCGGCGCTGGCCCAGCTTCAGCTCCTGACCCACCGTCAGGCCGAGGAAATGGCGTTCCGGGAACTGGAAGACCAGGCCGCACAGCCAGCGACGCTGACGGCTGCTGAGAGTTTCGCCCTGCCAGAGGAAGCGACCGGCATCGGCTTCGGCCAGTCCGCAGATCACCTCCAGCAGGGTGGTCTTGCCACTGCCGCTGCGGCCAGCCACCAGGGCCGGGGATCCAGCCGTCAACTGCAGGGAGACGTCGGCCAGCACGGGCGCCGGCGCCGTGGCGGGGTGGTACCGCAGACCGAGGACATCGAGCATGGCACCAGCATGCCGTCCGGCGCTGCGGCGGTGGAGCGTGTTGGATGGGGGGAGTTGCGCGCCGTTCGCCCCCTTTCCCCATGGATGTCCGATTTCGCGAGGTGGATCCCTTCAACTGCTGGATCTGGCTGCACTTCGCGGACCAGCCGGGTGGTGCCGAGCGGGGCTACGTGGAAACGGCCCTCGACAGCTGGTTCTTTCTGGGCAAGCTGGGCGCTTTCAACGCCGAGAACCTGCAGACCCATGAAGGGGGCGTGGATCTCGGTTGGCTCGCCTACGACACGGAGGCGGCGGAGCGCTGCCTGCCGGCCCTGATGCACAACATGGGGCCGATGGAATACCAGGACGACTGGGCGCGCTGCTGGGTCGACCTGGGCACCAGCGATGCCCTGGCCCTGGATGTGCTCATCAACGCCCTGCGCCAGCTCGACAACGACGTGCTGGAGATCACGGAGCTGGTGATCGGCGGGCTGAACGAGGACTGGCCGATCGAGGAAGAGCCGGAAAGCCCGTTCTTCGGGGACTGATGGGGCGGGAACTGCGCCGCTTGCTGATCGCCCCGGAGCGGATCTCCGCCCTGACGGGCGGGGGCCAGGAACTTCCATGGCTGGCGCTGGAGCCCCAGGAAGGCCACTACCTGGAACGGGTGTTGCGCTATCGGCCCGGCGACCGGCTGGCGCTCGTGGACGGCCTCGGCCGGCTGTGGACGGCGGTGCTAGAACCGGGACGACGCCTGCGGCTGGAGCAGGCTCCGGAGAGGCCCCAGCAACGGGAGGCTCCCACCACGTTGCCCCTGGAGCTGGCCATGGCCATCCCCAAGCGAGACGCGGATCTGGTCTGGCGCATGGCCACAGAACTGGGCGCCGACCGGCTCCAGCCGCTGCTGGCCGAACGGGGTGTCCCCGGTGAGCGCTGCCCGCTGGAACGCTGGCGGGGGATCGTGCGGGAGGCCACCGAGCAGTGCGAACGGCTGTGGCATCCGCAGCTGGCCTCCCCCTGCGGGGCGGGGTCCTGGCTGGGGCGGCCGGCCCCTGGCATCACCCTGCTGGCCACCACCCGGCGGGACGCCCTGCCGCTCTGCAGCCAGCGGCTGCAGGACCTGGCCGAGGGGGCCAGCGTCACTGATCTCGCCGCCGGGGTCCGGCTGGCGATCGGGCCGGAGGGGGGATGGAGCCCGGGCGAAGAGGAGCGGGCCGAAGCGGCTGGCTGGCACCCCGTCAGCCTGGGGGAATCGATCCTGCGCACGGCCACCGCGGCGGTGGCCGGGGTGGCCGTGCTGGCCGACTGGCGGGCGATCAGGACCGCATCATGCCGGCCGCCATCTCCTTGAACACGCCCAGATTGGCTCCGGGGGTGCGGCGCTTCATCGGGGTGACCCCACCCGCCGTGACGCAGTCAGGGGCGAAGGTGGCCAGAGACGGGGCGGGGCGGAGCGCCTCGGCGGCAGCCAGTTCGGCGGCGATCGCCTCGGCGGTGGTGAGGCCGGAAACAGGGGGAAGGGAGGCTTCCGCCTCCGCTGCCGTGCTGGGCTGCGCCTCAGCCGCCTGGGGGGCCAGCTTGGCGTCGGATTTGGGCTCGGCCTTGGGGGGGGCCACCAGCGCCGGGGGGTCGTTGCCTTCGCCGCCACCCAGATCAAGGAAGAACTTGGGTCGTTTGAAGACCATCGGAGGGCAGCACCGGATGCAGGCATTATCCGCCGAGACCGGCACCCCGGAGCGGCTCGCTTAGATCTGTGCAACACAGTCGGGCCGTTGTCATGGTGTTGCTGCCGCCCCAGGACCCCTCGCAATGGCTGGCGGCCCTGGCGATCAACGGCCTGCTGATCGCCGTCAGCCAGCGGCTGCCGCTGCTGACGCGGGCAGGCTGGATGCACGCCGGGGTGCTTGGCACCCTGCTGTGGGGAAGCCTGGGCTGGCGCGGCTGGCTGGCGGTGGTGGCCTATCTGGCCTTTGGCAGCCTGGTGACCAAGCTGGGCTTCCGGCGTAAGCGGGAGCTGGGGCTGGCGGAGGCCCGCGAGGGACGGCGGGGGCCGGAAAACGTCTGGGGCTCGGCCCTGGTGGGCACCGTGCTGGCCCTGCTGGCCTGCCGGGCCCCGGCGTCTGCGGTACCCGTGCTGCTGGCTGGCTTCGCCGCCAGCTTCGCCGCCAAGCTCGCGGACACCTTCGGCAGCGAAATCGGCAAGCGCTGGGGCCGCCACACGGTGCTGATCACCAGCCTGCGGCCGGTGCCACCCGGCACCGAGGGGGCCATCAGCCTCGAGGGCACCGCCGCCAGCCTGGTGGGCAGTGGCTTGATGACCCTGGTGATGCTCGCTCTCGGACTCATCTATGGCTGGCCCATGGCGCTGCTTGTCGGCGGCGTCGGTCTGGCGGCCACCCTGGCCGAAAGCATCGTGGGTGCCAGCCTCCAGCAGCGCTGCGGCTGGCTGAGCAATGAGCTGGTCAACGGGCTCCAGACGCTGCTGGCGGCCCTGCTGGCGATGGCGCTGGTGCCGTGGCTGTCGCCTGGGCTGAGCTGAGCGCCTGCTGGCGCCAGGCGAGGGCGGCGCGCCGCAGGCGATCGAGAGCGGCATCGCAGCGGCGCTGGGCCTGGCGGGCTGGCATGCCGAGCTGCCGGCCCAGCTCCACCCAGGTGCAGCCCACATCGATCCGGCCCACCAACAGCTCCCGCTCCCGGGGATCGAGCTCCGCCAGTTGCTGGCGCAACCACTGGCGCTCGGCGCTGCGGGCCTCGCTGGCGACCATCAGCTCACCATCCTCACCGGAGCCGGTGGGGGACGCCAGCAGGTCGAGCAGGCAGCCGGCCGCGTCGGTACCGCCGCCGCCCTGGCCGAAAGGGGCATCCAGGCTGCGGACCTTGCCGGCACTGCGCACCTGCAGGGCCTCCTCAAGCCGGGCCTGATCGCACGCCAGGCGATCGGCGAGGGCAGCGGGGGGCAAGGGCTCCAGCCCCTCGCGGCGCCTGGCCTCCTGGAGGCTCAGCACTTGCTGGTATAGATCCCACAGGGGCCGGGGCGGGCGCACCATGGGTTGGCGATCCCGCCGCTCCCTTCGGATCGCCCCCTGGATGTAGGGCACCGCGAAGCTGCTGAGGCTGACGTTGCGATCGGGATCGAAGGCCTCGACCGCCCGGATCAGGCCGAGGCTGCCCACCTGGGCCAGATCCTCGAACGCCAGGCCGGTGTCGGCACCCTGGCGGCCGGCGATGGAAAACACCAGCGGCAGGTTGTCCTCGACCAGCAGGTTGCGCCAGCGCAGGCGGCTGAGCGGATCGGTGGCGGCGGCGAAGGCCTTGAGCCGGCGGCGGTTGCGGCTTTGGCGATCCACGATCGCTTCGGGGATGTCGCGGCAGCCCGAGCAGAGGTCCGGCTGCGGCGCCCGGCGGGTCGCCAGCAGCGCAGGGGCCGGTGGAGGGGTTGGTGGAGGGCGATCCATGGCGGTGGCTCCAGCAGATTCCGTTTCTTCAGAGTCGCCGCAGACAAGCCGTGGAGGTTCACCTGAAAGGGGGAGTTCCTTTCCTCCGATCGGGTGATGCCATCGGGGCTGGCGGAGTGCAGCGCTCAGGGTGCAGGGAGCCTGACGGAGTGATCAGTGCGCCGCCGTCACGCTGCTGTGGGGGGCCAGCTCGGCCCACTGCAACAGGGCGTTCCAGGCACGCAGGCGGCGGTAGAGCTGGCCATGGCCGTCGCCGTTGAGGTGCAGGCCGTCGCTGCACAGCCATTGCAGCCACAGGGGGTCGGCCAGCAGGCCATTGAGCAGCGGCAGGAACGGCACATCCGCCTCCATGCAAGCTTCTTCCAGCAGACCTTCGTAGAGCCGCACGCTGGCGAGCTCGTACCAGAGCATCTCGGCGAAGGGCATCACGGCCTCATCCACCGGCGTGAGGCCCAGCACGAACACCGGCGCGATGGCCTGCAGCCGGGGCAGCAACTGCTGCAGGCCGAACAGGAAGGCCTCCGGTGGCAGCTGGAAGCGGCCATCGGGTCGCCCCACCCGGGCCGTGTCGTTGAGGCCGATCGAGAGCAGGATCCCCTGGGGGCGCTGGCGACGCAGCTCGCCCCGGCGGCTCACTTCCAGCTCGGCGCGGGCCGCCAACCGCTCCAGGCCGTCGCCGCGCACCCCCAGTCCGTAAAGCACCGGCCCCTGGGGCAGGTCCATCCAATGGCGGCGCAGGCGCTCGCACCAACCGCCCTGCTCCGGGTCACCCCAGCCATAGACACCGCTGTCCCCCAGCACCACCAGTTTCCTGGGGATCTGCATCGGTGAGCCCGTCATGGGCGAGCCTCCAGCACCCGCTCTCCGCTCAGAGGCTCGCGCCGAAGCGCCGCAGCCGCTCCAGACCATCGTCGATCGTGGCGGGGGAGGCGGCACAGGACAAGCGGATGCAGCGGTCGTCGCCGAAGGCGGCTCCGGGCACCACCGCCAGGCCCACCTCGTCCAGCAACCGGCCGCAGAGGGTCATCGAGTCGAGGCCCCAGGCGCTCACATCCGGGAAGGCGTAGAACGCCCCCTCTGGGGGGAGCAGCTTCAGGCCCTGGATGGCCATCAGCCCGTCGCTGAGCCGGGCGCGCCGGCGGCTGAACTCGGCCGCCATCTCCTGGACGCAGGCCCGCGAGCCGCTGATCGCCGCCAGGGCGCCGTACTGGGCGAAGGTGCAGACGTTGCTGGTGCTCTGGCTCTGCAGGGCGCTGGCAGCGGCCACCACGTGGCGGGCCCCCGCCAGCCAGCCGATGCGCCAGCCGGTCATGGCCCAGCCCTTGGCGAAGCCGTTGACGATGAAGATGCGCTCAGCCAGGTCGGGGGCCACGGCCGCCAGGCTGTGGTGCTGATGGCCGGGGGAGAGCAGCATTTCGTAGATCTCGTCGCACACCACCGCCAGGCCGGGATGGCGGCGCAGCACGGCGGCGATCGCCTCCAGCTCGTCGCGGCTGAGCACCATGCCGGTGGGATTGGAGGGGCTGTTGAGCACCAGCAGCCGGCTGGCCGGAGTGATCGCCGCCTCCAGTTGCTCGGGGCTGAAGCGGAAGCCACCGCTGGCGTCGGTGTGAAGACAACGGACGCTGGCGCCGGCCAGCTGGGCCATTTCCGGATAGCTCAGCCAGTAGGGCGCCGGCAGCAGCACCTCGTCACCGGGGTCGAGCAGAACCTGGAACAGGTTGTAGAGGGCCTGCTTGCCGCCGTTGGTCACCAGCACTTGGTCGGCACTGGTGGGAACAGCGTTCTCCTCGCTCAGCTTGGCGGCGATGGCCTGGCGCAGCTGGGGTTCGCCCGCCACCGGTCCGTAACGGGTGTGGCCGGCCTCAAGCGCCTCAGCCGCTGCCTGACGGATGAAGGCGGGGGTGTCGAAATCGGGCTCACCGGCGCTCAGGCTGCAGATGTCCTTGCCGTCGGCTCGCAGCTCACGGGCCTTGGCGGTGATGGCGAGGGTGAGCGACGGCTGCAACGCCTGCGCCCGGGCGGAGAGCGACAACGGGGCCGGCATGGCAGTGTGCGACGTCTGGAGGGCGCGATTCGGCAATCCGGCCATCTTGCCCTACGCCCTGCGGCCATGGCCAAGAATGGCGTGATGGCCGGCGACCCCCTGCAACCGTCCCTCGTGGGTGACACCCTTGCGGCAGGGGCGACGCCCAGCCTCGAAGGGCTGCAGCGGAGCTGCCAGGACTGCCGCCACTGCGGCCTGGCCGCAGGCCGCCAGCAGGTGGTGATCAGCCGGGGCGATCCGGCGGCACGGCTGATGGTGATCGGCGAAGGGCCTGGTGCCCAGGAGGACGCCACCGGCCGGCCGTTCGTGGGGCGGGCCGGCCAGCTGCTCGACCAGATGCTGGCCAGCGTGGGGCTGGACAGCGAGCGGGACGCCTATGTCTGCAACGTGGTGAAGTGCCGCCCACCCGACAACCGCAAACCGACGGCCCAGGAGATGGCGGCCTGCGCCCCCTGGCTGGCCGTGCAGATCGCCGCCGTGGATCCCGCCATCGTTCTGCTCACCGGGGCCACGGCCCTGGAAGGGGTGCTCGGCATCAAGGGGGGCATCTCCAGGCTTCGCGGCCAGTGGCACCCCTGGCAGGGCCGCTGGGTGATGCCGGTGTTCCATCCCTCCTATCTGCTGCGCAATCCCTCACGGGAGCAGGGCTCCCCCAAATGGCTCACCTGGCAGGACCTCAAGGAGGTGAAGCGGCGGCTGCAGCAGGAAGCAGGACCAGCCGCCGCCGCCGACTTTGTGACAGGCTTTGCCCACCACCGGCCCACGCGAGATGACCGGCACCCTGGCCACACCCACCACCTCTGCCCCTGGGACCTCCCCCCTACCGGCCGACTGGGCCAGTGACCCCCGCTTCGACACGGTGATCCGCCGGCGGCGGACGCACAGCGTCCGGGTCGGCGACGTGTGGGTGGGCAGCGAGCACCCCGTGGTGGTGCAGTCGATGATCAACGAGGACACCCTTGATATCGATGGAGCCACCGCCGGCATCCGCCGGCTGCACGAGGCGGGCTGTGAGATCGTGCGGCTCACCGTGCCGAGCCTGGCCCATGCCAAGGCGGTGAAGGAGATCCGCCAGCGGCTGGTGGGCAGTTACCAGCCGGTGCCGCTGGTGGCCGACGTGCACCACAACGGCATGAAGATCGCCCTGGAGGTGGCCCAGCACGTCGACAAGGTGCGGATCAATCCGGGGCTGTACGTCTTCGACAAGCCCGATCCCAACCGCACGGAGTTCAGCGCGGAGGAAGTGGCGGCCATCGGCGAGCGCATCCAGACCACCCTCGAACCGCTGGTGAGCCTGCTGAAGGAGCAGGACAAGGCCCTGCGCATCGGCGTCAACCACGGCTCCCTGGCCGAGCGGATGCTGTTCACCTACGGCGACACACCGCTGGGGATGGTGGAGAGCGCCATGGAGTTCATCCACATCTGCGACCGCCTCGACTTCCACAACATCGTCGTGTCGATGAAGGCGTCGCGAGCCCCGGTGATGCTGGCGGCCTACCGGATGATGGCGTTTCGCATGGACGCCGAGGGCTTCCACTATCCCCTGCACCTGGGGGTCACCGAAGCGGGCGACGGCGACTACGGCCGCATCAAGAGCACCGCCGGCATCGCCACCCTGCTGGCCGAGGGCCTCGGCGACACGATCCGGGTGTCGCTCACCGAGGCGCCGGAGAAGGAGATCCCGGTCTGCTACGCGATTCTGCAGGCCATGGGGCTGCGCAAGACGATGGTGGAGTATGTGGCCTGCCCCAGCTGCGGCCGCACCCTGTTCAACCTGGAGGAGGTGCTGCATGTGGTGCGCAACGCCACCGCCCACCTGACAGGCCTCGACATCGCCGTGATGGGCTGCATCGTCAACGGGCCGGGCGAGATGGCCGATGCCGACTACGGCTATGTGGGCAAGACCCCCGGCACGATTTCCCTCTACCGAGGCCGGGAGGAGATCCGCCGGGTTCCCGAGGCGGAGGGGGTGGAGGCGCTGATCGCCCTGATCAAGGAGGACGGTCGCTGGGTCGACCCCTGAACGGGGAGCCCACCCCTGGCAGCGGCGCTACCTTGGAATCACGTTTCAGACTCCCTTGAGGATCGCCACCATGGGAAGAGCTCGCGCCACTGTCGTGGTGCTGGTTGGTCTCGGTGCCTGTGCCGCCACGGCGGTGATGGCCAGGGATATGGTGCTGACCCCCACCGGAACCGTGTCGATCAGCGACAGCCCTAAGGAGGTGATGGATCAGGCCTGGCAGATCGTCTTCCGCGACTACCTGGACACGACAGGGAAATACACACCGGAACAGTGGCGCAAGCTGCGCCGCAGCGTGCTGTCCAAGAGCTACAGCACCCCCAAGGATGCCTACGAGGGCATCCGCGGGATGCTTGGCACCCTCGACGATCCCTACACCCGGTTCCTGGATCCGCGGGAATTCAAGGAAATGCAGATCGACACCTCCGGGGAGCTCTCCGGGGTGGGTATCCAGCTGAGCGTCGACAAGGAGACCAAGGAGCTGGTGGTGATCTCGCCGATCGAGGGCTCACCGGCCTCCCGGGCCGGCGTGCAGCCCAAGGACGTGATCGTCTCGATCGACGGTAAAAGCACCAAGGGGATGAGCACCGAGGACGCGGTGAAGCTGATCCGCGGCAAGGCGGGCACCACGGTGAATCTGGTGCTGCGCCGCAAGGGCCAGAACCTCGACACCCCCCTCACCCGGGAGCTGATCGAGATCCATGCGGTCAACCATCAGGTCAACACCGCCCCCGACGGCACCAAGATCGGCTACATCCGCCTGAAGCAGTTCAGCGCCACCGCCACCAAGGACATGCGGGCGGCCGTGCGGGACCTGGAGGCCCAGGGCGTGCAGGGCTACGTGCTCGACCTGCGCAGCAACCCAGGCGGTCTGCTGGTGGCGAGCGTCGAGATCGCCCGCCAGTGGATCAACGAAGGCATCATTGTTTCCACCAAGACCCGCGACGGCATCCAGGACGTCAAGCGGGCCACCGGCCAGGCCTTGACCACCAAGCCCATGGTGGTGCTGGTCAACGAGGGTTCTGCCAGTGCCAGCGAGATTCTCTCCGGCGCCCTGCAGGACAACAACCGCGCCGTGCTGGTCGGTCAGAAGACCTTCGGCAAGGGGCTGGTGCAGTCGGTACGCGGCCTTTCCGATGGCTCCGGCATGACCGTGACCATCGCCAAGTACCTGACCCCCCGAAACCGGGACATCCACAAGCACGGCATCAATCCGGACGTGTCGGTGAAGATGACCGAGCAGGAGGTGCAGCGCCTCAAGCTTGAAGACATCGGCACCAATCGGGACAGCCAGTACCGAGCGGCCGAATCCACCCTGCGCAAGCAGATGCAGGCCAGCGCCGTGCTGCAGAAGGCCTTCCAGCCTGGCAGTGCCAACCTGCCGGCGGCCCTTGCCAAACCCTGATCTGAACGGGCCGGTCGCCACGCCCGGCTCGGTCTGGGACCTCAAGCCTTGGTGGTGTCAGCCCTGGAGCATCCTGCTCACGGGGCTGGCCATCGTCGCCGGCAGCTGGCTTGTGCTGCACCTCTGGTGGGTCACCACCGGAGTCTCCTTGGTGATCGGCGCCTGGTGGCTGTTGTTCTTGGTGCTCATGCCTGCGGCCTGGAAGCAGGACCAGGCCAGCGGCGGCGCAAGCTGAGCTCCGGGTCTCAGGCGACCGGCTGCATCAGCCCGCCACCGGGGGAGGAGTCGTCGTCGTCGTTGTTGCCGGCATCGGACTGGAACAGGGCGAAGAAACCGAGGCCGAGAACCCCCAGGAAGGCCGGTAGGAGCAGGGGGTTCTGGGTGGCGCCCGCGACCTCGATCAGCTCACCCATGGCACGACGTAACGAAAGATGTCGCCATCTTAACGTTCCTTCTCATTCCGTGGGTCCGTTCAGTCGAAGACGTGGCCGTGCTCGTAGCGCTCCGCGTGGCCCGCGGCCTCGGTGAGGGCCGCCACGTTCTCCCGGGTGAAGAAGCCGTCGTAGCCCAGGCAGCGCTCCACGTATTCGGTGATCAGCAGGGAGTAGGGGGAGCTGCGCGAGAAGATCTGGCGCAGGTTGGGCTGGTCGCCGCATTCCCCCACCATGTCGGCGAGGAAGGGAATGCCCAACTCGCGCAGGGTCTGCACCACCACGTCCACGTTCTTCTCGCCGTTGCTGTCGCCATCGATCACTTCATAGGCGATGTGATGCATGCGCCGCCCGAAATTGCGCACGAAATCTTCGGTGGGCATGGGCAGATTGGACAGGGAATTGAGGTAGGAGGGGGTGTTGTTGGCCGTGAAGACGCGGGCCGGGGACAACTTGTCGTCCCCCACCGAGGGATGGCGGGTGACGTTGGTGGAGGAATTCATCTCGGCGATGTCATAGGAGCCCCAGTAGTAGTAAGGAACCATCGTCAGGTACTCGAGGATGGCGTCCTCCCGTTCACCGGCCAGCACGCGGGTGGCCAGGTGGTCGATGCCCAGGATCTTGCCCTCCAGCCCATGCTCCCGGTGGCGGCGGGCGGCGTCCGTCAGCGGCGCCAGGGCGTCGTCATCGAGCAGCACCCGATCGCCCAGATCGAGGGCCGCCAGACCATCGAGGGGCCGGTCCACATAGCCGACCCGGTTGTAGGTGTAGTCGGACAGGAACGTGAAACAGAGGTGCTTGGAGGCATAGAAGGGGTTGGCGGTCTCCCCCGGATAGGCGAACCGGATGTTCTGGGGCTCAAGGATGGCGCGCAGGTCGTGGCAGGAGGACACCCGGAAGATCTCGCCGATGTAGCGGGCGTTGGGCTTGTCGATCGAGAGGGGATACATCGCGTTCCAACGCGTGACCTCATCCTCGAAGTCATCGAAGAGGGGCTCGAGCACGATCAGGCGCGGAAAGGCCTCACCCCCCTTGAGCAGGTAAAGGCGGTGGGTGGCATTGATCCAGCACTCCTGGTAGCGGTAGGGGCCGGTGAGCGCCAGTTCCGCCAGATAGGGCAATCCATTGCCGTGGTCCACCTGGATCACGAGAGCCGCCATCGGCCCCACCACTTGCTCCAGCCCCGAGCTAGCCCGCCGGGCATAGACACGGGGCAGAAACTCCTCAAAGAAGGCGCTGTTGCGCTTGTCGCCCCTGGGCCGGTAGCTGGCGAGATCGATCATCGGCTGGAGCGGAACAGTCCCTCTGCTAGCAAGAGACGCCCCAGGCCCCAAGCCTCAGCGTTCCCCCTCACACCACCAGCACCGCCGCGTTCGTCGCCGCCTGCTCCTCGGCCCGCTGCTCCGGGGTGCGCCCGTCAGCTTCGGGAATCTGGCCGGCCATGGCGGTGAGCCAGGCCATCAGCTGCTCCACCTGCTGGGCGGGGGACAGGGCCCCCAGGCCCCGGGCCAGCACCTTGGCGGTGCTGCCGGCGCCGCCCTGGTACACCAGCCGGCCGTGCAGGTGCTGGGGCAGGGCCTGGCGCAGGTGGCGGAAGGCGGGTTCCTCCATCGGCGTCTCCAGGGCGATGTTGGGCTTCTCGGGTTTGATGCGGGAGAAGCCGCAGCGGCGGGCCAGCAGCTTCAGTTCCATCAGCTGCAGCAGGCTCTGCACCGGCGCCGGAATCGGGCCGTAGCGGTCGGCCCAGCCGGCGGCCAGCTCCACCAGGGCGGCTTTTCCGCCACACTCGGCGGCGGCACGATAGGCCGCCATCTTTTCGTCGGCCTCGGTGATCCAGTCGGCCGGGATGAAGGCGGTCACCGGCAGGTCGATCTGGGTCTCGTCCACCGCCGGGATGTCCTGCCCCTGGATCTCGGCCAGGCAGTCCTGCAGCATCTCCATGTAGAGGTCGAAACCGATCGCCTCCATCTGGCCGCTCTGCTCCACCCCCAGCAGGTTGCCCACGCCGCGGATCTCCATGTCGCGCATGGCCAGCTGGTAGCCCGAGCCCAGCTGGGCAAACTCCTGGATCGCCCGCAGCCGCTGGCGAGCCGCCTCACTCAAGGCGGCATCGCCCGGATAGAACAGCCAGGCGTGGGCCTGGATGCCGCTGCGACCCACCCGACCGCGCAACTGGTACAACTGGGCCAGGCCGAACTTGTGGGCGTCCTCCACCAGGATCGTGTTCACCCGGGGGATATCAAGGCCGCTCTCAATGATCGTGGTGCAGAGCATCACATCCGCCTCGCCGGCGTTGAAGGCCACCATGGCGCTCTCCAGCTCCCCCTCCGGCATCTGGCCGTGGGCCACCTGCAGCCGCAGCCCCGGCAGCATCGCCCGCAGCTGCCCCGCCACCTCCTCGATCCCCTCCACCCGCGGCACCACGTAGAACACTTGGCCGCCGCGGTCGAGCTCCTGGCGGATGGCGCTGCGCACCGCCTCCTCATCCAGGCTGGCCAGGTGGGTCTTGATCGGGCGCCGCAGCGGTGGCGGCGTGGTGATCAAGCTCATCTCCCGCACCCCCGACAGACTCATGTAGAGCGTTCGCGGGATCGGCGTGGCTGAAAGGGTCAGCACGTCGACGTCCTTGCGCAGCGCCTTGATCTTCTCCTTCTGGTTCACACCGAAGCGCTGTTCCTCGTCCACCACCAACAGGCCCAGCTGGCGGAAGGCCGTGCCCTTGCCGAGCAGCTGGTGGGTGCCCACCACCACGTCCGTGTTGCCCTTGGCCAGGTCGTCCAGGATCGTCTTGCGCTCGCCAGCGGTGCGGAAGCGGTTGAGCAGGGCCACCTTCAGCGGGTAGGGGGCGAAACGCTCGCTCAGGGTGCGCCAGTGCTGCTGTGCCAGCACGGTGGTGGGGGCCAGCAGGGCGCACTGCTTGCCGGCGGTGACCGCCTTGAAGATCGCCCGGATCGCCACCTCCGTCTTGCCGAAGCCCACATCCCCGCAAACGAGGCGGTCCATCGGCTGGTCCCGCTCCATGTCGCGCTTGACGTCCACGATCGCCTTGAGCTGGTCGGGGGTGGGGTCGTAGGGGAAGGAATCCTCCAGTTCCCCCTGCCAGGGGCCATCGGGGGGAAAGGCGAAGCCCGGCGCCTGGTGGCGCTCGGCGTAGAGCTTGACCAGGTCCATCGCCACCTTGGCCACCGCCTTGCGGGCCCGCTCCTTGGCTTTGGTCCAGGCCGTGCCGCCCATGCGGTTGAGCTCCGGCGGGCTGTCGCTGCTGGCCCGGTAGCGGCCAAGGCTGCCCAGCTGGTCGGCGGCCACCCGCAGCAGCCCGTCGGCGTACTGCACCACTAGGTAGTCGCGGGCCTCACCGCCGATGGCCAGCTTCTCCAGCTTCAGGAAGCGGCCGATGCCGTGGTTGCGGTGCACCACGAAGTCGCCGGGGAGCATCTTGTTGGGATCCACCGTGCGGCTGGCCGCCTTGCGGCGTCGGCGCACGTAGCCGCCGCTAGCCAGGCTGTGCTGGCCGAAGATCTCCCGGTCGGTGAACAGCACCAGCTTCCAGGCCGGCAGCTGGAACCCCTCCAGTTCGGCCGTGCCGCGCAGCTTGAGCGCCACCGGGGTGCCCTGCTCCACCAGCCGCTCAATGGCCGGGAAGTCGCGGGCATTGGGCACAAACCGGGTGACGCAGTCGTGCTCCTCCAGCAACGCCACGGCCCGCGACGGCTGGGCGGAGACGATCCAGGGCCGGACCTTCTCGCGCAGGTGCCCCTTGATCTGCTCGGCCAGGCGGCCGAACTGGTTGGGATGGGCCGGCACCGGCCGGCTGGAAAGGTCGAGGTCGTTCGGGTGGCGGTCGCTCTCGTGCAGCTCCGCCAGGTCGAAGCCCGTGAACGCCTCGACGTTCGCCAGGGCTGTCGCGATCGGCCGGTGCAGGAGGCCCGGCAGGGGCAGGGGCGGCTCGCCTTCGGCGGCCCTGACCACTTCGCCGTGGTGCTCGGCCGCATGGTCGAACCACTGCTGGCCGTGGGCCAGGCACTGGCGCCGCTCATCGACCGCCACCAGCGTGCCGGCGGGCAGGTAGTCGAGCAGGGAGGCCGGCTGCTGCCAGGCCAGGCCCATCAGCCGCCGCATCCCCTCCGGCGTGCCGCCCTCCAGCAACTGGTCGAGGGCGGCGGGCTGCAGCAATCGCTCCAGGCTGTCGGGCATCCGCTCCCGCAGGGCCTCGGCGACCAGGGGCGCGTAGCTGGTGGGGGTGAGGCGCACCCGCTCGATCACGTCGAGGGAACGCTGGGTGGCCGGATCGAACTCCCGCAGCTTTTCGAGGTCTTCACCGAAGAGCTCCAGCCGCACCGGCAGCTCGGCGCTGACCGGAAACACATCGACGATGTCGCCACGGCGGCTCCAGGTGCCCTCCTGCTCGATCGTCGGCACCTTCTCGTAGCCCAGGCCGGCCAGGGTGTGGGCCAGCTGCTCCAGATCCAGCCGGTCGCCCCGGCGCAGGGTGAGGCAGCGGGCCGCCAGCAGCGGCGGCGGCGGCAGGTGGGGCTGCAGGGCCCGCTCGGTGGCCACCACGGCGAAACGGCCGCCCCCGGCGGCCGGCGACCCCTCCCCGTCGCCCACCAGCTCGGCGAGCACCTGCAGCTGGCCCCAGGTGATCTCGCTGGTGGGGTCGAAGGGCTCGTAGGGGGAGCCCTCGCTGGTGGGATAGAGCTGGCACAGGGGCCAGCCCATTAGCTCCAGCAGGGAAGCCCAGCGCCCCGCCTCCTCGAGGGTCGGCACGATCACCAGCAGCGGAGCCTCGCTGGAGCCCGCCAGGGCACTGGCCACCAGGGCCCGGGCCGCCCGTCCCGCCCCGCTCAGCCGCAGCCGCTCGGGCCGCTCGCAGCGCGCCCTCACCTCGCCGGTGAGGGGGGCGGCCTGCAGCTGGCGCACAAGGGCGTGAAGGGGCATCGCAAGGTCGGATCGAACCGGTGGCGATCCTCGCAACCCGTTTGCGTTCATGCTGGGGGTCGGTTCGCCCCGCGATGGCCCGCTTCCGCTGTCCCACCTGCCGCCAACGGCCCCTGAGGCTGCAGCAGCCCTTTTCTGGGGTGGCCCGCTGCGGCCGCTGCGGCGACCTGCTGGAGCCGAGGCCCCGCAACGGGCGCGCCTGGGGCCTGGCCCTCGGCGTGGCGGCGCTGGTGCTGGGGGGGGCCGCCTTTCCCAACTTGCTGGAGCAGGTGGGGAGCCTGCCCGAGCAGGCCCCGGACGTCACCACCCGGCTGCTGGAACGGTTCGAGCCAGCTCCCGATCCACGCCTGCGGCCGATGGCCCTGCTGGAGGGCGGCCTGCTGGCGAACCTGCAGGAGGCCGACCGGCAGTGGATCCCCACCGCTGAGCCCCTGGCGGGGGGCGGCACCCGCTTCCTCTACCGCCGGCGGGCCGGCGAGCCCGAGCTTTCGGTGCCCGAGCTGGAGGCCCTGATCAACTCCCCGCCAGACCACGGCGACAAGCATCGGGCGATCGCCGACCTGCTCAGCGTGCTGGATCAAGTGGGGGTGCAGGTGGAGCTGGTGGAGCCCAGGAAGACAGGGGCCGCCGGTGAGTGGGATCACGCCGCCCGCACCCTGCGGATCAAGCCCGCCGTGGTGGATAAGGGAACCGTGGACTTCGCCCAGGTGCTCAACCACGAGGCGATCCATGTGGCCCAGAGCTGTGCGGCCGGTGGCCTGCGAGCCGTCCCCAGAACCCTCGGGCTGGGCCAGGAGGTGCCGCCGGAACTGCGGCTGCATCTCGATGATCCCCTCTATGCCGGGGCCTCCGACTGGGAGAAGGCCCTGGAGCGGGAGGCCTACGCCAACCAGCGGCGGCTGGAGCTCGGCACCACCCTGGTCCGCACCCACTGCCGGACCCGCTCCACGGGTTGAGGGCCGGCCCCGGCCCGGGGACTCAGCGGGAGATGTGGGCGATGAGATCGAGGCACTTGCTGGAGTAGCCCCACTCGTTGTCGTACCAGGCCACCACCTTCACGAAGGTGTCGGTGAGGGCGATGCCGGCCGAGGCATCAAAGATCGAGGTGCAGGTCTCGCCGAGGAAATCGGTGGAGACCACCGCGTCTTCGGTGTACCCGAGGATGCCGGCCATCGGCCCCTCGGAGGCCGCCCGCATGGCGGCCTTGATGGCGTCGTAGCTGGCGCCCCGCTCCAGGTTCACCGTCAGATCCACCACCGACACGTTGGGGGTGGGAACCCGGAAGGCCATGCCGGTGAGCTTGCCGCTCAGGGACGGGATCACCTTGCCCACCGCCTTCGCCGCTCCGGTGGACGACGGAATGATGTTCTGGCCGGCACCGCGGCCACCGCGCCAGTCCTTGATCGACGGGCCATCCACCGTTTTCTGGGTGGCGGTGGTGGCATGCACCGTGGTCATCAGGCCGTCACGGATGCCGAAGCTGTCGTGCAGCACCTTCGCCATCGGCGCCAGGCAGTTGGTGGTGCAGGAGGCGTTGGAGACGATGTCCTGACCCGCGTAGGAGGTGTGGTTGACCCCCATCACGAACATCGGTGTGTCGTCCTTTGAGGGGGCCGACATCACCACCTTGCCGGCACCGGCGCTGATGTGGGCCCGCGCCCGTGCGTCGTCCAGGAACAGGCCGGTGGATTCGAGCACCACATCGGCACCCACCTCGCCCCAGCGCAGGGCGGCGGGATCGCGCTCGGCGGAGATGCGGATGCGGCGGCCATTCACCACCAGGGCGCCGTCGTCCACGGCGACCTCGCCGACAAAACGGCCGTGGGTGGAGTCGTAGCGGAGCATGTAGGCGATGTAATCGACATCGATCAGGTCGTTGATGCCCACCACTTCGATGTCATCGCGATCGCAGGCGATGCGGAAGACCAGACGTCCGATGCGTCCGAACCCATTGATGCCGATCCTGATGGTCACCTGCGTGTCTCCCGAGTCAGACCAGGGATTTCAGCGTCGCACGGGGCAGTCAGCCGCTGGTGGAGCCCGACGGGCCTTTGTCGTCAGCTGAAACGGGCTCAGCCGGGGACCCCAGGCTGCCCGTGGCACGCAGCAGGGTTTCCTCCTCGAGGAGCATGTTGAAGCGCAGCAGGTCGGCGTCCTTGAGCTGCTGCCGGCTGCTCACACCGAGATGCTTCTCGAGAAAACCGCGACCCATGGCGCCGTCCCAGCCGAGCTGCTGCAGCAGCAGGTTGCACTGGTCGAGCAGGTCGGCCCGGCGCAGGGGGACCGCCGCTGACGCGGGATCGCAGCCGGGCTCAAGGGCTTCGATCGCCTGGAGATAGGCGATCAGGTCGGCGTACACAGTGATGCGGTCGCGGCTGGGGTGGCCGAAGGAGCGCTGCAGGTAGGTGGCTTCCCTGTCCCGGTCCCATCCCAGCCTTCGCATCTGCAGATCCAGGTGGGTCAGTTCGGCACTCCAGTCCTGGGGGTCCTCCTCCCGGCCCACCGGCGTGGGCGGCGGTTCAGGCGATGGCGGCGGCTCCGGTGTGGGCGTTGATGCTGTTGCAGCTGCAGATGTCGGGGCTGGTGTTGGCCTTGGGGCCTCGGCGGCCGGCGGCGACGGCGGCTTGGGGGCTGAAGCTGGAGCTGGAGCTGGAGCTGGAGCTGGAGCCTGCCGTGGCGGGGGCGGGGTGCCCGTGCTCTGGAGGCTGGCCAGCAGGCGGGCCCTGGCCCGGTCCTCCGCTTCCTCGGCGTCACCCGCCTCCCCCAGGGCACTGCCCAGGACGTGATCCCCTTCGCGGGCCGAGACCAGCACGACGCGGCGGCCGCCGTCGCAGTGCAGCAGTCGGACCTGAAGTTGCATGGGAGGGGTCAGGCGGGGCCGACAGTCTTTCTAGAGTGCTTCTTTGAAGGCGCCAGGGCCGAGCGAACGCCAGGAATGGAAGTGGAATCGGTGGAGAGCCTCACCCCCCTGCTGCAGCAGGCGGACCAGTGGGGCGAGGTGCTGCTGCTGTTGCCCCTGCTGGTGGGGCTCGAGGCGGTGCTCTCCGCCGACAACGCCATCGCCCTGGCCGCCATCTCCCGGCGGCTCCATGATCCGGCGCGGCAACGCCAGGCCCTGAACCTTGGTCTGGTGCTGGCCCTGGTCTTTCGGCTCGGCCTGATCGCCCTGGCCAGCTTCGTGCTCAATTTCTGGCCGCTGCAGCTGCTGGCTTCGGCCTATCTGCTCTGGCTCTGCGGGCGCCATCTTCTGGGCCAGGACGACGGCAATGACGACCTCACTGATGGCCTGGAGACGGGCTTCTCCCCCCAGGGCCCAGGCTCCCACGATTCCGGCCATCCCCACAGCGGCGCCTCCCTGGGTTCGATCGTGGCCACCCTGGCCCTCACCGATCTGGCCTTTTCCCTCGACAGCGTCTCTGCGGCGGTGGCGGTCACCGACCGGCTTCCCCTGGTGATGGCCGGAGGGGTGATCGGCATCATCGCCCTGCGGCTTACCGCCGAACTGTTCCTGCGCTGGCTGGAAATCTTCCCCCATCTGGAAACCGCCGGCTACCTGGCGGTGGGGCTGGTGGGCCTGCGGCTGCTGCTGCGCCTGCTGCTGCCAGCCGTGGAAGTGCCGGAGTGGGCCCTGCTGCTGGTGGTGGCCGCCCTGTTCGCCTGGGGCTTCTCCTTGCGCACGGCCCCCTCGCCCCTGCCCGAGCAGGGCGGCGGCGACGCCTGAGGGCGGCCGGAACGATGCGGATCGAACTGCGCCAGATCGACTCGGACCGGCTGATCACCAGCATCGAGATCGAGAACCTCAGCGATGTGCCCCATCCCGGCCGCTGGCTGACCACGGGCGATCGCAGCTTTCTGGTGCTGCAGCGACGCCACCGTTACCGGCTGCGGCAGGGCCGCTACGAACTGGCGGCCGTGGCGCTGCAGGTCAAGTCCCAGCAGCAACCGACCGATGCCCTCTTGTGGGAGGGGCGCTGGGTGATCGGCGACCCCGACTGCCGTTTCAACGCCCGCAGCCCCCTGCTGCGCTGCGCCGTGCTGCCCGAGGGACCCTGCGAGCGCTGCAGCCACCGCACCCCCCGCTGAAGCGATCGCGCCACCAGCCGGTCTTAGGCTGGGGCCCAACTCCGTTTTCGCGCCCGATCACCGCCCCTTCCTCCAGGCCCCAGGCCAAGGTCATCCGCAGCCGAGCCAGCGGCAACGGGTCCGCCCCCACCCCTGAACCGCTCACCCCCAGCCATTCCGCCACGGGCCTGAATCCGCCGGTGGCCGGCCTGGCGACGGACTTTGCCGTGCTGGGGCTGTCGGAGCCGATCCTCAAGGCCGTGGCCGCCAAGGGCTACAGCAGCCCCTCGCCGATCCAGCTGCAATGCATCCCGGCGGTGCTGGCGGGCCACGACGTGATGGCCGCCGCCCAGACGGGCACCGGCAAGACGGCCGGTTTCACCCTGCCGATGCTGGAGCGGCTTCGCCACGGCCCCCACGCCCGTGCCGGTGTGGTACGGGCCCTGGTGCTGACCCCCACCCGGGAACTGGCCGCCCAGGTGGCCGAAAGCGTCACCGCCTACGGCCGCTACCTGGATCTGCGCTCCGATGTCGTCTTCGGCGGCGTGAGTGCCAATCCCCAGATGCAGCGACTGCGCAAGGGCGCCGACGTGCTGGTGGCCACCCCCGGCCGACTGATGGACCTTCACCAGCAGAACGCCCTGCGGCTCGACCGGGTGGAGATCCTGGTGCTCGACGAGGCCGACCGGATGCTCGACATGGGCTTCATCCGCGACATCCGCCGGATCCTCTCCCTGATGCCGGCGAAGCGCCAGAACCTGCTGTTCTCCGCCACCTTCTCCAGCGACATTCGCCGTCTGGCGACCGGCCTGCTGCACAACCCGGTGCAGCTGCAGGCCAGCCCGGAGAACCAGGCCACCCCCCTGGTCGACCAGGTGATCCATCCCTGCGACATGGACCGCAAGGGGGATCTGCTCAGCCATCTGATCCGCAGCAACGACTGGCGCCAGGTGCTGGTGTTCTCCCGTACGAAGCACGGCGCCAACCGGCTGGCGGAGCGGCTCGAGAAGGAGGGGCTGGGGGCGGCGGCGATCCACGGCAACAAGAGCCAGGGGGCCCGCACCCGGGCGCTGGCGGAGTTCAAGAGCGGAGAGGTGCGGGTGCTGGTGGCCACCGACATCGCCGCCCGCGGCATCGACATCCACCAGCTGCCCCACGTGGTCAACCTCGACCTGCCCAACGTGGCTGAGGACTATGTGCATCGCATCGGTCGCACCGGCCGGGCGGGCCAGAACGGCCATGCCATTTCCCTGGTGGCAGCCGAAGAGCACGAGCTGCTGCGGGCCATTGAGCGCCTGGTCGGCTCCCCCCTGCCCCGCCAGGAGGTGTCGGGCTTCGAGCCCACCGTGCTGTCCGCCCCACCGCTGGACCTGAGCGGCGGCCGGGGCCGCCGGAGCCAGGGGCCCCGCCAGGGCCAGGGCCATGAGAGGGGCCGGCGCCGTACCGGATCCCGCTGAGCCAGGGCCCAGCGGGGGAATGGCAATCGTTGTGACAACCTTCGCCGCCGCCCTACGGTGAACTGAGGATCTGCCTCCTTCCGACATGCCCTACGAACCCGGATCCACCCAGTGCCGCGTGCTGATCGACTGCAAGGCCCAGATCGAAGGCATGCTCCTTGCCCTGGAGCGCATCGACAACAGCCGCCACATCCGTGATCAGCTGGTGGCCGTGCACAACCAACTGGAGGGGCTGCACGAGCTGCACCGTCGCCAGCCCGATGAGCTCGCCTCCAGCAGCGGCACCGCAGGCTGAGCCGGCCTTCTGGCCACTGGGACTGCCACCGCCGGCTATCCACCCCCTGTGGCCGTTTCCGCCTGGAAGCGTGGCTCCCATCCCTGGCAGGCCGCGTAGGCGCCGGCCAGGGTCGGGCGGACCGCCCGCTGGCCAGGCATGAGCGCGTGGCTCACCACATAGCACCCCAGCCGATCCCGGAAGATCTGGCACCCCGAGCCGGTGCTGTTGACGAAGGAAAGGTCGCTGGCCATGGCATCCGCATCCGATCACTGGATTTGGTCTAGCCCCTCCAGCAACTGTCCAACACTGAGACGGCCCGAAGGGAACAAAACGTCAACAGTTGTTGCCGAAAGGGGGCTTCAGAGGGTATTTACACCGATGCGCTGACCCGGAACCAGCCCCAGTTGCTGGATCAGGGCCTGCCCCTCGCTGGCCCGGCGTCCCGGCAACTGGGCCTGGCGCAGCAGCACGGGGCAGCCGCCGCTGGCCAGCACCAGCCCCTCCCCTTCCACCAGCTCCAGCACGGTGCCTGGGGCCGCCGCCGGCGTGGATTCCCCGCCCAAGCGGGTCGCCAGGGCGGCGCCCACAGGGGTGAGCTGGTCGGCGAGGCGGCTCACCAGGGGTTCGGTGGCCAGAAGCTTCAGCCGCTCGGCCCCCCAGAAGCAGGACGCCTGGGGATGGAGCCCCATCACCCGGCGGTGAATGGCCAGGGCGGAGGCGTCCCAGCGCACCAGCGTGTCTTCCTTGGTGAGCTGACGGGCATGGGTGATGTCGACGCCCTGGGGACGCACCCCCAGGCGCTCCAGGCGCTCCGCTTCCGGTCCAGCGCCCGCCGCCTCGATGCGCGGCAGGGCCTCCACCAGCAGCTCGGCGGTGAGCTGGGCCAGCCCATCCCCCAGCTGGCCAGCGTTCTGCAGCAGGGGGATGGGCAGGCGCCTCTCCAGCAGCACCGGGCCGGTGTCGAGGCCCTCTTCCATCGCCATGATGCCGACGCCGGTTTCGGCATCCCCCTCCAGCAGGGCCCATTGAATCGGCGCGGCGCCCCGCCAGCGGGGCAGCAGGGAGCCATGGCCGTTCCAGCAACCGAAGGGGGGCTGGGCCAGCACGGCCGGCGGCAGGATCTGGCCGAAGGCCACCACCACCGAGACGTCGGCCCCCAGGGCCGCCAGCTCCTGCTGGCAGGCCAGATCCCGACGGATGCGCTCGGGGGTGAACACCGGCAGGCCCAGCGCCTGGGCCCGCTGCTTGACGGCCGAGGCCACCAGGGACTTGCCCCGGCCGCGGCGACGGTCGGGCTGGCTGACCACCCCCACCAGCTCATGGCCGGCCTGCTGAAGCGCATCGAGGCTGGCCACGGCGTAGGCCGGGGTGCCCCAGAACAGGATCCTCAAGCGTCGCCGGTGATCGAGAGACCCTCCACCCAGACGTGGGGGCAGAGGCCATCGGGGGTCACCTTGGCCGGACCCTCGAAGCCGAGGATGGCCTTGAGCAGGGTGCGGATGTCGCCGGCAACGGTGGCCGCCTCGATGGAGCGGGAGACACCGTCCTGCACCAGCCAGCCATCGAAGGGGAGGGAGAAGGAGCCCTGGCTGGCCTTGACGCCCGCATGGAGGGCCGAGAGGGAATCGATCACCACCAGGCCGCGCGCATCGCCGCTGGCACCAGCCGCGAAGCGATCCAGACCGGGGGCACCGCCGCTGCTGCCGGGGGTGGGGCCGATCTCGAACCAGTCGGGGCCCACCGAGACCTTGGCCCCCAGGCCCGCATGGCCGGTGGGGGAGACCCCGAAGGCACGGGCCGTGGCCTCCGAGTGGAGGAAATGGCGCAACACCCCCCCCTCAAGCAGCGACAGGCGACGGGTGGGGGTGCCCTCCCCGTCGAAGGCGGCCGCACCCACGTTGGCCGGGTGCAGGCCGTTGTCGTGCAGGGACAGGAAAGGGACGGCCAGCTGCTCGCCAAGGGACTCCCGGCGGCTGAGGCTGACGCCATCCAGCACGGCACGGGCATTGAACAGGCTGCTGAAGGCCCCGATCAGATCGAGGAACGCCTCGGGGCTGAACACGCAGGTGTAGCGGCCCGTGGCGATGGGGGCGTAATCGAGGTGGGCGATGGTGCGCTCCGCCGCCTCCTGGACGCAGCCGCCCACGTCGAGGTCGGCGGCGCCGTAGGCCAGCCGCACCGCACCGCTGCTGCGGGGTTTGCGGCCCGCCTCTTCGGCCCGGGCATAGAGGTAGAGGGAGGCGGTGCTGAGCCGCTGCTGGCGGCAGGCGCCGTCACTGTTGATGTAGAGCCGGTCGCTGCTGCGCTGGGCCAGGCCGTTGTAAGGCACCGTGCCGATGGCCGGATGGCGGCCGAGCAGGTCGCGCTCTGCCTCCTTGAGGGTGTCGAGCAGGGTGAGGATGCTCAGTGGGGTGCTGAGGGGCTGCTCCAGCACCGGCAACGGGGCCGTGGCCAGGGGGGAGAAGTCGGGGATCTCATCGACGTTGCCGTAGGCACTGGCGTCGCGGGCGCCGGCCAGGGCCCGTGCCAGGCCGGCATCGGAGAGGTCGGAGGTGCTGGTGATGCCCACCAGCCCGTCGTCGTTCCAGACCCGCAGGGTGATGGCACTGCGCTGGGCGCCCTTCATCTGTTTGGCCTCGCCCCGGTCGACCTGCACGGAGGTGTCGGAGCTGCAGGAGGCGCCCATGTCCCAGCGCCTGACGCCCTCGGCGTCGGCCAGGCTGGCGAGCCGTTGGCGCAGCACCTCGGCGTCGAGGCTGGCGGTGAGCGATTCGGTGTTCGCCATGCTCAGCGTCCTCCGACGGTGATGGTGTCGACCTTGATGTGGGGCTGGCCCACCGTGACAAAGATGCTGCCGCTGACCGAGCCGCAGAAGCCGGCAGCCAGTTCCAGATCGTTGGCGCACATCGAAATTCTGGGCATCACCTCCTTGGCGTCGCCGATCAGGGTGGCCCCCTTCACCGGCTTGGTGAGGGTTCCGTTCTCGATCAGGTAGCCCTCCTCAACGGCGAAGTTGAACTGACCCGTGGGGCCGACGCTGCCGCCCCCCATCGACTTGCAGTACAGCCCCTTGTCGACGGAGGCGATCAGATCCTCCGGCGTGTGGGGGCCAGCGGCGATGAAGGTGTTGCGCATGCGGCTGGCGGCGGCGAAGGCGTGGCTCTGGCGCCGGCCGCTGCCGGTGCGGGGATGGCCGGTGCGGCGCTCCCCGGCCCGGTCGCTGAGGAAACGCTGCAGGATGCCGTTCTCGATCAGCACCGTGCGCTGGGGCTCCATGCCCTCGTCATCCATGGAAAGGGAGCCGAAGGCACCGGCGGTGAGGCCCTCGTCGATGGCGGTGAGGGAAGGGTGGGCAATGGGCTGGCCGACCATCTCGGCGAAGGGGGTGGTGGCCCGCTCCACCTGGGTGGTTTCCAGCAGGTGGCCGCAGGCCTCGTGGAAGATCACACCGCCAAACCGGTTGGCCAGCACGACGGGGAACTGGCCGGCCTCGACGTAATCGGCGTAGAGCATGGTGCCGGCGCTGCTGCAGACATCGATGGCGGCGGCTTCCGCGTCCCAGTGACGCAGGTCGTCAGGGCTGTCGGAGGTGCCGTAGCGGCGGCCCAGGCTGGCCCGGTGGTCACCGTCGGCGGCCAGCACGTTGAGCCCCACCGACTGGTGCAGGCGCACATCGCGGGCGAAGGTGCCGTCACTGGCGGCCACCAGGACCTCCTGCCAGTCGCGGGCATAGCTGCCTCGGCGCACCTGCAGGTGCTGGCCATGGGACTGCAACCGGTCGGTGCCCTCCAGCAGTCGGCTGGTGGCCTCCGCCAGGGACGGACAGGAGTGCAGCCAACCCTCCTTGGTGGCGGCGAAATCCTGCAGTTCCGGCAGGCCATCGAAGCGGCCACCGGCCTGCACCGGCAGCACCAGCCCCAGCATGCCGAGGGCCTGCTCGAGGGCGGCCCGCAGGCCGGCGGCGCTCAGGTCATTGGTGGAAACGAAGCCGTCGCGATCCCCCAGGAACACCCGCAGGCCGGCGCCGGCACCGAAGGCGGGGCTGACGCTGGTGATGCTGTCCTGCTCAGCGAGCAGGCCGAGGTGGTCGGAGCGCTCCAGAAACACCTCGACAAGATCGGCCCCCGCCGACCGGCCACCGGCCAGAAGAGGTTCCAGGACAGTCCGCCAGGCCGGATCACCGAGGGCTGCCGGAGAGGCGGAGCGCTCGGTGGCGGCAAGGGCGCCGGTGGGAGGGGAGACGACCAAGCGGCAAAATAAGAACTGGGCCGATTCTGGCGGGTCGCCTCAGCGCACGGCGGGTTGGAAGCGCTCGCTGCGAATCGGCGCCATCAGGAACAGGCGCGCCATCTGGACACCGTTGCCGACCCAGTGGGGCAGTTTGCGCAGGGCACGCACCGGCGCCGGGGCGCCGGAACGGTCGGCCCGATCGAGGGCGGCGTTGTTCTGCACCAGCTTCTCCAGCCGCTCGTAGAACTCGGGGTGCTCGACGTTGAGCACCACGGGGAACACCCGGGCAGAGGTTTCGTTGGTCTTGGCGATCACGTACTTGTCGTAGGTGCGGGCATCGAGCCCGAGGGCTTCGTAGAACTCCTTGCGGGCCACGTCACGCACGTACATGGTGGCGAACACGGCCAGCAGGAAGAAGCGGCACCAGAGGCGGGCCGTGAGGCCACGCACCGTGTCCGGCTGGGCCTTCATCAGGGCGTCGAAGAAGTCCCCGTGGCGGTTCTCGTCCTGGCACCAGTTCTCGAAGAAGTTGAAGATCGGGAAGATCTTGCTCTCGGGGTGCTGCTCCAGGTGGCGGTAGATGGCGATGTAGCGCCAGTAGCCGATCTTCTCGGAGAGGTAGGTGGCGTAGAAGATGAACTTGGGCTGGAAGTGGGTGTAGGCCTTGGTGGCCGTCAGGAAGCCCAGGTCGAGCTGCAGGCCGAAATCGGCCATCGATTTGTTCAGGAAGCCGGCATGGCGGGCCTCATCGCGGGCCATGTGGGCGAAGCATTCCGCCAGCAGGGGGTTGCGCTCCTTGATGCGGCGGCTCAGCTCCTTGTAGAGCAGGAAGCCCGAGAACTCAGAGGTGCAGCTCTGCTCGAGGAACTCGACGAACACCCGGCGGGTTTCCGGATCGAGCTTGTCGGCGGCGCCTTCGAACTGGCCATCGCGGACGAAGTGGTGGCGGTTGTAGTCCTTGCGGAACTCCTCGCAGATGGCCTCCAGTTCCACTTCGTTGGGCCGCAGATCCATCGCCGCCATGGCGTCGAAATCCGTGGTGTAGAAGCGCGGGGTGAGGATCGTGTCCTTCACCGGGTCCTTGATGGCCGGGGCATCCGGGGTGCCCACCCGGGGGGCGGTGGGGGCTTGGGTGGTGGGAGGCACCATCGCGCTGGACGTTCAGAGAGCTCGGCCGCCATCGTAGGCATCGATCCCCGCGATCGGTCCGGATGTGAAGCCGCGGATGTGAACCCAGCGAAGGGTTCGGGAGCTCAGTTGGGGCCGAGCCACTTCTGGCCGTTGAGGCGCTGCACGACCCTTGACACCAGCAGCTGGAGGGTCATCTTCTTCTCGTCGATCAGGAACGACTCCAGCAGGCTGGGGCTGCCCCCCCCTTCCGTCAGGGCGATGGTCTTGGCGGAGCTGATGTCCGGCTGGGTGAAGCAGAGCCAGAACCGTCGCTCGCCGGGAAGCTTGCCGCGGACCATCCAGCAGTCGGCCCCCACCACGGGCATGGCGCCCTGCTCGAAGGCCAGCTCCGGCGAGGGACCGCCGTAGGCCTGGATCTCCTTGATCAGGGCCGGCAGCAGCAACTCCGGCACGAACGCCTCGAAGGGCTTGTCTTCCGGGGCGGGGGGCTTCGCCTTCGGAGCGGCTGCCTTCGCCTCCGGCGTAGCGGGCTTCGCCTCCGGCGCGGTGGTCTTCTCCTCCGGCGGGGTGGCGACGGGATCGGGTGTGTTGCTGGGGGTCTCGGTCACCGGAGCGATCCCTGGGCGCGATGGTGCGGGAACTTTAGGCAGCGTGCTCCAGCCTCAGGTGTGCGCGGAGACGGGACTCACCACTCCTCACCATCCCCATCGCCCCAGTCGTCATCAACGCTGGCCACGGCGGCAGGACGCGAGCCCGAAGCCGGCTCGGGACGGAAGGGCCTGGGGGCGCCGCCCTCGGGGCGGTGCAGCACCCGGTAGGGCACCGAAACCGTGGGGGCCGGCTCGCCGGGGGCACGGCTGGGGCCGGCGGGCGCAGCGGCGGCAGGGGCGTCGCCGGTGCGGGGGGGCCTGGGGGTGGATCGCGCCTCGGTGCTGCCGCCCCAGGGGGCTGTCCAGGGCTCCTGCTCCTGACGACGGCGGACGGTGCGGCGCAAGGACGGGCGGTCCCCCTGGCGCAGGGCCAGGGCCGTGGCACTGGCGCTCAGGGCCGCACCACCCCCGGCGGCGATCGCCATCCACAGGCCAATCGGCAACGCGGGCGTCTGCCAGGTGAGCAACCGCAGGGGCAGGGTGGGCCTGGGGTTGAGGGCCGCCACCAGCAGGGTCACCAGCAGGGGCGACAGCAGGGGCAGCAGCAACAGGCGGTGCAACACGGTCTGGAGCGTCAGGGGGTGGTGGCTTCGTCCGCAGCAGAGCGGGCCACGGGCCCCTGCCAGCGCTGCAGGGAACCCAGCTGGAGGCCCAGGGTGTCGAAGACGCGGATCACCAGGAAGTCCACCATCTCACCGATCGTGGTGGGTTGGTGATACCAGGCCGGCACCGGGGGAGCGATGCGGGCACCGGCCTCGGCCAGGCGGGTGAGGTTGCGCAGATGCACCAGGTTCCAGGGCAATTCCCGCGGCGCGATCACCAGGGGGCGGGCCTCCTTGAGATGGACATCGGCCGCCCGTTCGATCAGATCCAGGGCCACCCCGGAGGCGATCCGCCCCACCGTGCCCATGCTGGCCGGCAGGATCACCATGCCGCGGGTGAGGTAGCTGCCGCTGGCGATGGCGGCAGCCTGGTCGTTCCAGCGGTGGCAGTGGAGCCGGCCGGTCGTGCAGCCGGTACGATCGCGCCAGAACCGCTCCTGGGCATCGGGCTCGGACGGCACCCGCAGGCCCATCTCCGCCTGCCAGACGCCGATGGCGCCGCGGCTGGTCACCATTTCGACCGACTGGTCGTCCTCGAGGAGCAGTTGCAGGGCCCTCTCGGCCAGGGGCTGGGCGGAGGCGCCGGACACCGCCAGAACCACGGGAAGCGAGGCAGGCGCCATGGGCGGCTCAGCCCTCGCTCTCGGGCAGGGAGAAGTCGTTGTCCGTGGCGCCGTCGTCACCGTCCTGCTCGAAGGTTTCGGGCTGGAGCACGGCCAGGTCGATCTGATGGCGCAGGGCGTCGACCTTCTGGATCTCCACGTCCACCCCGTCCCCCACCATGTAGGTGCGACGGAACTTGCGGCCCACCAGGCGGTTCTGGCGGGAGCGGTATTCGTACCAGTCGTCCTTGAGGGAGCTGACGTGCACCAGGCCCTCCACCTGGGACGGGGGGACCTCGACGAAGAAGCCGTAGCTCTGCACGCCACTGATCACCCCAGGCAGGGTCTGGCCCACCAGGGGCTCGGTGTGGCGGGCCTGGGCCAGGGCCAGGGCATCGGACTGCAGTTCCTGCAGGAAGCGGCTGCGGCCATTGAGGCGCTGGGCCAGACCATGCTCCAGACCCTGCTGGTAGGGGGCCAGCTGGCCAGGGGTGAGCAGGGGCCAGTCGGTGCTGCCATGGCAGGTGTCACTGGACAGGTCGGTGCTGATCTTGTGGCGCACGCTGGGCCGGTCCTTGCCATCCACCAGCAGGGTCACCAGCAGCTGCTGGTTCCAGAGGTCGGCGTAGTGGAGCCCCGGGCAGCACCAGGGCGCCAGGGCGATCGCCTCCCCCGCCACGGCGTGGGGGCCGGATTCGGGCGCCAGCTGCACCGGCCTCAGGGCATCACGCAGCTGCTGCTGCAGGGGACGGCCGCGGTCGGTGGCGGCAAAGACGGCGGCCAGTTCGGCGGCGCTGGCATTGCCATCAGCGCTGAGCTCCATCGGGATGTCCAGGGCCAGGGCCGCCTTGGCCACGTCGTTGATCTCGGTGGCCTCCGGGGCCGGGTTGAGGGCAAACAGGGCGGGCAGTTCCAGGGCCAGCAGGTGGCGACCCAGGGCCCGGTGGGCGACCAGGACAGCTTCCCGCAGCATCGCCACCGGATCCTCGGCGGGCAGTTCCACCAGCCAGCCCTGCTGGGCCGCATCCGGTGCGGGCACCTGCAGATCGCCCAGGCTGTCGATCGCAGGCATCGGCAGATCCAGGTCGATCGAACCCGCCGCCAGGCGCCGCTGGCGCAGCAGGCCACTCAGCTGCACCAGATGCTCCAGCAGGGGCAGATGGTCTTTGAGGGCCTTGAGGGGCGCGGGGGTGGTGCGGGCCTTGGGCTTGCGCTCAGCCAGGGCCTGCAGGGAAGCCCGGTCGACCCGGGCATCGGGACTGACCTGGCTCAGGCTGAAGCGGAAGTGTTCGAGGTTCCCCTCCCCATCCAGCTCCAGGGCCACCGAGACGGCCGCCTGGCTTTCACCAGGACGGAAACCGCTGGCCTTGGCCAGGGCCGGGGGCAGCAGGGGAAGCCAGCGGCGTCCCACACAGATCGCCTCACCCTGGTCCCGCAACCAGCTGTCGAGGCTGTTGCCCATGCCGATCCGCTCGGCGATGGCGGGGCTGTGCACCCACAGCCGCCAGCCCCCTTCCCGCTCCTCCAGGGACACCGCCGGAAGACCGGGGGCCTCAGCACCCTCCCAGGCCTCCAGCAGCAGGGTCGGCAAGGCGGTCAGATCGGCACGGCCCTTGGCGACGGGCTGCTTGAGGGTCGTACGGGGGCAGGCCGGCCGTTCCTGCAGGCGGTGCTTGGCCAGCAGCAGGTCGGTGTCGGCGGCCTCACCGCCATGCACCGGCAGGCTGCGGGCGACATGGCCGGCAGGACCGAACTGGGCCACCGGGAAACGGTCGATCTTCACCTCCACCACCGCCTCCTCGGGCGGGTCGAGGTGGACCGCATCGTCCTCCGTCAGGGCCACGGAGGTCAGCAGCCTGTCGTCGAGGGGAACGGCCACCAGCTGGCCGTCCTGGCGTTCCACCTGGGCCAGCAGGCTGGGGGTATGGCGCTCGAGGATGCACTGGACCCCCCCTTCCGGGGAGCGGCGCCGGCCCCCCTCACGGGTGATCCGGACCAGCACCCGGTCCCCGTTCCAGGCGTGGTTGAGCTGGTGGTCACGGATGTAGATGTCTTCTCCGCCGTCCTCCCGCAGGGCGAAACAGAACCCCTTGCTGGAGCAACGCAGGCGGGCCGGGATCAACTCGGGGGTCTCGCGTGCGCGCAGGCCATCGGCGTCCTCCTCCACCAGCCCCAGACGCTGCAGGGCCTCCAGGCCGATGCGCAACTGCTGCTTGCAGGACTTGGTGGTGAGACCCAGAGACTTCTCCAGCTTGGCGAGGGCCACCGCATCGGTCGTGGAGAGATGGTCGAGCAGGTCGGCGACCGTGAACTTCATCGGAAGGGGGGGTACGCAGGGGATGGCGCTGGTGGGGCAGCGGGGTTGCCAGGCTGGTCCGGAGCCCGACGGGGGTTCGGCGGCCCCGCTGGTGGCTGGATGGCCCGAGGCGCTCGCCATCGCGGCGGACGTCATCCGGCGACTCTAAGGAGCGGGGGTGTCGGCGTCCTCGCTGCTCCCCGCGCCGGAGCGCAGGATCAGGCGGCTGCCGATGATCAGGAAGCCCGCAGCGGCGGCCAGCTGCAGGCCATCGGTGGGGATGACGCTGGAGAGGGAACCTCCTGCCGCCGCCCCCACCAGACTGGCCAGCACCAGGGCGGTGGCACTGCCGGCGAAGACGGCCCCGGGCCGGTTGGAGGTGCCGCTGATGCTGACGATGGCCAGTTGCGTCTTGTCGCCGAGCTCGGCAAGAAAGACGGTGGCGAAGGTGGAGGCGAGCAGGGCGAACGGCATGGGGATCTCAGGACGTGAGCAGGTGCACGGGCGCCAGGTGCAGCACCGCCTGACGGCCGAGCCACAGGCCCAGGGCCACCATCAGCACTCCCGCCGCCCGCTCCAGCTGGTGGGCGGGCATGACGGTGGAGAGCCAGCGGCCCAGCAGCACCCCCACCAGGCTGGAGCAGATCAGGGCCAGCGAGGCGCCCACGAACACGATGAACGGGCGGCCCGACTGGGCCGACAGCAGCAGGGCGGCCAGCTGGGTCTTGTCGCCCAGTTCCGCCAGAAACACGGTGGTGGCCGTGCTGACGAACACGGTGATCCAGCTGGAGGGGGCCGGGGTGTCGCCCGTCTCCGGCGGCGGCGTGGGCTGATCGGGGGCGTCGGGGGCGCTGGTCATGACGGCTGACGGATCGTCCGCAGGAAACGGTGCATCACGGTGTGGCGGCCGCCCAGCTCGGCACGGATCTGTTCCTTGCAGGAGGCGATGGCCAGGGCCTCGGGATCATCGCCGGGCTGGCCGAACAGGGCCACCAGCTGATCCACCCGGCAGAAATCGGGCCGCTCCGCATAGATGCGGCAGCGACGGGAGCCGGTGTCGAAGTGGCGGCACCAGCCGTCCTCACCCACCATCGAGAGGTAGAGCTGTTGCTGCTCGGGGTCGAGGGCCTCGATCGCGTCGCCCCTGAGGGCCGGATCGAGACGGCAGCAGGACCCGCAGCCGCTGATGCAATGCCAGTGCTCGGATCGGGGCAACGGAGCGCATCGGGTTGACCCATTCACTCACACCCCACGGCCACCCCGCGGCTGGAGCCAGCCATCACAACCGATCACGACCCCGTGGCCCGGTCATGGATGTCACCCACAGGCGACTTACACTCCGTTGCGATCGTCCTTTTCGCCAGCTGACGCCCCATGGGTATCGACTTCCATCTCATCTCCAACTTCGGCGCCCTGGCCCTGATCACCCTGGCCGGTCCGGCCGTGATCTTCATCCTCTACTACCGCCGCGGCGCCCTCTGAGCCCACGGGCATCAGCAGGTCGGCCAGGGCGTGATACACCGGCCGGCCCTGCATCGCCTGGCCGGTGTAGGTGGCGATGGCGGCGGCGGCCACCAAGCCAGGTAGGAGCTGCTGGTCACCCGCCAGACGGATGGCGAAGGCCACCGTCATGACCGGCAGCTGGGTGGCCCCCGCCAGCCCGGCCGCCATGCCCAGGGCCAGGCCCAGGTGGGGGTCGCCGGCCAGGGCCCGCACCACCCCCGCTCCGAACACGCCCCCGAGGGCAAAGGCCGGATCGATCAGGCCGCCGGGGATTCCCGCCGCCAGGGCCAGCACCGGTCCGAGCAGCCGTGCGGTCAGCAGGGCCAACCAGTGCCAGTCGAGCGTCGTGTCGGCGTCCTGGTCGAGGACCAGGCGCATCAGCGCTTCCCCATCACCGCCGCTGGCGCCGCCGGTGAGCAGGGCCAACAGGGCCAGCACCAGGCCTGCGGCCAGGCCGAGACGCAGGGGCCAGCGGCGGGCGATGGGGGTGATCAGGGCTGTGGCCCGCACCAGCAGCCAGGCGAAGCCACCACCGAGCAGGCCGCCGCCGAGGCCGATGGGAATCGCCCACAGCAGCTGGTCGAGTTCCGTCACGGGGCTGGCGTTGATCCCCAGGGCGAACATCGGCTGACCACCCAGGTTGCTCACCAGCGCCGCCGCACTGGCCAGCACCAGGGCCGGCCACACCAACCGCTTCTGAAAGCTGCAGGTGAGCTCCTCGACCACGAAGATCACCCCCATCAGGGGCGTGTTGAAGCCGCCAGCCAGACCGGCACCGGCCGCACCGGCCAGCAGATGGCCCCGGCTGGTCCGGTGCAGCAGGCCCGGCCAGCGCCGCAGCAGAGCCTGGCCCACCGAGGCGCCCACCTCCACCACGGGACCCTCCCGGCCCAGGGGCATCAGGGCCAGGCTGGCCACGGTCCAGAGCCCCAGCCGTTCCCCGGTGGGTGCAGCGCTGAGCAGCTGGGCGCCGCGATGGGGATCCTCCAGGCAGAGCATCACCTGGGGGATGCCCGAGCCGGCGCCGCGGCGCCAGGGGCCCCGCTGGAACCAGAGCAACAGCGGCACCAGGGGGATCGGCGCCAGGGCCAACAGCCAGCCAGGGCCGCTCCAGGGGCCGCCGCTGAACGCCGGCAGGACCGAGAGCAAACGGTCCTGGAGCAGGTCGATGCGGTTGAGGGGCCAGCAGGCCAGCCCCACCAGGGCCCCCAGCAGCGCCAGCTGGACGAGGGAACGCAGCAGGCCGAAGCGATGGCGGCTCATCCTGCCGCCATCCCCAGGGCCATGGCTGCCTCCCGCAACAGGCCCTGCACGTAGGGGTGGGGCGAATCCGCTGCATCGGCGAGTGCGCCGGAATCCGGGTGGATGGCTGAGCGCAATTCCTCGCCGGCGGCGTTGGTGATCACGAGGGTGTCGCCCTGGCGCCGGCACCAGTAGGTGCGATCCCGCCGCTGCAGGACCACCCCATCGCCGCCGCTGCAGCGGATCGCCTCGAGTTCCAGCTGGAACCGTTCCACACCCTGCCAGTCATCGCGGCGCAGCCGGAAGGCCACATCCACCGGGCCAGCCCACTGGCTGGGTCCCTGCCAGCGCCAGCCGATCGCCCGCAGCCGCGCATCCCCCTGGGCCAGCTGCAGTTGCAGGTGACCACCACGCAGAACCTTCTGCTCCACCACCTGGCAGCGACTGGTCCAGAACAGGGGTGTGGGGTTACCAATGCCGAAGGGGGCCAGCCGTTGCAGGTGGTGCCAGAACTCCCGATCGATGCGCTCCAGCCGCAGCAGGGCCTCGGGTTCGACGGCGCGCCCATCCCCCGCCGCCTCCAGCCAGGTGCCGGCCAGAGCCTCGAGGCGTTCCTGCAGGGCAGCCACGTTCTCGGCCCGCACCGTGAAGCCACCGGCGGCCGGATGGCCGCCGTGGCGCTCCAGCAGCTCGGCGCAGGCGCTCAGGGCCGCATCCACGGCGAAGCCCTTCGGCGACCGCACCGAAGCCCGCAGGCGACCGCCCCCCTCCGCCGCCAGCAGGGCCACCGGTCGGCCGAAACGCTCCACCAGCCGGGAGGCGACGATGCCGATGACGCCGTGGTGCCAGTGGCCCTGGGCCAGCAGCAGGAAGGCGGGCCGGCGGGGACCGTCGGCCTCCAGCAGGGCCAGGGCCTCCGCCTCGATCGCGCCGCAGAGTTCCCGGCGCTGGCGGTTGAGGGCTTCACAGGAGCGGGCCAGCTCCAAAGCCTGCTCCGGATCCTCCGTGGTGAGCAGGTCGACCACCAGCTGGGGATCGCCCAGCCGGCCCACGGCATTGATGCGGGGGGCCAGCTGGAAGCCCACCGCCTCCGCATCGACCCGGTGCTTCTCCAGACCCGCCAGTTGCCGCAGGGCCTGCAGGCCCGGCAGGGGGCTGCGGCCCAGCAGGGGCAGGCCATCCAGCAACCAGCGGCGGTTCACCCCCTGCAGCGGAGCCATGTCGGCAATCGTGCCGATGCAGAACAGGTTGAGGGCGATCTCCAGCCCCTGGCGATTGTTGAGCCGCCGGCAAAGGGCGGTGGCCAGCACGTGGGCCAACCCGACGCCCGCCAGGCCGCGGTAGGGGGAGCCTTCCGGGGTGACGGCCGGGTGCAGCAGGGCCAGGTGCGACGGCAGCTGGGGAGGCAGGGTGTGGTGATCCGTGAGGATCACCTCCACATCGAGGGCGGCGGCCCGCTCGAGGGCCTCGGTGGCGGCCACCCCGTTATCCACGGTGATCAGCAGCCGTACCCCCTCGGCCGCCAGCCGCTCCACCATGGCCGCGTTGAGACCGTAACCGTCCTCCATGCGGCTCGGGATGGCGGCCCGGGGCCGGGCGCCGAGGCGTTGCAACACCCCCACCAGCAGGGCGGTGCTGGTCATGCCGTCGGCGTCGTAGTCGCCGCAGATGGCCACCGGCTCGGCCGTCTGGCAGCAACGCACCAGCCGCTCGACCGCGATCTCCAGGCTGGGGAAATGGGCGTCGGAATCAGGGGCGGCCTCGGGTTCGAGCAGCTCATGCACCGCCGCTGCCGTCAGCAGGCCGCGACGCCGCAGGATCGCCAGCAGTTCCTCGGGCAGCGCGCCGCCGGGCTCCCGGCTGGCCGAGGCCGGGTCATCGCCGCCCAGCGGAGTGGGCAGCAGCCAGCGTCGCTCGTCGACGGCAGGGAGCAACGATCGACGGGCGGGGCCTTCGCATTGTGGGAGGCGGGGCCGCGCGACGCACCCCTTAGCCTTGCGATGGCAACACGTGTGGCATCCGATGGCCCCGGCCCTGACGGCCCTGCTCTGGGACGTGGATGGCACCCTGGCCGAAACGGAGTTCGAGGGCCACAGGGTGGCGTTCAACCGCAGCTTCGCGGCCGCCGGTCTGCCCTGGCGATGGGACCGGCCCACCTACGCCCGGCTGCTGGAAGTGAGTGGCGGCCACGAACGGATCACCCGTTTTCTGGAGCAGGCAGAAGGCCGCGCCCCCGAGCCGGAGCGGGTGGCGGAACTGCAACGCCACAAGCAGACCCTTTACACCGATCTGGTGCGCCTGGGCGGGCTGGCCCTCAGGCCGGGGGTGGCCCGCCTGGTGCAGGCGGCCGCCGCGGCGGGCCTGCACCAGGCGATCGTCACCACCAGTGGGCGCCGTGCCGTGACCTCCCTGCTCGAAGGCGCGCCGCCCGGGGTGGCCGGAGCCTTCGAGTTCTGGATCTGCGGCGAGGACGTGGAACGCAAGAAGCCCGATCCGGAGGCCTACCGGCTGGCCCTGCAACGCCTGAGGGCTGGTGATCAGGGGATCCTGGTGCTGGAGGACTCCCCGGCCGGTCTGGCGGCCGCCAGCGGCGCCGGCCTGCCCTGCCTGGTCTGCCTGAGTGTGGCGAGCCGGGAGCAACCGGCCAGAGCCTTCAGCGCCGCCCGGGCCGTGGTCGAGAACCTGGAGGAAAGCGAGGGGGCGGTGGTGGTGCGCCAGGGTCCGGCTTGCCCCGGCCCCCAGGTGACGCTGTCGTGGCTGCAGCGCCTGCTCGATCCGCGATGACCCGCCTCCCGGTACAGCGCACCCGTTTCCACGGCCTGATCAGCCGGCTGGGTTCAAGGCTGACCGGCCAGGTGCGGCGCAGTTGGCGGACCGGCAGTCTGGCGGCCCTGGCCCTGCTGCTGGGATTCTTCGCCGGTCAGAACCTCACCAGCTTTCTGCTGATCACCTCCCCAGGGGGAAGGCCGGCCGTGGTGCTCAGCCTGCTGCTGGTCATCGAAACACTGGTGCGGCTGCGCAGCCGCCTGGTGCCGGCCGAGCCCCCCCTGTGCTGGGTGATCGTCGACAACCTCCGCATCGGCGCCACCTACTCGATCGTGCTGGAGGCCTTCAAGGTTGGGACCTGAGCCGGCGGCGGCCTGGGAACGGCGGCTGGAGCGGGCCGGCGACCTCGGTCCGGTTCACCCCAGCCTGCTGCGGCACCTGGCCCTGCCGCTGCTGCGGCGGCTCGAGGACGGCCTTGTCAGCGGAGCCAGCCAGCGGCGACCGGTCCTGGCCCTGAATGGGCCGGTGGGTGCCGGCAAGACCAGCCTGGGCCGCGCCCTGGAGCGCCTGGCCCCCCTTGGCGGCCTGCGGCTCGTGGTGGCCTCGATCGACGACCTCTACTTGCCCGCCGAACAACGGCGCCAGGTGCTGGCGGGCAATCCCTTCGGCGTCAGCAGGGTGCCACCCGGCAGCCACGACCTGCCGCTGCTGCTGGCGGCGCTGGAGGCCTGGCGCGCCGGGGGCCCGCTGCGGCTGCCCCGCTTCGACAAGACGCTGGCAGGAGGCGAAGGGGAACGATCCGGGTGGCGGGAACAGCCCGCGGACGCCCTGGTGATCGAGGGCTGGCTGATGGGATGCCGGGCCCTTGGCCCACAGGCCCTGGAGGCGCGGCTGCAGAGCGGGGCTGGTCTGGAGGAACTGACCACCGAGGAACACCAGTGGCTGCCTTTCTGGGACCGCCATCTGGCGAGCTACCGGGACCTCTGGGAGGCCTGTGATGGGCTGTGGCTGCTGCGTCCGCAGAGCTGGAGCCTGCCGCGCCGCTGGCGCTTCCAGGCCGAAGCCAGACAACGGCGTACCGGTGGGGGCTGGCTCAGGGCCGACCAGCTCGATGGACTGGTGCGGGCCACGGTCCGTTCACTCCCACCGGCGCTCTACCAGGACCCGCTGCTCAAGCGGCAGCCATCCCTGGAGCTGCAAGGCGGTGTGATCCTCGATGGCAGGAGGCGTTGCCGCCCCCTGGGGACTCAGCTCTCTTCGCTGGCTTCGGCGTCTTCGGCGATCGGGTAGACGAAGCCCTGGGCGCGACCACTCAGGACGGCCTTGCCCAGTGACATGGCCTTCTGGGCCGCCACACCGGCCTTGGCCTTCCAGTGGGCGTGGCGCTGGTTGCGCTTGCCTTTGGAGGTTTTCTTCTTGGGTACGGCCATCCGGCTATCTCGTTGCCAAACGATGATCCTCCGCCGCCGACTCGCCTTTCGTCAAATGGCTACAGTCCATTCCTGATAAGGAAGCCAGGCCTGTGAGCAGCAGTTCTCCTCCGGAGCCGGCCAAACCAGCCCCACCGGTGCAACCTGGCTTCAGTCTCGGGGGACAGTCCTCCTCTGCGCCCTCCTACAGCCAGCTGCTGCGGGACATCGAGGCCGGAAAGGTGAAGAGCCTGGAGCTCTCCCCCGCCCAGCGGGTGGTGACCGCCACCTTCACCGACGGCCGCAGCCGCCAGGTGGCGGTCTTCAGCGACAACCAGCAGCTGTTGCGCACCGCCGAACAGGCCAGGGTGCCCCTGGCGGTTCGGGATGAGCAGCGCGACGACGCCATGGCCGGGCTGGTCACGAACGGCCTGCTGGTGGTGCTGCTGATCGCCGGCCTGGTGTTGCTGGTGCGGCGCTCCGCCCAGGTGGCCAACAAGGCGATGGGTTTCGGCCGCAGCCAGCCCCGTCTCCAGGAGGAAGGGGCGATCACGACGCGCTTCGAGGATGTGGCCGGCATCGCCGAGGCCAAGGAGGAACTGCAGGAGGTGGTCACCTTCCTCAAGACCCCGGAACGGTTCACCTCCATCGGCGCCCGCATCCCCAAGGGGGTGCTGCTGGTCGGTCCCCCCGGCACCGGCAAGACGCTGCTGGCCCGGGCCATCGCCGGTGAAGCCGGCGTGCCGTTCTTCTCGATGGCCGCCACCGAGTTTGTGGAGATGTTCGTGGGCGTGGGCGCCAGCCGGGTGCGGGATTTGTTCCGCCAGGCCAAGGCCAAGGCCCCTTGCATCATCTTCATTGATGAAATCGATGCCGTGGGACGCCAGCGGGGGGCGGGGATCGGCGGCGGCAACGACGAACGGGAGCAGACCCTCAACCAGCTGCTCACCGAGATGGATGGCTTCGAGGACAACTCGGGGGTGATCCTGCTGGCCGCCACCAACCGTCTCGACGTGCTTGACACGGCCCTGCTGCGGCCGGGTCGCTTCGATCGCCGCATCAGCGTCGATCTGCCCGACCGCGCCGGGCGCGAGGAGATCCTCTCGGTCCACGCCCGCACCAGGCCCCTGGCCGAGGAGGTGTCGATGGCCGACTGGGCGCGCCGCACCCCTGGTTTTTCCGGTGCCGACCTGGCCAACCTGCTCAACGAGGCGGCCATCCTCACCGCCCGGCGCCAGAAAAGCCAGGTGGATGACGAGGCCATCGGTGACGCCCTCGAACGCATCACCATGGGGCTGACCGCCGCCCCGCTGCAGGACAGCGCCAAGAAGCGGCTGATCGCTTACCACGAGATCGGCCACGCCCTGCTGACCACCCTGGTGCCCCACGCCGACAAGCTCGACAAGGTGACCCTGCTGCCCAGGGCCGGCGGCGTCGGTGGTTTCGCCCGCACCATGCCCGATGAGGACATCCTCGATTCCGGGCTGATCAGCAAGGCCTACCTGCGGGCTCGGCTGGTGGTGGCCCTCGGCGGCCGGGCCGCCGAACTGGTGGTGTTCGGCCCCAGCGAGGTGACCCAGGGGGCCAGCAGCGACCTGCAGCTGGTCCGGCGCATCTGCCGCGACATGGTGATGCGCTACGGCTTCTCCAGCCTCGGCAGCTTCGCCCTTGAGGAGGAGGGGGAGGAGGTGTTCCTTGGCCGCGACTGGATCCGCTCCAGTCCCCACACCTCGGTGCGCACCGGCAACCGCATCGACGAGCAGGTGCGCCAGCTCGCCTGCGAGGCCCTGGAGAGGGCCGTGGCGGTGCTGACCCCCCGCCGCGAGCTGATCGATGAGCTGGTCAACCAGCTGATCGAGCTGGAAACCATCGACGGCGACAGCTTCCGCACCCTGGTGGAGGCCCATGAGGCCCGCAGTGGTTCAGCCCTCGCCGCCCAGGCCGGAGGCAAAGCGGATGTCCAGGCTGCGCAGATAGGTGTGTAGCCCGGCGTCCTGAATCGGCAGCAGCCGGGCCGGATGGCCGCTTTCATTGACATGGGAATGCCAGTGTCCCGGCGGCGTCACGAAGGCGGCGCCCGGCTCCCATTCCATCCGCAGAGGGTTGCGGATCGTGCCGTCGGGATTGAGGTCGGGACCGGAGAGGGTGGCGCAGCCCGGCTGGCAGTCGATCACCAGGTCGAGGGCGACGGACTGGTGCCGATGGGGGGGCTGTACCGCTCCGGCCGGCACCAGTCCGTACATGGCCCAGAGGGTGTGGGTCACGGTGCGGCTTGCCGGCAGGGCACGGTTGGCCATCAGCAGGCTGAGGCGATTGCTGCGGGCGCTGCTGGGATCCGCTGCCAGCTCTGCCAGCTCCTCATCGAGCCAGGCGGCCGGGTAATGGCTGGGGGTGAAACGGGGGGATTCGGCCCGCACCCCGAGGAAGGTGAGCAGGGGCCCGTCGTGGATCCAGTAGAGGACGCTCTCCTCGGAGGCTTCCAGCCGAGGCTGCAGTCCGGCCGGCAGGACGAACAGATCTCCGCGGCCCCAGCCCAGATCGAGGGGTTCATCCCCGGCACTGGAGAGGCAGTGGCAGCGGCCAGAGCCCCGGTACACGTAGAAGAGGGAGCTGGTGGCGTTGGCGGCCACCCCGACCGATTCGCCACGGAGGATCCGCACGAAATTGGCGCTCAGGGCCGGGCTTGTGGCGGGGGAGGGGCAGCCGAGACGGGCGCTGAGGTCGAGGGGAAGAACCGCCGTTGGACCCGTGGCATGCAGATCGGGGCCCCAGCGGCCCTCAGGAATCGGCTCGGTGAGACCGGGACGGATCGGGTTGGCGGCCTGGCGGTAGTCGAACAGCAGGGTTTCAGAGTGCCAGTCGTGGCCCCCGGCGATGGCGGCGGGGCTGGGGGGCCTGGACGCTTGGATCTGCCCCATGGGATCAGGTTGCAATCGTTGACAGATCTTATGGATTTCTTTCCATCGTCGGCGCTCTCCCGGCGGGGGGCGCTCTCCCGGCAGGGGCGCTCTCCCGGCGGGGGCGCTCTCCTTGCAGGGGGCGCGTTCAGCCGCCAGCGACGGCCGGCACAATGCTCACTTCGTCGCCGTCGCTGAGCAGCGTGGCCTGATTGTCCAGGAAGCGGATGTCCTCGCTGTTCACGTACAGGTTGAGGAAGCGACGCAGCTTGCCGTTCTCATCACACAGACGGGCCTGGATGCCGGGGTAGCGGCCTTCGAGGGCCTGGAGCAGGCCATCGATGCTGGCGGCCTCAAGGCTGACGCTGGCCTCGTCGTTGGTGAACTTCTGCAGGGGCGTGGGGATCAGAACCTGGATGGCCATGGAATCGGTCGGTGGGGCAGGAAAGGAAGGGAAACGGGAGCTTCAGGCCGGCGTGGCCTTGCTCCCATGGGAGGCCTGGGACTGCTCCCAGGCGGCATTGAAACTGGCAAGCTGCGGCTCGATGGTGTACGGCGCACCGATGCAGGAGGCGATCGCTTCGGTGGTCTTGAGGCCGTTGCCGGTGATGTAGGCAACGGTGGTTTCCGAGGGGTCGATCTTGCCCTGTTCCACCAGCTTCTTGAGCACGGCGATGGTGGTGCCACCGGCGGTCTCGGTGAACACCCCCTCCATCTCGGCCAGCAGCTTGATGCCGTCGATGATCTCCTCATCGGTGACCGCCGCGATGGTGCCGCCAGTGCGGTTGGCGATGTCGATGGCGTAGGGGCCGTCGGCGGGGTTGCCGATGGCGATCGACTTGGCGATGGTGTTCGGCTTGACCGGGGTGATGAAATCGCGGCCGGCGGCGAACGCCTGGGCGATGGGCGAGCAGCCCTCGGCCTGGGCGCCGCTGAAGCGCACGGGCTTCTCCTCGACCAGACCCACCTTGATGAACTCGTCGAAGCCCTTGCGGATCTTGGTGAACAGGGAGCCGGAGGCCAGGGGCGCGACGATGTGGTCGGGAAGCTGCCAGCCGAGCTGCTCAATCACCTCGTAGCCGAGGGTCTTGGAGCCTTCGGAGTAATAGGGGCGCAGGTTGATGTTGACGAAGCCCCAGCCGTAGGTGTTGGCCACCTCGGAGCAGAGACGGTTGACCTGGTCGTAGTTGCCCTTCACCGCCATCAGGGTGGGGTTGTAGACGAGGGTGCCCAGCACCTTGCCCAGTTCGAGATCACTGGGGATGAAGACACAGCATTCCAGGCCGGCGTGGGCGGCGATGGCCGCGGTGGAATTGGCCAGGTTGCCGGTGGAGGCACAGCTGACGGTGGTGAAGCCCAGCTCCCGGGCGCGGGTGAGGGCCACCGAGACGACGCGGTCCTTGAAGGACAGCGTCGGCATGTTGACGCCGTCGTTTTTGATATAGAGCGAGGACAGGCCAAGGCGCCTGGCCAGACGATCGGCCTTGAGAAGGGGGGTGAAGCCGGTGCCCACGTCGATGGGGTCACCTTCGACGGGCAGAAACTCGCGGTAGCGCCAGATGGAGGTGGGACCGGCCTCGATGGTGGCGCGGCTGACCCGGCTGCGGATGGCGTCGTAGTCGTAGACCACCTCAAGCGGGCCGAAGCAGACGTCTTCGCAGACGTGGCGCGCTCCAGCTTCGTAGGGATGACCGCATTCCTTGCAGCGCAGGCCCGTGAAGGTGGAGCGGGAAAGGGTGGCGGTCAAGTCGGTCCCGGTCACTGGGAGCAACGCTAACAGCGACGGCCAGCGCCTGTCCCAAAAGCCGATATCCAGGATCGGGTATGAAGTCGGCCGTCCGGATGCGGCCGTCGCGGCGGCGTCTCTCGGCGTCACTCGCTGACTGGAGCCGGCACCTTGTCGCCCGCAGGGTTCTGCCTACGCTCCGCTTGTGCCCGATTCCTCCCCCCAGCCGGCCCGCGTGGGGCCACGCCTTGCCGCCGGCCTCGCCATCGCCTTCGGGCTGCTGCTGGCCCTGTGGGCTGCGGCCCGGCTGGGCATCGAATGGCTCTGGTTCGCCCAGTTCGACTTCCAGGGAATCCTGGTGCGGCGCTGGATGCTGCAGGTCTCTGCCTTCGCGTTGGTTTTCGGCCTCGGCCTGGTGCTGCAGCTGGCCCAGCTGCAGCGCTGCTGGCGCCTGCGGGAGCAGGGTGCGGAGGCCCCCAGGCCCACGGAGCCCATGCTGCGGCTGCAGAACGGCGCCCTGGTGGTGGTGCTGATCGGCCTGGTGCTGCTGCTGGCAGGCGGCCTGAGCTACCTGATGGTGCAGGCCAGGGGACTGATCGCGAACCCGTTCAATGGCGAGGTGATCACCGGCTTCTCCGTCCTCCGGGATCTGCCGCCCCTGTTGGTGGCCAGCCTGGCGGGGGGCCTGCTGCTGCCATTGCTGCTGTGGCCCCTCACCACCCTGCGAATCACCCTGGCGGCCTCCCTGGCGGGCTCGGCCACGGCGGTGGCACGGGGCTGGAGCCTGTGGCTGCCGGCCCTGCTGGCGACGCCCTTCGGCGAGGGGGATCCGCTCACCGGTTTCGATCTGTCCTTCACCGTGCTGCGGCTGCCGGCCCTGCGGCTGGTGCTGAGCGTGATCCTGGCCCAGGGGCTGGTGGGGCTGGCGGCCTGCCTGCTGCTCACCATCGGCAAGAGCCGCATCCTGTCGGATCTGCGCTTCGATGGCTTCAGCAAGGCCCAGCAGCGAGTGCTGCAGCCCCAGGTGGCGGCCCTGGCCGTCGTGCTGGCGCTGAGCAATGCCCTGGCGCCCTTCGATCTGATGGTGCAGGGCAGCGGTGTGGCCTCGGGGGCGGGCTACGTCGATCTGCACGTGCGCCTGCCGCTGCGGCTGCTGTTCGCGGTGCTGCTGCTGCTGACGGCCTTCGCCCTGCTGGTGCCCCTGCCCCGGGGCTGGCTGCGGCGCGGTGCCCTGTTGCCCCTGGCCGGCACCGCCCTGCTGGTACCCATCAGTGAGTGGGTGCTGTCGCCCCTGGCCCAGCGCTTCTGGGTGCAGCCGAGGGAGCTGGCGGTGGAAGCCCCGTTCCTGGAGCGCAGCATCCGGGCCACCCGCCGCGCCTTCGGCCTGGAGCATGTGCGCACCATCCGTCTGGAACCCCGCCAGGGCCTGACAAAGGCAGACCTGGCCAAGGCCCCCGGCACCCTCGACAACATCCGCCTCTGGGACAGCCAGCCCCTGCTGGCCGCCAACCGCCAGCTGCAGCAACTGCGGCTGTACTACACCTTCCCTTCGGCGGCGGTGGACCGCTATCCGCTCCAGGGCAAGTCGGCCCGCGACGGCTCCCAGCAGGTGCTGATCTCGGCCCGGGAACTGGACAGCAGCGCCCTTCCCCCCGGCTCGCGCACCTGGCTGAACCGCCACCTGGTGTTCACCAACGGCCACGGCTTCACCGTCTCGCCGGTGAATGCCTTCGGCGCTGACGGCCTGCCCCTGTTCTTCGTCAAGGACCTGGGCAGCAGCGGCCGGGTGCAGGGGATCCCCGAGCTGGGCATCACCGACCAGGAAGCCCAGGCGGCCCTGCCGGTGGGCAGCCCGAGCCTCTACTTCGCCTCCGGGCCCTCCCCCTACGCGATCGCCCCCACCAAGGTGAAGGAGTTCTCCTATCCGGAGGGGGAACTGAACGTCTACACCCACTACACCGGCACCCGGGGCATCTCCCTGGCCCATTCCCTCAACCGGCTGGGGGCGGCGATCTACCTGCGGGAGCCGCGGCTGCTGTTCACCGGCTCCTTCACCGACCGGTCGCTGCTGCTGCTGCGGCGGCAGGTGAACCAACGCCTGACGGCCCTGGCGCCGTTCCTGCGCTTCGAAAGCCAGCCCTACCTGGTTACGGCAAGGGTGGCCGGCAGTGCGGGGTACCGGCCGGAGCAATACCAGTACTGGCTCCTGGATGGCTTCACCACCAGCCGCTCCTACCCCTACAGCGATCCCAATCCCCAGGGCCTGCGCTACTTCCGCAACCCCGTGAAGGCGGTGGTGGATGCCCACGACGGCCGACTCTGGTTCTACGTGAACGACGCCCGCGATCCGGTGCTGCGCACCTGGATCCGGGCCTTTCCCGAGCTGTTCCGACCGCTTTCGGCCATGCCGAAGGCCCTGCTCGCCCACATCCGGGTGCCGAAGAGCCAGTTCGACATCCAGGCGGAGCGGCTGCTGCGTTACCACGTCACCGACGTGCGCACCTTTTACAACGGCGACGATGTCTGGTCGGTGCCCACCGAGATCTACGGCGAGAGCACCGTGCCGGTGTCGCCGTACCACCTCACGATGCAACTGCCCGGTGAGGACCGCTCCGAGTTCGTGCTGCTGCTGCCCTTCACCCCGCTGAAGCGCTCCAACCTGGTGGGCTGGCTGGCGGCCCGCAACGATCCGCCCCACTACGGCGAGCTGAAGCTGGTGCGCTTCCCCCAGCAACGGCTGCTGCTCGGCCCCCAGCAGGTCACCGCCCTGATCGACCAGGACCCGACGATCAGTTTCCAGTTCGGCCTCTGGAACCGGCTCGGCTCGCGGTTGTTCCGCGGCAATTTGCTGGTGTTGCCGGTGGGCGAGGGTCTGCTTTACGTGGAACCGATCTACCTGCAGTCCAAGAGCAACGACCTGCCCACCCTGGTGCGGGTGGTGGTCACCGACGGCCGGCGCTTCGTGATGGAGCGCAGCCTGCGCCGGGCCCTCGACCGGCTGGTGGACGAGGCACCCACCGGCAAGGAGGCGGCGTCCACCAAACCGCCGCTCCCCGACGGCACGCCGTTGCCCCTGCCGCTGCCCTGAGGGACTCGGTCGGGGGGGCAAGTCTGGAAGAAAGCGGCCGGCCATGAAAAAGGGGGGCCCGTGCCCCCCCGTTGAATCGATGCAGAGTCGCTGACGGGACGCCAATCAGGCGGCCACGGCGGTCTTGGGATCCAGGGCGCCTTTGGCGTAGAGGGCGGCGTAGTAGTTGATGTCGCGCTGCTTGATCTTGCTGGCGTTGCCGGCACACCAGAACTGCTGGTACCGGTCGAGGCAGACCTTCTTCATGTAGGCCCGGGCGGGCTTGTTGAAGTGACGGGGATCGAAGTTGGCTGGATCCTTGGCGGCGGCTTCCCGGACGGCGGCGGTGAAGGCCAGGCGGTTGTCGGTGTCGATGTTGATCTTGCGCACGCCGTTGCGGATGCCTTCCTGGATCTCCTCGACGGGGACGCCGTAGGTCTCGGGGATGGCGCCGCCGTACTTGTTGATCATGTCCAGCCATTCCTGGGGAACGGAGCTGGAGCCGTGCATCACCAAGTGGGTGTTGGGGATGGCCTTGTGGATCTCGGCGATCCGGGAGATGGCCAGCACTTCACCGGTGGGTTTGCGGGTGAACTTGTAGGCGCCATGGCTGGTGCCGATGGCGATGGCCAAGGCATCGACTTTGGTCTTGGCGACGAAGTCGGCGGCCTCGGCGGGGTCGGTGAGCAGTTGGGAATGGTCGAGGGAGCCTTCAAAGCCGTGGCCGTCCTCGGCCTCACCCTTGCCGGTTTCCAGGGAACCCAGGCAACCCAGTTCGCCTTCCACGCTCACGCCGATGGCGTGGGCCACATCCACCACTTCCTTGGTGACGGCCACGTTGTAGTCGTAGCTGGCGGGGGTCTTGGCGTCGGCCTCGAGGGAGCCGTCCATCATCACCGAGGTGAAACCGTTGGCGGCAGCGCCGTAGCAGGTGGCGGGGCTGTTGCCGTGGTCCTGGTGCATGACCACCGGGATGTCGGGATAGGTTTCGACCGCGGCCAGGATGAGGTGGCGCAGGAAGCTTTCGCCGGCGTACTGGCGGGCGCCACGGGAAGCCTGCAGGATCACCGGGCTGTCGGTTTCGTAGGCAGCCTCCATGATCGACTGCACCTGCTCCAGGTTGTTGACGTTGAAGGCAGGAATGCCGTAGCCGTTTTCTGCGGCGTGATCGAGCAGCAGACGAAGCGGTACGAGCGCCATGGGAAATCTCGCGGTTTTTGGGTGGGTACGGTTGGAAAGAACCGTGGTCGGAGGACGGCTGGCGGGGTCGTCCCGCCGGGTCTGACGGGGAGTCTAGGGGATGCCCTACGGGCCTCCTGTTCCCAGGCGGGCCCAGTCGCAGCAGCGCTGGCTGGTCGCGGCCTCGGCCAGTCCAGGCACCATCGGCCGACGCTCCCGCACCGCCTGCGACCACCAGCCCAGCAGTCGCCGCACCGGGGCGATGCGGCCGTCCTCCCAGGTGCGGCCAAAGGCAAGGGCAGGGTCGGCCGGGACGGGCCGCAGGGCTTCGCCCGGCCGGGCCATCCACAGCTGCATGCCATGCACGTAGTCGGCCTGGTTGCTGGAGCCCAGCACCAGGGTGGCCTCGCTGCCGTAGAGCTCGATCCAGAAGCCCCTTCCCGCCCGGGCCACCGAGGAGAGGGTGAGCTGGGCGGGAACGGCCCGTCCGCGGACGTCTTCGAGGTCGAGCTGGATCAGGGCGCTGTCCTCGGCATCCACCAATCCCATGGCGCCGGAGCCAGGGATGGGGCGCTCAGCGATGGCGGTGCTCAGCCGGGCGCTGAGGCCGCGGCTGGGGCCGATCAGCCAGTGCAGGGTATCGAAGGCGTGGGTGCCGAGGGCCCCGAGCACGCCGCCGCCGGCGGCCGCCTGGGAGTACCAGCTCCAGGGGCGGCTCGGATCGGCGCGGCTGGACATCAGCCAGTCGAACGTCACCAGCCACGGATCCCCCAGCACCCCCTGGGCGACCAGGGCGGCCAACTGCTGGACATGGGGCACGGCCCTGTACTCGAAGTCGACCGCCACCACCAGGCCCCGTTCGATGGCGAGGCGCTGCAGCTCCTCCACCTGCTCAGCGTTCAGCGCCACCGGCTTCTCCATGAGCAGGTGCTTGCCGGCCTCCAGGGCCGCCCTGGCCAGGGCGAAGCGGGGCTCGGGGGGAGTGGCGATCACCACCGCCTCCACGGCCGGATCGGCCAGCAGGGCGGCGAAGTCATCGAAGGCGGGCAGCTCCGCCGCCTGGCCGGCGGCGGCGGCGCGCTCGGGGCGGGGATGCCAGAGGGCCACCGGTTCGGTGACCGGGCAGTCGCGCAGGGCCGGCAGGATCACCTTTTCGCCGAAGCCGAGGCCGGCGACGGCAACCCGCAGGGGAGCGTCAGGCCGTCGCATCGCTCTCCTGGGACAGGCGGGCGGCCGCGCAGGCGGCGTGCAGCACCCGGATCGTGAGGTTGTCGCCAGCGGCGGCTTGCCAGGTGGCGCCCCAGCGGGGCAGGCCGTTGACGGCCGTGTCGCGATAGAGCTCCTCGTCGCAATCGAGCTGCATCACGTACAGCTGGCCGACGGGGGGACGGGCATCGTCGGCCGCATCGGCGGAGGCGGCGGGCTGGAAGCGGCTGAGCACGGAAAGGCGACCCTCGCGATCGAAACGCAGGCTGCCGGAGTCCCACCACTGGCGGCCCTCAGGGCTGGCCTCCACCTCCTGCCAGTCGACCGGACCGGCCCAGACGGCGGCGGGAGCGGCCAGCCAGAGGCCGAGCACGAGCAGGACCGCCAGCAGCCGGCCCGCGACACGTCCCATGGAGGCCCCCCTCACGGTGCGACGGGAAGGGCCGTGCGCACGCTGCCGTGCAGGCGCAGCAGGGTGGCCAGGGTGCCGCGCAGTTCGGGCCGCGGCACGATCGTGTCGACGAAGCCGTGGTCCTGGAGGTACTCGGCGGTCTGGAAACCGTCGGGCAGCTTCTCGCCGAGGGTCTGCTCGATCACGCGCCTGCCGGCGAAGGCAATCATGGCCTTGGGCTCGGCCAGGATCAGGTCGCCCAACATGGCGAAGCTGGCGGTGACCCCACCGGTGGTGGGGTGGGTGAGCAGGGGCAGGTAGAGCAGCTCGGCGCTGCGGTGGCGCTGCAGGGCACCGGACACCTTGGCCATCTGCATCAGGCTGAGCATCCCCTCCTGCATGCGGGCGCCGCCGGAGGCGCAGACGATCAGCAGCGGGTAGCGGCGGGCGGTGGCCAGCTCGATGAGCCGGGTGAGCTTCTCGCCCACCACCGAGCCCATCGAGCCGCCCATGAACCGGAAATCCATCACCCCCAGGGCCAGGGGCATACCCTCCAGGCGGCAGAGGCCGGTGACCACCGCATCCCGCAGGCCCGTGGCCCGCTGGGTGTCCCGCAGCCGGTCGGCGTAGCTGCGGCGGTCCTTGAAGGCCAGGGGGTCGGTGGGGGCCAGATCGGCATCGATCGGCTCGAAGCTGCCCTCATCGGCGATCAGGCGGATCCGTTCACTGCTGTCGATGCGGTGATGGTGGCCGCAGCCCCTGCAGACGCTGGCATTGGCGATCAGATCCTTGCGATAGACCACCAGGCCGCATTCGGCGCACTTGCTCCAGAGGCCATCCCCCTCGTCGGCTTCAGGCCCCTTGCTGGCCCGCACGGCCGGGGCGTTCTTGCGGCGATCGGCGAACCAGTCGAACAGGGACATGGGGCGACGGAAGCAAGGGTGACGGCTGACCAGTTATTAAAGACCCAGGCCCCACAGGCGCAGCCAGGGGGCGTGGCCACCGATCCAGACGGCCAGGGCACCGGCGGCGAGAAAGGGGCCGAAGGGGAAAGGCTGCTGGCGGCCGAGCCGACCGGTGAGCCGGGCCAGCCCGCCGATCAGGGCGCCACCGAGAACGGACAGGCTGACGGCCAGGCCCAGGCCCAGCGGTCCGAGCCAGGCCCCCATCAGGGCGGCCAGCTTGGCGTCCCCCAGCCCCAGGGCCGGCCGGCCCATGGCCTTCTCGGCCAGGGCGCTGAGGGCCTCGAAGCCCAGCAGGCCGGCGGCCACCGCCAGCAGGTGGGAGAACAGCAGGGCCCGGCCGACCTCGGCCCCCTGCTGGAAGCCGACGGCGGCGGTGACCGCCAGGCCGAGCAGCACCCCCCAGCGGCAGAGGGGTTCCGGCAGCCAGAGGCTGTCGAGGTCGATCAGGGACAGGGGCAGCAGCCAGCTGGCCAGCAGCCAACCGGCCGCCAGCAGCAGCCAGGGGCTGGGATCGGGCCCCATGGCAGCAGGACGGGCGAACAGCATCGCCACCCAGAGGCCGGCGGTGAGGAGCTCCACCAGGGGGTAACGGACGGCGATGGCGGCGTGGCAGTGGCGACAGCGGCCACGCAGCAGCAGCCAGCTGAGCAGGGGCAGGTTCTCGAACCAGGCCAGGGAGGTGCCACAGCGGGGGCAATGGCTGCCGGGGAAGACCAGCGACTCCTCCCGCGGCAACCGCCAGACCACCACGTTCAGGAAGCTGCCGATGCAGGCGCCGGCCAGGGCCACGAAGGGGGCCAGCAGGGTCAGCGGCAGGGTGGACGACAGAAGGGGGGCGGGGGTCATGGCAACGGGCGGCTGGTTCCCCCCCGGGGGCTGCGGCCCCGGGACGAGCGGGGACGCAGGAGGTCCATCGGCACGAACTGCTCATCCGGCAGGAGGATCGGCGCCTCAAACACCACCCGTCCCTGGGGGCCGGCGCCGAGAAGCACCACCCCCAATGGCTCAGGAGCGGTGGGGCAGGACTCCAGGAAACGGAAGTAGACGCGGCGCCCGTGGCGCAGCAGCTCGGCGCTGTTGATGCGATCGAGGCGCAGGGAGCCCTGGGACGGTGACGCCGAAGACTCCCCGCCGCGGATCTGGAAGGAGGGACTGCCGGATCCGGACGGGGTGATGGTGGGGGGCTGGGCGGTGATGGGATTCACCGGTTCCTTTCGGGCGATCTTAGGGCCGAAAGGAAGATCAAGAGACTGATCTTCAGCTGAGTTTCTTCTGCTCCTCGATCATCTTGTGGATGATCGGAGTGAGGATGATCTCCATCGCGAAGCCCATCTTGCCGCCGTTCACCACGATGCTGGTGGGGCTCGACATGAAGGAGCCGTTGATCATGCGCAGCAGGTAGGAGAAGTCGATGCCCCACTTCTCACGAGCGCCCTTGCGGAAATGGATGATGACGAAGCTCTCGTCAGGGGTGGGGATGTTGCGGCAGATGAACGGGTTGGAGGTGTCCACCGTGGGCACCCGCTGGAAGTTGATGTCGGTGAGGCTGAACTGGGGGCAGATGTGGTTGATGTAGTCGGGCATGCGGCGCAGGATCGTGTCGACGATCGCTTCGGCCGAGTAACCGCGCTCGGCGTTGTCGCGGGAGATCTTCTGGATCCACTCCAGGTTGGCGATCGGCACCACACCGATCAGCAGATCCACCATCGAGGCCACGTCGTAGCCATCGCCCACGACACCACCGTGCAGGCCTTCATAGAAGAGGAGCTGGGTGTCGGATGGGATGGGTTCCCAGGGGGTGAACTGGCCGGGCTCCAGGCTGGTGCCCAGGCGAGCGTTGTGCTCGGCGGCTTCCTCCACCGAGTGGAGGTAGTAGCGGCGGTCGCCGCTGCCGGTTTCGCTGTAGGTGCGGAACAGCTCCTCGAGCTTGTCGAAGATGTTGGCCTCGGGGCCGAAGTGGGAGAAGTTCTCACCGCGGGCCTGGGCCTCGGCCATCGCCTGCTTCATCGGGCCGCGCTCGAAGCGGTGGAAGCTGTCGCCCTCCACCACCGCGGGGATGATCCCCTCGCGGGAGAAGATGTGCTCGAAGGCCCGTTTGACGGTGCTGGTTCCCGCTCCCGAGGAACCGGTGACTGCCACGACCGGGTGACGCTTCGACATCGACGCAGGGGGGTTCAGAGGCTGTGAGTTTGGCAGGTCGCCGGTCCGCACCCCCCGCCGCCGTTACCTGGCGGGGCGTTCAACCCGGCAGGGCCGCCAGCAGCCGCTCGCCCATCGCCTGGCAGCCCACCCGGGTGCAGCCTTCGCCCATCAGCAGGTCGCCGGTCCGGTAGCCGGCGGCCAGCACCCGGTCGACGGCGGTCTCGAGGTCGGCAGCGGCGGCCTCCTGCTGCAGGCCCACCCGCAGCAGCATGGCGGCCGAGAGCACCATGGCGATGGGGTTGGCCTTGTCCTGGCCGGCGATGTCGGGGGCGGAGCCGTGCACCGGCTCGAACAGGCCGGGGCCATCGGAGCCGAGGGAGGCCGAGGGGAGCATGCCGATCGAGCCGGTGAGCATGGCGGCCTCATCCGACAGGATGTCGCCGAAGAGGTTGCTGGTGAGGAGCACGTCGAACTGGCGTGGCTCACGCACCAGCTGCATGGCGGCGTTGTCGACGTACATGTGGCTGAGTTCGACCGCGGGGAACTCGGCGTGGATCGCCTCCACCCGGTCACGCCACAGCTGGCTGACATCGAGCACGTTGGCTTTGTCGACCGAGCAGAGACGGCCGCGGCGGCCCGCCGCCAGGCGGAAGCCCACGCGGGCGATCCGGTCGACCTCGTGATCGGAATACACCATGGTGTTGAAGGCCCGCACGCCGCCGTCGACCTCGATGCGTCCCTTGGGGGTGCCGAAGTAAATGCCGCCGATGAGCTCGCGCACCACCAGCAGATCCACCCCTTCGATCACCTCGGGGCGCAGGCTGCTGGCGCCGGCCAGGGCGGAGATGATCTTCACGGGCCGCAGGTTGGCGAACAGCCCCAGGCCGGAGCGCAGGGCCAGCAGGCCGCTCTCGGGGCGCTGCTCCCGGGGCAGGGCATCGAAGCGGGGGGCACCGATGGCGGCGAGCAGCACCGCATCGGAGGCCCGGCAGGCGGCCAGGGTGCTCTCCGGCAGGGGCTCACCGGTGGCGTCAATGGCGGCGCCGCCAACGGGCTGGGGATCGAAGTCGAGGCTGAAGCCGTGGCGGCCACTCACCGCTTCGAGCAGGGTGCGGGCCACCGCAGTGATCTCCGGGCCGATGCCGTCCCCCGCGAGCAGGGTGATCCTGTAGCTGGTCATCGCGTAGGGGCGCCGGGCAGCAGGCGAGGCTACTTCTGCAGCTGACGCAGGGTGCGGGCCATCTCGGGCAGCTTGTTGAAGACGGCGGAGCAGCGCAGCCAGAGCCGGTTGGGGATGGCGGGGTAACCGCTGACCACCTCACCGGCGGCGATCTCGCCGTGGATGCCGGACTTGGAGGAGGCGATGGCCCGGTCGCCGATCACGGCCCGGTTCGCGACCCCCACCTGGCCGGCGAGGATGACGCCGTTGCCGAGTACGGCGCCGCCGGCGATGCCCACCTGGGCGGCGAGGGCACAGCCCTTGCCTGTCACCACGCCATGGCCGACGTGCACCAGGTTGTCGATTTTGGTGCCGGCACCGATGCGGGTCTCGCCGACGGACGGGCGGTCGATGGTGGAGCCGCAGCCCACCTCGACACCGTCTTCCAGCACCACCCGGCCGGTCTGGGGCATCTTCACCCAGCCCGAAGCGGTGGGAACGAAGCCGAAACCCTCGGCACCGATCACCGCCTGCGACTGAACCACGCACCCGGCCCCGAGGCGGCTGCCGGGATGGAGCACGGCGTTGGCGTGGATCTCGCAGCCTTCACCGAGCTGCACGTCCTCATAGAGAACGACGCCGGGATGGAGCACGCAGCCGGCGGCCACGACGCTGCCGGCGCTGATCACCCCATGGGCCCCTACGTGGACATCGGCGGCCATGGTCGCGCCCGGGTCCACCACGGCGCTGGGGTGAACCCCCGGGGGCTTCGGGGTGGGCGGATGCAGGGCGGCGAGGGCCTCAGCGAAACCCAGCCGGGGGTTGGCGAGCGCCACCCAGGCCAGGCCCCGCTCGGTGGCCAGCTGCTGCAGCTCCTCATCGGGGGGCAGCAGCAGGGCGGCGGCACCGCTGGCAGAAAGGGCGGCCGCCAGCGCGTTGCCGGGCTCGAGGAAGGCCAGCTGGCCGGGGCCGGCGCGATCCAGCGCTTCGGCGCCCGAGATCTCCGGATCCCCTGCCAGGTGCCGCGGGCTGCCGTCCTGCACGGCGCCGATCCGGGTGAGCAGGCTGCTGAAGCGCATTCCCCAGGGGGCGGACGGCCCGGATCGTAGGCCCCACTCAGGGGGGCGGAGCGAGCAGCTCCTGCAGGGGCACGAAGCGGTAGCCGCGGCGGCGCAGGTCGGGAACGATGAGGCGAAGCGTTTCCAGGGTGCGGCCGCTGAGGGCCGGGGTGTCGTGCAGCACGAGGATGCCGCCGGGGTGGGCATTGAGCCGCACGAACAGGCGCACGAACCACAGGGGCGGCCGCAGGGTGTCCCAGGGGAAGATCGACCCCAGCACCAGGCGGTAGGAGCGGGACGCGAGGGCGTCGAGCATGGCCCGGTGGAACCAGCCACCACCGGGGCGGAACCAGCGCCAGTGCAGCTGGGCGGGGGCGGCGGCCCGGTCGATCGCCCGTTCGGTGTCGACCAGCTGCTGCTGGAAGAGCTGCGGCGACAGGGAGACGGAGGGCTCGTCGCACCAGAGGTGGTTGCCGAGGTCGTGGCCCTGCTGCAGGGCCCGGCGGGGGAAGCGGGGGTCGCGCTCCAGGTGCGAGCCGATCAGGAAGAAGGTGGCTGGCACCTGGAGCTCCCGCAGCAGGGCCAGCAGGGCCTCCGAACCGGGGCCGCTGGGTCCGTCGTCGATGGTGAGGGCGAGCCGCTTCTGCCCGGCCCGGCCGCAGAAGACCACAGCCGGAGCCAGGCGCGCCAGCAGGCCGCGGATCAGAAACGACGGCAGCAGCACCACGAACACCACCAGATCCAGCAGCAGGACCAGGACCAGAACGACGAGCAGCAGGGTCATGGGCGGGGCCAGGCTCAAGAACGATGACACCGGCGGCGCGTCAGGGGCCACCGGCGAGCGGGCTGGCTAGGGCTGGGGGCCGGTTCCGCTCGCCTGCGTGACGCCATGACCGCCCCGAAGAAAGCCGCCGCCGCCAGCAGCGCCAGCCTGCGCGGGCAGGCCCGCACGGTGATCTACTGCCACGGCATCTCCAACATGCCCGCCGAAGGGGTGCTGCGCTCGGAGTGGGACCACACCCTGTTCGGCGCCAACCAGGGGGAGCGCACCCGCATGGCCTACTGGGTCGACCGGGAGCGCTATCCGGAGACGGCGGGCGTCTCCACCCGGGCGATCGGTGAGGACCGGGCCAGCCTGCGGCAGGGATCGGAAGCCCTGCTGGCAGCCTCGATCCAGCAGAGCGATGCGCCGGCGGAGTCGCAGGCGTTCGTGGACGCGCTGACGGCGCAACTGGAGGCGGCCGCCCAGACGGCGGCGCACCGGGGGGCACCGATGGGGGGGCCGGTGGCCCGCTCGGTGGAGGCCAAAGGGCTGTGGAGTCCGGTGACGGCGATGTTCACCCAGGCGTTCATGGCGGATGTGAACGACTTCCTGTTCAACAAGGCGAAACGCGAGCGGATGGTGCAGACGGTGAAGGACCGGATCAGCACCGGCGGCGGGCCTTTCGTGGTGATCGGCCACAGCCAGGGGAGCATGGTCACGTACCAGGCGCTGATGGAGCTGGGCGCCACGGCAGCGGTGGATCTGTACGTCACGATCGGCTCGCCGCTGGGGCTGCCCCAGGTGACCGACGTGCTGCAGAAATGGCACGGCAAAACGACGCTGCCGATCCCCACCGGTGTGAAGCGCTGGGTGAACATCGCCCAGGACGGTGACATCGTCTGCCTGGACCAGAGCCTGGCCGACGAGTACGGCAGCGCCGGCAAGCCGAAGATCGTCGATGAACGCTTGCAGGGCATGGTGTGGCCGCCCAGCAAGGCCCACTCCGCCAGTGGCTACCTGGCGCGACGCTCCACCCAGGAAACGGTGCTGGCGGCCCTGGATCGCTCCCGTTTCCAGCCGGTGAGTCCGATCACGGTGACCCGCAGCCTGAGCGAGGCGCTCGACATCGAGGCCACCGCCCGGGTGCCCGTGCTGATCGAGCTGCTCGACGGCTCAGCGGAAGCTGCTGAGCCGGGCGATTCGCTTGAGACGGCCAGGTCAGCGGTGCTGAGCTGGATCCACCGCAACGTGCTCAACAAGCCGGTCACGGCCGACACGATTGCCCTGGAGGATCAGCTGGACCGCTACGTGGCGGCGAACCTGACCCGGGCCGAGGTGGAACGGCTGGCGGCCGCCCTGGGGCAGCAGTACGGCGGCGACGCCCCGGCGGTGTATCGCCTGTTCGGCAACAGCCGCAAACGGGCGCTGATGCACGATTCGATTCACACGGTGCAGGCCCGGACGGCCCAGCTGGGCTACAACGCCTGCGGCCAGGGGATCACCTGGGCGGTGCTGGACACGGGCATCGACAGCCACCATCCCCATTTCCACAACCCGGCCTTCGCCGCGAAGGGAACGGTGGCCGCCGACTGGGACTGCACCGCCCGGGGGGCCGTGCGGGGCGGCAGCGGCAACGATGCCAACGGCCACGGCACCCATGTGGCGGGAATCATCGCCGGCGGAATGCTGGCGGTGGGCGGCGAGGGCGGCCAAGACATGCAGGCGATGGCGCCCCGGGCCCGGATCGTGAGCTACAAGGTGCTGGCCGACAACGGCAGCGGCTACGACGCCTGGATCATCAAGGCGATCGATCACATCTGGAAGCAGAACCAGGACGGACGGCGTCTGACGATCCAGGGGGTGAATCTGAGTCTCGGGGGGTCGTTCGATCCGGCCAGCTTCGGCTGCGGCGATTCACCGCTGTGCGCCTCATTGCTGCGGCTGGTGCGCCAGGGGGTGCTGGTGGTGCTGGCGGCCGGCAACGAGGGCAGCGGCGACATCGTGGTGGACGGCCTGAGCACCACCCGCTCCTTCGATCTCTCGATCGGCGATCCGGCCAACCTGGAGGAGGCGATCGCCGTGGGGTCGGTGCATCCAACCCAGCCGCACCGCTACGGCACCTCCTACTTCTCCTCGCGGGGCCCCACCGCCGATGGCCGCCTCAAGCCGGACGTGGTGGGTCCGGGGGAGCGGATCCTTTCGTGCCGCAGCAGCAGCGACCCCAAACGCACCCCCAGCCGCGACAAGACCAAGGGCCTCGATGAGCTCTATGTGGCCCTCTCCGGCACGAGCATGGCGGCCCCCCACATCTCCGGACTGCTGGCGGCGTTTCTGTCGGTGCGCACCGAATTCATCGGCTATCCCGACCGGGTGAAGCGGATCCTGCTGGAGCACTGCACTGACCTGCAGCGCGACCGCTACCACCAGGGGGCAGGATTGCCGAATCTCTCGAAGATGTTGCTGGAGACCTGAGGCGTTCACGGGTCCGTGAACCACGGCTACGATCCTGCTGCAAAAGGATCTAGCGGTCTCGCCCGTACGGTTTTCAGCCATCGCTACAGGCCGATGTCCTGTGGTTCACGGAATGGACTGGGTGCCAGGAGGTGTTCACGGAAACCGCCTAAAAACAAGTTAGGCATTAGGATTGGGGCAGTGGTCAACTATGGTGAACCAAAAGAAACTAAGCAATCCATTCTCAACCGGCGGTGGCGGCGGTCATTTTGAAGCGCATGTCCAGGCTTCATTTGTCGCGCTGATGCTTACCGGAGGGAACGCACCTTGTCTTCCCTGCTGGCCAATTGTGGAAATCAAACTTCAGGGAAAGATTGAAGGCTTTGATATAGACGACCTTGTTGTTGTCGTGGAAAACGGGAACAACAAGGAACGGCGGAAGCTTCTCGGGCAGGTCAAGCATTCCATTGCCATCACGCAAGGCAGCACCCTGTTTGGAGAAGTGATGCAAGCCGCCTTGAATGACTTTAGAAATACCAAGCTGTTCACCAAGAACAAAGATATTTTTGCACTGATCACAGGACCGCTCAGCGAGACCGATGTACACAATGTGCAATGGTTGCTGAATCAGGCGAGGCACACCAAGAACGTTGATGAGTTTTTCAGAAACGTCCAGCAGACGAACTTCAGCCCACCCAAGAGTACCGAAAAACTAGAAGTCATTAAGCACCACCTAAAGGCAGCGAACGGCGGCAACGATGTATCAAGGGATGAACTTTATGATTTCCTAAACCACTTCCATCTGCTCGGTTACGATCTTGGCAACGAGTTTGGTGTTGTGCTGTCTCTACTGCACTCCCACATTTCCCAATTCCAGCAGCAGTATCCGCAGTGGGTTTGGTCACGGGTGGTAGATATTGTACAAACATGGAATCAGGATGCCGGTACGATCACGCCCGGAAAGCTGCCGGATGACCTTCTTGATGCCTTTAAGAAAAAGGCTGTGGCTGAGATGCCCATGGAATTCAAGACGGCACAGGAGAAACCTAAAACCGATTGGAACCAGCACCCAGACGCTACCTATCTAGCTTTATCAATTCTGATCGGCTCTTGGCATGATAAAAGTCAATGCGACCTTGAGGCGGTAACCCAACTGCTTGGCATCAGTTATGGCGAATGGTTAAATAAGGCACGGGAGATATTGCACTGCCCTGACAGCCCGTTGTCTCTCAAAAACGGCATCTGGAGAGTTGTTAATCGAGTTGAGCTCTGGGGCCTGTTGGGATCGCGCATCCTTGATCAGAGCCTCGATTTATTTCGGACGCTTGCTGTTTCAGTCCTGAAGGAGCCAGACCCCGCTTTTGAACTGCCCACCGAAGAGCGATACGCCGCAAGCATTCACGGCAAGGTTCTAAAATATTCACGCGTTTTGCGACAAGGCATTGCCGAGGGCTTAGCCATTCTTGGCAGCTTGCCGGAGCCGTGCGTTAACTGCTCGCAAGGAAAGGTTGAAGCAACCTGCGTATTGGTGACACGCGAACTACTGACCGATGCCAACTGGGTTTTGTGGGGCAGCCTGAATGGTCTACTACCCACCCTAGCCGAAGCCGCCCCTGGTGACTTTCTTGATGCGGTCGAGAAGGCGATGCGTCTGAAGCCCTGTCCTTTTGATGAGCTTTTTTCCCAGGAAGGCAACGGCATCACAGGCGGCAATTACTTAACCGGCCTGCTCTGGGCGTTGGAAGGGCTGGCCTGGGATGAAGAATATCTGGTTCGAGTCTGTGTTGCGCTTGCTGAACTTGCCAGCCATGACCCCGGTGGCAATTGGGGCAATCGACCATCGAATTCGCTTGCAACCATTTTGCTGCCTTGGTGGCCGCAAACGCTTGCATCTGTTGAGAAGCGCAAAGTGGCGGTGCGAACGATCCTTGCTGAATGGCCGGATATTGCCTGGAATCTGATCATTCAGCTACTTCCCGGCCAGCATCAGACCTCTTTTGGATCGCACAGACCAAGTTGGCGTAAGACAATCCCCCATGATTGGGAAAATGGCGTGACGCATCAGGAATACTGGGAGCAGGCATCTTTTTACGCGGAGCTGACGGTGGCTGCCGCTGGTCAAGATACCGCTCGGCTTTCCGCATTGATTGATCATTTTGATAATCTGCCTGAACCTGCCTTTGATCAACTCCTCCAGGCTCTTTCCTCCCAACCCATTTCAGATCTCCCCGAAGAGCAACGACTTTCGGTTTGGGACCATCTCGCGAAATTCACAAACAAACACCGGCGGTTTGCCGATGCGAAATGGGCATTGCCCGTTGAACTGATCACCCGCATTGAAGAAGTTGCCGAGCAACTCGCCCCTGCCAACCCGTTCAACTTATATCAGCCTCTCTTTACAGATCGTGACCTTGATCTCTACGACGCGAATGGCGATTGGAAGGAGCAGCGAAAGGAGCTCGACGCCAGACGCGAAACGGCTATTTCGGAAATCTTTCAGCAAGATGGTGTCGAGGGTGTTATTCGATTTGCAGAATCCGTTTCTTCTCCCGGTCAAGTAGGGCACTCGCTTGGCGTAATTGCCGATGACGTGTTTGACAGTGTTCTTCTGCCACATTTTCTAGACTCAGCGGACAGCAAGCGCAAAGCCTTGGTAAGCGGTTTTATTTGGAGGCGTTGCAATCTTAAGGGTTGGAAGTGGTGTGACGACATCGATAAATCTGATTGGACGCCCGAGCAAGTAGGTAAACTTCTGGCTTGCTTGCCTTTCACCAAGGAAACATGGGATCGCGCCTCTGAATGGCTTCAAGATCACGAAAGTGAATATTGGACGCGCACCGGTGCAAATGCTTATCAGGCCGATAGTGATGTTGCCGTTGCGATTGAAAAGCTGATTGAGCATGGCAGGCCTCACGCGGCAATCAACTGTCTGGACTGGATGCGCCATGCCAAGCACCCAATCAATAGCGACCAATGCGTCCGATCGTTGCTTGCAGCGCTTTCGTCCAGTGAGCCCAGCTACGTCATGGACGTATACAACATCGTTGAACTGATTAAGTTTCTTCAGACAGAGCCTTCTACTAATCAAGACGATCTATTTAGGGTCGAGTGGGCATATGTTCCCTTGCTCGACCGGCATAGAGATGCCGCGCCCCAACTCCTTGAATGCAGATTGGCCAATGATCCCGAGTTCTTTTGCGAGGTCATTCGACTGATCTACCGTTCCCAGAATGAAGATCAGCAGTCTAGAGAGCCCACTGAGGAATCAAAGGTAATCGCAACAAATGCCTGGCGGCTACTACATGAGTGGAAGACACCGCCTGGAACACAAGATGACGGAACATTCAACGAAGAGCGCTTTACTGAGTGGCTCCAAAGGGTAAAGGAGGCCTGTACGACATCCGGCCATCTGGAAGTTGCACACATAAAAATTGGCGAAGTATTGATTCATTCCCCATCCGATCCAGACGGCTTGTGGATATGCCGCGTCGTCGCTGCCGCACTGAATGACCGTGAAGCCGATGACATGCGCGACGGTTACAGGACAGGGACATACAACTCACGCGGTGTTTATTGGGTTGACCCAACCGGAAAACCGGAGAAAGAACTGGCCCAAAAGTTCCGAAGCAAAGCAGAGGAAGTGGAGAACGCAGGATTTCAGCGATTTGCCGTTACCTTGAGAGGTTTGGCCGACGACTACGACCAAGAGGCCAAACGAATTGCTGACGATCACGTTGACCCAGAGAATGAGTAATCTTGATGCCTAACAACCACATCAACTCGGGCTGACAATTCCGCTGCGCTCCATTGCCAGCCGGTTATGCGGAGCGTTCGGCCATTCAACGGCTACCGCTGTTGAGCCACGGCCAGGAACCGCAGAACAGCAAACACCACGGAACGCGAGATCCCATAACTTCTGTTTCCATCAGCACCATCGAGACATCGTAGAAACAGCAAGCACCATGAATTCGAAAGAACACCCAAGGTCTTCCACAACGCCTACGTACAAGAAATGGGCGATGTGGATGGGCAGGATGGTTCTTGTCCCCGTGTTCACGGCAGTTTGTGCAGGGCCTGCCTTTGGCCTCTACCGCTTCGTCAGGACGGGGCAGATCAGCAGCCCGGGCAGAAACTTTGGTCCCGCTAGTAGCACGATCCATTTCTCAGACCACCCTGTCTGATTCCTTGTCCTCCTCCTCTTCTACCTTGCACTGGTCGCTAACTGTATCGTCGGAACCCTTGTACTCGCTGGGTTGTTCATTGGGCGAGAACCGAATGGCACGAAGTGACTCCTAACCCTCGTTCAAGCTGACCAGCCATGGAATGGATTTATGAAGAAGTCACACCGGAGCGATGGGATGACTTCGAGACACTCTTTGCGAGCAGGGGTGGACCGAAAAACTGTTGGTGCATGGCCTGGCGTGCCATGCCCAGTGAAAGTCGCGGCGATAGCGCCGCCAAAAAGGAGGCCATGAAGGACCGCATTCTGGGCGGACATCCAGTTGGTCTTCTCGGATACCGAGGAACCGAACCCGTTGCTTGGTGTTCGGTTGCCCCCCGTGACTCCTACCGGCCATTGGGAGGTCTCGACGACAATGAAGCAAACGTATGGTCACTGGTATGCATGTTTCTCAAACGAGAGCTTCGTGGCGTGGGCCACGGCAAGGAACTCATACGCGCAGCAATCCAACACTCCCGTCTTCGGGGTGCGGACATTTTGGAATCCTATCCGGTCGATCCGGAGTCGCCCAGCTATCGCTTTATGGGCTTCGTGCCAATGTTTGAAGAACTGGGGTTCAAAGAGGTTCGGCGTGCCGGTAGCCGCCGCCATGTGATGCGCCTTGACTTGCGATGATCGATCGCCTGTGATGGCGTCATCACTTGCTTCCGCCTCTGATCCTGGCGTTAGATTGCACTTGAATCCGCGTCGATTCGTCCCTAGGAGCTGAAGATGCCCGCTACCGAGACGTCCAACGCCGCCCAGACCTTTGATTCCCGCCTTGCCACGCTGGCGCATCTGCTCAAACTCGGCGCTGAGCGTCGGAACGAAGTGGAGGCCGACTATCTCAATCACCGTCTAGCCCCCGACATGCTTCCCCTGGGAACGCAGATTGTGTTTACCTGCAATCAGCCGAGAAACTTTGTCCTGTGGATAACCGGGAAGGAAAGCGCTGACCTCGACCCGTGTGTAGGGACGATGGCCGTGGCCGAACAACATATCGCAAACACGCGAACACTATTGGCTAGCCATCTTTCTACCGAGGGTGACCTCCCGGCCCGAAAGCACCTGGACTTCGGCGCGGACCTGTACGCAGACCTTACTGGGCGGGAATACCTGGAAGACTTCCTGCTACCCAACTTCTACTTTCATTTGGTAACGACCTATGCACTATTGCGCAATCTTGGCGTTCCTGTCGGAAAGCGAGACTACATGCTTCATTTGCTCCTAAAGGTGCAGCAGCGTGCAAGCTAACCAGCCATTGGAGCTGAGGGGGAAGCGATGAACGAAGTTGTCATCCGCCATGTAGAGCCGGGCGACTATCAACCGATCAGCTCGGTTGTTGATGCATGGTGGGGTGGTCGGCCGATGACCGAGATGCTGCCCAAACTCTTTTTCGTCCACTTCCGGTCCACCAGCTTCACGGCCGTCATTGGTGGTCAGATTGTCGGGTTCCTCATCGGGTTCGTTTCGCAGACCTATCCCGACCAGGCCTATGTCCATGTCGACGGCGTGCCCGTTGCTGTGGGCTATGACGGGAAAGGTCAAGACCGCGTGATCTTCACGAAGACTCTGGATACTCCAGACATTGTCCGGTGATACCCATCATGGAGATTGAACTGACAAGCAACTGAACAGTCTACAGTTCATCTGCCAAGCGGAGAACCGCATGTCCACGTACCGAAAGGGGTACAGCCACATGTCAGAGGAAAACAAAGACATCGTCCGTCGACTCATCGCGGAAGGATGGAATGGGCGCAATTCTGCCGTGATTGATGAGCTTTGCTCGGACAACTTCACCATGCACGATCCATCGGCCCCCAATCTTGCGAATGGACCAGAGGCTGCCAAAGCCTACATCGGAGCGCTCGTTGCGGCTTTTCCCGACCTTCACATGCAGGTCCACGATCTGTTCGGAGAAGCAGACCGAGTCTCGCTGCGCTGGTCTGCTGAAGGAACCCACCGAGGAGAATTCAACGGAATTCCACCAACCAGCAATAGAGTCTGCGTTTCCGGTCAGGCGATCTACCGACTTGCCAACGGCAAGATTGAGGAAGACTGGATCATCGTCGATACCTACGGGATGCTTCAGCAGCTCGGCGTGATTCCAGACTGACCAGGCAACATCCGGGAGATCTCGATACCGTCATCCGTGTGTGTCCTCAACCATGACGACAGCCCTGTTCAGCCCGGCGATGCTGGTCGATCCCTACCCGACCTACGCCGCGTTGCGGCGGACCGACCCGGTCCACTGGCATGAACCGTTCGGGGCCTGGGTGCTGACCCGCTACGACGATGTGGTGGCAGCCACGCAGGACCCGCGGCTGCGCTCCGATCGCGCCGGCGGGATGGGTGAGCGCGCCGGGTGCCCCGAACTGCAGCGCCTCTTCGAGGTCATCGGGGCCCAGATGAACATCACGGACCCGGAGCGGCACCATCGGCTCCGCGCCCTGGTGGCCAAGGTGTTCACACCACGGGCTGTGGACAACCTGCGGCCGGCCGCTGAGTTGCTGGTCGATGAGCTGCTGGACCGGCTGCCGGAGCAGGGACGCTTCGATGTGATCGCCGACTTCGCCTTCCCATTGCCGGCCCGGGTTATCGCCCGCCTGCTCGGCCTGGAATCGGGCGACCTGGACCAGCTGAAGCGTTGGTCGGACGACTTCTCCGCCATCTTCGGCACCGATCCCTCTGCGGTGACCCCCGAGCAGTACCAGCGGGCGTTGCAGAGCACCCACGAGCTGACCGCATTCTTTGGCGCGGAATTCGAAAAGCGCCGGGCAACTCCCAGCGACGATCTGTTGAGCCTGCTGGTTCACGCCGAGATTGACGGCGATCAGCTCAGCGAAACGGAGCTGATCGCCAACGCCAATCTGCTCCTCGCGGCCGGCCACGAGACCACCACCCACCTGATCGGCAACGGCCTGCTGGCCCTGCTGCGCCACCCCGACCAGCTGCAGCTGCTGCGCGACGATCCGTCGTTGATTCCGAATGCGGTCGAGGAATTCCTCCGTTACGACGGCACGGTGCAGTTCATGTATCGGGAGGCTGGCGAGGATCTGACGATCGGGGGCCGCTCGATCCGCAAGGGCCAACTGGTGTACCTGATGTTCGCCGCCGCCAATCGCGACCCGGCCCGGTTCCCGGATCCTGACCGGCTCGACGTGCGGCGCCAGTTCGACGTCCACCTCGCCTTCGGCCATGGTCCCCACTACTGCCTGGGGGCGGCCCTGGCCCGGATGGAGGCCACCGTCGCTTTCTCCGCACTGCTGCGGCGCTGCTCCGGGCTGCGACTCACCGGCGAACCCCTGGAGTATCAGGACAACCTGGAGTTGCGCGGGCTGACGTCGTTGCCGGTGGCGTTTGATCAGCGTTCGGCCTCGCTGTCGGCTGCGCCTGCTGGGCCTTGAGGATCTCCGGCAGGTTGATCTCGATCCAGTCGGTCATCGCCTCGACCTGACGGCCGATGCCCACCCCCAGGGTGGTGAGCGAATACTCCACATGCGGTGGCACCACCGGATAGGACACGCGCCGGATGAAGCCGTCCTGTTCCAGCTGCTGCAGCGTCTGGGCCAGCATCTTCTCGCTGACGCCCCCGATCCTGCGGCGCAGCTCGCTGAAGCGATGGGTGCGCTCCATCAGGGCCACCAGCGCCAGCACCCCCCAGCGACTGGTCACGTGCTTGAGGATCTCCCGCGACGGGCATTCCGGCGCCAGAACCTCCCCGCGTCGCAGGGTCTCGCCAAGCCTGGAGCCCGCTGCAGTCTCTGGCTCTGTCGCCGCCATCAGACTTACCTTTTTGTAAGTACTTACGAAACGAAATTGTAAGGCGTAGGTTGCCTCCGTTCCATCCAGCCACGCCAACGAACGGGAATGACCCAATTCGTCATCACGGCAGCCACCGGCCAACTGGGCCGCCTGGTCATCGATGTGCTGCTCAGGAGGGTCCCCGCTGGCAGCATCGTCGCCGCCGTACGCAACATCGACAAAGCCAGCGACATCGCCGCCCTGGGCGTGCAGGTCCGCCAGGCCGATTTCAACCAGGCCGCCAGCCTGGAGGCCGCCTTTCAGGGCGCGGAAAGGCTCCTGCTGATCTCCTCCAGCGAGATCGGCCAGCGCACACGCCAGCATCAGGCCGTCATCGACGCCGCCAAGCGTTCAGGTATCCAACGGCTGGCCTACACCAGTGTCCTGCACGCCGATACCTCGGTCCTCGCTCTGGCTCAAGAGCACAGGGAAACCGAAGCGGCCATTCTTGATTCCGGCCTGCCGTTCGTGCTGCTGCGCAACGGCTGGTACACCGAGAACTACACGGCAGGCGTTCCCTCCGCCCTGTCGCTGGGGGCCGTGGTTGGCTGTGCCGGTGAGGGGCGCATCGCCTCCGCGGCCCGTGCCGACTATGCCGAAGCCGCCGCCACCATCCTCACCAGCGACGATCCGGCCGGCCGGATCTATGAACTCGCTGGCGACACCGCCTACACCCTGAGCGACTTCGCCGCTGCGATCTCCCGGCAGATCGGCAAAACCATCAACTACGTCAACCTGCCCGAAGCGGATTACCGCAACGCCCTGCTCGGCGCCGGCCTGCCGGAACCCCTGGCAGGTCTCCTGGCCGATTCCGATACGGGCGCCTCCAAGGGCGCCCTGTTCGATGACGGCAGGCAGCTCAGTTCACTCCTTGGCCGGCCGACCACGGGGCTGGAGGCAGCGATCATGGCGGCGCTGTAGGGCATTCCAGGGCGGTGGGTTGGCCCTAGCGTTCCGTGGTGCTCACCCGCGTCGTCACGATGTCCGTGATTGCCGTCTTCACCTACAAGATCCGTCCCGGCCGATTCGGCGACGTCATGGCCAAGTTGCAACAGGCGGCCGGTCCGGAATTCCAAAGCCCGGTGATGCCCAGAGCGGTCCGTCTGTTGCGCAATGCGGTGCCGGGTCCGGACACGACCTCGCTCATTCTCCACATCGAATACGACGACATGGCGGCCTACGGAGCCCGAACGGCCTGGGAAAACCAGAACCCGGCATGGCAGGAGCTGTTCGCCGCCAGGCCGGATTCCCCGGAGGAGCTGGAGTCCGTTCAATTGCTCGTTGAACTCTGACGGTCGGATGGCAACAGCGGTTCGGCGCTCAGCTCGCCTCCGTCTCCACCGAGGCCATGGCGGGGCGTCCGGCCAGCACCCGTTTCAGCCGCTCGCGGAACCACTGCAGGGGATGGCCCATGTCGGCGTCCTCGAGCAGGCCGCGCTGGCGCAGGCAGTCTTCGTAGCTGCGCAGCACGTCACTGCGGCGGGCCACCTCACGGGCGACATTGTCGGCGAATTCGGGCCGTGAGGCCAGCAGGGCGCGGAAGCTGCCGCTGGGAACGACGAACAGCGTCGTGTCCTCGGCCGCCACCATGGTGGTGGGGTAGGGCACCTGCAACAGCAGCGGCAGTTCGCCGAAGAACTCCCCGGCGCTGAAGGTGAACAGCTTGCGGCTCACCCGGTCCGTTTCATGGATCGCATCCACCGCGCCACTCAGCACCAGGTGGAAGGAGCGGCCCTCATCACCCTGCCGCACCAGCACCGTGCCGGCGGGCACCAGACGGCGGGCGCCGCTGCCCACCAGTTCCCGCAGGCGCCGATCATCCATGCTGCTGTAGCAGGGATGGTCGGGCAGGGATGCCCGCAGGGGGCTCCGCTCCTGCGCCTCACCGCCCTCGGCGCGGCGGGAGGGAAGCAGCTGGATCTGCTGGCGGGACCCGGCCAGTTCGATGCGACGCTCGCGCAGACCCTGCTCGATCGCATAGTTGAGCGAACTGCGCAGGCTGAGGCTGGCGTGGATCGCCGAGGTCCAGGCCCAGAGCTCGAACGCCATCCCCTGGCCCTGCAGGCCATGCAGCAGCACCTTCGGCGGCGGATCGGCCAGCACCGAGGGTTCGGCGAGCGCCGCCTCCAGCAGCACTTCGGTCACGGCCAAAGGGTCGCTGCCATGGGCCACCGTCACTTCCACATCCACCCGGCCATCGGAGCTCTGGTAACTGAGGTTCTTCACCGGTGCATTGGTGATGGCCGAATTGGGCACCACGATCTCGGCGCCCTGGAAGGTGCGGATCACGGTGGAGCGGATCGAGATCTCACGGATAAAGCCGCTGGTGTCGCCGAACTCGATCTGGTCGCCCACCTTCAGCTTCCCCTCCATCAGCAGGGTGAGTCCACTGGTGAGGTTGCGGGTGAGCTCCTGCAGCCCGAAGCCGATGCCTACGCCGAGGGCCCCGAAGATCACGGCGAGGGCACCGATGTCAAGCCCCATCCCCTGGGCCACCACCACGTAGCCCAGGGCCGCCAGCCCCATCGAGACGAGGGTGGCCACCGCCTCACGCCGTCCCTCCGGCAGTGAGAACCAGCGCAGCACCCTGGCCGCCAGCAGCCGCTTCAGCCACCGCGCCGCCAGGCTCACGGCCAGGAGCAGCAGCAGCACCTCCACGATCCAGAGCAGGGAGAAGCTCTGGCGGCCCAGGGGCAGAAGCGGGGCCGTGAACAGCTTTTGAAAGCGCTCGAGATCCACCCCTTGGGCTCCGCCGTTGCTCCCTTCTAGCCCGAGGCGGCGGCGTGATGCTGTGCGCGGCGGGCGGCCGTGCTGATGATCGCCCCTACAGTCTCCCTGGATGCCAGCCATCTCTGGAGCAGCCCATGCGATGCCGACTGCTGCCGATGGCGATGGCGATGGCCATGGGTTCAACGCCATCCTGGGCGGCGCCAGCCACACCAGCTTGTGAGGCGGCTCTCGGCACCTGGGACTACGTGGCACCCAGCAAACCAGGGCGGGCCGTGGTCACGAAACTGGCCGATGGCCGCCATCACGTGGTGTGGATCGTGTCAGAACGTGGAGGCACCGCCGCCGGCGCCTGGGAGGGAACCTGCGAGGGCTCCCGCAGGACCTGGCGCGTGCTGTTCCCATCGGATCCAGGCATCGCTGGGCTGAAGGTCGTGGAGGAATTTGAGGTGGACGGCGATGCGATTCGCTTCTGGATTCTGGGTCCTGATGGCAAGCGTGGGCCGATGGGTGGCGCCCGTCGTCTCCCCTAGCCAACCGCCTCAGACAAGCTCAGCCCAATCCGGAACTACGAGCCAGCTGACAAGCCCACCTGCACACTCTGCTCATTCAAAAAGTAGTTCGAATCAAAGGCCTTCAGCTTTCGATCCATCAGAAGATCCTGCTTTTCTGGATCATCCAGTCGCCGGCAGTCGGAGGGGTTGCCTTCCACGCACAGCAGTGGAATGACCACGTCACTCTTGTCATACCCCCATTCCAACACCCTGCCGCCCAGCAGTCCGTTGCCCTTGGGTGGCTCCCGCGTCAGAACAGGAACCAGCACATCCACCTGGGCGGCATAGGCTCCCGGGGGCAGGGAGACAATCACCGAGCGATGGATGGTTTCGCCGGGATTGATGTGATCGTCCACGAACAACTTTCCAGCCGCTTCCGTTGGGTAGGGCTGCAGCTCCGCTCCCCGCTCCACGTGTAAGGCATCAAAGGGTCCTTTGGCCCGCTCAGGAAAGGTGGTTCGGTTCAGCACCTGGCGGCGAATCGGGAACAATTCCCAGAAACTGCTGAGCAGGTAAAGCCTGCGATTGCTGGCATTCGTGGCGCTGACCTTCAGCTCCCGTTGCAGCGATGCTGGCGATGAGCCGTTCTCGCCCTCTCCGGCAACTGGGGTCAGGCTGATCTCCAAACTGATGCTGGCGGGCGCCTGGGAAGGCACGTAGATCTCCTTCCAGATGAAGGTGTAGATCCCCCAGGAGGCGGCGATGATGATGCCCAGCGTCCTGACCCATTCGTGCAACGACGGCGAGCGCATCCAGGCCGGCAGGCGCAACGATCCCGCCCTGGCTCGGGCGCCCGGCATTCCTTTCGGGGGCAGCGAGTCACTGTCTCCATGGGTCTTGATCGGGGTTTCGCTGCTCACGGGCTCTTGTGGTGCCTCACTTCTGTCCGGTGAAACTGGGCACGCGCCTCGGGCAGGGGGAGTTGGGCAGCCTCCTGCAGCGCCGATTCATCACCGCCATCGTGTTGAACGCGGCCCGGTCTGTCCCCGTGGCCAGCGCGTTCAGCAGCGCTGGATCGGGGACCTGGTCCCTGGCGAGCTGGGCCATCGCTTCATCGGAACAACCAGCCAGCTCCGTCATGCCAAGGCCGGTGAGCCAGGCATAGGAGCGCTGACTGCGGGTTCCCATCTGCTCGGCCATGGCGGTGCCGTAGGCCCCGTTGGCCGGGGCCACGAGTTGATCGGGCTTGGGAGGGTCCTGGGGCCTGGGTTGCAGGCTGGTGCCACCGACCAGCACCCCCGCCAGGCAGTTGGCCTGAAGGTTGGCAGCGGCTGGCGGCAGGCGCGATGCTGCCTGGTTGCCGAGGATCGCCGTGCCCAGGCCTACCCCGACCCAGTAGGCCACGCCCCACTCCCCATGGCGGCTGGCCTCCTTCGCCAGCCTGGTGCGATCCAGCAGCACCTTGCCGCTGGCTGGGCAAACCAACGCAGGGCTCTGGACTCCCACGGCCGCGCCAACCGCGGTGCTGGCCCCTGGGCAGGCCGACTGGGGCGTCTGGCCGGCGGGAAGCACCTCGATGGCTGGCCAGGGCAGCCTTGCGGTGCCTGGATCAGCCTTCCAGCTCTGGCGGAGCTGGCTGGCGAGGCCCGCGACCGTGCTGTCCAGTTCTGGGGACGCGGCCCCAGGGGCCATCGGCACGAGCAGCGAGGCTGTGACCAGCAGGGCGCCCAGTGCCACAGACCCCCGGTTGTTTCGCATGGGTGGGGGACAACAACATTTGGCCGACCATTCAGTCTGCCCGGTGTGCATGGCTTGGGTCATAAGCCTGGAATCGGCCCGCCATCGCCTGTGAGTTGCCAGGCGGCCCAGAACTTGTGGTCGGCCCAGTCCGGCTCCGGCGGGTTGCTGCGGAACTCCTGCTGCACCGTGGTCAACGCCTCCATGCGACCCATGCCCTTCTTGAGCAGGGCGACGTACCGCTGCATGAACGCCGCCGTGGCGGCATCGTCCACCTTCCACAGCGACAGCAGGGTGGAGCGGGCGCCGGCCACGGTGAGGGCCCGCTGCAGGCCGTAGACCCCTTCGCCGGTCTGCATGGTGCCGGAGGCGGTGTCGCAGGCGGAGAGCACCACCAGCTCGGTGCCATCGAGCTGCAGCTGGGCCGCCTCCTTGGCGGTGAGATAGCCGTCATCGTCGTCAGCAGAGCGGCGGCGGTTGGCGCCCGCCAGGACGATGCCGCTGTTCAGCAGCGGGTCGCCGCTGCCCGTGGTGAAGAACCCGTGGCTGGCGATGTGTAACACCCTGGGGCTGCGCGCCTGTTGCAGCGCCCCAGTGGTGGCGGCGGATCCCAGATACAGATCCGCCCCGAGACGTTCGGCGATCCAGCGCCCCTCGGCGGCCGTGGCGGGCAGCGGCTGCCACTGTCCTGGGCCACCAAAATCAGGGGCGGCGAGCACCAAGGCCCGCTTGGCTCCAGGCCCGGGGCTGCCCAGCGTGAGCAGGTCACGGCCGCTGGTGAGGATCCTCAGCTGCACCTGCTGGCCCAGGGTGGGTGCGGACTCGGACGCTGCCCGGCTCGGGCCAACATTGGGAGCCGGCAGAGCCGTGTACGGGATGCGGCTCAGCTCGCCATCGGGGGAGACGAACCATCGCCGGCGCCCCAGCAACTGCGGCAGCAGGGGGCCCAGCACCTTCTGGCTCACCTGGGCCCAGAACGGTCCGGCGGGGCGGTTGCGGGCCAGGCTTTCGGCCAGGGCCCGCTGGATCAGGGGATCGGTGGCCGCCGCCGGGCCGAGGTCCACCGCACCGGTTGTCCCGTCAGGGAACAGCAGCATCGCCAGATAGCGCGGTTCGCCCCAGCTCCTGGCTTCCGGCTGTCGCGCGTCGTAGGGGCGGAAGCGCTGGAATTCGATCAGCACCCCATCCGCCGGCAGGGCGGCGGCCACCTGGGCGGCGTCCACCAGCCGCGGGGTCAGGGCCGGCAGCTGGCGATAGAGCTCCTGCTCCAGCCGATCCCGCTCCTGCTGCAACGTCTGCCGCTGCGGCTCGCCGAGGTTGACATCGGCCAGCCGGGCAGTCATAGCCGTGAGCTGACTCACCAGGAGCTGCTGGGCAGGGGAGCCTCGCCCGAGCTGGGCCTGGCGCCGTTCGATGTCCTGCAGCAGACCTTGGCGGTTCAGGCGGGTGAACAGGGCCAGGGAGGCGCCGGCCGGCGTTGTGACCCCAAGGGAATAGGGGATCTCCCAGACATTGCCGAGGGCCTTGATCTGCTCCTGCCGCCGGGCCTGGGGCAGCAGGGGAGCCTCCCGTTGCAGGAAAAGGGACTGGCTGCCGATGCCACGGCGCAGCAGGGGCTCGGCCTTGGCCTCGGCCCCCTGGCCCAGGTACAACTTGGCGAGGTTGTTGCGGCTGAGGGCGCTGGTGGGGTGATCGGGGCCCAGCGCGCGCTCGTAGATCCCCAGGGCACGCAGGAAGAGCGGTTCCGCCTTGGCATGGGCGCCCTGAAGCCGATAGAGATCCGCCAGGTTGTTGAGGCTGCCGGCGGTATCGGGATGGTCGGGCCCCAGGGCCTTCTCCCGGATCGCCAGGGCGCGTCGGTGCAGCGGCTCGGCCCTTTCGGCGGCCCCCTGCTGGTCGACCAGCACCGCCAGGTTGTTGAGGCCCGTGGCGGTGACGGGGTGGGCGGGGCCCAGCGTCTTCTCCTGGATGGCCAGGGCGCGGCGCAGCAGCGGTTCGGCGCGGGCGTAGGCGCCCTGATCGCTGGACAGCATGGCGAGGTTGTTGCGGCTGGCGGCGGTATCGGCATGGCCGGAACCGAGCGCCTTCTCCCGGATCGCCAGGGCACGGCGCAGCAGGGGCTCCGCCCGCGCATAGGCCCCCTGGCTCCGGTAGAGCAGACCCAGGTTGTTGAGGCTGGTGGCCGTGGCGGGGTGCTCCGGGCCCAACGCCTTTTCGTTGATGGCCAGGGCCTGTTGATAGGGGGGTTCGGCGCTGGCGAAGGCACCCTTGTTCTCCAGGAGCGCCGCCAGGTTGTTGAGGCTGGTGGCGGTGTCTGGGTGATCGTCTCCCAGCGTCTTCTGCTTGATGGCCAGGGTGCGGCGCAGCAGGGGCTCCGCCTCGGCATACCGGCCCTGGTTGATGTAAAGCGCCGCCAGGTTGTTGAGGCTGGTGGCGGTGTCGGGGTGATCGGGTCCGAGGGCCTTCTCCCTGATGGCCAGGGCGCGCCGATACACGGCTTCAGCCTTGGCGTAGGCGCCCTGCGCGTTGTACAGAAGCCCGAGGTTGGTCAGGCCCAGGGCGAGTCCTGGGTGCTCTGGCCCCAGCGCCTTCTCGGCGATCGCCAGGGCGCGGCGGTAGAGGGGTTCGGCCTTGGCGTAGCGGCCCTGGTTGAACGACAGCCAGGCGAGGTTGTTGAGGCTGAGGGCGGTGAGGGGGTCATCCGGCCCCAGGATCCGGGTCCGGATCGCCAGGGCCCGGACCAGCAGGCGCTCGGCCCTGGCGAAGGCGCGCTCCTTGACATACAACAGCCCGAGGTTGGTCAGGCTGGTTGCCGTATCGGGATGGTCGGGCCCCAGCGCCTTCTGGCGCCAGGCCAGCACCTTTTCCCACAGCGCCGCCGCCTTGCCATTCGCCCCCTTGGCTTCCAGGGCGTTGGCCTCGTCGATCCACTCCCACACCTGCGCAGGGGTCTGGGGATAGCGCTCGCCCAGGGGCTGGGCCAGCCACTGGTGTTGTGGCACCGGTGGCTGGCCCTGGCGATCGACGGCCGCCGACGGCTGCCCATCCGCCAGCAGGAGCAACGCCAGGGCGGTTCCCCACCGGAGCAGAGCCAACGAGGAACGAGCGGACCGCGTCATGGACGAACGGGGAGGATCCGGCGTGGCGGTAGCCAGACACGTGGTGCTGCAGAGCGATGGGGTGGGTGTCGGTTCACGTCCTCCCCAAGACCCCTTCCGGGGCCACAGTAGCCAGAGCCTGTGGATCCCCTTCCCCATGACGGCTCTGCCCTCCGTTCGTGTCCTTAGACCGGCCGACGTGGGCACCCTGCGCTCCCTGCTGGCGGTGTTTGCCGACGCCTTTGAAGATCCGGAGCGATACCTCGAGCGGCAGCCTTCGGATCCCTACCTGCACGAACTGCTCAGCAATGGGATGTTCCTGGCGATCGTCGCCGAGGCCGGGACGCGGGTAGTGGGTGGACTGACGGGCTACGTACTGCCGAAATTCGAGCAGGCCTGCCGCGAGTTCTACCTCTACGACCTCGCTGTGGCTCACGATCACCGGCGGCAGGGAGTGGCCACAGCGATGATCGAGCTCCTCAAGACCCTCGCCGCCGAGCGGGGCTTTGACGGGATCTTCGTCCAGGCCCATCGCGACGATGGACCCGCCATCGCCCTCTACGCCAGGCTGGGTGTCGGAGAGGAAGTGCTGCACTTCGACATCGCCCCAGCCGGAGCGGGTCCATGAAACTGATGGTGGTCGGGGCCAGCCGCGGGCTTGGCCGTGCCTTTGTCGAGGGTCTGGGCAGCGCCGGTGACACGGTGATCGGCGTCTCGCGGCGACGGCCCGATGGCCTGACACTGCCCGAAGGCGTCGAGCTCGCCTGGATCGAGGCGGATCTGGCGGAGCCGCTGCCGGCGGCCCGGTGGATCGAGCAGCAGGCACCCGCCCAGCTGGATGTGCTGATCTACAACCTCGGCGTCTGGGAAGCGAACGCCTTCAGCGAGGCCTACAGCTTCCTGGAGGGTCCCGACGAGAGCATCGCCAGCCTGGTGGCCATCAACATCACCGGTGCCCTGATGCTGTTGCGGCGGCTGATTCCGCGGCTGCTCGGCTCCCCCAGGCCCCAGCTGATCCTCACCGGCTCCACCTCTGGCCTGCGCCGGAGCGGGCAGCCGGAGGTGACCTTCGGCGCCTCCAAGTTCGCCCTCACCGGCATCGCCGATGCCCTGCGGGAGAGCTTCCGGGACCGGCAGCTGGCGGTGACCTGCCTGCAGCTGGGCTACCTAACACCGACGACGGCCTGGAGGTGCCGCCCGAGGCGGCCGCCCGGCGCGGTCAGGGCCGGCAGATTCCGCTGCACGACGTCACATTCGTGCGCGAGCTGGTGCTGCCCGCCATCGGCGACGAACGGTTCTGAAATGCGGGGCACCCCTACGGTGCGGCCACCCCACCGCCGGCACCGGAGCCATGCACACCCTGCGCCCGGGACAATGGCTGTCTGGCCTGCTGCTGCTGGAGACCGCCCTGCTGCCGGGCTCCCTGGCGCTGGCAGGTCCGGCGCTGGCAGATCCGGCGCTCGCCCAGTCGGCGGATCCGGCGGCGGGCCTGGTGCTCCAGCCGTCCGCGTACCGCGCCGTGCTCGGCCAGCCACCGGCCCCCGGCAGCCGGCTGGAGCTAGACGATCTGGCCATCCTGCGCTGGAACCAGCGCAGCCGCACGCCCGCCGGGATCGTGCACAGCTGGCGCTTCTTGAACCGCAATCTCAGCGTCTTCGATGCCGCCGTGGGCGCCGACCTGGCCCGAACCTCCCCCCTCCTCTACGCGGGCCTACCGGCCTTTCTGGCGCGGGCCGATGGGCTCAAGGATCAGCTCAAGGATGCGGTGGCCCGGCCGCGCCCCTTTGTGAACCACCCGGATCTGAAGCCCTGCCTGCCCCTGGAGGGCTCCTGGTCCTTCCCCAGCGGCCACGCCACCTGGTTTGCCACCGCATCCCTGCTGCTGGCCGACCTGCTGCCGGAACGCCGGGAGCGGCTGCTGCCGGTGGGCCTTCAGGGGGGCTACGTGCGCGCCTACTGCGCCCTGCACTACCCCAGTGACGTGCTGGCCAGCCAGCGCCTCGCCGAGGCGATCAGCCAGGAGGTGATCGTCTCCCCCCAGTGGCGCATGTTCAAGCAGCAGGTGGCCGGAGAGCGCAGCCGTTTGCTGGTGCCGCCTCCGGCCGGGCTCCCCCTGCTGAGCGATTGATGGACGGCGCTGTGACCTCAGCGGCGATGCGGCTGGCGTTGCATGCCGGACTGGCCGCTGCCACCTTGCTGCCCGCGGCGGCGGAGGCCGTCCCTGAGCTTGTGGTGCTGGTCCGCCATGGGCACAAGGATGTCCCCGTGGAGGGTGGGGACAACTTCAACCTCTCGGAGACGGGACTTCTGCAGGCCCTGCGCTTGAGTCACCTCTTGCCCGCCTGCCTTGTGCCGCAGAGACGGTTGCATCTGGCCAGTTACGGCTTTGATCACGCCACCGGCAAGAACGCCCGCAGCTATCAGACCTTGGTCCCCCTGGCCGTGGCCACAGGGGTCAACATTCGTCTGTTTGCAGAGGCCGACCAACGCTCCGAGCAGATCGGCCGCCAGTTGCTCGCCGATCCCGAGCTGAGCGGCGGTGTGCTGGTGGTGGCCTGGGAGCATCGGCGCCTGCCGCTGCTGGCGCGCGGCCTGGGCTGGACGCAGATGCCCCGGATTGACGACGACGACTTCGACCGGATCTGGCTATTGCGCTACAGGCCGTCCGTCCCCACCCCCGAGGTCAGCCTGCTCTCCCAGGCCGGCCTGTTGCAGCAGGACTGCTACCGAACGGTGGCGGCCGGCGGCCACCCCCTGCAACGCCTGGCTGAACAGCTGATCGACTTCTTGCGCCCGGGGCCCCGCTGAGGGGCCACGCCCGCCAGACACCGAGTGCGCAGCGGTGGGCTCAGGCCGGCAGGCAGGTGAGCACCAGGTGGTCGCGGTGCACCACCGCATCGCCCACCGGCCCCAGCTGGCGGCGCACCTCCTCGCTGCTGAGGCCCATGATGCGGCGCAGCTCCTCGCTGCTCAGGGTGCTCAGGCCCCGCCCCAGTTCCCGGCCATCGCTGGCCAGCACCCGCACCGCATCACGCCGGGAGAAGTGCCCTTCCACCGCCCGGATGCCCACCGCCAGCAGGGAGGCCCCCTGCTGCAGCAGGGCCCGCTCGGCGCCCGCGTCCACCCTCACGCTGCCCTTCACCAGCAGGGCATGGGCCAGCCAGCTCTTGCGGTCGGCCAGGGGGGTGGCGCTGGGCTGGAACACGGTGCCCACCTTCTCGCCGGCGAACAGGGCGTCGAGCACCGCCGGATCGCGGCCATCAGCCAGGCGCACCCGGATGCCGCTGGAGGTGGCGATGCGGGCCGCCGCCAGCTTGGTGGTCATGCCGCCGGTGCCCCACTGCCCGCCCCCCTCGGCCACGTGGCTGAGGCGCTCCAGCTCGGCCAGGTCACGCACCTCCTCGATCGGGCTGGCATCGGCATCGGTGCGCGGGTTGCCGGAATAGAGCCGATCCACATCGGTGAGCAGCACCAGTTCATCGGCGCCGATCGCCACCGCCACCAGGGCCGAGAGGGTGTCGTTATCACCGAAGCGCAGCTCATCGGTGGCCAGGGTGTCGTTCTCGTTCACCACCGGCAGCACGCCCCACTCCAGCAGCTGCTCCAGGGTGCGGCAGGCGTTCTGGTAGCGGCGCCGGGAGGCCAGATCGCTGCGGGTGAGCAGCACCTGGGCCACGGCCAGGCCCCGCACGGCGAAGGCGTCCTGGTAAAGGGCCATCAGCCGGCCCTGGCCCACGGCGGCGGCAGCCTGCAGGGCCACCACTTCGGTGGGGCGACGGCTGAAGCGGAGGGCCTCGCAGCCCAGTCCAACCGCCCCGCTGGTGACCAGGGCCAGGCGATCCCCCCGGCGCTGCTGCCGGCTGAAGCTGGCCGCCAGATCAGCGATCACCGCTGCCGTGGGCCGCTCGGGGCTGCCCCGCAGCAGGCTGGTGCCCACCTTGATCACCCGCCGCAGTCCGCCGCCGTCGCTCGCGGGGGTGCCGGAGCTTGCCATCAACCGGGAACCGAACCCACCCAGCGGGCCATGCGCAGCTCCAGGTTCTGCAGCCGGTCCTGGCGGCAGGGCTCGCCGTCGGGGTCGATCGGCTTGACCAGCACGGTGAACAGGCCCATGCGGTTGCCCACCAGCACATCGGTGAACAGGCGATCCCCCACCAGGGCCACCTGGGCGGGGGGCAGATCGAGATCCAGCAGCACCTTGCGCAAGGCGGCCCGCCGGGGCTTGCCCGCCGAGGTGGTGTAGGGAAGCCCCATCGTGTCGGCCACCGCGCCGATGCGGCGCCGGGAGGGATTGTTGCTGAGCAGGTGCAGGGGCATCCGCTCGCGGGCGTGGCGCAGCCACAGCTCGGCCTGGACGGGCATGGTGGCCTGGCGGCGGGGCAGGAGGGTGCGGTCCACGTCCAGGACCAGGGCGCGAATGCCACGGTCGACCAGCTCCTGCAGCGGCAGGTGGGCCAGGGACGTCCCCGGCAGCCAGTCGGGCGTGAGCAGGTCGCGCAGCATCAGTCGTCGCTCTCCCGCTCGTCGAGTTCGGCCTCGATGCGGGGCTGGACCCGCTCGAACTCCTCTCCCTCCACCATCACCGCGTCGGCCCCCTCCATGCGGGCCACAACGAAGAAGGGATCCAGGGGGATGTACAGGCCGTACTCCTCATCGCCGGCCATGAAGCTCACCAGCAGTTCGTAGGTCTCGCTGTCGTCATCGCCCTCCTCGTCCTCGAGTTCGTCGGGATCGGGCTCCTCCAGTTCGCCGCTGACGGTGAGGGTGACGGCGGAACGCACCAGCGTCAGATCGTGTTCCTGCAGCACCACATCCGCCACCGACAGGATCGGTTCGGTGGCATCCAGGGTCTCCACCAGCTCGGGATCGTCGTCATCGCTGAGGCGGAACAGGCAGACCGGGGTGTCCACCGGCGTCAGCAGGGCGTAGTCGTGACCATCGAGGGGAATCAGCTGCTCAAGGAAACACAGCAGCTGCCGGCCGCTGCCGTCCCGCACCTGCACGGTGGGCACGTCGCCGGAGCCCGTCATCGCAGGGGGATCGGAGGCCATCAAGGGGAAGCGGGTGCACTCAGAATGAATCAGCACCGGCCCGAGTGCCCACGGCGATGGCCGCCGGGGCGACCGGATCGTCGCTGAAGGCCGTCAGGTCCAGCGGTTCGGGGCCCTCCCGCTGCCACTGCTCCAGCAACAGCACCGCCGCCGCGCTGTCGAGCCGTCCGCTGCGGTCGCCGTGCAAGCCGAAACGCTCGCCTGCTGCCCAGCTGCTGGCGTGCTCATCCACCCAGGCCAGGGGCAGGGGCTGGCCGAGGGCCAGCAGGGCCCGGGCCAGCCGCAGGCCGTAGCGACGGCAATGGATCCCCTGCGGGGTGGGCCGCTGGCCGGCATCGAGGGGCAGCCCCACCACCAGCGCCTGCACCCGTCGCTGGCGTACCAGGGCCAGCAGTTGCTGCAGGTCGGTCTGGAAGTCCCCCCGCGCCAGGGCCGGCAGGGGTGTCACCGTGACCCCCAGCGGATCGCAGCCGGCCAGGCCGATGCGGCGGCGCCCCACATCGATGGCCAGCACCGATCGTGGCCGGGGAGGGGCCATTCAGCGGGGCAGCAGGGGGGCCGTGGGCTGGCTGCCGAGGGGGCCGCTGGGGGTGGGCATGGGCCGCCGTCGGGGCTGCAACTGCTCGAGCACCGCTTCGAGGCGCCGCGCCACCCGCTTGGCCGGCTGGCCCTCCTGGCGTCGCCAGACACTGCGGGCCATCAGCACCTCCTCGCCGTGGGCCTCGGCCCCCAGGGCCTGCAGCCATCCCTGGCGCTCGACGTCGCTCACCTCGCAACGCAGCCAGAGGCTGGTGCCCCCCTTGGCGAGGCGGTGCAGCAGGGATTCCGCCGCCGTCCCGAGCAGGTGGGCCCAGCCGGGATGGATGCTCAACTCCACCGCCTGGCCGCCGCCGGGGTGCTCATCGAGCCAGCGCACCCCAGCCACCGCCTCATTGCGCACCGCATCCACCAGCAGCCAGCCGTGGCTGCGGCTCTGGTCGAGCAGGTCTTCGATGCGGCGGTCCTGCAGCTGGCGCAGGTGGGCGGGGCAGGTGGCCTGCTCCAGGTGCCACAGCAACGGGGCCGTACGGCGGTTGAGCTGGCGCAGCTGCAGGTCGGCCGGCAGGGGCGGACCGGAGCCCTCCGCCGCAGGCTGCCAGCGCCAGAGGCGATCGGTGCGCTGGGGCTGGAACCCCTGTTCCCGCAGGGTGGCCAGCCGGGAGGTGTCGAGACTGGAGGCGGTGGCGATCCAGCTGGCGGCGCCCTTCACCCGGCCGATGGCCTGGCGCAGCAGATCCCCGGCCAGGGCCGCCCGGCTGGGGGCGAAGGCGTCCGGGGAGGTGGCTTCCGTAGCGGCCAGGGCCAGGCGCAGGTGCTGCACCTGCCAGCAGGTGCCGCTGCGGTTGAGCCGGCGTGAAACGATCAGCCCCAGGGCCTGCTGGCGGGTAAGCCCCTGGCGCTGCAGGGCCACCAGCACCTGGGCGGCCAGGGGGCGGCGGCTGGTCACCGCCGTCAGCAGCTGCTCCGGCAGGGCCAGCAGCAGCGAGCGCTGCAGCAGGGGCTGCAGCGGCAGGAAGGCGGGATCATCCAGCAGGGGCAGGTGCCAGCCCTGCAGCGCCTCCACCGTCCAACTCGGGGAGGGTCTGCCCTGGGCAGGCACTGGCACGGCAGGCACTGGCACGGCAGACGACGGAGGGATGGGGAGAGGCGCGATAACGCGGAACCGGACGCTGGCGAGAAACGCAGCACCGTCCTGACAATTCTACGCGGGCCGCACCAGCACGAGGGGCGTGCGCTCGTTGGCATTGCCGGCGGGGTTGGGACGCAGGGCCCGCATCAGCAGGGCCTCGTCGGTGCCACCGCTGGCGGCCAGCACCTTCACCCGTCCCAGGTCGTTCACGTCCACCACCGCCACGGCCACCCCGAGGGCCGCCGCCATCTGCTCGCACCAGGCCGCCGGCGCCTCAGGGCCAAGAACGATCGTCTGGTCGTAGGGAGGCGTGGTGCCGGTGATGTCGTCGATCAGGCGGGCCTGCTCTCCGGCCAGCCGATAGAACCAGCCCTTGCTGCCCACCAGCTTGAGGGCGGTGCCGACCAACCAGGCCCCCAGCACCCGGGCCGGGCCCGACACATCGATCAGGCTCTGCAGCCCGCAGGCGGTGGCCAGGGAGCTGGTGGGGTGGAACACCCGGCACAGCAGGCGGGCCAGGAAGGAGGGCTCCACCGTCGACGGGTGGTGATAGCGCCCCTGGATCACCGCCAGGGGGGTCTCGCCGATGGTGAGAATGTCACCCGGCTGGAGCAGACCATCGGTGTAGCGCCGCAGCACCTCCAGCGAATCGTCGAGCACCCCCAGCAGATGGGTGCGCACCGGCAGCACGCGGCAGCCCTCCCCCTCGCGCCAGCCGGGGGCGGCCGGATCACCCGGTACCGGCTTCTGCAGGGGCATCAGGATCCCCTGGCGGCGCTGCAGCCGCCCGAAGGGTCCGTAGTTCACCCAGTGGATGTCCATCCAGAGGGTGTCGAGCACGCTTTCGAGATCCACTCCGGCGGGACCGGTGAGGTTCAGACGGATGTGGGCGGCGGTGGTCTTGCGTCCCTTCACGATGTAGGCGGCCCAGTAACCGTCGGGGCGGGCTTCCTCGTCCGGGTGCAGCGGTGTGATGTGCAGCTCATGGCGCACCTGACTCGCGTCACTGCGGCCCAGCACGGTGGGCACCAGCGTGATCTCCGGCACCATCACCTCCATGCGGGGATGGGGGTTGCGGATGCGGATCTCGCCGGTGATCTCCAGGCCCTGGGCTCGGCGCCGCACCTGGAAGGCACCGGGCAGCAGCTGCAGGGGGGAGGCGGGCCGCAGGCGATGACGCAGTTCAAGCACCACCAGCCCCAGACCGAGGAGCAGCAGGAGAAGCAGCAGGAAGGAAACGGGGAACGGCAAGCCGATACGTCAGGGAATGTCCGGCCGGAGCGTAGATGCACCCGTGGACCTAGTTTCGGCCCCATGCAACCGGCAGGGCCCTGGCATGCGCAAGACCTTCGTGCTCGACACCAATGTGCTGCTGCATGACCCCCAGGCCCTGAACCGTTTCGAAGACAACCAGGTGGTGGTGCCGATCGAAGTGGTCGAGGAGATCGACCGCTTCAAGCGGGACCCCTCCGAAAAGGGCCGCAACGCCCGTCAGGTGTCCCGCCTGCTCGACCAGCTGCGCGAGAAGGGCAACCTGGCCGAAGGCGTGCCCCTCGATGGCGACCGAGGCGGCACCTTGAAGGTGGTGTTCTGCCGCAGCGAGACCCTGCGCCAGCTCCCCCCGGAACTGAAGGCGGGCAACGGCGACAACAACATCCTGGCGGTGGCGCTGGAGCAGCGGCTGCAGGAGGTGGTGGGCAGCCAGGCGCCGGTGGTGCTCGTCACCAAGGACACCAACCTGCGCATCAAGGCCGATGCGGTGGGCCTGATCGCCCAGGACTACACCACCGACAAGGTGGACATGGCCGACCTCTATCCCGGCTTCAGCGAGCGCTGGGTGGGCGCCGAGCTGATGGACCAGGTCAAGGCCGGCGAGGGCCTCTCGGCGGACGCCATCCCCGCCCAGCCGGTCCCCGTTTCGCCGCTCCAGGCCAACGAGGGCGTCACCCTCGTCGACCTGGCCCAGCCGGCCCACACCCTGCTGGCCCGCTACAACGGCCGCACCGGAACCCTGCAACCGCTGCAGAAGTCAGCCAAAGCCAAGATGGGGCGCATCCAGCCCCGCAACCGGGAGCAGTCCTTCGCCCTCGATCTGCTGCTTGATCCGGCGGTGGCCCTGGTGACCCTGGTGGGCAAGGCCGGCACCGGCAAGACCCTGCTCGCCCTGGCGGCGGGCCTGCATCAGGTGGCCGATGAGCACATCTATGAGCGCCTGCTGGTGACCCGCCCGGTGATCTCCCTGGGCAAGGAGATGGGCTTCCTGCCCGGGGATCTCGAGGAGAAGATGGCCCCCTGGATGCAACCGATCGTCGACAACCTCGACTTCCTGCTCGGCGGCGAGGACGCCCAGCCCGCCCGGGGCAGCCACCGGCCGCCGCGCAGCAACTGGAGCGACCTCAAGGGCATGGGCCTGCTGGAAGTGGAGGCGATCAGCTACATCCGGGGCCGCTCGATCCCCCGCCAGTTCATGGTGGTGGATGAGGCCCAGAACCTTACCCCCCACGAAGTCAAGACCATCGTCACCCGGGTGGGCGAAGGCACCAAGATCGTGCTCACCGGCGACCCCTACCAGATCGACAATCCCTACGTGGATGCGGAAAGCAATGGGCTAACCTGGCTGGTGGAACGCTTCAAGGGCCAGCTGCTTTCGGGCCACATCACCCTGATGCGGGGGGAACGCTCCGAGCTGGCGGAACTGGCGGCCAATCTGCTGTGAGCTGCCCTTGCCCGTACTGGGGCCAGCGGAGGCGGGCAAACGTTCATCAAGACAAGAAGGTACAGGTGATGGTTCCATCAAGTTCCACACGTAATCTGACCTGACGGTGATCTTCTCCCGCCGGTTGTTCCAGACAGAGCACTCCGGAGGCATCCCCCGACCAGCGTCGGCTGTTGAACCGCTTGCCCTCGCTGCCGTTGCAGTTGGTTTGGGCCCCAGTATCGGGCTGGGACACCACGAAAGACAGCCCGGACTTGTGTGCCACAGCACATTGCTCGGCGAAGGCCACCGTTTCCAGGATGCTGCTGGAGGCTTCAGCCACGGCCTTGGCCCGGAGGTACTGGGGGAGAGCGACCGCGCTGAGAATTCCCACGATCCCAACCACGATCATGAGCTCAATCAGCGTGAACCCGGAAGAGGCGGAAAGGACTGAGCTCCAGGTTGCTTGGCGGTGCCTGCGAAGGAGCGGCCCCAAAAGCCGACCAAGGTGATGGGCGGAAACACCCTTACCTCCTGAACCCGGGACGTGGAGGGACGCCATTTTCAGGCCAGCTCACTTCGTTGTCGAGCAGAGGTGCCGGCGAACGTCAACACCTCTGCGATCGCTTCAGCACCAGGAAAATCGAACGAAAACTCAACGGAAGGCAGGTTGAAGAATGGACCTATCGGGACATTGACAGGCAGGCAGAAGGTGCACGTGGACAGTAAGAGCTTGGAGGACTTAGATCTGCAAGCTGCTAGACTAGCCAAATGCATCGATTCGCCTGAATGCATGTAAATGGTCAGGAGAAGGTTCCTGAGGCATCGAGTCAACGAGACGATTATAAGGGCTGTCCAGTGGAAATCAAGGCAAGTCTCTCTCAGACCATCTGCTCGGGCCTCACCCAGCGATCGAACTCCTCGCCGCTGATCTCCCCCAGCACCAGGGCCGCTTCCCGCAGGCTGAGCCGGTGCTCGTGGGCGTGCCGGGCGATGGCGCAGGCCCGGTCGTAGCCAATGGCCGGCGTCAAGGCGGTCACCAGCATCAGGCTCCGGTCACGCTGGGCTTCGATGTGCGCCACATCCGCCCGCAGTCCTTCGATGCAGAGTTCCCGGAACGTGCCGCAACTCCCCGCCAGCAGGTCGATGCTCTCGAGAAGGTTGTGGGCGATCAGGGGCTTGAACACGTTGAGCTCGAAGTTCCCCTGACTCGCCGCCATCTGGAGGGCGGTGTTGTTGCCCATCACCTGCACGGCCACCATGGTGAGGCTCTCGCACTGGGTGGGATTCACCTTGCCGGGCATGATGCTGGAGCCCGGCTCGTTCTCCGGAAGCACCAATTCCCCCAGCCCGCAGCGGGGCCCGCTGGCCAGCCAGCGGATGTCGTTGGCGATCTTCATCAGGCTGCCCGCCAGCACCGTCAGGGCGCCATGGGCCGCCGCCAGCCCCTCCTGGCCCGCCAGGGCCTGGAACTTGTCGGGGGCACTGGTGAAGGGCAGGCCGATGCGCACGGCCAGCCGGGTGGCCACCGCCTCACCGAAGCCGGCCGGGGCGTTGAGCCCGGTGCCCACCGCCGTGCCGCCGATGGCCAGCTGCAGCACCTGGGGCAGGGTGGCCCGCAGGCTGGCCAGCCCCAGCTCCAGCTGGGAGGCATAGCCACCGAATTCCTGGCCCAGGCTGAGGGGCACGGCATCCTGCAGATGGGTGCGCCCAATTTTGATCAGGCCGGCGTAGGCCTCCGCCTTCTGGCGCAGGGCGGCGATCAGGGCCTCCAGGCTGGGGATCAGCCGTTGCTGCAGCTCGATCGCCGCCGCCATGTGCATGGCGGTCGGGAAGGTGTCATTGCTCGACTGGCTCAGGTTGACGTGGTCGTTCGGGTGGACCGGCACCTTGCTGCCCAGCACGCCGCCGGCGGCGGCGATCGCCCGGTTGGCGATCACCTCGTTGACGTTCATGTTGGTCTGGGTACCCGATCCGGTCTGCCAGACCCGCAGCGGGAACTCGCCATCGAGCCGACCACCGCTCACCTCCTCGGCCGCCGCCACGATCAGGGCCGCCAGCTCCGCCGGCAGCACGCCCCTGGCGGCATTCACCTCGGCGCAGGCAGCCTTCAGCTGGCCGAAGGCGTGGACCACCGTGATCGGCATCGGCGCGCCGAAGGGGAAGTTGCGCAGGGAACGCTGGGTCTGGGCACCCCAGTAGTGGTCGGCCGGCACCTCCACCGGGCCGAGGCTGTCGGTTTCGGTGCGGGTGGCCGGCATCAGCGGGACGCCACCACTTCGCTGTTGAGTTCGTTGAAGCTCAAGGTGGCGCTGTTGCCCGAGCCCGGCGCCATCGGGATGCCGGTGGCCTCGCTCACGGCCGTATTGATGGCATCGACGCTCACCTGACCGTGGCGATCGAAGACCACCCGGCCATCGCTGTTGATCACCACCACCTGGGGGATCAGGCCATCCCAGTAATGGGCGGGATCGCTGGCGCCGCCATCGGGCCGGTTCTGGAGCGGATCGGTGACCAGGGGGATCAGGTCGACGGCATTGCCCCAGACCCGTTGCAGCTCCGACACCACCGGCGAGAACTGCTTGCTGACGCTGCTGTCGTCGAGGTAGTAGACGAGCACGGCCACCCGATGCTCCGCCAGGGACTGGGCCAGGGTGCTCCGGGGAGGCACCAGGGAGCCGTTGCCGGCGTAGAGGGCGAAGATGTTGCCGTCGTAACGGTCGTTCTCAAGGCTGGCCGCCGCAGGCCCAGGGGCCCAGAGCAGGCCGATCGCCACGATCAGCAGCAGGGCCCAGAGACCGGCGAAGGGCCGGGACAGCAAACGGGGCAAGGGGTGGCGGGCGTCTCGGCTCATTGTGCCCTGCACAGCGGCCACCTCAGCCGCGGTTGAGGCCCCGCCCCATGCCCTGGACGATGCCGCGACCCACCAGGCCGATGGCCTTGCCGAGCACCTGGGTCAGCAGCACCACCAGCAGATCCCCCAGGCGCTTCAGCAGGCTCTGCAGCTGGGGGGCCAGGGCATCACGGGCCTCCAGGGCCAGGGTGACCGCCTGCTGCACCCAGCCGAGCTGGCGCAGTTCGGCGTCGCGGGGCTCGGTGAGATCGACGCAGTCGATGGCTCCAGCCCCAAGACGGAACAGGGGACGCCTGCTCTCGTAAAGGTGAATCGGACGGTCGAACCAGCTGGTCCAGCGCTGCTGGGCATTGAGCTGGTTCCGCAGTCGCTCCAGATTGCGGGTGGCCAACAGCTCGGGACGCAGCAGGTAGCGGCGCAGTTCAGGCCATTCGGCGCAGGCCGCCAGCACCTCGGCACTGATCAATTCGGCGCTGCGCACCAGCCAGTTGCTGAGCAGCAGCTCCAGATAGAGGACGGCCTGGGGCTCATCCGGGGCCAGCAGGTGGCCGTCCACCAGCAGCGGACGGGCCTGCAGCAGGGGGGTCAGCATCGCCACCGGATCGGGCAGCTCCTGGTCGTCGTCGGCAAAGGCGCTGCGGTGCAGGAGGGTCTCCGCCACCGGGCAGAGCTTGCCGTCCATGGGCAACTGCACGTAGGAGCCGGCCATGTGGCGCAGGGCCTGCTGGCGCAGCTCCGGTTGGAGCTCCTTCCAGAGCCGCTCCAGCTGCTCGCCACGGGGATCGTCCTGCAGCAGGCGGCGACGCAGCCGGTCGAATTGCTCCAGGAGCCCCAACAGCAGATCGCTGCGGCGGGAGGCATGCAGACCATCCAGGGCCAGCAGCTGGCCGCTGTTGTTGCTGGGTCCGGCGGCGGCGGCCTGCCCCAGCCGTTCCCGCAGGGCCTCCCAGAGGCCCTCGGCGGTGCGCTGCCGCAGGGTGATCGCCACCCCATGGCCCGTGGCGGAGCCGGGGCTGTCGGCTGGGGAGGCCACTGCGACGGGCCCAGGACCGATGGGCTCGCCCCAGGCCAGGCTGACCGGGCCCCAGAGCCACAACAGCAGGCGCCGGGCCAGCCGCAGCTCCCGCACCCGGCCCTCCAGCAACAGCAAGGGCAGCAGCTGGGCCGGCGGGGGATCCAGCAGCCGCAGACAGAGGCGCAGCTCGGCATCGATCTGCTGCAGCCCACTCAGCAGCAACCACTGGCCCAGGCCCATGGGCACGGCGGGGGTGGCGGCCGAGGCCTGGTGGGCGGCGCCGATGGCCAGCACCCGGCCGCCGGCCAGCACGGTGCTGACGGCCTCCCGCAGGCTCTCGGCGTCGGCCTGCTCGATCAGACCCTGGGCCGGCAGCTGCAGCAGAAAATCACTGGCGTAGGGATGGGGATCCGGCAGCAGCAGCAACAGCGGCGCCGGATGCCAGCGTTCCAGGAGGCGGCGGCTCTCGGCATCGAGCGCCTGGGGTTCAGGGAGGACGCCGAGGCACCAGACGATGAGCTGGGGTGAGCCCTGCAACGCGTCAGCGTCCACCACCCGACAACCGCTCCAGCCGGTGTCTCTACTGCCGCTGGCGGGGGCCTCAAGCCAGCTGGTCAGGCCCGCCCGCTGCAGCGGTTCGGCGAACAGCAGCAGCTGGGGGAGGGGCTGTGCCGGACGTCGAGGCACGTTGTCAAGGAAGGAATGGGCCGACCTTAACCAAGCCGGCTGCTTTTCTCCAGTGCTGGCCGGGGATGGCCGGACAGGTGCAGGGTGTACGACTCGATCGCGAAGCCGGTTTGCGATTCGATCTGCTGCAGGAGATGGGCGGGAAGCCGCACATCGAGATCAAGAATCTCGCCCGATTCGGTGCAGGTGAGATGGCTGTGGGGGTCGGCACGGTAGCCATAGAGACGACCATTGGCCCGCTCAAGGCATTCGATCACGCCGGCCGATTGCAAGGCCTCAAGATTCTGATAAACGGAGGTGTGGCCGATGTGGCGCCCCTGGTTGTTGAGCTTTTCGAAAATGTCCCGTGCCGACAGATGGCTTTTCTCGGCCCACAACAGATCCAGCACCATGCGCCGCTGGCGGCTCAGCCGCATGCCCAGACCCCGGCAGCGCTGATACACCTCTTCGACGTGGCTCGGGGCAGGGGCCACCGGTTCACGACCACCGTCCTCGCCGCGGCTGGCGCCGCCTGCAGAAGAGGGGGTGGTCGTGGTGGGATGCAACCGCTGCCGCCATAAACGATGGTTCTGTTATAGGGCAGTTGCACCAACACCGGCACGGGCCACCCTCCCGGCGGCGGCGGCGTTCAGGCGATCGGCAGTTGCAAAGGATCCTGCAGCCGCTGCTCCCCGATGGCCTGCAGGGCCTCCGCCAGATCCACCCTGCCGTCGTACAGCGCCCGCCCCACGATCACCCCCGTCACACCGTGGGGTTCCAGGCTCAGCAGGCTCAGGAGATCGGTGAGACAACCCACACCCCCTGAAGCGATCACCGGCAGGGAGGAGGCCTGGGCCATGGCCCGCAGGGCCGCCAGGTTGGGGCCCACCAGGGTGCCGTCGGTGGCGATGTCGGTGCTGATGATCGCCGCCACCCCCGTGCCCTCGAGGCTGGCGGCCAGGGCAGTGGCTTCCACCGCGCTCTGCTCGATCCAGCCGCGGGTGGCCACCATGCCCTCCTTGGCATCGATTCCGACCACGATCCGGCCGGGATGGCGGCCGGCCAGGCGGTGCACCAGCTCCGGGTTCTCAATGGCCACCGTGCCCAGGATCACCCGATCCACACCCCAGCCCAGCAGCTGTTCGGCCCGTTCCGCCGAGCGCACGCCTCCCCCCAACTGCACTGGAATCGCCAGGGATGCGGTGATGGCCTGAACGGCACCGTCGTTGCCGGCGGTTCCGCTCCTGGCCCCATCGAGATCCACCAGGTGCAGCCGCGTGGCCCCCTGGCGCTGCCACTCCAGGGCCTGGGCCACGGGGTCGTCGTTGAAGCGGGTGACACGGTCGTAGTCGCCCTGATGCAGACGCACGCAATGCCCATCGAGCAGATCGATGGCGGGAATGACTTGCATGACCAGGGGGCAGGGCCGCTCGTGGATCCATCCTGTGCCATGACGCTGCCCAAGGGCCCTGAACCGATGACGCTCTCAGCTCCCGCGCTCGCACCGGATGACTGGCGCCGCCTCAGGGATGCGCTCCGCTACCAGGGCAGAGATCTGCATCACCGCTCCTATGCGGTGACATCCCGGCGACGGGAGCTGCTCTGGGAGGAAATGGACCGTTGCCTGGCGCTGGCCGATCGCATCGAGGCCCACCTGGAGCAACTCGGCGCGACCGGAGCCGACCCGGAGCCGGAAACGACGTAACTTGCCCCCATCCGCGGGCGACGGCACTCGCCAGGCCTCCGTCTCTCCCCGATGTCGCCGCTGCGGCCGTTTGCTGTTCTGCTGCTGCTCGGCTGCTGCAGCCCTGTTCTGGCCCAGCCCCTGGCGCCCCCACCGCTGACGGCACCGGCGCCCCCGCCGCGCCCCCTGCTGGGCCCTGATGGCCCCGATCCCCGCGACAGGCCGCCCCCCCTGGCGCCGCCCGGTTCGGTGATTCCACCGATCAACCGCCCCGATGCCCGGCTGGAGGCGGCCCTGCGGGCCCGCCTGTTCGCCGGTCCCCTGTCGGCCAGCCCGGCGGCGGCCGGCGATCCCGATCAGACCGAATGGGAGCAGGCCCGTGCCACGGCCCAGCGCCCCATCTGCGCCGATGTGGGGCCCCTGCGCTATCTCCACAACCGGGTTGATCTCGACGGTGACGGCAAGCTGGAGACCGTGGCGGTGGTGGTGGGTTCCTTCGCCTGTGCCAGCGGCGGCTGCAGCCTGCTGATCTTCCGGGACAACGATGGCAGCCTGGAGCTGGTGGCGGAGAACGGCCTGTTCCAGTCACCCCTGACGGTGATCAGCAATCGCCACCGCGGCTGGCTGGATCTCACCCTGCCCGCCAGCCTGCACGGCGCTCCCGATGGGCTGAAGGAGCTGCGTTTCGATGGCCGCACCTACCGGCCGGTGCCGCTGCCGGTGGCCGAGGGCGCCAGCGGGCCGCCCGGAACGGTGTTGCTGGAATTGCTGCCCCTGCCCTTCGAGCGCCTGGGCCAGCCCCTCCCCTGCGGCCCCTGATCCGGCCTGGCCGCTTGAATGGCGCTCACCGATGCGGCATGGCAATGAGGATCCTGGTGATGGGCGGCACCCGTTTCGTGGGCCGTCCCCTGGTCAACCGGCTGCTGGAGGCGGGCCATGAGCTCAGCCTCTTCACCCGCGGCCGCCAGCCCGTGCCCGAGGGGATCGAACACCTGCAGGGCGACCGCAGCAGCGACGAGGGCCTGGCGGCCCTGCAGGATCGCCCCTTCGACGTGATCGTCGACAGCTCCGGCCGCACCCTGGAGGACACCCGCCAGGTGCTTGCCCGCACCGGCCCCCCCTCCCACCGTCTGGTGTACGTCAGCTCGGCCGGGGTCTATGCCGACAGCGAGCTCTGGCCCCTCGACGAGGACTCCCCCACCGATCCCCAGAGCCGTCACGCCGGCAAGCTGGACACCGAAGCCTGGCTGCGCCAGGAGGGTATCCCCTTCACCAGCTTCCGGCCCACCTACATCGTCGGCCCGGGCAACTACAACCCGGTGGAGAGCTGGTTCTTCGATCGCATCGTGCACGGACGGCCGGTGCCCCTACCGGGTGATGGCAGCACGATCACCCAGCTGGGCCACGTGAGCGACCTGGCGGCCGCCATGGCCCGCTGCATCGAGGTGGAGGCCGCCGCCAACCGCATCTACAACTGCACCGGCTCCCAGGGCATCAGCTTTCGCGGGCTGGTGGCCGCCGCCGCCCGCGCCTGCGGCACCGATCCGCAGACGGTAGAGATCCGCAGCTTCGATCCCGCCGGCCTCGACAAGAAGGCCCGCAAGGCCTTCCCCCTGCGCCTGGCCCACTTCCTTACCGACACGCACCGGGTGCGCCGTGAGTTGGCCTGGGAGCCCGCCTTCGACCTGGAGGCCACCCTGGCCGACAGCTACACCAACGACTACGCCCTGCGGATGCCCACCACTCCAGACTTCAGCGGCGACGGGGCCCTGCTGGGCTGAATGCGACAACGGATTCCACTGGGGATGCGTCAGGAGATCCGCCACTACTGGCGGCTCTGGAACGATCGCCGGAACGGGATCAGGTTCGACCGATCCGTGGACGACCTGGAATCACGGCCATCGATCGTCCTCATCCAGCCGATCATGCCCAGTGACTTCTTCGAGAACAAACGGGCCAATATCCGCCGTGGCGCCACCCTGCTGGATCGCGGCCTGATCGGTGCCGAAAAATCCTGGTCCTTCTGGCACCGTGTCGGCCGTCCCCATGCCGCCAACGGTTTTCTGCCGGGACGCAACATCGTCAAGGGACAGCTTGTCCCCCTCAGCGGAGGTGGGCTCTGCCAGCTGTCTTCGATGGTGTACCACTTGGCCCTGCTGGGTGGATTGACCGTGCTGGAACGCCATCCCCACAGCCTGGACATCTACGAGGAGGAGCAACGCTTCACGCCGCTGGGCGCCGACGCCACGGTGGTGTGGGGATTCAAGGACCTGCGACTCCGCAATCCCCACCCCTTTTCTGTCGCCTTCGCATTCAGGGTGGAGCCGAACAGATTGATCGGCGAGCTCCGTTCCGACGCCGCCCTGACGGCCTGCGACGTCGCCTTTGTGCGTGTGGAGCTCGAAAGACCCTGGGTTCAGGTCAACACGATGGTCAACCAGCGGCTACTGGTCGCGACGGCGTACGAACAGCGACAGGGCCTGCAGGTCAGCCCCTTGGGGAGGCCCGCAGGTACCCCAGGGCCGAGCTGAGCGCCAGCAGCAGCGACGGCCAGAACAGCCACCAGCCGGCGCCATGGAGCAGGCGCACCAGATGCGAGCCCTGGCCCAGCCCCCAGGCCGGGGGCCAGAGCAGCAGCAGCAGGGAGAGGAACTGCAGGATCGTCTTGGCCTTGCCCCCCAGGGAGGCGGGGCCACCGCTGCCCTGGCCGGCCCGCCAGCCGGAGATCAGCAGCTCCCGGGCCAGCAGCAGCCACACCGCCCACAGGGGAAGACCGCCCGTATGGGCCAGCCACAGCAGCGGGGCGCTGATCAGGATCTTGTCGGTGAGGGGATCAAGGCGTGCCCCCCACACCGAGCCACCACCGGCCCGGCGAGCCAGGGCACCGTCGGCCCAGTCGCTGAGGCCGCCCAGCAGCAGCAGCACCCAGGCCAGGGCGGGCCACCCGCCGGCCAGGGCCAGCAGCAGCGGCAACCCCAGCACGGCCCGGGCAAGCGTCAGCAGGTCGGCGAGGCGTCGCAGGGCAGGGTCCCGTTCACCAGCAGAATGCCATCACCGAGGAGATCCGCATGGTCGTCGAGCGCAGCGTGGCCGAAGTGATGACCAGCCCCGTGCTGAGTGTCACCACCACCACGCCCCTGCAGGAGGCCGTGCAGCTGATGAGCGACCACCACGTCAGCGGACTGCCGGTGCTCGACGAACTGGGGGGGCTGGTGGGCGAGCTCAGTGAGCAGGACCTGATGGTTCGCGAAAGCGGCTTTGATGCCGGGCCCTACGTGATGCTGCTGGATGCCGTCATCTACCTGCGCAACCCGCTCGACTGGGACAAGCAGGTGCACCAGGTGCTGGGCAGCACCGTGGGCGACGTGATGGGATCGAAACCCCACAGCTGCCATGCCGACACCAGCCTGCCGGCGGCGGCGCGTCTGCTGCACGACCGGGGCACCCAGCGCCTGTTCGTGCTCGACGACCAGGAGGCCCTGGTGGGGGTGCTCACCCGCGGCGATGTGGTGCGGGCCCTGGCGTCCGCCTCCTGAACGTTCCAGATCAGGCGGCCCCCCTCTGGGCTCTCGGGCGCTGGCGAGAAGGGTTCCAGGGGATGACGGCACCGTCGGCCACGAGCCAGAGCGCCTCACCCCGTGGGCAGGGGTGGCCCCCCGTCAAGGCACCGAACGACGGCAGCACCAGCTGGTCCAGCGTCCGGTCGTAGGCGAAGCACGGCAACCGGAGCCGGTCGGCACCACGGCCCACCAGGGCCACCGGATGGCGATGGCCGCAGACGTTCAGCCGGCCCACCCTGGGCTCCGGGGTATGGCTCAGCCACAGGGGCCCCATGGTCAGGGAGGGCTCCTGGACCAGGCCTTCCAGCCAGCTGCCACGCTCGTGATTGCCGCCGATCAGCCTCAGGGGACAGCCCAGCAGGGAGGGCAGGGCCGCCAGCTTCTGACGCAGCTCCATGGTGAGGCCAAGGCGGTTGTGGATCAGGTCGCCGAGCACCACCACCTGGCGGGGCTGGAGCCGATGGGCCAACGCCAGCAGGGCATTGAGCGTGGCGGCATCACCGTCGCTGGGCAGCGGGATGCCCTGGCACTGAAAGGATTCCGCCTTGCCCAGGTGCAGGTCGGCCAGCAACAGCAGCCCCTGCTCCGGATCCCAGGCGGCCTTCTCCGCCAGCAGCTCCAGGCGGTGGCCCCGCCAGGGGAAAACAGCGGCGGCAGGAGCGTTCACGCTTGTGTCTGCGGGGCGCCGTGGAGGATGACGGACATGGCGTGATCGAAGGGAGAAGCGGAGCGGGGCCATTCTCTCCGCCCAGACTCTCTGGAGCACGGCACACCCCGATGACGTCCACCCCGCCGGATGCGGCTGAGAGCGCCAGGGCCTGTCTGCTGCGGCTGGCGCCCTACCTGCTGGGCCGGGTCCGGCGGGGGGTCGTCGGAAGCAGCCGGTATGCCCAGAAGCTGCGGGAAGCGATCCGCGAGGCCGCCGCCGATGCCACGGGCGCTCCGGTGCTGATCAGCGGTGAGCCGGGGCTGGAGAAGGACAACCTCGCGGCCCTGATCCACTTCGGCTCCGCAGCGCGCCAGCAGCTGCTGGTGCAGCTCAACGGCGCCCTGCTGCGTCCCGACGGGGCGGAACTGTTCGCGGCCGGGGCCGATGGCCTCACCCTGCTCGATTGCCTCGGCGCTGGCAGCCTGTTGCTCGATCAGATCGACAAGGCCGATCCCCAGCTGCGGCCGGCCCTGCTGGAGCTGGCCCGCAGCGGTCGCTGGGTCTCACCGGATGACGGCCGTGAACACCATTTCCCGGGGCGGGTGTTCCTGACCGCCGAGGCCACGGCGCCCGACTTCGATGCCTGTTGCCGACACATCCGGGTGCCGCCTCTGCGGGTGCGGCGCCAGGACCTGGGCGAATGGTTGCGCTACGGGGTGCGCCAGAAAGCGCGCAGCCTGGGCTGGGCGTCGCCCCCCGCGGTGAGTGAGGGCCTGATCAAACGGCTCCAGACCTACGACTTCCCCGGCAACATCCGGGAACTCACCCTGGTGATCGAGCGGGCCCTGCGCCAGTGCGCCGACAACCGGCCCGCCGTCCTGCCCGACGAGGTCTTCTGGACCGGTCGCCGTTCCCAGCGCGCCCGCTTCGACCTCTGGCGCTGGAAGCCCCAGCTGCGGGACCTGATGCGGTCGCCGCTGCTCTGGAACGGCCTGCTGTTCGGCGTGGTGAGCTGGGTGTTCGTGCTGGTCAACCTCTGGCTCTGGTTCGGTCCCCAGGACCGGCAGCACAACGGGGCTCTGAACCTGTTCTGGGCCTGGTGGTGGCCGTTGATCCTGCTGACGTACCCGGTCGTGGGCCGGCTGTGGTGCTCCTTCTGCCCCTTCATGGTCTGGGGGGAGATCAGCCAGCGGATCGCCAGGGCCCTGGGCTGGCAGCCCGCCCGCTGGCCCCGGGGCGACAGCGATGCCTGGGCGGCGCCGTTCCTGGCGGCCGGCTTCGCCGCGATCCTGCTCTGGGAGGCGGTGTGGAACCTGGAGAATTCCGCCTGGCTGAGCAGCTGCCTGCTGCTGCTGATCACCCTTGGTGCCGTGATTGGTTCGCTGCGCTTCGAGAAGCGCTTCTGGTGCCGCCATCTCTGCCCGGTGGGGGGCATGAACGCCCTGTTCGCCAAGCTGGCGATCAGTGAGTTGCGGGCCCAGGCGGGGATCTGCAGCGGCAGCTGCACCTCCTACGCCTGCTTCAAGGGGGGGCCGGCCGAAGGCGAGGGCCTGGCCACCGCCGGCTGTCCCCTCGGCACCCATCCGGCGCACCTCGAGGACAACCGCAACTGCGTGCTCTGCCTCACGTGCGCCCAGGCCTGCCCCCATCGCTCGGTGCAGCTGCGGCTACGGCCTCCCGCCGCGGATCTGCAGCGGGACATGGCCCCACCCGCCGGGGAGGCGGGCCTGATCCTGGTACTGGCCGGTGGGGTGTGCCTGCACCACTGGCAGAGGTTGCTGGGTGGCGTATCCCTGGCGCCGGAGAGCCTGGTTGAGGGGCCGTTGCTGCCCCGGCTGGCCTTCGCGGCCCTGGCCCTGGCCCTGCCGGCAGGGGTGTTCCTGCTGGTGCGCCATCTGCGGGGCTGGGGGCGGCGTCCGGAGGTGGCCGCCTCGCGGCTGCGGCTTTCCCTGTATGCGCTGTTGCCGCTGCTGTGGGCCCTGATGCTGGCCGACCATCTGCCCCTGGGCATGGCGGAGGGGGGGCTGGTGCTGCCGGTCAGCGTGGTTCCCTGGTGGCCAGAGCTTGCGGGGTGGCTGCCTGCCTGGAGCGCCGACAGCCATGTGATCGGCTTCTGCCAGAGCCTGGCGGTGGCGATGGGTGTGGCGGGTTCGGTGGTGCTGCTGCGGCGACTGCTGCAGCCCCTGCGCTGGGGCTGGCTGGCCTTGGGCTGGCTGGCGCTGGGGCTTGGGGCGGGCGGGCGCTGGCTGGTGGCGGCGGGCTAACGGCCTCCGCAGACCCGCTGCAGATCGCTGTCGCTGTAGAGGGCCACGGGGGCATCGGCGGGGCTGTCCTGCAGCCGCTGCTTCTTGGTGAGGTAGTGGGCGGCGCCGAGGCTGTTGCCCAGCAGCAGGCGCGCGCTGCCATGGCTGCCGCGCCAGGCGTTGCAGGTGGCGAGGGTGTCGAAGGCCAGGGCGGAGGGGGGGAGGGCGGCCGCCAGCAGCGCGCCACCGCCCAGCACCAGCATCACGGCCAGACCCATCTGGCTGCGGCGCACGGCGGCTCCCGGCGCCGGACCCCGCCAGCAGCCATCGGCGATGGCGGTCACATGGCGCACCTGGTGGGGCCGGCCCAGGTACACCCAGGCGTGGCGGCCATCGGCCAGGGGCAGGGGCTGTCGGTCGTAGAGGCGGGGGTAGCCCTCAAGGCGATCGAGCCGGGCCAGGCCGGCGGCGTCCACGGCGTACACCTCACCCCGCACCAGCCCCTCCCCGGGGACGGCCATCGGGAAAGGGCCCAGGTCGTGCAGCACCACGTCCGGCAGAACCGCCTCCCCCTGGAAGGGCGCCCCAGCCAGCCAGTGGTGGTTGCCATGGCCGCGCTTGAGGGTGCCGTAGACGAAGACCAGCTCGGGATGGCTGTTCACAGCTCGGGCCAGGACAGCGGGGCCTGTGGCCATAATGCGACGAAAATGCACCCGGTTCCATGACGATCGCCCTGCTCGCGACGCTGCTGGGTTCGCTGGTGTTGATGGGCTGGATCGTCAAGCGGCTCGAGAAGGCCTCCTGAGTCAAGGGTCCAGGGAGCGCACCTGGCCCTCCACCCGGATCGAGCCACCCCGCTCCGCAGGAATCCCTGCGGCCAGCAGGGAGCGGCAGCCCATGTCCTCCCCCTGCACCACCGCGATGCTGCCGCCGTGGGGCCAGTCGAGGCTCTGCAGGTATCCGGCCAGGGCCGCGGTCGCCGAACCCGTGGCCGGATCCTCATGGACGCCGCAGGCGGCGGCGGCATTACGGCTGTGGAACGTCCGGGGCCCTTCTGCCCACACCAGCAGCAGCGTCAGCAGCCCCGCCGCCGCCATCATCCGGGCCCCGTCCTCCATGGCGTAACGCATGGCCGCCAGGTCCTCGCGGCGGCGCAGGGCCAGCAACAGATGGTCGGCACCACCGTGGACGATGGCCGGTGGCAACGCGGGATCCAGGTGCTGCCGCCCGTAGCCGAACAGCGCCAGGCCGGCCGTGAGCAGCTCCGGTGCCACGGGGCGCTGGTGGGTGGCGGGCGACTGCAGGGCGGCGCTCCAGCGTTCCCCCTGCCGCCAGCCCTCCACCGTGATCGCGGCCTGGTTCAGCGTCAGCGGGAACACCCCAGCCCCGAAGCGTTCAGCCAGGGCAGACCCGAGGGCAACAGTGGCGTGGCCGCAGAAGGGGACCTCGACGATCGGGGAGAAGTAGCGCACCCGCCAGCCGTTTCCCTGCGGGGCGGCAAAAACCGTTTCCGAGTAGCCCACCGCGGCGGCGGTGGTCTGCATCTCGCTGTCCGCGGGCAGCTGCTCAGCGATCACGACGCCGGCGGGATTGCCGCCCTGGTCTCCATCGCAGAAGGCCGCCAGGCGCCGCAGGGTCATGGCAGAGGAGATCGTTGCTGGGCTCAGAGCAGTCTGCTGGCCAGGCCGAAGTAGAGGGCGATCGCCGTGATGTCGGCCACCGCCAGGGTGAGTGGGCCGGAGGCGATCCTGGGATCGAGCCGCAAGGCGTGCAACAGGGCGGGGATGGTGAGGCCGTAGAAGCAGGCCGCCGCCACACTGAGGACGATCGTGGCCGCCACGATCAGGGCCGCCGGTCCCGGACCGAGCCACAGCACCAGCACCAGGGCGACCAGGGCGGCGCAGGCGCTGCCCAGGAGCAGGGCCGTGGTCAGTTCCCGCCGCAGGCTGGCCCGGTACCAGCGCCAGGTGGGCGGCGACAGCTGCAGCGACTGGATCGACACCGTCATGCTCTGGATGCTGACGCTCTCCCCGAGGGCCAGCACGAGGGTGAGGAAGAAGGCCAGGGCGATGCTGCTGGCCAGGGTGAGTCGGAAGACACTCACCAGCACGGCGCAGGCCAGGCCGCTGGCAATGGTGGCCAGCAGCCAGGGGAAGCGGAAACGGAAGGCCCGCAACGGCGAGGCGCCCCGCACCTGGGAGACGCGGAAGCCGAGCGCTTCAAACAGGGCCGCCGCCTGGGCTGGCTGGTCGGGCAGGAAGTCCTCCTCGCTGAACATGGTCACGTCCACCACCCCCACCACGTGGCGCTGCTCGTTCACCACCGGCAGGGCCAGGAAGCGGTGGTCGGCGAAGGCCTCGTGGGCCTCCAGGATCGAGGCGTGCTCCGGGATGGTCACCGGATGGCGCACCATCAGGGTCGTCACGGGGGTGTCCTCGGCGGCGGACAGCAGGCGCCGCAGGGGCAACACGCCGATCAGGCGCTGCTCGCCGTCGAGCACATAGAAGTAGACGATCCGATCGGCGATCTCACGGCCCCGAAGGCTGGCCAGGGCCTGGGCCACGGTCTGCCGGCCGTCCAGGCAGGCCACCGCCCGGCGGGCGATGGTGGTGATCGGTTGGTGGAGGGTGTCCAGCACCGGCAAACCTCAGTCGTCCTCCCGGGCCCGCACGTAGACGATCGTGCGGTTGCCGCTCGGGGCCTCCCGTTCCTCCATCACGAACAGGGACGGGCAGCCGCGCACCAGATCGGAGAGCTTGCGGAAGCCGTAGAGCCGGGTGTCGAAATCAGGCTGAATCTTCTGCAGGTAGCTGCCGAAGGTGCCCAGCTGGGTCCATCCCGACTCATCCACCGAGCGGTCGAGGGCCTCCATCAGGAAATCAGCGGGGATCACGGGATGGCCGCCGGCGGGGGGATCACTCTCCGGGGGCCGGCGGGCGCTCTCGGCGGCAGCGGCATCGTCGCCGTGGCGGGCGGCGGTGCGCAGCACTTCGGTGAACAGGAACTTGTGGCAGGCGTTGCGGAAGGCCGCCGGGGTCTTCTCCTCGCCGAAGCCGTACACCAGCAGCCCCTCCTCCCGCAGGCGCACGGCCAGGCCGGTGAAATCGCTGTCGCTGGTCACCAGGCAGAAGCCATCGAAGCGGCGTGTGTACAGCAGATCCATCGCGTCGATGATCATCGTGCTGTCGGTGGCGTTCTTGCCCACGGTGTAGGCGAACTGCTGCATCGGCTTGATCGAGAACTTGTTCAGCAACTTCTTCCAGGAGGCACTCTCCGGTGAGGTGAAGTCGCCGTAGATGCGCCGCACGATCGCCTCCCCGAAGCGGGCCACTTCCTCCAGCACCGCCTCGATCACCGCCGCCCGGGCGTTGTCGGCGTCGATCAGTACCGCCAGGCGCTTGCCGTTGTCCTCACCGGAGCCGCCGGCCACTGGGAGGACTGCCGAAGGGGATTTCATGGCTCAACCCCGCGGGATACGACCTTAACCGCCCCCAGCGGGTGTCCCCGGATGCCGCCGACACCGCAAGCCGACAGGAGAATCGGGCCATGGTTGTGCCGCCCATTGCCGTCGCTCCGCCGCCCCTGCTGCCCTGCCCGGCCGAGGCGGGCTGGGAGCTCACGGCCCGCGCCCGCCTGCCGCGGCGGGACGCGAACGGGCAGCCTTCGGGGGGCTTCTCCGCCGCCAGCTATCAGAGCGACACCGATACATTGCTGCTGCTCAGCGATGCCCCCCAGGGCAGCGTGGGCGCCTGGAGCGGCCTGCGGCAGCTGGGCCGGGTGCCGCTGCGGCCCCTGTTCCGGCTGGAGCTGAAGGGATCCCCAGGGGCGTCGTTGCCGGCGGACATCGATGGGGAAGGGATGGTGGTGCTCGGCCAGCGGCTCTGGGTGGCCAGCGAAGGCCGGCGCAGCACCGAGCGACCGACCCAGCTGCTGGCCTTCGATCGGACCAGCGGCCAGCTGGAGCGCGCCTATCCCCTGCCCGCCGATTGGCAGCCGGCCCCGGGGAAAGGCCTGGGTGCCAACCAGGGGCCGGAATCCCTGGCCCTGCTGCGCCGGCCCGGCCAGCCGGACACGCTGCTGATGGCCTCGGAATCACCCCTGCTGCAGGATCCCCCGACCCAGGTGAGGTTGCTGGGCTGGACCCTCAGCCCCTCTGGAGCCGTCGCGGGGCCCCTGACCCGGCTGGCCATTCCCGCCGGCGACGGCTGGGGGCTGACCGATCTGTTGGTGGTGAACGCGGCCTCGCCGGCGCCGGGGCTGCTGGCCCTGCTGCGGCGCTTCCAGGCCCCCGATCAGTGGCAGGTGCTGCTGGCCCACTACCCGCTGCCCGATGGCAGGGCCGATCCGGACAGCGTGCTGGAGCCGATCCGTCAGTGGGATCTGATCGAAGCCGGCCTGCCACCCGACAACTGGGAGGCCATGACCCCGGGGCCCTTACAGGCCGATGGCCGGGCCAGCCTGCTGCTGGCGTCGGACGACAACTTCAACGCCAGCCAGGACAACCACCTGGCCCTGCTGGTGCCGCGCCAGAGCACCCCCTGCCCCCCGACCCGATGAACCGCCGCGATCTGCTCTCCCTGCTTGGCATCGGCGCCTGCTCCTTCGCCCATGCAGCCCTGCCCTCGGCGGCAGCGGGCTCCGAGAAGGCGAGGCTGGCGGCGGGACCTTGGCCTGGGCCTAGCCCCTTCCCGGTGGTGCCCACCCCCCTGCCGGTGCCCAGCGATGGACTCGATGCCGACAGCCAGCGGCGCACCTACGCCCGCATCGAGCTGGAGGACCGGCTGGTGCTTCCGGACGGCTTCCGGGCCGATGTGGTGGCGGTCTGGGGGGATCCGGTGGCCGACGGCCGGTTCGGCTTCAACAACGACCACCTCTCCTTCCTGGCCCTGGCGCCGGATCGGGCCCTGCTGACGGTGAACTTCGAATACATCGGCGCCCGGGCCTGGCGCGAGGGCTATGCCGAAGCGGTGGGCGGCGAGCCGCCGTTCGACGCCGTGATCGCAGCCCTGGCCCCCCTGGGCGGCCGGGTGGATGCGGCCAGCCTGGCGGCGGACGACCCGCTGCTGGAGCCCATCCGCGTGCTGGCGGCAGCCGGCATGGCCGACCTGGGCATCGGCGTGATCGAACTGGAGCGGGAGGCCGGGGGAACTTGGCGGCGGCGACCCGGCCGCTTCGATCGGCGCATCACCGGCCTCAGCGGCTGGCGCGACCCCGCCCGGCGCCTGCGCAGCTCGGGGCCGGCGGCGGCCGTGTTCCGCCGCCGCGAACGGCTCGGTTACGACGACGGCCTCGGTGACGCCATCATTGGCAGCTTCGCCAACTGCGCCGGCGGCGAGACCCCCTGGGGCACGGTGCTCAGCGCCGAGGAGAACATGCAGAGCCAGGTGCCCGAGGCGGTGCACGCCGATGGCTCCTCCGTCTCCCCCGCCGCCCGTCCCTTCGCCTACGACGGCCAGCGCCTCGACGGGCTCGGCAACCCCTTTGGCCTGGCGGGCAACAAGTACGGCTGGATGGTGGAGCTCGACCCGAAAAGGCCTGAGCGCGCCGCGGTGAAGCACAGCTGGCTGGGCCGCTTCCGCCACGAGGCGGTGGCCGTGAAGGCCGTCGCCGGCCAGCCCCTGGTGGTCTATTCCGGCTGCGACCGCCACGGCGGCCACCTCTACCGCTTCGTGAGCGACAAGCCGATCCGCGACCCGGCCGACCCGGCCAACTCCGAGCTGTTCAGCGCCGGCCGGCTGGAGGTGGCCCGTTTCGATCCGCCCGGCCCGGAGGGCGGCGAGGGCCGGGGGCGCTGGCTACCCCTGGAGCCCACCACCCCGGTGGCGCCGCTGGGTCCCGGCCACTTCGCCCGCCACGGCGTGGAGCAGGTGGTGCTGCTGCCCCACAGCGACCGCCGCAGGCCGGGCGCTGAAGCCTTCGCCAGCGACGCGGCCGTGGCGGCCTACCGGCGCCGGTTCGCCACCCTGGCCGACCTCTACCCCGGCGAGGGGGAGGAGCGGATGGGGGCGATCCTGATCGATGCCCACCTGGCCGCCTGCGCCATCGGGGCCACCCCCGCGGCCCGGCCCGAGGACACGGTGATCGATCCGCTCAGCGGCGACCTGCTGATCGCCTTCACCGCCGGGGGCGGCAGCGACGACGGCCGGGCCGATCCGGCCATCTTCCGCGGGCCAAAAGGGCAGCCCAGCTGGCCCTTCGGCTGGATCATGGGCCTGGCCGACGACGGTCCGGCCCGGGCCGCTTCCTTCCGCTGGCGAATGGTGGCCACCGGCGGGGCCCCGTGGCAGGGGGGGATGGGCTTCGCCAATCCCGACAACCTCGCCATCGACCGGCAGGGAACCATCTGGATGGTGACCGACCGCTCGACAAAATCGGCGGATCTCGATCTGTTCGGCAACAACAGCTGCTGGGTGCTGCCCAGCCGTGGCCCCCACGCCGGCGAGGCCTTCTGCTTCGCCACCGGGCCGATGGAGTGCGAGCTCACCGGCCCCTGCTTCGACGGCGGCGAATCCACCCTGTTCCTGGCGGTGCAGCACCCGGGCGAGGACAACGGCACCCGCCCTTCTGCGGAGGCCCGTGAGGCCCAGGCCCACCGGCTGGTGGATCGCTCCGGGCGCCCCTTCGAGCAGTTGCGCTGGGTGCCGCTGGGCTCCAACTGGCCCTCCGGTGTCCCCGGCCGAGCCCCCCGCCCCGGGGTGGTGGCGATCCGCCGGCTCGCCGGCGGGCCGCTGCTGGCCGGTCAGGCGGTGCCGGCGTCGAGGGAGCGTTCGATCTGATCGATCGCCTCGTCGAGCGGCTCGATCGCCGTCGCCATGGCCGCATCGCTGGCTTCGGTGCTGGGCCACTGGTGATCGACCTGGCGGCGCAGCTGCTGCAGGCCCCCGTCAATGGCCTCCAGCCGGGTGGCCAGGGCCAGCAGCCGGGCCTCCCGTTCGTCCATCCCCTGGCGCGCCGCATGCAGGTTGCGGCGTAGCTGGTCCACCAGCCGCCGCCGTTCCTGGCGCAGGGGGCCCTCCGCCTCCCGCTGCAGGGACTTCTCCTCCCGGGCCAGGCGGCGGGCCAGGTCGTCGGGATCGAGGCGCCGCCCCCCGCCCGACTCCAGCAGGGGCCGCCGTTCCTGCAGCCGCTCAGGCAATTGCTGCAGCCGCTCGCAGCAGAGCTGGACACTGCCCAGGGCTTCCAGATGGCCCGGGTCCGTGAAACGGGCCACGGCCTCCTCCCGCAGCGCCATCGCCGCCACCGCCAGGCCGCTGGCCCGTTCCAGGGCCTCCTCCAGGCCCGCATCAAGCCGCTGGGCATGGAGGCGCTGGCTGCGGCTGCGGCGGCCGGCCGCTCCCCCACGGGCCAGCAGTGCCGCGCCGACCACGCTCAGGCCAACAGCCAGCGGAATGGCCAGAGGCAGGGCAACCCCCGCACCACGCACCAGCAGCACCAGGAAGACGCCGCCGGCGGCGACCGCCGGGGGATGGTCGAGGGGGTTGGTCCAGCCCGATGCCGCCATCAGAAGGCCATCTGCAGATCTTCCATGCGGCGCCGGATGCTGTCCGCCGTGCCGGTGGTGAAATCGCCGCCGTTGCTCTCGGCGATGCGGCGCAGGACAGCGGGGTCGAAACCCCCCTGGTTGCCGTAGCCCATGGTGAACACGCCGATGCGCTCATCACTGGCGAAGCCGCTGCGTTGCAGCTCGCTGCCCAACCCCTCCAGGGACAGACGTGAGCCGTTGTCCTGGCCATCGGTGAGCACCACCACCGCCAGGATTTCGCCGGGGCGCCGGGTGGACCGCAGCCAGTCGCGGCCCTGCTGGATGGCGTCGTAGAGGACGGTGCCGCCCTCCGCCTCCAGCGAGGCAATGAAACTGGCGCCCGCTGCCCCGCCGGCTGCAGCTCCGGAACCCCCTCCCGCACCAACGCCGGTCACCACCACCGGCGGCCGCAGCTGGCTGTCGAAATCGAACAGGCCCACGGTGTCCCGCGGCCCGATCTGGGCCAGATAGGCCTGCAGGCTGCGCTGGGCTGCGGGCAGCTTCTCCCCCTTCATCGAACCGGAGCTGTCCACCACCAGGGCCACCCGCGAGGGCTTCTTGGCCTGGTTGCGCCAGAGGGCGATGATCGCCTCCACCACCTCCGGCTTCGGCGCCCGCAGGGAGTCGTAGACGGCCCGGGGATCGGCGCCGTAGGCCGCCGTGACGCGGCTGGGCGGCACCGCCGGGTTGGCCGGCCGCAGCCCCTGATCGGCCGCCAGACGCTGCAGATCCTCGCTCTGGAGGCGCTCGATGATCAGCAGGGCCGCCTCCTGCTCCTTTGGGGACACCCAGGGGGCCTCCGGCAGGATCGCCCGCATCGTGCTGGCGTAGGTGGCCCTGGGGTACACCGCCTTGAGGGGTTCCTGATCAGGCTGGCGGGAGGCGTTGACCGCCACCACCGACGACTCGTAGACGGAACCCACCGAGGCCCAGAAGGGCCCGTTGCGCTGCATGGCCCGGGCGAGTTCATCGGTGGAGCTGCCGTAGCGGGTCACATGGCGCTCGATCGCCGCCACCTTGGCGCCGTGGGCCTGCACATCCGCCAGGGTCAGCGCTTCGGGTCGCTTGCCGGCCACCTCGGCCACCATCGCCACCAGGGTCTGCAGGCCCGAATTGGAACGGGTCGGGGCGGTGTGGACGTAGCGGATCGGCTGGGAAGGTGCGGACGGATCCAGCTGGCGGTGGTCGCTGCTGCGGGCCAGGGCGGTGAAGGGATCGGCACGGTCGAGGCCCTTCGCCAGGGCCGGGGTGGTCATGAACACCATCGGACTGGAGGCCAGGGCCGGCGCATCGGCCGGCGGCGGGATCAGCTCCCGCGTGGGTGCCAGGCGCTGCAGCCGGTGCCGCAGCAGGTCGAGATAGATCTCGCCGTCCACGGAAACCAGGGTGGGGATGCGGGGATCCTCGGCCGCCTGGCCGCCCTGGAGCACCCCCCGGGCATGGGCTTCCATCTCACTGACCACATCCCCGCTGCCCGCCGCCCGGCAACGCAGCAGCACCGGGGTGCGATCGGCCAGCCGTGGCGGCGACTGGGCGATGGCCTTGGCCGCCTCCTGGCAGAAGCCCTTCAAGGCACTGCCCACCAGCATCTCCAGCTCCAACGGGGGCGGGGAAACAAGGTTGCAGCCGCCGACCGGCAGGCCGAGGAGTGCGGTGGTGAGGGCGGCCAACCGCAGGGCCCGTGCCATGGAGCGCAACGGAAAGGTGCCCCCATTCTGCTGGCAAGGGTCCGTGGCCTCCGCAGGTCCGGTCAGACTGCATCGCACCCGGACCGTCCCCCTTGGAAGCGACCCTGAGGCGCAGGCGCCTGCTTTCCCTATTGATCGCCGGCGCCTCCCTGGCCCTGGCGACGGCACCCCTGCCCGGGCTGCGGCGGCCGCTGCTGGTGGCGGTGGGATCGGAGCTGGCCGGCGCCATGGTCGAAGTCGAACCCCTGTTCGAGCGCCGCCACGGCGGCATCGACCTGACCTGGAGGGTGCAAGGCTCCCAGGACATGGTCAACCGTGCCCGGGAGGAGGGGCCCGAGCGTCCCCGGGTGCTGATCCCCGCCAATCGGGACCTGCTCAACCAGTTGGTCGATGAGCTCAAGGCCCAGGGGGCGCCAGCCCCGTTCCTGCAGGCCCCCGTTCCCGTCGCCCGCACCCTGCTGGTGGCCGTGGCCTGGCCGGAGCGGGCCAAGCGGCTGTTCCCTGACGGCCGCTTCTCCTGGCCCCAGCTGAGGCGCGCCACGGCGGCGGGCCAATGGGGGGCCCTGGGCGCCCCGTCGAGCTGGGGCAGCGTCGACCTGCGCAGCACCGATCCGATGCGCTCCAATTCCGGCCAGCTGACCCTGGCCCTCTGGTGCCGGGGCCAGAACGGATCCGACTGCGCCGCCGCCCTGCGCCGCGCCGTCTACCGACCCGCCCGCTCCACCGACATCCTGCTGCAGGAATTCATCAGCGGCGGCCCCAACGAGGGCGACCTGGCACTGGTCTACGAAGCCTCGGCCCTGACGCGTCAGCAGGAGGCCGGTCGCCAGCGGCCAGGGGGTTATGTGCTCCTGGTTCCGGATCCCACCTTCGAGACGGTGCTGGCGGCGGCCGTGCTGCGGGGGGAGGCGGCCGGCGGGCACCAGGACGGCGAGCATTTCGTCGCGTTTCTGCTCTCCCGGGACGGCCAGGCTGTGCTCAGGCGCCTGGGGTTCCGCAGCGCCGACGGCGGCGGCGGCAGCCCGACCGCCAGCGGCGTGAAGCGCCTGCCGCCCCCCTCGCCCCAGGAACGGGAAGAGCTGCTGCGGCTCTGGCAACAGGCCGGCTGACCATGGGGCGGTGTTGCCGCTTACCAGAGCTGGTGCGGCAGACAACGGACGCGGACGAGAAGACGGCCAGCGCGTCAACGATGCCAAGACAACGGGATTCGACCTGCATTTCTGATGCTGACGACGCCCTGATCCGCGACGGGATCGTGTCACCATGGCGAAGCCAAAGGCCTGAGCGCGCCCTGCCTCCGGGCGCCGATCCACCTGCCGGAAGGTTGTGCTCAGCTGCGACGCCCTGTTCATCTCGGATCTGCATCTGGGCTCCAATCAGTGCGAAGCCAGCCACCTGGCGGCGTTCCTGGAGTGCATCCGGCCCAAGCAGCTGTTTCTCGTCGGCGACATCATCGATCTGCAGGCGATTCGCTTCAACGCCAACGTCGATGCCGACTTTCTCACCGACCTGATCGATTCCCTCCTGGCCCAGGAGGATGAGGATCCGCTGACCAGTGAGACCCTGCTCAAGCCCCAGCTGCTGCGGGCCTCGCACCGGCGCGTGCTGGAGCGGTTCCAGGCCCTGCACCGAGACGGGGTGACGATCACCTACATCCCCGGCAACCACGATGCCTACCTGCGCCGCCATGCCGGCCTGGAGCGGCCCGGCTTCGCCATCCGTCGTCAGGATGTGTACCGCACGCCCTCCGGCCAGAGGCTGCTGGTGCGCCACGGCGACGAGTACGACCGGCTGATCCGCTTCCACGCCGATGCGGCCGAGGGACTCGCCCGGCTGCAGGAGCACTACAGCGCCGGCATCAATGGCCTGCTGTCCCCGTTCACACGGCCGGCCAACGGGCCACTTCCGACCGGCTGGAACGCGGAGGGAATCCTTCAGAGCGCCGTCGATCTGCTGGCCAGCCACCGGGAATGGCCGATCCCGATCAGCCGAGGTCTCAACTCCTCCGGCGGCTTCTCCCTGGCCTTCGTGCTCGAGAGCGCCCTCAAGAGCCGGACGGGGCACGACCGGCTGATCAAGCGAGGGATTGTCCAGCACCTGCAGCGGGAGGGACGCGGTCCGCAGGCCTTCGACGGGCTGATCAACGGCCACACCCACATCCCCGAAGCCACGCCCCTGGCCCTGCCGGAACCCTCCGGTGACGACCGGGGCCCCTGCCACATCACCTACTACAACACCGGCAGCTGGGCCCGCAGCCAGCGCCGGCTGGGGCGCACGGCGCTGGTGGTGGCCCACAGCGGCAGTGTCGGCATGGTGCGCTTCGACCGGCGCCGGGGCATCGAGCCCTTCCAGCCCCCGCGCTTCCCGTTCAACACCTATCCGATGCGGCCCTGCCGGGGCTGCGGCCTTGGGGTGGCGGACCTGCAGGTGGGGTGAACCTTCTCACCGGCATCAATCTGATCCAAAGCGGGTCGCAAACGGCCCCTGCAGCAGGGTGTTCTCGGATCGGGGCTCGCGTGAATCTGTCCTAGATTGTTCGATTGGGGATCAGGGATTTGATGCCTCTCAGTCAGGTTCCGGAGGGTGCACGTGTCTGGCTCCGCTGTTTGCCCCTGCATCCGGAACTGCAACGGCGTCTGCTGGCGATGGGGATCAGGCCGGGGGTGCAGATCGAGGTGCTGCGCCGGGGGAAACCCGGCGGCCTGCTGCACCTTTCCAGTGGCCTGATGGAATTCATGCTTCGCGGCGAACAGGCCGCCGAGATGGAGGTGGACTTGATCCCCCCTGGCTGAGCGATCCCCGCCAGTGCGGTCGGCGTTGGCCGATCAGCGCAGGGACAGGATCCAGCCACCCCCTTGGAACACGACAAAGGCCATCACCCAGGCCAGCGACAACGACCAGCCCAGGGACAGCAACGCGAAGCTGCGACTCCTGGATTCCTGGAGCTGGGCCGCCACGGTTCCCAGGCAAGGGGTATAGAGAAGCACGAACGTCATGAAGCTGAGCGACTGCAGCGGTGTGATGGCGGTCTGGATCGCACCACCGAGGCCGGAGGCGGTGGTTCCGTAGATCACCGCCATCGCCCCCAGCAGGATTTCCTTGGCAATGAAGCCGAAGAAGAGAGAAACGGTGAGCTCGGGGTTCATGCCGATCGGCCCCAGCAGCGGCTGGAAGAATCGGCCGATCCCGGCCGCCAGCGATGTGCCGGAGGCCTCTGTAGCCCCCGGGGGCAGGTTGGTGAGCAGCCAGATGGCCGCCGCACCCACGAGAATGAACACCCGCGTGGTCACCATGAAATTCAGCATCGACGTCCAACCACGGCGCAGGATGGTGATCAGGCTGGGGGCCCGATAGGGAGGAAGTTCCAGCACGAAAGCCCCATCGCTGGGGTAGGCCCGCTTGAACACCAGGCCCGTGATCACGGCGGCCGCAAAACTCATCACATAGAAGCCGAACAGCACCACTCCAGGTGCCCACCAGGGCCTGGAGAAGAACACCCCGGCCATGAAGATGAACACAGTCAGCCGGGCCTGGCAAAGGGCAAAGGGAATGCACAGCATGGCCAGCAGACGCATGCCCCGATCCCGGATCACCCGGGTACCCAGAATCGAGGGAACGTTGCAGCCGAAGCCCATCACCTGCAGCACGAAGGACCGCCCATCCAGCCCCAGCCAGTGCATGAACCCATCCATCAGAAAGGCGGCCCGTGGCAGATAGCCCGAGTCTTCGATGATGCCGATGAGCACGTAGAACACGAAGATCAGCGGCAGGAACGTGGCCACCGTGCCCACGCCCAGCCAGAGGCCATCCACCAGGAAGTGCCGCAGCCCGTCCGGACAGCCCAGCCTCTGCAGACCCGGCACCAACCAGCTCGTCTGGATCCAGTCGAGAGCGGCTCCCAGCAGATCCTGCAGGGGCGTGGTCACCGCGTAGAGCAGCTGGAACACCGCCAGCACCAGCACCAGGAAGAGCCCAACGCCCAGCAGCGGATGGAGCAGGAAGCGGTCCACCAGGCGGGTGCGTTGATTGCGCACCCCCTCCGGGATGGTCACGTAGCGGGCCACCAACGACTGCTGCCACCCCTCCGGTACCGGAACCTGCGGCTGGGGTGAGCCTTGGAGGGCCGCCTCGGCAGGCCTGGGCGCTTCCCCCCACTGGTGCAGCTGGTCGAGGAGCTCGGCGATTCCCTGGTTGCGCTTGGCACTCACCGGCAGCACCGGCAGGCCGAGGGCCTGGGACAACCCCTGATGGTCAACCGTGATGCCGAATCGCCCGGCCTCATCGCTCATGTTGAGGGCCGCCAGCAGCGGCAAGCCCAGCTGCCGCACCTGCAGCAGAAGCCGCAACTGGCTGCTGATCTGGCTGGCATTCAGAACCACAACCAGCAGATCGGGCGGGGTGTCGCGCAAGAAGCGCTGCACCACGGCCTCGTCCTCACTGCTGCCGCTCAGGTCGTGGATCCCCGGCAGGTCCACCAGTTCGTAGGTGCTGCCGTGGCCGTCGTCCGGCAGGGGACCCCGTTGCAGTTCCACCGTCAGGCCAGGCCAGTTGGCGATCTGCGCATGGCCGCCGGTGAGTCGGTTGAAGAGCGTTGACTTGCCGGTGTTGGGCATCCCCACCAGGGCCAGCTGAAAACCCTGGCCATCGCTTTGGCCACCGTGCACCGGGGAGGCGTTCACCTGGGGGCCGTGGCAGGACGTGGAAAGGGATGGCGGCATCAACGCTTCAAGCCGCCCTGGTGCCGCTGAGACCGCCCTTGACGTGGGTCAGGGCGGTCCCCTCCAGGAACTGCTGGTCGAGCAGCAGCAGGGCAGCGCTGTTGTCGCCAGCCAGGCGCAGGCGCTTGCGCACGAAGCGGGCTTCGGCCTCCTCCTGGAGCTGCTCGGCCACGAACCAATCGAGCATGGCGGTGGCGCTGCGTTCGCCAACGGTTTCGGCCATGGCATAGAGCCGGTTGATCGAGGCGGTGACCCCCTTTTCCATGTCATACACCTGGTCGAACAGGGTCTGGACCGACGGCCAGCTGCGTTCCGGAGCTTCGATGGTGGGCAATTCCACCTGTTCGTCACTGTCCACCAGGTAGGCGATCATGCGGGCGGCGTGGTCGCGCTCCTCCTGGCTCTTGTCGTGCATGTAGGTGGAGAAACCGGCCAGATCCTTCTCCCGCAGCCAGATCGACATGGCCAGATAGGTGTGGCCGGCCTGAAACTCAGCGGCCAGGTGCTGGTTGATGGCGCTGGTGAGCTCTTTCACGAGGACGGCAGGGATCGCACACCTATTCCATAGCCAGAGCCTGATGGCATGGCCGTTCCATTCACACGACCCGATGAAGGCCGCTGGCGCTGGACCATCTGGTGATCGCTGTGGTGGGCCCTCCACACCCATGACGGATCCCGCGAGAGACGATCAAAGAGGGTCAGGACAGGGAGCGGCCGAGTCAGGCCGCCAACCACCCGGTTGGCGGTTTCGCCACGGCTGGATGGCGTCGCCAGGACCCGCAGGCAAAGGCGGCAGAACCCTGAACAGGCGTAGATTTTTACTTCGAGACGCATCAAGGGCCAGCCCAGAGCAATCCTTGAAGACCCGTTAACCTGCCCATAACACGATGGGGGCGAGCGGGTTGCTATTCATGAGCTGCTCCACAATTGGCATTTCTGATGACCTTCGCGAAGAAGGCCCTGATTCTCTCCGCTGCCGGTGCTGTGACCGCTGGCCTGGCGGTTCCGGTGATCGCCCAGAGCAATTCCATCAGTGGAGCCGGGGCGAGCTTTCCCGCTCCGGCCTACCAGCGCTGGTCCGTGGAGTTCGCCAAGGAAACCAAGAAGCAGGTGAACTACCAGTCGGTGGGCTCCGGCGCCGGTGTTCGCCAGTTCCATGCCGGCAGCGTTGATTTCGGCGCCACCGATGAGGAGCTCAGCGAATCCAAGGGAGAATTCACCAAGGGCGTGACCGCCCAGCGCGGCGCCCTGCAGATCCCGATGATGGGGGGCACCGTCACCCCCGCCTACAACAATCCCAGCTGCAAGAACCTCAAGCTCACCCAGACCCAGCTCGCCGACATCTTCCTCGGCAAGATCAAGACCTGGGAGCAGCTGAAGTGTGGCAAGGGTCCGATCGCCGTGGCCCACCGCTCCGATGGTTCCGGCACCACCGCCGCCTTCACCAACTCTCTCTCCTGCTTCTCGCCCGAGTGGAAGTCCAAAGTGGGCGCGGCCAAGGCCGTCAAGTGGCCCGTGGGCGTCGGTGGCAAGGGCAATGAGGGTGTGGCAGGTCTGATCCTGAACACCCCCGGTTCGATCGGTTATCTCAACCAGGCCTTCGTCAAGGGCAAGATCACTCCTGCCGCCCTTCAGAACAAAGCTGGCAAGTTTGTTCTGGCCAACGATGTCACCGGGGCCGCCGCCCTGAACGGCGTCAAGCTCAATTCCCGCCTGGGTGGTGAGGAATGCAACCCGGCCGGCGCCAACGCTTTCCCGATCGCAACCTTCACCTGGATCCTGGCCTACCAACGGGGTAACGGCGACAAGGCCGCTACCCTCCGTCAGTTCCTGACCTGGGGTCTCTCACCGAAGGGCCAGGGCATCGCCAAGCAGCTGGATTTCGTCCCCCTGACCGGTGCAGTTCTGGCCCGGGCTCGCGCCGAAGTGGCCAAGATCGGTAAGTGATTCCGATCCATTTACTCACCCCTTCGGGGTGATTCGGGGGGCTTCGGCCCCCCTTTTTTGTGCCCATCGTTCCACGCACTCAAAACAGGCAGAGAGGCCTCCGCTATGGCCCCCTGGCCCGCTTGAAGAAAAAGCCGGGGAGTGAACAACTCCCCGGCATGGCCTTCGCTACGGATGATTAGGTGCTGCTTGGTCCGTTGGCGATCAATGGGCCTGGCATGGGATGACTGGCACTCATCAGGATCTTGCGATGGAGTCTGGACGCCATGGGATCCCAGCAGGTGCCAGCTGGCTGACTATGCGGTGGCGTCTTCAACCTTCCTGGCTTCCTCTTTCAGTTTGGCCTCAGCCTTCATGGCATCCGCCTGGACCTGCTTGGCTTCTCCTTTGAGTTGCTGGCCCTTGTCGCCGGTGATCGAGCCGACGGCGGACTGGATTTTGCCTTCAGCATCTTTGGCTGCGGCGTCGATTTTGTTGGACATGGTTCTCAGGGGTGTAGGGAGTGGAGCTGGGGTTGATCGTCCATGCCATTGCCGGTGGCTGCGATGGGTTGAGCCTGCATGTCAACACTCACGGTTCATTTCCCGTGCAATGGCATGAGTCAGTCCTACGCAGGAATCGGAGCAGCAGACGGCTGATTCCCAGTCAGCGGGGGCTGCAGCCATGGCCATGGCGGCAAATCTCAGCGCCCACGGCCCCTGAGGGGATTACGAAGAGTTATGTGGATATTCCCTGTCACTTCTCAATGCAGCGCATCTGCTGTTACCAACTGCGGAGTGAACGACGGTTCTTGGCAATCGACGCGTCCACCTACCAGGAGCTCGTGGCGCATCCAGCCTGATGGACCCACGGCCGAAAGAGAGGACCAGCGGCACCGGCCCGTGGCCCCGATCGATCAGGCCTCCTTCGTCACCCCCTCGATCCGGTCCTCGATCTCCTGGTAGATCTCCTGCAGCTGGGCGATGTTCTCCTCGGAGGTTTCCCAGTAGCCGCGACCATTGACCTCCAGCAGCGTGCCGACGATGCGGCGGAAGCTGTGGGGGTTGAGGTCCATCAGCCGCTTGCGCATCTCGGGGTCGTTGATGAAGGTCTCGTTGGCCTCCTCGTAGACGAAGTTGTCGACCGCACCACTGGTGGCGCTCCAGCCGAGGGTGAAGTTGAGCCGCTTGGCCACCTCCCGCACCCCCTCGTAGCCGGAATCGAGCATGCCCTCGTACCACTTGGGGTTGAGCAGCTTGGTGCGGGAGTCGAGGCGGATGGTTTCGCTGAGGGAGCGCACCTGGGCGTTGGCCGTGGTGGTGTCGGCGATGTAGCTGGTGGGGGCCTTGCCGTCGTCGCGCAGGCCGGCGATCAGCTTGGTGGGGTCGGAGTCGAAGTAATGACTCACATCGGTGAGCGAGATCTCGGCCGAATCCAGATTCTGAAAGGTGACATCGGCGGTCTTCATCGCCGATTCGAACACCTCGCGGTTCTGGTTCATCTCGCCGGGGTTGTCGGCGTTGAAGGCGAAGGTCTTGCGGCTGAGGTACATCTCCTGCAGTTCGCCTTCCTCCTCCCAGGTGCTGTTCTCCACCGCCAGGTTCACGTTCGAGGAGTAGCTGCCGCTGGCATTGGAGAACACCCGGGTGGCGGCGTCCCGCAGGGAAATGCCCTGCTCGGCGGCCTGCTCCTGGCTGTGCTTGCGCACGAAGTTCATCTCCAGGGGCTCGTCGGCCTCGGCGGCCATCTTGACGCCCTGGTCGATCAGGGCCATCTGGTTGATGAACAGGTCACGGAACACGCCCGAGCAGTTCACCACCACATCGATACGGGGCCGGCCCAGTTCCTCGAGGGAGAGCAGTTCGAGTTTGTTCACCCGGCCGAGGGAATCGGCCATCGGACGCACACCGATGAACCAGAGGATCTGGGCGAGGGATTCGCCGTAGGTCTTGATGTTGTCGGTGCCCCAGAGCACGCAGGCGATCGTTTCCGGCCAGGTGCCCTGCTCGGCCTTCTGGCGCTCGATCAGCCGATCGACCACCACCTTGGCGGCGGCGATGGCCGCCCGGGTGGGGATGGCCTGGGGATCGAGGGCATGGATGTTCTTGCCGCTGGGCAGCACGCCGGGGTTGCGGATCGGATCACCGCCGGGCCCGGGCAGCACGTACTCGCCGTCGAGGGCCCGCAGCAGGCTCTCCATCTCCATGTCGGCGCAGATCTGCTCCAGGCAGAAGCGCAGGTAGGCGAACTGGCGATCCAATTCGGTGACGTCCACATCGGCGAACCCCGCCTGGCGGCAGGCGCTCAGCCAGGGGCTGGGCAGGCGGTAGCCGAAGCGCTCCAGCAGCTCGAAGAACCAGCCGAAGTTGCGCCGCAGGCTGACCCGCCCATCGCTGCCGGTCACCTGGCGCACCATGGCCCCCACCGCCGAGCGGCAGGCCTCGGTGATCACCCGGTTGAGCTCCACATCCGCCAGCACCCCGGCATCGTTGCCGCTGTACACCTCGGCAATGGTGCGGCCGCGGCTCTCCGCCAGCAGGGCCGGCAGGGAACGCAGGCCCTCCTCCTCCCGCTCCAGGGCGGAGATGCTCACCAGGGTGGCGATCGCCTCCTCGGCGGTGGGCGGCTTGCCAATGGTGTGCAGGCCGCAGGGCAGCAGCCGGCTCTCGATCTCCATCAGCTGGCGGTACACCGCCCCCACCACCCCGTCGCGGCCGTCGAGGTCGAGGGCCGCCGCGTCGGCATCGCCCTCGGGCAGGACCACGTCCTTGTCGAGGTTGCACTGGCGGGCGGTTTCGATGATCGCGTTGACGATCTGCACCCCCCTGGAGCTCTCGCGCAGCTGCTGGTAGGACCCCACCAGCTCGCCCAGCTCCTTGAGCCCCTTGTAAAGGCCGGCGTTCTCGGCCGGCGGGGTGAGGTAGCTGATCGTCGAGGCGTAGCCGCGCCGCTTGGCGATGGTGGCCTCCGACGGGTTGTTGGCCGCGTAGTAATAGAGGTTGGGCAGGGCACCGATGAGCGAATCGGGGTAGCAGGTTTCGCTCATGCCCATCTGCTTGCCAGGCATGAACTCCAGGGAGCCATGGGTGCCGAAGTGCAGCACCGCATCGGCACCCCACACCTTCTCCAGGTAGGTGTAGTAAGCGGCGAAGCCGTGGTGGGGGCTGGCGCTGCGCGAGTAGAGCAGGCGCATCGGATCGCCCTCGTAGCCGAAGGTGGGCTGCACCCCCACGAACACGTTGCCGAAGTGGCGTCCGTAGATCAGCAGGTTGGTGCCGTCGGAGTTGAGGCTGCCCGGGGGCTTGCCCCAGTTCTCCTCCAGGCGCTCGGAATAGGGGGTGAGCCGTTCGTACTCCTCGACGCTCATGCGGTGGGCGATCGCCAGCTCGGGGGCCCCTTCGAGGGCCTCCGGATCGCTGAGCACCGCCTCCATCAGTTCCTTGGGCGTGCGGGGCATGGCGTCCACCGTGTAGCCCTTCGCCTTCATCTCCTCCAGCACGCGGAAGATCGAGCCGAAGACATCGAGGTAGGCGGCGGTGCCCACGTTGCCCTTGTCGGGGGGGAAGCTGAACACGGTGATCGCCAGCTTCTTGTCGGAGCGGGGCTTGATCCGCAAGGAGGCCCAGCGGATGGCCCGCTCGGCGATCGCATCCACGCGGTCCTGCAGGGTGTGGGCCTTGCCGGTGGCGTCGTCGCGCCCCGACAGCACGATCGGTTCGATGGCGCCGTCGAGCTCGGGAATGGCGATCTGCAGGGCCACCTGCACCGGGTGAAGCCCCAGATCGCTCTCCTCCCACTCCTGGGTGGTCTGGAAGACCAGGGGCAGGGCCACCATGTAGGGCCGGTTGAGACGCTTGAGGGTCTCGATGGCCTTGGGGTGATCCTGGCGGGCCGGGCCGCCCACCAGGGCGAAGCCGGTGAGGCTCACCACCCCGTCCACCAGGGGCTGCTCCGGTTGGAGGGGGTCGTAGAAGAAGGAGGAGACGGGCCGGGAGAAGTCGAGGCCGCCGCAGAACACGGGGATCACCGTGGCGCCGCGGTACTCCAGCTCCTGGATGACGGCCACGTAATGGGCGTCATCGCCGGTGACGATGTGACTGCGCTGCAGCACCAGGCCGATCACCGGCCCCCGGCGCGCCTTTTCGCTCAGATCGGCGCGGCTGGCGCTCCAGTTGAGGTATTCCTTGAGGTCCTCGAACATCCCCGGCGCCATGGGGTGCCAGATGCCCAGATCGGGGAACACCACCGGATCGGCCACGGTGAGTTGGGGCCGGCCCAGCTCCGCTTTGCCGAACACATAGCGATCAGCCAGCATCAGCAGGAAGTTGCGCAGGTTGTCCGGCGTTCCCCCCAGCCAGTACTGGAAGCTGAGCATGAAGGAACGGGCGTCCTGGGCCTTCTCCACCGGCAGGTACTTGAGCACCGTCGGCAGGGTGTTCAGCAGCTTGAGCATGGCGTCCTGGAAGCCGGCCCCATTGGCTTCCTTGCGCTTACGCATGAACTGGGCGATGGCGCTCTTGCTCTGGCCCAGCTGGGCCATCGAGAAGGTGCCCAGCTTGTTGAGGCGCATCACCTCGGGCATCGAGGGGAACACCACCACCGCCTTGAGCCGGTCGCGGTGGGGGGCCACCGCCTCCACCACCTTCTGGGCCAGGTCCTCGATGAAGATCAGCGAGGCGATGAACACGTCGGCGGCCGCCACGTCGGCGCAGAAGTCGGCGTAGTTGGCCGGGTCGCGCAGTTCCTCGATCAGATAGCCGCTGAGCTCCACCGCCAGGGGGCCGTTCTGGTCGTTGAGGCCGGTGGCGGCCGTGGTGAGAGCGTTCTGGTACTGGGGTTCGAGCACCACATAGACGGCCTTCATCACCACCCGGTCGTTGGCGCCATCGGTGGGGGCAGGGCTGACCCGGCGGCTGGCGGAACGGACCTGCGTGAACATGCGGCGGATGCGTTGAGCAATGTGAAGCAGCCTACGGAGCCCGCGCCGGTGACGCGATCGGTTGCAGCGCAGCGTTACAGGCCCACGCCCTGCCGGCGGGCCGGGCCACATAGGCTCGCCTGGAGTGCCAACCGCCCATGACCGCGACCTCCCCGTCCCCAGCAGAGCCGGCGCCGATCCCGGTGGTGGTGGCCGGGGCCCTGGGCCGCATGGGGGCCGAGGTGATCAAGGCCGTGGTGGCGGCCCCCGACTGCGCCCTGGTGGGAGCGATCGACACCACCCCGGGGCACGAAGGGGAGGATGTGGGGCTGGCCCTGGGTCTCGGGGAGCTGGAGGTGGCGTTGAGCGCCGATTTCGAAGGCACCCTCTGCCAGGCGAGCCAGGCAGTGCGGCAGGCCGGGCCGGGCGGCGGGGCGGTGCTGGTCGACTTCACCCACCCCAGCGTCGTCTTCGAGCACTGCCGCGGCGCCTTCGCCTACGGCGTCCACCCCGTGATCGGCACCACCGGCCTGCGCCCCGACCAGCTGGCGGATCTGGCCACCTTTGCCGACAAAGCCTCGATGGGGGGCGCGGTGGTGCCCAACTTCTGCGTGGGCATGGTGCTGCTGCAGCAGGCGGCGGCGGCGGCGGCCCGCTTCTACGACTACGCCGAGCTCACCGAGCTGCACCACAACCGCAAGGCCGATGCCCCCAGCGGCACCTGCCTCAAGACCGCCGAACTGATGGAGGAACTCGGCAAGCCGTTCAATCCCCCCCAGGTGGAGGAGCATGAAAGCCTGGCCGGTTGCCGGGGCGGGCTGCGGGACAGTGGCCTGCGGCTGCATTCGGTGCGGCTGCCGGGGCTGGTGGCCCACCAGGAGGTGATGTTCGGCTCCACCGGCGAGACCTACACCCTGCGCCACGACACGATCGACCGCAGTGCCTACATGCCCGGGGTGCTGCTCACGGTCCGAAAGGTGCGCAGCCTGGGCGGCCTGGTCTATGGACTGGAGAGGCTCCTGTGAGCAGCCCCCCCGAGAGTCGATGCTGATCCCCCTCAAACCCGGCGAACTGGTTCGCCTGATCCCGGCGGTGGCCACGGGCTCCCAGTTCAGTGCCAGCAGCGGCGACCCGCGCAAACTGCTGCAGCGGGTGCTGATCTCGGTCATCGGCGGGGTGATCGCGCTGCTGATCAGCCAGGTGCTCCTGTTCCGCAGCCAGGCCGGCCCGGTGTTCCTGGTGGTGGGCTTCGTGTTCCTTCTCTATGTGCTGTGGGGGCCAATCCTGGAGGCGGGCCGCCGCAACGCGCTGCTGCGGCGCTACCCGGCCGCCGCGATCTTCGAGGGGGTGGTGGCTGACCTGTTCCGGCGGGAGGTGGTGGAGAACCGGCGGGAGCAGGCCAACCGCCAGGGGCGGCTCGAGCTGGTGGAGAACCGGCGCACCTGGCTGTGTCTGGAGCTGGAGGACGAGGACGGCTACCTGGGCCAGATTCGCTTTCCCCTGGAGAAGAAGCATGAGCTGATCCGACCCGGGATGGTGATCCGCTGTCTGGTATTGAGCGAGCGCAAGGACTTTTCCCGCATCGGCGCCCTTTCCGATGGCTGGCTGCCCCAGCTGAAGCAGTGGGTGGGGGAGTACCCCTACCTGCTGCGGCCAGCCTTCGAGGAGCTCTGCCTGCGGCGCCTGGGGTGAGGGAAGTTGGACGGATCCGAAACAATGCGTTACAATTCTCGTAACACTTCTCAAGGAGTTCTCCCATGACCGCCGCCACCCCCACCGCTCCCACCGCCCTCGATCGTTCCGCCATCCGCGGCGCCACCGTCACCACCGAAGACGGCGGCCGCCTCAACGCCTTCGCCACCGAGCCCCGCATGGAAGTGGTGAGCGCCGAGAGCGGCTGGGGCTTCCACGAGCGCGCCGAGAAGCTCAACGGCCGTATGGCCATGCTGGGCTTCATTGCCCTGCTCGCCACCGAATTCGCCCTGGGCGGCGAAGCTTTCACCCGCGGCCTGCTCGGCATCGGCTGAATCCGGCAGTCCCTGACGGGACCCAACCTCCCCTTCGGCAAGCCGATCACGGCTGCCCCCTTCGCCGCAGCAGACTTTCTGTTGCGGCTTTTCTGTGGCCATGCGCCCTTCGCTCCACGCCCGGATCAACGGAGCCGGCCCCACCGGCGCCCTGACGGCCCTGGCCCTGGCGCAGGCCGGCTGGCAGGTGAGCCTCCACGATCCCCTCGGCCCCGAGGCGCTGCAGGGCCGGGAGCGGGCCTACGCCTTCACCCATTCCAGCCGGGACCTGCTGGAGCGACTGGGCCTCTGGGGCGAGCTGCAGCACCAGCTGGTCCCCTTCCGTCGCCTGCGGCTCCAGGACGGGGCGACGGAGCGCCGGGTGACTTTCGATCCCACCGACCTGGAGCACGCCGGTGCGGTGGGCTGGATCGGCTCGCACCGGCCCCTGATGGCGCTGTTGCTGCGGCGCCTGGGCCAGCACAACGCCGTCGCGCTGGCGCTGGGGACAGCGGCGCCGATCGCCGCCAGCGAACCCGACCTGCTCGTGGCCGCCGACGGACCTGACTCCCCCACCCGGCGGGCCCTGGGGATCGGTCAGTGGAACCAGCCCTACGCCCAGGCCTGCCTCACCGTGCAGGTGGAGATGGCCGGCGGCCACGACGACGAAGCCTGGGAGCTGCTGCGGCCTGAAGGTCCCTTTGCGGTGCTTCCCCTCGGCGAGCGTCGCTTCCAGCTGGTCTGGAGTGCGCCCACGGCCCGCTGCCGGCAGCTCGAAGCCCTGAGCGGCCCTGCCTTCCTCGATCGATTGGCGGGGGCCCTGCCGGACCAACTCCAGCCCGAATCCCTGCTGGCCCAGCCCCGCAGTTTTCCGGTGGCCCTGCAGCTGGCCCGTCGCCTGCACCGCGGCCGCACGGTGCTGGTGGGCGAAAGCGCCCACCGCTGCCACCCGGTGGGCGGCCAGGGGTTGAATCTCTGCTGGCGGGATGTGGCGGTGCTGCACCAGCTCGCCGAAAGGGCCACCCGGGGAACGCTGTCCCCGCGTCGCTTGGCGGCGGCCTACGGGCGTCGGCGCTGGCCCGATCTGCTGCTCACCCTGCTGGCCACCGACCTCCTGGTGCGGCTGTTCTCCAACCGCCAGCCCCTGCTGCTGCCCCTGCGCGGCCTGGCCTTCAGGGTCCTGTCACGGTTCGGCTGGAGCCGGGCCCTGGCCCTGCGGGTGATGACCCAGGGGCCTTGCCGCCTGCGCCAGGCACTCCCAGCATGGGGCGATGGTGATCAGCAGCTCTCCCCAGCCCCTGCCCTCTCCGGCCATGGTGCGCTTCCTGCGCCATCAGCTCGGCCTGAGTGAGAACGCCCTGCAGCTGGGCATCAAGCAGTCCCAGCTGGAGCAGGCGCCGCTGCCGGCGGTGCTCTGGCGGTTCGGCCTGATCAGCCTCGAGCAGTTCGACACCGTCCTCACCTGGCAGGAGCAGCAGGGCTGAGGCTCAGCTGTAGATGATCAGCGACTCGATCGGATGCTCCTGCGGCAGCCGGTTGCGGCCCTCCAGGGCCGCCAGTTCGGCCAGAAAGCCGAAGCCGCACAGCTCCCCACCGGCCTTCAGCACCAGCTCGGTGCAGGCCGCGGCGGTGCCGCCGGTGGCCAGCAGGTCATCGACGATCAGCACCCGCGAGCCGTCGCCGAGGGCATCGCTGTGGATCTCCAGCCGGTCGGTGCCGTACTCGAGGCTGTAGTCGACTCCGATCACCTCCCCGGGCAGCTTGCCGGGCTTGCGCACCGGCACGAAGCCGACGCCGATGACCGTGGCCAGGGCGGTGCCGACGATGAAGCCGCGGGATTCGATGCCCACGATCAGGTCCGGCTGCACCCGCTCGCAAAGGAGGCCCAGCAGGCGGATGGCCTCGCCCCAGCCCTCGGGATCCCGCATCAGGGGGGTGAGGTCACGGAAAAGAATGCCCGGCTTCGGAAAGTCGGGAATGTCCCGGACCCAGGTGCGCAGATCGATCGATGAAGGGCTGCTGGGCATCGTGCTGGTGAAAGGACCGGTACCGGCGACGTGACGGATGGACGGCGCCGCTGGCATCATCGCAGTCATGGCCAAGGACACTTCGGAAGCGGTAAACCCGGACCGCCCCTCCCGCCCCCTGCCCCGCAGGGGACTGGAGCGGCTTGATCTGATGTTGCTCTGCATGGAGGCGCTCGACCTCAACGGCGGCGAGGCGATGGTCTGGATGAGCGAGCAGCTGGGCTATGGCGGGCTCTTCCCCAACCGGGTGGAGCTCTGGAAACGTCGCTGCCACAACCCCCTGCGGCGCACCTGCCGGCGCGGTGAGGTTCCCGTCGACGAAACCGATGCCCTGATCCGCATCCTCTGCGTCATGGCCGATCGCCTGTACCCGATGCTGCGCTCCCTGCTCTCCAGCAGCGAGCCGGAGGCGGTGGCGAGCGAACGCTGGGCGCTGTTCCAGGGGCGTCTGCTGGAACTGGTGCAGGAACGCATGAATCCCCGCCGCAGCGGCGTGCAGAAACTGCTCGATCCCACCGATGGGGCCGCCCAGCGGCTGCAGCTGGTTCAGGGTCTCAGCCTCTGTGCCGGCCACGGCGGTTTCGAACGCATCAAGGCCAGCCTGATGGACGCGGTGGCCTGAGCCCCTCCCCTGAGACCCCCCATGGTTCAGAGTTCCGTGATGAAGCAGAGCCTCGTCTTCGATCAGCTCAGCTGCCGCCTGCAGGTGGAAGGGCTCCCCGACGTCTCCATTGGCCAGAGCGGAGCGGCCCTTGGCATCATCACCGGCTGGAGTCTGCAGTGGGTGGGGCGCCCCCTGCTGGAGGGGCGGCGTGAGCACCTGCAGGCGCTGATGCAGGTGGTCCTGCCCTACGCCCGCCACCTGATCAGCGGCGTGCGCCGTGACTTCAGCAACGCTGGCGAACCCGTCGACATCGGCCCCCACCCCGAGGGCGGCCACCGGCTTCTGTTGCGCAGCAGCCAGCCCGACACCCCCCCCCTGGAGATGCATCTCGATGATGCGGAACTGGCGGATCTGGTGCGGGTGCTGGATCTGTTGCGCCTCGATCCCCGCATCCAGCTCCCCCTGGATCTGCCTGAGCCCGAGCCCCTCGGTCCCAGGGAACTGCTGGAGCGGATCCCCCTGCATCGTCGGCTGACGGCGCCCCTGGGCGGGGCGGCGGCCCTGGCCGTCTCGGCGGCCCTGGTGGTGCTGCTTCCCCTACCCGCCGTGCCGCCGGCACCAACGCCCCAGGCCCCAGCACCCCAGGCCGCGCCGGAAGCCCCGCGCCCCTGATCCACTGGCCCGGCCGTGCCCTGTTGACTTCGGCCCCGCTCTGGTCACACTGGGGCGACACCCTTTCTTTTCCACTGCCGTGCGATGGGCATGACCTGGTCGGAACTGCGCCGCAGGGTCGCACGGCTGGGGGCGGCCCTGGATGTGGTGGTGCGCAGCGATCCGGAGGTCTGCGGCCTGAGCGGTACCCAGTTCCACCTCACCCTCCACCATGGCGGGCAGGGTGACTGCACGGTCAACGACCTGTCCCTGATCGATTGCCCAAACGAGCTGGTGCTGATGGAATTCGAGCGGTGGATGCGGGGCGCCGGCTATCCGCTGGAGCTCTGACCCCCCCAGCCATGCCCCACACCCCCTACCCGCTGCATCTGCCGACACCGAGGGGACCGACGCCGGGAAAGGGACTGGAGTTGCGCCGCCGCCGTCGCCGTCCCTCCTCCCGATGGCGCCAGGTGCTGGCGGGCCTGATGCTGATCGTGGCTGGAGCGCTGATCCTCGTCGGGCTGATGCAGCTGCCGGAACGGCTCGACGCCCTGCTCCTGGTCAGCAATGCCATCGCCAATCTCATCGGCGGGCTGAGCCGGCTCAGCATGGGAATTCTGCAGCTGGGCAGCGTGATCGTGGTGGCCCTGCTGGCCCTGATGGCCCTGCTGCTGCTGGTGGGCGGCGGCGTCCGCCTGGTGCGGGGCCTTACCGCCCGACCACGACGCCCCTCCTGATGCGGCCGCAGCCTCAGTGGTGCAGCTGCTGAAACCAGAACCCGGCCAGCTGCCACGACGACAACAGGAAAATCGCCAGGATCAGCCAGTTGACCCAGGCGGGCCGTTCGCGGTTCTCGAACATGGCGGCAAGGGAGTGAGGTCCTTCCCGCCGATCCTGCCAGTGCGCCCCCCCCAGGGGCCGCTTCGTGACGGGCGGTGGCACCGAAGGGATGTCAATGTCCCGTCTCTGCATGGCTCCCGGCACCGCTTCCGGACCAGCTTCCGGCGCCCTTCTTTCCTGTCTGGGCTTTCCCGGCTGGGGAGGATTGCACCTGGTTCTCCCCAGCCGGGGCGACCCGCCCGAGCTGGCCCGGCGCCTGCATCTCTGCCTGGCCGAGCCCGGGGCAGCGGATCACAACGCCTGGGGCCCGTCGAGCCCCGCCGGCCTGCTGCTGCCCACCCTGCTGCGCCGCCATCGCGATCTCGAGCCCCTGGATCCTGACCACTGGCCCTGGGCCAGGGGGGCCGCCTCGGCCTGGCCCCCGACCTGGGGGCATCGTTACCTGCTGATCTGCCGCTGGGGAGCCGTCCATCCGCTGCGCCTCTCCGCCTGGCGCCGGCACAGGGAAAGCGGGAACTGGGTCCGCCTCTGGGGACCGGTCCCCCTCATCGGCTTCCTGGAGAGTGTCCTGGGGGATCAGGAGATGACCAGAGCCACGCCCAGTCCCACCACCATCAAGGCGATGGCGCCCACGGCCCAGTAGGCATGGTTCTGGGCGTCTGCCCTGGTCTCACCGATCACCATCGTGCCTTCGTCGGCGTAGAGGTTGTCGTGATTCTCGAGGTCGTGGGTATGCATGGGGCCTCCATCAAGCTCGTGGGACCCTTTCACCGTAGGGGCGTCCAGCCGCCTGGACCACCGGCGCGACCAACCGACATCCCGTCCGTGGACGGGCCCCCGGCAGCGACCAATATTGCGTAGGTCTGCAGATGCCCGTGCCTCCCTGGCTCCTGATCCTCATCACCCTCCTGGTGGTGACGCTGGTGATCAACCCCTCGGAGCGGGATTTCTCCTGGTATCGCACCCTCAAGCGGCCGAACTGGATCAGCATGGAGCCGTGGATCCCGGCCGCCTGGTTCGTGATCAACGTCAGCGTTTACTTTTCTGCGCTCTCCTTCTGGCGCAAGAGCGGCGATTGGCGTTGGATGGGCGCCTATGCGGCCCTGATGGTGCTGCTGCGCCTCGATCACCTGGTGATCTGCCGGCTGCGCCGGCTGAGCGCCGGTCTGCCTTTCTGGCTGCTGAGCTGGCTGGCCGCGCTGGTCCTGGCCCTGATCGTTTTACCTGCTTCGCCCCTGGCGGCGGGGCTGTTGCTGCCTGTGCTGGTGTGGACGCCGGTGGAAACCCTCATCACCCTGCAGATGGTTGGATTGAACCGCAAGGAGCACCGGAGCGGCCGTGGACCCAATGATCGCCGCCCTGCTGGATCCCGCCGCCTATGACCATCCGGTCGAGCGGGTCGACTGCCTGGAAACCCACATTTCCTGGATCCTGCTCACCGGAACCCTCGCCTACAAGATCAAGAAGCCGGTGAATCTGGGATTCGTCGATTTCTCAACGCCGGAGCGGCGCCGCTGGTTCTGCCAGGAGGAGCTCAGACTCAACCGGCGCCTGGCTCCCGACCTCTACCTGGGGCTCAGCCCCATCCATGGCCCACCCGAGCGGGCCGCCTTTCACGGCTCCGGGCCCACGCTCGAGCTGGCCGTGCGCATGCGCCAGTTTCCCCAGAGCGCCCTGCTGGGCGCGGTGCTCGACCACCAGGGCCTCAGCGAAGCCCAGCTCGAACGACTGGCGGATGATCTGGCGGCCTTCCATGCCGCGGCCGCTGTCGCCGGCCCGGAGGATGCCTATGGGGCACCGGAGCTGGTGAAAGCGCCGGCCGTGGCCAATCTGGAGGTGCTCGGAGCGTGCGGCCTGGTGCCCGAGCCGGACGTTGCCGCCCTGCGGCACTGGACCGAAGATCAGTTCGAGCAGCTGCGGCCGAGCTTCGTCAAGCGCCGAAGCCTGGGCCGCATCCGCGAGTGCCACGGAGATCTGCACCTGGGCAACATGCTGCTCGAGGGGGAACGACTGAGGGTCTTCGACTGCTTGGAATTCAGTCCGGAGCTGCGCTGGATCGACGTCATCAGTGACCTGGCCTTCCTGGCGATGGATCTGGAGCACCGCCAACAGCCGGACCTCGGGGCGGTGCTGCTCAACCGCTGGCTGGGCCGCTGCGGCGACTACGCCGGCCTGCTCACCTGGCGCTGGTACCGGGTGTACCGATCGCTGGTGCGGGCCAAGGTCTGCGCCCTGCGCCTGGGCCAGCAGAGCCTTGACGCCGGGGCCTCGGCCGCACTGCGGCGCGACCTGGAGCGCTACCTCCACGGCGCCAGCTGCGCCACCACCAGTCCAACCCCGGCCCTGGTGATCACCCACGGGGTGTCCGGCAGCGGCAAGAGCCACCGGGCCCGCCAGCTCTGCCGGCGACAGGGCTGGATCCAGTTGCGCTCCGACGTGGAACGCAAGCGTCTCTTCGGCACCTGGGGCCAGGGGCTGGCCCCGCAGCTCCAGGGCGATCCCTACCGGCCGGAGGTGAGCACCATGCTCTACGAGCAGCACCTGCCCCAGCAGGCGGAGCGGATCCTCACGGCGGGCCTCTCGGTGGTGGTGGATGCCACCTTCCTGCATCGCGACCAGCGGCGGCGGATGGAAGCCCTGGCCCGGAAGCGCAGTGTCCCGTTCCTGATCCTGGCCTGCGTCAGTTCCCAGGAGCAGGCCCGGCGGCGCCTGGTGGAACGTCAGATCGATGGCGACGACCCCTCCGATGCGGACGGGGCCGTGCTGGAGGCCCAGTTGAGGGCCGTGGAGCCCCTGGAAGGGCATGAACGGGACCGTTGCCTGGAGGTTGGAGCGCAGCTCACGCCCCAGGACCTCATCGCCGCCGTGGCGGAGCGGCTGGCAGGGCCTGGCCAGCCCCCGTCCTGAGGCCTAGAACCACTCGGCGACGGAGGCTTCGCGGCTGTTGACGTTGGCTTCCGGCGTGGAGCGGCGGAATTCCATGGTGATGCTGCGCTTCTGCTCGCCATCGGCGGCCACGGCCTCGATCGGATAGAGCTGCTGGCCATCGCGGAAGGGCACCTGCACCCGGAAGGTGCCGTCGGCCGAAAGGGGCACCTCCTCTCCGCCGATGCTGAGGCGGGCGGCCGGATCGGTGGCGCCATAGACAATCAGCTCGGCATCGGCCACCAGCCAGAAGGACCGCTGGCGGGAGCCCACCCCCCCCATGCCGGAGGCGCTGCGTCCCGAGGCCCAGGGGCCGGCGCCGGAGGCGGAAAACGCGCCGCCGCCCTCGAGACCTGCGGCGGTATCGATTTCATGGAAGGCCTCGGAGCCGCGGCCCAGGCGGCGCCACTGGCTGGTGGCGCTTTGGTAGAGCCGTTCGTGCAGGCCGGAATCGACGGCTTCAGCGGCAGCCGGCAGGCTGGCGCTGGCGGAGGAGGGGAAGGCGTCGAGGGAGAAGGGAACGAACTGATCGAGGATCTGCTCGGAGGGATGCAGCGACGGCACCCGGGCGACCGAGGAATAGGCGAGGGAGATCCAGCCGCCGCCACCGCCCGTGCGGTAGCCGAGCTCGACCCGGTAGTCGCGGTCGGAGAGGGGAACGGGGAGGTACCACTCGGTGGCATGGCTGTCGACCACCACCTCCTGGAGGGTGTGGGGGTGGGCGGAACCACCGGCCAGACCGGTGACGTCGGCGACGCGCAGGCAGAGCTGGGAGGCGCCGGCATGGAGGGCATCGCTGCGGTCGTCCTCGGAGATGTCCCAGAAGACATAGGCCCACTGGGGATCACGGGGCAGGAAGACGACGCGGGTCTCGGCGGCGGGCCGGGGGGCCGGGGCCATCTCCGCCTCCAGGGCCGCGACCGTTCGCCCCGCCTCGGCTGGCATTTGCGGAGGCACCCCAGCGGCTTCGCCCGAGCGATCGGCGATGGCCCCGGCCAGGCCATCCCTGTCCTGGGCGCTGTAGCGCTGGATGCCCAGGGTTCTGGCCAGTTCGCGCAACTGGCGCATGCTGAGGTCGGCCAGGTTCGCGAACGGGTTGGTCCTGGCCATGGTATTTCAAGAATCGTTACATCCCATGATCGCCGATGGGATCAGGGTGGGATCGCTTCTGTCAGCGGATGGCGACAGCCCCGAAGCGGCCAGGATCACCGGGCCGCAGCAGCTCCGGGCCCTGCGTCAGGTCGGCGCCACGGCGCTCCGGCGGCCGGCTCGGGCGCTCGGGAACGCTGGCCAGCAAGGCCGACACCATGAGCAGGGACCCCAGCATCAGCCACAGGCCCCAACGACGGGGCAGGACGAGGGCGTTGCCGCGCCCCTGCCCCCGGCGACGCGTGCCGCTGGCGATCCGACGGGCCCTGCCGATCCCCAGCGGCTCGCCACAGCGGGCACAGACCATGCGACCCGCCAGGCTGCGGTCGGCGCGCACGGCCCAACTGCCGCACTTCGGACAGCCCATCCCTCTCCCGATCCACCACGGCCCCATGGTGGCGGAACGGGCTAGAGCAGTGCCGGATCGGCCCCGGCCGGTCGCTCCGACGGCAGGAGATCGGCCATCAGACGGAAATCCTCGAAGGCAAAACCCGGCCCCACGCAGCAGTGCACCAGGCTCCATCGCCCCCGGCTGCGGGCCGCCTGCCACCAGCCCGCCGGCACGACCTGCAGGGGGCCCGGATCCGGAGCATCGGTGACCTCACCGGCGGCGGCTGCAGCGGCGAGGGGACCGAGCAGCAGCTGCTCCGCCGTGCCTCCCTGTGGCGGCAGCCGCCACAGGTCAAGGGGGTCGCCGCCGGCGTGGTGCCACACCTCATCGGCCCCCTCAACCCGATGCCAGCGGCTGCGCTGGCCCTCCGTCAGCAGGAAGACGATCACCGTGAGTCCGGCGCGTTGCCGCCCGTCCTCACGGCGCTGCACCTGGCCGGCGGAGCGGTGCAGCTCCCGGTACCAGCCCCCCTCCGGGTGGGGCTGCAGGGCGAAGCGGGCGATCAACGCCTCCGGACTGGAAGCCATGGCCTGACGACAGGGGGTCGCCGCCGATGATCCCGCGGCAGGGGCCGCCCGGAGTAGAACATTCGTACTGCCGTGGGTCGATGCCTTCCCTCCCTCCCCAGGTGCCGCTGCCCCCACGGCAGGGAGCCGCGGCGCTCCTCTGTCTTTTGGCCACCGAGGCCGTCAGCGCCGGCTTCCCCAGCCCCGCCGACGACTACGTGGAGGGCCGCATCGATCTCAACGTGGAACTGATCCCCCGTCCGCTGTCCACCTTCTTCATGCGCGTCAGCGGCGATGCCATGCGGGGGGATGGCATCGTCGACGGCGACCTGCTGGTGATCGACCGCAGCGTCGATCCCCGGCCCGGCATGGTGGTGGTGGCGGTGCATGCCGGCGCCTTCCTGCTGCGGCGCCTGGCCCGCCGCGGCACCGGCCTGTGGCTGGTGGCCAGCGACGGCACCAGTCCGCCCTTGGTGCTCGTCAGCGACGAAGGGAGCGGCGGCGATGCCCGTGGCAGCAGCGATGGCGGTGGCGCGGACCTCTGGGGCGTCGTGATCCACGCCGTGCATCACCTGGCGGGCGCGCCTTCCAGGCGGCGCTGATCGGCCTCACGGATCGGCGCGGTGGGGCAGGGCACGCGCGTCGCTGGGAAGGGCCGGAGGGGTCATCAGCAGGCCGCGCCGACGCAACTCACGCCGGAATTCGCCGGCCAGTCCGTCCGCCAGCCAGAGCTTGCGCAGGTGGCCGAAGATCACCATGCAACGCAGGGCGATGGTGACGCAGACGAGCACCTGCAGGCAGAGTTTCAGCACGGTGGGAGCAGCTGCGGCGCTGTGCTGGACCCAGCCTAGGGGCGTTGGCGGCGAGCGGCCGCCGCGGGCCGGCGGGAAAACGCCGTCCAGGCGTCATGCTGGGGGCGATGAGCGGCAAGGCCGCCCCAGCCTGCTTCGATGATCGAGCCTCTGCCGGAGCTGAGCACCGCCGAACTGGAGACCCTGCTGGCTGCCCTCGATCCGTTGCTGGATGGCTTCGGCGAGGGGGGCTCCTGCCTCGACGATGCCAGCGCCTTCCTGGAACGGCTGGGCATCGGCCAGAGCGATGGCGCCGAGACGACCTCGCCGCTGCTCCAGTGGCTGGAAAGCTGGCGGGCCGCCGGCGGCAACCGGACAACCCTGCGGCTGATGGTGCAGACCCTGCTGACGGGACGGCAGGAGGAACTGCCGGACTGATCGGCCGGCCGGGATCAGGGGCGGCAGAGGGCATCGGCCATGCGGGCCGTCTGCACGATCGGCCCGACATCGTGCACCCGCAGCACATCGGCGCCAGCGGCGATGGCCTGGCCGCAGACGGCCGCGGTGCCCCAGAGGCGGGCCCGGGGGCGGGGCTCGGCCAGCACCTCGCCGATGAACCGCTTGCGAGAGGGCCCCACCAGCAGGGGAAAACCCTCCGCCCGCAGCAGGGCCAGCCCCCGCAGCAGGCTGAGGTTGTGGGCGGTGGTCTTGGCGAAACCCAGCCCCGGATCCCAGAGGATCCGCTCCGGGCGCACCCCCGCCGCCAGGGCCCGGTCGGTGGCGCGCAGCAGCTCATCACGCACCTCGGCGACCACGTCGCCGTAGCGGGCCAGGGCGTCCATGGTGCGGCTGTCGCCGCGGCTGTGCATCAGCACGCAGGGGCAGTCGGCAGCCGCCACCACCGTCAGCAGGGCGGGATCACGGCGGCCGGCACTGACGTCGTTGATCCAGTGGGCGCCGGCCGCCAGGGCCGCTTCGGCCACCGGGGCGAGGAAGGTGTCGATCGAGAGCAGGGGCCCTCCGGCCGCCGGGGATGGCAGGGACGCCAGGATCCGCCCCAGGCCGGGCAGCACCCGGGCGATCTCCACCTCGGCACCGACCTCGGGCGCCCCGGGCCTGGTGCTCTGCCCGCCCAGGTCGAGCAGGTCGGCCCCCTGGTGATGCAGCAGCCGGGCGCGGCGCACCGCCGCGTCGGGGGCCTCGAATCGGCCGCCGTCACTGAAGGAATCGGGTGTGAGGTTGAGGACCCCCATCACGAGGGTGCGGTCCCCCCAGCGGAAACCGGGCGGTATGGCGACAGGCGCGGCGACGCCCACGGCGTTCAGAGCGGGGGCATGCAGCTCAGACGGTCACCGGCACCTGGTAGTTGGCGATGCGCGCGAAGCTGACGGGATCGAGGGAGGCGCCACCCACCAGCACGCCGTCGATGTCGCTCTGGGCCATCAGCATGTCGATGGTGGCGGGGTTGACCGAACCGCCGTACTGCACCACCACCTCGGGATGGCCCACCCAGCCGCGGATCAGGCCACAGATGCGGTTGGCCTCCTCGGCGGCGCAGGTCTTGCCGGTGCCGATCGCCCAGATGGGCTCATAGGCCACGATCAGGCGCAGGGGGTCGACACCCTCCAGCCCCTGCTCCACCTGGCGGTGGATCACCCGCTCGGTTTCTCGGGCCTCGCGCTGGTCGTCGCTCTCGCCCACGCACAGGATCGGAATCAGCCCTGTCTTCTGGGCCGTGCGGGCCCGCAGGTTGATCTGCTCGTCGGTTTCGCTGAAGTACTTGCGCGGCTCGCTGTGGCCCACGATCGCGTGGGTGACCCCGTGCTCCAGGAGCATCGGGGCAGAGATCATGCCGGTGTAGGCGCCGCTCTCCTCCCAGTGGACGTTCTGGCCGGCGATGGCGACGCCGGCGCCGGCCAGGTGCCGGCAAAGGGTGGGGATGGCCGTGAACGGCGGGGCCAGCACCACCTCACGGTCGTCGGGCAGATCGGCGATCAGGGGCCGGAAGGTGGACGCAAACGCCCGCGTCTGGGCGCAGGTCATGTGCATCTTCCAGTTGCCTGCGATGACGGCCTTGCGCACGTGGTCTCCCGGCAGCGACATTCGAGGCAGGTTAAGGCGTGATGCCGCCATCGCCTCCACGGCCCAGGCGAGGGGAGAGCATCAGCACCTCATGGCCGTCGATGGCCACCGCGTCGCCGGGGGCCAGCTGGCGGCCGCGCCGGGTCTCGATCGTGCCGTTCACGGTCACATCGCCGCGCTGGATGCGCTGCTTGGCCTCGCCGCCGGTGCCGACGAGGCCCTGCCATTTGAGGAACTGATCCAGCTTCACCGTCAGGGGACGCTCGGAGAGCGCTGATAGGGTTCGTCGATGCTTGCACCCTCGCCGGCCGGCTTCCGCAGGCTCTGGCCGCTGCTGAAGCCCCATCGGCGAGCCCTCCTGCTCGGGGGGTTGTGCATGCTCGTGTTCGTGGGCTGCTGGCCCCTGCTGGCCTGGCTGGCGGGCCAGCTGATCCCGGCCATCGGCGCCGGCGATTTCACCAAGGTGCTGCGCAGCGTGGCCGCCGCCCTGGCGGTGTTCCTGGTGCAGAAGATCGCCCAGTTCGGACAGGACACCCTGCTGGCAGGTCCGGCCCTGCGCGTCAGCCAGGAACTCCGGCGACAGCTGTTCGCCCGCCTGCAGCGGCTCGACTTCGGCGCCCTGGAGAAACTCTCCGCCGGCGATCTCACCTATCGGCTCACCGAAGACGCCGACCGGGTGGGGGAGGTGATCTACAAGACGATCCAGGACACCACCCCCAGCGCCCTGCAGCTGGTGGTGGTGCTGGGCTACATGATCTGGCTCGACTGGCCCCTGGCCCTGGCCACCCTGCTGCTGGCCCCGCTGGTGGCCCTGATGGTGAGCGCCTTCGGGGCCCGGGTGATGAACGCCGCCGAGCGCAGCCAAAAGCAGGTCAGCGATCTGGCGGCCCTGCTGGGTGAAGCGATCGGCGGCCTGCCCCTGGTGCGGGCTTTCGCCGCGGAACCCTGGCTGCAGCAGCGGTTCGACACTGAGATCGACCTGCACCGCCGCGCCCGCTACCGCACCCTGGAACTGCTGGCCCTGCAGCACCCGGTGGTGGGTTTCATCGAAGCGGCGGGCATCCTCTCGGTGCTGCTGATCGGGGCGGCACGGATCAAGGCCGGCGGCCTCGACAGCCAGGGGTTCAGCAGCTATGTCGCCGCCCTGCTGATGCTGATCGATCCGATCTCCCACCTCACCACCAACTTCAACGAGTTCCAGCAGGGGCAGGCCTCGCTGAAGCGGCTGCGGGCGATCGAAAACGAGCCGGTGGAACCACCCGACCACGCCGACGCCAGGCCCCTGGGAGCTGTGTCTGGTGAGCTGCGGCTGGACGGGGTGAGCTTCGGCTACGGGGGCGGCAGCCCGGTGCTGCGCCAGCTCGATCTCCACATCCTTCCGGGCCAGGTTGTGGCCCTGGTGGGTCCCTCCGGTGCCGGCAAGAGCACCCTGTTCTCGCTGCTGCTGCGCTTCAACACCGCCCAGAGCGGCCGGGTGCTGCTGGATGGCCAGAACCTGGCCGACCTGCGGGCCCGGGATCTGCGCCGCGCCGTGGCCCTGGTGCCCCAGCAGAGCAGCGTCTTTTCGGGCACGGTGGCCGAGGCGATCGCCTTCGGGCGCCCCGCCAGCAGCGAGCAGATCCGCCAGGCCGCCCGGCTGGCCAATGCGGCGGACTTCATCGAAAGCCTCCCCGGCGGCTACGACAGCCGCCTCGAGGAGCGGGGCAGCAACTTCTCCGGCGGCCAGCTGCAGCGCCTGGCCATCGCCCGGGCCGTGCTGGGCAACCCGGCGGTGATGCTCCTTGACGAGGCCACCAGTGCCCTGGATGCGGAGGCCGAAGAGGCGGTGCAGCGGGGCCTGCAGCAGGCCATGGCCGGTCGCACCGTGCTGGTGATCGCCCACCGCCTCGCCACCGTGCAGGAGGCCGATCTGATCGTGGTGCTGGATGGCGGCCGCATCGTCCAGCAGGGCAGCCATGACGAACTCATGGCCAGCGGCGGCCGCTACAGGGAGCTGTGCGAACGCCAGTTCATCCGCCTGGAGGCCTGAGTCCGCCACCTAGGCTCACTCCGAATTGCTCCTCCCACCTTGGAAACTCCCAGCCAGCAACCGCCCGTGCTGACTTTCGAGGGCCTCCGCTACGACCTCAATGGCCTGCCGGACGACGTCAAGGAGCTGGTGCGGGGGATGCAGGTGGCCGATGCCCAGCTGCGCATGCACGAAGACACCCTCAAGGTGCTGGCCGTGGGCCGGCAGGCGATGGCCAGCCAGCTCAACGACAAGCTGAAGACCATCGAGCCGCTGCCCTGAGCCCCGGGCCTAGGCCAGGGGGGCGAGATCCTCGAACCGGAACACCTGGCGGCCGGCGGGCGTGTCGCCGTGGGCGTCCGTCTCCACCACCCGCTCGCTCAGCACCCAGGGGCCCACGCCCGCCAGGGGCACGAAGGTGTCGGTGAAGCGGCTGGTGCCGCCGCGGGCCTCGCCGGTGGCGGGGTCGCTGTAGCGGCTGGTGTAGCTGTGGCTCAGGTAGCCGCTGCCGGTGTCGGTGGTGCTTTCGGTGAAGATCGTCACCACCGTGCCGTGGATGTGGCGGTGCACCATCGTCACGACGTTGTCCTTGATGCGGTAGCGGTCGCCCTCGGCCTTGCCGCCCATGATCACCTCGGTGCCCACCGCATCGGTGTCACCGGCGGTGAAGGTGTTGGCACCGTGGGTCTGCTCGAAAGGGCGGCGCACCCGGTGGATGGCCACTTCCCACAGCTGGGAGGCGACCGCCTTGTGCACCGCTTCATCGGTGAGCCCCTCCACCATCGCCTTGAGGTCGGCGCCAACCTGGAAGGTGCCCTCAAGGCACCGGCCATCCTGCTCCCAGACACAACGGCCGCCGTAGCCGCCGAATCCCGGCTCCCAGGTGTAGCGGTTCTCATAGGCGGCGCGGAAGACCTCGCGCAGGTCGGTGCCGGGGGCGACGGGCTGGGCGGCCAGGGTGCTGGTCACAGGTGCAAGGGACGATCGGGCGCTCACCCTACCCAGGGTGGGTGGATGTCCTGCAGGGCGGCCACCTCCACCTGCTGCTGCTGCTGCAGGGCCGCGATGGCCTCCACCGCCGCCCTGGCCGCCGCCATCGTGGTGACGGTGGGCACGGCGTAGTCGAGTGCCGCCAAGCGCAGGTAGCGGTCGTCGTGGGCAGCCTGGCGCCCCACCGGCGTGTTCACGATCAGCTGCACCAGGCCGGAGCGGATCGCATCCTCGATGTTGGGGCGGCCCTCATGCACTTTGAGCACAGGTTCCACCGCCAGGCCCGCCTGGGCCAGCATCGCCGCGGTGCCGGCGGTGGCGGTGAGGGAGAAGCCTGCCGCCAGAAGATTCCGTGCCACCGGCACCAGGGCGGGCTTGTCGCGGTCGTGGGTGGAGAGGAACACGGTGCCGGTGGTGGGCAGGGGTTCGCCGGCGGCGAGTTCGGCCTTGGCATAGGCGAGGCCGAAGCTGGCGGCGATCCCCATCACCTCACCGGTGGAGCGCATCTCCGGCCCCAGCAGGGTGTCGGCGCCGGGGAAGCGCTTGAAGGGCAGCACCGCCTCCTTCACGGTCTGGCGGGGGGGCTGGGGCTCGGCCAGCAGGCCCAGCTCCGCCAGGGTGCGGCCGGCCATCAGCTGGCTGGCGATCTTGGCCAGGGGCACGCCGGTGGCCTTGGCCACGAAGGGGACGGTGCGGGAGGCCCGTGGGTTGGCTTCGATGATGAACACGGTTTCGTTGCCGGCGCCATCGTTCTGGACGGCGAACTGCAGGTTGATCAGGCCACGCACCTCCAGGGCCAGGGCCAGATCCCGGCTCCAGCGGCGGATCGTGGCCAGGGCCCCGGACCCCAGGGACACCGAGGGCAAGGCGCAGGCGGAGTCGCCGGAGTGGATCCCGGCCGGCTCGATGTGCTCCATCAGGCCACCGATCACCACCGTCCCCTCCCGGTCGCAGAGGGCATCGACATCCACCTCGATGGCGTTCTCCAGGTACTGGTCGATGAGCACCGGGTGGTCGGGTTCCACCTGCACCGCTTCCACCATGTAGCGGTTGAGTTCCTCCTCGTCGAAGACCACCTCCATGGCCCGGCCCCCGAGCACGTAGCTGGGACGCACCACGACGGGATACCCCACGGCCGCCGCCACCGCCCGGGCCTCGCCGTCGGTGCGGGCCAGGCCGTTGCGGGGCTGGCGGATGTCCAGCTGGCGCAGGATCGCCTCGAACTGTTCCCGGTCCTCGGCCCGGTCGATCGATTCCGGGGAGGTGCCCCAGAGGCAGGTGCCGGTGGCGCGGCCCTCCTCGCTCCCCAGCCAGCGCAGCAGGGGAAGCGCCAGCTTCAGGGGGGTCTGGCCGCCGAACTGGACGATCACCCCCTCCGGCTTCTCCGCCTCGATGACGTTGAGCACGTCCTCCAGGGTGAGGGGCTCGAAGTAGAGGCGGTCGCTGGTGTCGTAATCGGTGGAGACGGTTTCCGGGTTGCTGTTGACCATCACCGTGGCGAAGCCGGCCCCCCGCAGGGCGAAGGAGGCGTGGCAGCAGCAGTAGTCGAATTCGATGCCCTGGCCGATGCGATTGGGCCCGCCGCCCAGGATCATCACCTTGCGGCGGGTCTCGGGGGTCACCTCGTCCTCGGGGGCGAGCACGGTGAGAGAGCCGTCGGCCTCGAGCCGCTCCAGGGGACGCTCGTAGGTGGCGTAGTGGTAGGGCGTGGAGGAGGCGAACTCGGCAGCGCAGGTGTCGACGGTCTTGAACACGGCCCGCACCCCCAGGGCCTGGCGCCGGCGGCGCACGGACAGTTCATCGCTGCCGGTGGCCCAGGCGATCTGCCTGTCGGAGAAGCCGGTCTGCTTGAGCTCCAGGAGGTCGCCGGCTCCGATGGCCTCCAGGGAGCGTCCCCTCAGCAGCGTGGTTTCCACCGTCAGGATGCGGCGCAGCTTGGACAGGAACCAGGGATCGATGGCGCTGAGCCGGTGGATCTCGTCGTCGCTGCGGCCGGCGACCATGGCGGCACGCACCGCATGGATCCGGTCGGGGGAGGGGACGCGCAGCTGGCGCTCCAGATCGGCTGGATCCAGGGGATGGTCGGGGCGGTCGCAGCCCCAGCCGGCATGGCCGGTTTCCAGGGAACGCAGCGCCTTCTGGAAGGATTCCTCGAAGCTGCGTCCGATGGCCATCGCTTCCCCCACCGACTTCATCGAGGTGGTGAGCACCGCCGGGGATCCGCGGAACTTCTCGAAGGCGAAGCGGGGGATCTTGGTGACGACGTAATCGATCGTCGGTTCGAAGCAGGCCGGGGTCGCGCCGGTGATGTCGTTGACGATCTCATCGAGGGTGTAGCCCACCGCCAGCCGGGCGGCGATCTTGGCGATCGGGAAGCCGGTGGCCTTGCTGGCCAGGGCCGAGCTGCGGCTGACGCGGGGGTTCATCTCGATGACCACCACATCGCCGTTGGCGGGGTTGATGGCGAACTGGATGTTGCTGCCGCCGGTGTCCACACCGATCTCGCGGATGATGGCGATCGACTGGTCGCGGAGGCGCTGGTACTCCCGGTCGGTGAGGGTCTGGGCGGGGGCGACGGTGATCGAATCGCCGGTGTGGACCCCCATCGGATCGAGGTTCTCGATCGAGCAGACGATCACCACGTTGTCGGCGGTGTCACGCATCACCTCGAGCTCGAATTCCTTCCAGCCGAGCAGCGATTTCTCGATCAGGATCTGGGAGACGGGGCTGGCCTCAAGGCCGCTCTTGCAGAAGGACTGGAATTCCTCCGGGTTGTAGGCGATGCCACCGCCGGATCCCCCCAGGGTGAAGGCGGGCCGGATGATGCGCGGGTAAGTGCCGATCTCCTCGCCGACGCGGATGGCTTCCTCGAGATCGTTGGCGATCCCCGACGGGCAGACCGCCACGCCGATGCGGGCCATCGCCTCCTTGAACAACAAGCGGTCCTCCGCCTTGCGGATGGCCGCCAGGTCGGCGCCGATCAGCTCGACGCCGTAGGCGGCCAGGGTGCCGTTCTCGGCCAGGGCGACGGCCAGGTTGAGGGCGGTCTGGCCGCCCATGGTGGGCAGCAGGGCATCGGGGCGTTCCACCTCGATCACCCGGGCCACCACCTCGGGGGTCAGGGGCTCGATGTAGGTCCGATCCGCCAGGTCCGGGTCGGTCATGATCGAGGCCGGGTTGGAATTCACCAGCACCACCTCGTAGCCCTCGGCCCGCAAGGCCTTGCAGGCCTGGGTGCCGGAATAGTCGAACTCGCAGGCCTGACCGATCACGATCGGTCCCGACCCCAGCAGCAGGATGCGCCTCAGATCCGTGCGGCGGGGCATAGGGCGTGGTCGGGCAAACCCGCCCAGCCTCTCACGGTCGCCGTCCCGACCGGCCGGTGTGGCCCTCTGGTATCGCAGGCAATCGCTAATCTGACTGGATACCTACTGCCCGAGCCGCCGATGAGCGAACTCCAGCGCCTGAAGGGGATGCTGCCCCCTGAGATGCAGAGCTGGGTGTTCGTGGAAGCGGCCGCCTCCGTCGACCCCCCCCTGGTGACGATCGAAGAGATCGGCCGTGACGAAGTGGAGATCCAGGTGGATCTCGAGAAATGGGATGGTCTGGCCCTCGACCACCGCAACCTGCTCTTCTGGCACGAAGTGGGCCGCATCCAGAACGACGCGATCCCCCGTGATGGCTGGGAGATGGCGGCGCTGGCCATCGGCCTGGGCGGCGCCATCGGCGAACTGTGGGTGCAGGACGGTCTGCTGCTGGTGATGGCCCTCGGCCTGTCGGGCTTCGCCGGTTACCGCCTCTATCTGAAGAACAACTCCGAAAAGCGTCTGCAGGATGCGATCCTGGCCGACGAGCGGGCCATCGATCTGGCCTGTCGCTTCGGCTACAGCCTGCCCAACGCCTACAAGAGCCTCGGGGGAGCCCTCAAGGAGCTCGTCGAACAGACCCGCAAGAAACGGCGCCGCACCTTCTACGAAGACCGCCTCGAGGCCCTGCGCAAGAGTGCCGGCAAGGCCCGTGCCGAAATGGCCCAGCAACAGGGCTCCCGCCAGTCGGTCACCAGTGAGAACGTCTATGGATAGTCGCGACTTCGCCCTGCTTGCCGCCGAGGCCTGCGATGACCGCAAGGCCGTCGACATCCGCCTGATCCGGGTGGATGAGGTGTCGTCCCTGGCCGACTTCTTCGTGATCTGCAGCGGCCTCAGCGATGTGCAGGTAAGGGCCATCGCCCGCTCGGTGGAAGACCGGCTCGAAACCGATGCGGCCCGCCTGCCCCTGCGGCGTGAGGGCCAGAGCGAAGGCCGCTGGGTGCTGCTCGACTACGGCGAACTGATCGTTCATGTGCTCACCCCACAGGAACGCAGCTACTACGACCTCGAATCCTTCTGGGGCCATGGGGAGCAGGAGCGGTTTGTCGGCACCCCGATCGAGGTGAGCGGCGGCAGTCAGGTCGGCGGCTGAGGGGAGGGCAGATGGCCGCCGGCATTCCCAGCCTGCCCAGCCAGGACACCCCCTGTCCGGTGCCGCCGGCCCAGCGGCCCCTGCAGGAATACGACCAACTGAGCCGCTCCTGGTTCTTTCGCTGGCCCGCCGCAGACGCCCGGAGCCTCTGGCGGGCCATCACCATCACCTGGTTGCTGTCGTTCCCCCTGGCGCTGCTGGTGGCGGGGGGGAGCATCCCCCTGCGCCACGATCCCCCCCGCCTGGTGATCGCCGCTGGGGCCGCCGCCGTTCTGCTGCCGCTTTTCCTGCTGCTGCGCCAATGGCTCGGCTGGACCTACGTGCAGAAGCGGCTGGTCTCGGAGCGGGTGGAGTACGAGGAGTCGGGCTGGTACGACGGCCAGGTCTGGGAAAAGCCGATCACCTGGCGTCAGCAGGATCTGCTGGTGGCCCGCCACCAGGTACAGCCGGTGCTGGCCCGCCTGCGCCAGGCCATCGCCGTCGCCCTTGCCCTGATGCTGCTCGGGACGGGGCTCTGCCAGGCTCTCTGAGGTCGGCCTCCACGGACCTTCCCGCACCACCATGACCCTGTCCTCCAGCTTCGCCGGCCCGGGCCGCCCCGGCATTCCCCCCCTGGAGGTCCGACTGCTGCGCAACGGCATCGTCGAATCCCGGCACCGGGTGCATGCGGTGGTCTGCGACCAGCGCGGCCGGGTGCTGATGCGCGCCGGGGACCCCCAGCAACTGAGCTTCGTGCGCTCGGCCCTCAAGCCCTTCCAGGCCACCGTGTTCGTGGGCAGCGGTGCCGCCGACCGGATGGGGGCGGGGGAGCGGGGCTTGGCGATCGCCTGCGCCTCCCACGCCGGCACCGCCCAGCAGGCCCGCGAGGCGTTCAAGCTGCTCTGGGGTGCCGAGCTCGATACCGAGGACCTCCAGTGCCCCACCCCCGCCGGGGGCACCAGCCCGCTGCAGCACAACTGCTCCGGCAAGCACGCGGCCTTCCTGGCCGCCTGCCGGCAGATGCACTGGCCCCTTGAAAGCTATCTCCAGGCCGACCATCCCCTGCAGCAGGCGGTGGTCAAACGGGTCGGGGAACTGCTGGGGTTGCCGGGGGCTGAACTGATCAGCGCCCGGGACGACTGCGGGGCCCCCACCCTGCAGTTGCAGCTGGCCCAGATGGCCCTGCTGTTCGCCCATCTCGGTGGCGGTGGGCAGGCCGACCTGGAGCGGCTCAGCCGGGCGATGCTCGCCCACCCCGATCTGATCGCCGGGGACGGGGCGTTTGACACCGAAGTGATGCGCCTGGGCCACGGCCAGGTGCTCAGCAAGGGTGGGGCGGAGGGCATCCAGTGCCTGAGCCGGGTGGGCGAAGGCATGGGGGTGGCCATCAAGGTCGATGACGGGGCGAGGCGCGCCAAGCAGGCCGTGGCCCTGCACCTGCTGGAACAGCTGGAATGGCTCACCCCCACCACCCTGGTGGACCTGCGCCAGCGCTACCTGGCCCCCGCCGACCATCTGCGCCTGGAGGTGATCGGCGAGCTCCGTTTCGACGGCGCCAGACCCTGAGGCGGGGGCATCGGCTGATACAATTGCCTGGTGCGACGCGGGGTAGAGCAGTCTGGTAGCTCGTCGGGCTCATAACCCGAAGGTCAGGAGTTCAAATCTCCTCCCCGCCACCAACTCCGAAGCCCTGCCAAGGGTTTTCATCCAGCAACCCTCCAGCCACCGGCTGGGGGGTTGCTGTTTTATGGCCCTGAGAACCACCCCGACCCAGGTCATGCTGCCGGCCCTTCCTCCCCAGCCGGAAGCGATCCATGTTCAGGGGGCGGAGTCCCCCCTGGCACCGAAACCCCTGGGCGCCCTGCCAGCCGACCTGCAGCCTCTGGTTCGGGAGCTGCAGCGGTTCGGCTTCAGGTTGCAGATCAGCGCACCGCCCGTGCGGGGGGCCTACGGACTTTTTGAGGCCGGGTCGCGGCGGATCTGGATCGCCCCGATCAGCTTCGCGCTGGGCATCGCCCGTCAGACCTTCCTCCACGAGGCGGTGCATGCGGTCCAGAGCTGCCCGACCGGCAAGGTGACACCGATCGGCTGGCGGCTGCCGCCGATGCCGCCGGTGGTGCGCCAGGAGATCGGTGGCATCCTCACCACCCGTTACCACCACCATCGCCTGGCCGAACAGGAGGCCTTCTATCTCCAGGGTCAGCCCGATGCCGTGCCCCGGTTGATGGAAGCCCTGCGCCGTCGCTGTGGCCTGCCACGACCAGCCGCCGCTCCTGCATGATGCCGGGAACGGTTCGCCTGCCGATGTCCACCGCCCCATCCCCCTCAACCGGCAGCGAGACCCCCTGGGACGCTGTGGTGGTGGGGGCGGGGGCCAACGGATCGGTGGCCGCCATGGTGCTGGCGGAAGCAGGGCTGCGGGTGCTGGTGCTCGAGGCGGGGCCGGAGCTCTCCGCCCGTCGGGCCCTGGGCAGCGAGCCACTGAACAGCCTGCGCCGCCTCGCCCACCTCAGCAGCGGCCGCCAACGCCTGCAGCGGCACCATCCAGGGTTCTGGAAACACAACCCGGAGCTGTTCGTCGATGAGCGCCAGAACCCCTACAGCACCCCGCCGGACGCCCCCTTCCTGTGGACCCGGGGCCGGCAGGTGGGCGGCAAGAGCCTCACCTGGGGGGGCATCACCCTGCGCCTGTCGGAGGCGGAGTTCCAGGCAGCCCGGCGGGATGGCCACGGCCCCGCCTGGCCGATCGGCAGCACAGAGCTGGCGCCCTTCTACGACCGCCTGGAAACCCTGCTGGGGGTCCACGGCCAGCGGGATGGTCTTCCCCAGCTGCCGGACGGTCAGTTCCTGCCGCCACTGCCGTTCACGCCGGGAGAACGACACCTGCAGCGGGCGATCGCCAGAGATCTGGGCCTGCCCCTGATCCATTCCCGCGGCTTCCGCCTGCACACGCCGACCCCGGCGGCCCCCTGGCCCCCCTCCAGCGCCCAGGGCCGCAGCCTGGCCCGGGCCCGGGCCACGGGCCGGGTGCAGCTGCGCAGCGGGGCGGTGGTGAGCCACCTGGAGATGGCGGCCGGGGGTGCTCGCGCCGAGGCGGTGGTGCTGGTGGAGGCGACCAGCGGCCGGCGGGAGCGCGTTCCCGCCCCCCTGATCGTGCTCTGCGCCTCAACGATCGAAACCGTGCGCCTGCTGCTGCATTCGAGCGAGGCCACCCGCAGCGGCGGCCTCAGCGATCCCTCCGGCAGCCTGGGACGCTTCCTGATGGACCACATCTCCACCAGCCGGTTCTTCTCGATCCCGTCGATCGCCGCGCCGACCGAACCCACCGAGCTCTCGGGTGCCGGGAGTTGCTTCATCCCCAACACGGTCAATCTGGACGAGCGCAGCCAGGAAGACTTTCTCCGCGGCTACGGGATCTGGGCGGCCCTGCAACGCTTCGACCCCCCCGCCCTGCTCAGGCGCCGGCCCGGGGAGGCGGTGGGCTTCCTGATCGGCCATGGGGAGGTGCTGGCCCGGGCGGAGAACCGGGTGAGCCTCGATAGCGACCGCACCGATGCCTGGGGCCTGCCCATCCCCCACATCGACTGCCGTTGGGGGCTCAATGAGCAGGCGATGGTGGCCCACATGCAGGGGCGCATGGAGGCCGTCGTGGCCTCGGCGGGGGGCCGCATCCGACCCATTGAAGAGCTGTTCGTGCTGCCCTTACTGGAGCCCGTCATCCGCAACAGCCTGGCGGTGCGGCCCGAGGCACCGCCGCCCGGGTACTACATCCATGAACTGGGCGGCGCCCGCATGGCAGGCACCCCGGAGACGGGCGTCGTCGATGCCTGGAACCGCTGCTGGAGTGCCCCGAATGTGCTGGTGACCGATGGCTCCTGCTGGCCCAGCGCCGGCTGGCAGAGCCCCACCCTCACCGAGATGGCGATCACCTGGAGGGCCTGCGCCGCCGCCGCGGAGCGGATGCGGCGAGGCTGACCGCGCGGTCAGGGAGCCGTCACACGAGGGGGAAGGTGGTGTCGATCACCACAGTCTTCCCAGCGGAGCCTGCGCACAATGGCGTTGCGACCTCCAAAGGGTCGGGCAAGGGAGAAAACCATCAGCGGGGGTTGGCACCCTCGCTTTTTTTTGTCTCAGGGCTTCTGGAAGAGTCCGTCGAGGTAATGCTGGGAAACGACGGGCTCCTGGCAACCGTTCTGGAACAGGAATCCAGCCAGGGCAGAGGTGATGACGCTGTACTGATCCCAGTGCGGATGGGTATCGATGAACTCCCGCATGCCGTCGTAGAGCACCTCAGGCACCTCCGCTTCCAGGCTGACGCTTGCCGCGTCGCCGACGCACCCCGGGCACTCTGGATCCATGGCCATGCTGGTGCGGGTCGGCTGGGGGCGTCCCAAGTACGCCACAGGGGAGGCCCAGCGTCAAAAACGGCTTCATGGGAGCCAGCATCAGCCTGGGGTGGTGAGACTCGTTGCCCCGGCTGGGCCAAGGCCGGGGTGTTCCACAACACGCCAGCGGCCGATGGCCGCTGGCGTGCACTGTCAAGGCTGATCCGATCAATCGTTCAGTTTCCCCAGCCCCCGCGCCCCAGCCCAGCCGAGAGGGCCCCATCTGTGGAAAAAGACCCTTGAATCTGGGGAAAACGGCATCCATGTGGGGGAAAGCCCCGATTGATCGGAAACATTGATCTGACAAGAGTCTCTCTGGACTCAACGCTGGATGAGACCGGCCAGGCCAGCGGACCCTGACGCGCAGGCTCAGTCGGCGGGGCGCCGCAAGGTGAGGGGACCCAGGGGGTGGTCGGCGTGGGGATAGATCGGATGGTGGTGGTGGCCCCCCTGACCATGGCCATGGTCGTGGTCGTGTCCGCCCGCCGAGCCACCCACCGGCAGGGGGACACCATCGGGCTGGCAGGCCCCCGTGCACTCCCGCTCGCAGAGGGTGCAGCTCTCCACCAGCCCCTCCACATGGTGGTGGTGGCTGTGCTGGGGAGCCCCGACCTCCCGCTCGAAGCCCAGCACCTGGGCCCGGTACTTGCACAGGGAGCAGTTCATGTTGGCTTCGCCCCCCAGCACCTCGGCGACCCGCTCGCGGAAGGTGTCCAGCACCAAGGGATGGTCGCCGAGGTACCCGGCCTGGACCATCTCCAGCTCCGGATGGTCGGCGGCCACCCGCTCGCTGTGCTGACGAATCCGGCTCACCAACACCCCGGAGAAGAGGAAGTAGGGGAAGACGACGATGCGCCGGTGGCCGAGCTTGACCGCCTGGCGCAGGCCAGGCTCCACCAGGGGGAAGGTGACGCCGGAATAGAGCGTCTCCCCCCAGCCGAAGCCGAAGCCCTCCACCAGCATCCGGGTCACCTTGGCCACGTTGGAGTTGGCATCCGGGTCGGAGGAGCCCCGCCCCACCACCGCCAGCAGCGTCTCGTGCAGCGGCACGGGGCTGCCGCCAGCGGCGACGGCAGCGGCATCGGCGGCCTCGAGGCTGGCGCGGATGCGGGCGGCGGCGGCCTGGATCATCTTGAGATCCACCCCCAGCTCGCGGCCGTAGTCGATGCGCAGCCCCGTCTCGGCGGCGTAGGTGTTGAGCACCGACGGGATGTCGTTCTTGGCATGGCCGGCGGCGAACAGCATCGCCGGCACCGCCAGCACATGGCGCACGCCCCGCTGGCGCAGGGCGTCCAGGCCGTCGCGCAGGATCGGCCGGGCGAACTCCAGGTAGCCGTGGTCGACGGGCACGGGATCGAGGTGGTGCTGCAGCTGGTGGGCCAGGGAGGCGAACTCGGCCACCGCCAGACGGTTGCGACTGCCGTGGCCGCAGACCAGCACACCGATCGGGCCGTGGGGTCCGGCCAGGGCGCCGTCTCGGTCAGGGGCGGTGGTCATGGACGTCTGCACGTGGTCCGACCCTATTCCCGCGACTGGGGCCAGGCGGGATGCCGGCAGGATGGGGGCAGCCACCGGCACCCATGAGCCTGCATCTGCCCCCCTACCGGCCCCTGCCCCCACCGGGACCCAGGGCGGAACTGCTGAGCGTCGCCATCGCCGACCTCCAGCCCACCCAGATGTGTGTGGGGCTGGCGGAGGTGCGCAGTCGCCAGCAGGACTTCTCCCAGGAAACGGCCGAGCAGCGGCTGCGCTATCTACGCGGCAAACCCGTGCCCCTGGTGCGCGGTGGGGCCGGGGAGTTCTGGATGGTCGACCGCCACCATCGCCTGCGGGGGCTGATCGAAATCGATCCATCCGCCCTGGCCTATGGCTACCTGGTACTGGATCTGCCGGGGTCCCCCCCGGAGGCGGTGCTGGCCGAGCTGCAGGAGCGCGGTTGGCTGTACCTCTATGACGGCCGCGGCCATGGCCCCCTGGCACCGGGGGCCCTGCCGCAGCGACTGCCCGATCTCCAGGACGATCCCTACCGCTCCCTGGTGTGGCGCCTCAAGAAGGAAGGCATGATCGACCCGGCCCCCCTGATCCCCTTCCACGAGTTCCGCTGGGGAGCGTGGCTGCGCAGCCGGCCCCTGCCCCCCTTCAGCTCCAGCAACCTGGCGCCGGCCCTGGCCGCCGCCCGTTCCCTGGTGCGCTCCGGTTCCGCCTCCCACCTGGCCGGCTGGAAGGGCTGAGATGGCCTCTGCCGCCGGCTCAGTCGGGCCTGTTGCGCGGCGGGGCGCCATCCCCCGCCAGCAGCAGCCGTTCCCAGCGATCGAACCGCTGGGCCAGGAGCGAGGCGGCGCCCGCCAGCAGCAGCGCCACCACCCGAACCTGGGGGGTCTGCCACCAGGCGATCGCCAGCAGGGCCAGCCAGGGAATCGCCTGCAGCAGCGGCCGCCAGCGCCGCAGTCCGCGCCGGGCGCCGCTGCAGGCGGCGCAGTGCTCCCCGTGGCTGTGCCAGCGGTCCATCAGCGCCGTCTGGTCGAGGCGGGGGGGCAGGGGCTGGCCGGGGAAGGGGTCGCCGTCGTGGTCGTTGACCCAGTCGTGCAGGGCCTTCACATAGACATCGGCACCGGTGGCCAGGAAGAACGCCCGCTCGGCCCCGCCGCTGCGGCCCCGCTGCTCCAGCACCCGCTCCTGCCAGTGCAGGAACACCTGGTCGTCCTCCAGGACGGTGTGGTTGGCGATGTGCTGCAGCCACCGGGGCCTGAGCCCCAGCAACAGGGGCGGCAGGCGGGACTCGAACTGGAAGGGGAAACGGGCGAACAGGCGGCATTCCCCCCGGCGGATCGGCGTCGCGTAGACCACCGTGAGGATGCGGGCAAAGCCCGGCGCCGTGAGCTCGTGCCACATCAGGCCGGGGGCGGCGAAAGTGGTGGACTGGCTGCCGAGCGTCCCCTTGCGGGGCCCCTCCTCCCACAGGGCGGTGAAGCCCTCCGGTCCGGCACTGGTGATCGTCGCCACCACCGGGGCGGCATTCTCCCGCTTGCCAACCGTGCGGTGGTGGGTGAAGGGCACATGGCTCACATCGAGCACGTTCTCCAGAAGCGTGAGGGCATCCATGGGCAGATCCCGGAAGGTGTCCTGCACGAACCAGCCCGGCTCCTCCAGCACCGGCACCAGCGGCAGGGGCACCGCCGCGGCCCCGTCCGCCTCACCGGCGAACACGAACAGCAGGCCCTGGGCCTCGGCGGTGGCGTAGGCCCGGCAGCTGGAGCGCAGGGCGCTGGGGGTCGCCCCCGGCTCGGCCTGGGGGATGGCGGTGCAGTGGCCATCGCCGGCGAAGGTCCAGCCGTGATACGGGCACTCCAGCTCGCCAGCGCCGTTGAGGCGCCCCTGGCTGAGGGGCACCAGGCGGTGGGGACAGACATCGGCGAAGGCGCGCCAGATCTGGCCGGCGCCATCCCACCAGAGCACCAGGTCCTGCTCCAGCAGGGTGAAGGCGGTGGGCCTGGTGCGGTCCAGGTCCCGCAGATAGGCCACCGGATGCCAGTGGTGACGCCAGGCGGAATCGGTCATGGACCCGATTCTGCTGGCGCGCGCGGCCGAGTGCGGGGGCCTGATCGCTGACGCGGCTGCACTGATCCAGTGCCTTGACTAGACAGAGGGGAGACCTGCCGCTCCCATGTCCTTCAGCCATCTCCTGGTGCCCAGCGACGGTTCCGACCTCTCGATGCAGGCCGTGCGCCAAGCCGTGGCCCTGGCCACCGCCCTCGGGGCCCGCATCACCTTCTTCCATGCCCAGGCGAGCGTGCCGGTGCAGGTGGTGGGGCTCGGCGAGATGCTCGATGCCACCACCATGGAGGCCCTGATGAGCGCCAGCCGCAAGGATGGGGATCGGATCCTGGAGGAGTCCCTGGCGGTGGCGAAAGAGGCCGGCGTCAACGCCACGGCCGAGCGGGTGCTGAGCGACCTGCCCCACCAGGCCATCGTCGAGGCCGCCACCCGGCTGGGGTGCGACCTGATCCTGATGGCCTCCCACGGCCGGCGCGGCCTGGTGGGGATGCTGATCGGCAGCGAAACCCAGCGGGTGCTGGTCCAGTCCCCCTGTCCGGTCCTGGTGATCCGATGAGGGCCAAGCCCTCCGGCGGCGGCGACGGCGCCACGGATCGGACCTACGACATCCTGCGCACCCAGCACCAGCCCCTGGCGGCCCTCTTCTCGCCCCGCAGCGTGGCGGTGATCGGGGCCTCCGACCGTCCGGGCAGCGTCGGACATGGCGTGCTCTGGAACCTGATCAGCCACCCCTTCGGCGGCACGGTCTACCCCGTCAACCCCAAGCGCCCGAGCGTGCTGGGGATCCGGGCCTACGCGTCGGTGGCGGAGGTGCCCGAGCCAGTGGACCTGGCCGTGATCGCCACCCCCGCCGCCACGGTGCCGGGACTGATCGAGGAGTGTGCGGCGGCGGGAGTGAAGGGCGTGATCGTGCTCTCGGCGGGCTTCCGGGAGATCGGCGCCGCCGGCATCGCCCTGGAGGCCCGCATCCGCGATGGCCTGCGCCGCAGCGGCATGCGACTGGTGGGCCCCAACTGCCTGGGGCTGATGAATCCCCGCACCGGCCTCAACGCCACCTTCGCCGGCGCCATGGCCCGCCCTGGCCACGTGGGCTTCCTGAGCCAGTCGGGGGCGATCTGCACCGCCGTCCTCGACTGGAGTCTGCAGGAGAACGTGGGCTTCAGCGCCTTCGTCTCGATGGGCTCGATGCTGGATGTGGACTGGGGGGATCTGATCACCTACCTGGGGGACGACCCGGAGACCCACAGCATCGTCATCTACATGGAATCGATCGGGGATCCCCGCTCGTTCCTCTCGGCGGCGCGGGAGGTGGCCCTCACCAAGCCGATCGTGGTGATCAAGGCCGGCCGCACCGCCGAGGCGGCCCAGGCGGCGGCCTCCCACACCGGGGCCCTCACCGGAAGCGACGCCGTGCTCGATGCCGCGTTCCGGCGCTGCGGCGTGCTGCGGGTGGACAGCATTGCCGACCTGTTCGACCTGGCCGAGGTGCTCTCGAAGCAACGCCGCCGGCCCCTGGGGCCGCGGCTAACGATCCTCACCAACGCCGGTGGTCCGGGCGTGATCGCCACCGATGCCCTGGTGCGCCACGGCGGCCAGCTGGCCCCCCTCCCGGCGGCCACCCTGGCGGACCTCGATGCCGTGCTGCCGCAGCACTGGAGTCGGGCCAACCCGATCGACATCCTGGGGGACGCGGATCCCGAGCGCTACGAGCGGGCCATCCGCCTGGCCCTGGCCAACCCCGACAGTGACGGCTTGCTGGTGGTGCTCACCCCCCAGGCCATGACCGACCCCACCAGCACCGCCGAACGGCTGGTGGCCCTGGCGGCGACCACCACCAAGCCGCTGCTGGCCAGCTGGATGGGCGGCCAGGACGTGGAGGCGGGGGAACGGCTGCTGAATGCCGCCGGCATCGCCACTTACCGCTACCCGGATGCGGCGGTGCAGTTATTCGATGTTCTTTGGCGCTACAGCGACAACCTGCGCGCCCTCTACGAAACCCCGGCCCTGGTGCCCGAGACCGAGGCAACGGGCGACGCTGAGCCCCACGCCGACCGCCAGCGGGTGGAAGCGCTGCTGGACGGGGTGCTGGCCGAGCGGCGCACCCTGCTGAATGAGTGGGAAGCCAAGCAGGTGCTGGAGGCCTATGGCATTCCCACCGTTCCCACCCACATGGCCACCAGTGCCGAGGCGGCGGCGGCGGCGGCCGAGGCCATGGGCTACCCGGTGGTGGTCAAGCTGCTGTCCGCCGAGCTGACCCACAAGAGCGATGTCGGCGGGGTGCAGCTGAACCTGCGCAACGGCGCCGCGGTGGCCCAGGCCTTCCGCACCATGCAGGAGGCGATCGTGGCGCTGCACGGGGAGAGCGCCTTCGGCGGGGTGACCGTGCAGCCGATGCTGGAGCTGACGGGCGCCTACGAGCTGATCGTCGGCAGCAGCATCGACCCCCAGTTCGGCCCGGTGATCCTGTTCGGCACCGGGGGGCTGCTGGTGGAAGTGTTCCGCGACAGCGCCGTGGCCCTGCCGCCCCTGAATACCACCCTGGCCAGGCGGCTGATGGAACGCACCCGCATCCATGCGGCACTGCAGGGGGTGCGGGGCCGGCCACCGGTGGATCTGGCGGCACTGGAGCGGCTGCTGGTGCGCCTCAGCCGGCTGGTGTTGGAGCATCCGGCCATCCTGGAACTGGACATCAACCCCCTGCGGGTGGCACCTGGGATCGGCAAGGGGTCGCTGGTGGCCCTGGACGCCCGGGTGCTGCTGCAGTCGTCCTCCGGGGCCACCTGTTTCACCCCCAGACCGGCGATCCGGCCCTATCCGAGCGAGTACGTGCGCCCCTGGCACCTGCCCGACGGTTCACCGGTGACGCTGCGGCCGATCCGGCCGGAGGACGAACCCATGCTGGTGACCTTCCACCGCACCCTCTCGGAGCAGAGCGTCTACTTCCGCTACTTCCATCTGATGACCCTGGGCCACCGCATCGCCCACGAACGACTGACCCGGATCTGCTTCACCGACTACGACAGGGAGATGGCCCTGGTGGTGGAACGGCCGGGGCAGAACGGCGCTCCGGCCGAGGTGCTGGGGGTGGGCCGGCTCAGCCGGATCCACGACGACAACGCCGCCGAGTTCGCCATGCTGATCGCCGATCCCTGGCAACGGCAGGGGTTGGGCACCGCCCTGCTGGGGCTGCTGATCACGATCGGCCGGGCCGAGGGGCTCGAGCGGATCTGCGCCGAGATCCTGCACGAGAACAGGGGCATGCAGCACGTCTGCCAGAAGCTGGGCTTCCGCCTCCGGCCGACGGCCGAGTGCGTGCATGCCGAGATCAGCCTGCTTGATGCTGCAGCTGCCAGGCCCGCTGCAGATCCCCCCGGGTGACGCCGAACCCGAGCCGGCGGGCCGCCAGCAGCAGTTCCGCTCTGGAGCGGCAATGGCGCAGCCCCCGGCGGATCACCTCATCCGTCTCGGCCTCCTCAACGAGGCGCTCCAGTTCGCTCCAGCTCATCGGGTCCTCCCGCCCTCTGATCCACGCTGGCAAGGGCCGGCCGAACTGACCAGGGGTCGACAACAAGCGATGCAGAGGGCTGCAGGCCGCCAGTCGCATCTTGTCGGACATCACCGGGGACCCGTTCATGGATCGGTCACATGACTTCGCTTGATTGATGTCACCCCCACCTCAGGGGTCGCTCCTCACAACGCGAACCACCATGAACACCATTCTTCGTCAGGGTTCCCGCCGCCTCGCGGGCCTGCTGGGCAGCACCACCGGGGCCCTGGCCCTGCTGGCCGCCCCCCTGGAGGCCTTGGCCGGTCCCTGGGGCCAGTCCGGCGTCCCCCGTCAGGCCGACAGCCGCCGTGTCCCCTACCCCGTGCAGACCCTGCCCAGCCCCTCCTCCTACGGCGACGGCTACGGCGGCGGCTACCGGGCCGACTACGACGTCGACCGCTACCGGGCCAACCTGCCGGTGGCCCCCGACTTCGTCCAGGCCCAGACGGCCCAGCGCTGCAACGTCGGCCGGCTGGTGGGCGGCATCATCGGCGGGGGCCTGGGCTACGCCGCCTCCCGCCAGGACGGCCGCACCTGGGCCGTGCCGCTCGGGGCGCTGCTGGGTCAGCAGATGGGCTGCAGCATCGGCGCCCAGCGGGCTCCCCTGCCCTGGTGAGCCCCTGGCTCAGGAAGCGGTGCCGAAGGCCACCTGACAGGCGGCATTGAGGAGTTCCGCTTCCTGGGCGCTCGCCGGCACCTGCCCGTTCAGAAGCCCCGACTGACAGTCGGCCGAGAGCTGGTAGGTGCTGTCGCCGGCACTGACATCAAAGGAAACCGCGGAGCTACCGGAAGGCTGGATCGTTCCGTAGAGCAGCTCGTAGTCGGTGTTGGGCACCACGATCGTGGTCTGGTTGCTGGCCACCGCCGCATCCACGGCATTGTTGATGATGGCGGCGGTCGCCAGGGTGCCCACGCCCCAGGCGGCGGCGCTGGCCCCCCACCATCCCCAGGAGGGGGTGGCCCAACCGCCGTACCAGCCGTGGTTCCAGGGTCTGGCGACGCCCCAGCCAGGGCGTGCCCAGCCCGGCCGGACGCCGATGGCGTTGACGTTGACCGCGCGGTTCCAGTTGCGGTTGACGTTGACGTTCCGGTTGACGGTCCGGTTCAGGTTGGCGTTGCGGTTGATGGTTCCCACCCCACCAACCCTGTTCACACCCGCTGTCCCAACTCCTCCAGGACGGTTGAGGCCTGCTGCCCCAACCCCACCAGGTCGCGCCACGGGACCTGCCAGCGAGGGACGACCCATCCCGCCGGCGGCACCGCCGCTCCAGCCACCGGCGGGTCGGGCCGCGCCACGGTTGAGGCCTCCGGCACCACCGGATCCCTGGAAACCACTGTGGGCTCTGGCTGCACCACCGGCCCTCGCCCCACCACCAGCAGCCCTGCCGGCGCCGCCGGCTCGACCAGCACCACCGGCTCTGGCACCGCCACCACCGCCTCCCCGTCCACCCCCGCCGCCGCGGGCAATCAGTTGGGAGACGACCGAAGCAGACGATGCCTCCTGGGCCACGACAGCCCCGACCGGGGAGGCGATCACACCGGCCATCAACAGAGCGAATCCAGCGAGGATCTTCATTTCAGGAGCAGCGCGCAGGCGTCGTCGTAGCAGCTGGCGTCCACCCGACCGTCGGCGCCGAAATGCACCATCACCAGATCCCGGCCCTGGAGGCGGGTGTTGGAGCGGTCCTCCCTGACGCTGTTGAGGTAGTTCGGGTTGACCACACACAGGTCCTTGCCGTTGAAGCAGACCGTGTTGGTGGAGAACCGGGCCGAGGCGCCGCGCAGCGGGCTCCATTGCTTCGTGTCATTGGCCCAGATCGCCATCGTCACCGGTTCAGCGGTGATCCGAACGGTTTCGGTGGCCTTGCCGATGAGATGTCGGTAGAGCGTGGCCCCTCCCACGTCCACCGCTTCCACTTTGCAGGGGACCGCAGCCGCCCCCTGGAGCGAGCACTGGGTGGAAAGGGTGTAAAGCACCTGGCCCGCGGGTGCAGCCTGGGCCGCAGGAGCAGCCTGGGGGGCCAGCAGGGCCGCGGCCGTCAGGCCGGCCAGGATCCCGCCACCGCGTACGGCCAGACGGTGACGACTGCCGCCAGCGTGGCGGCCACAGGGGCGAAGGCTGATCCGGCGCTGGGGCATGGGGAAAGCAATCAACGGGGCTCCCGGAAAACCGGTGGCGTCAGATAAAGCGTGACCACCAGGACTCTCGACGACCCGGAGCATCTTGCAAAACGTTGTAATCAGTGTCGTTGGTCCGGATGACGGCGCCGCCTTGGCTGCGCGGGGCTCCAGGCGATGCGAACCCAGGCAGGGACGGGAAGATTAGGGTCCGTTGACCGTCTGGGCGAAGCATCGTGGGTCACTCCGAGCCATGGGGCCTTCGCCCACGACACCGATGGGCGGTCTTCATCCTGCCCCTGCTGGCCGCTCTGCTGGCGGCCCAGCTGCTGGCGTCGCCCCCCCTGGTCCGGGCGGGTGCCGCTGCCCTGAAGAGCGCTCCCAAGCCGGCCTACATCGAACTGGATGGCCGCCGGGTGCTGGAGATCCGCGCCGGCGTCGGTGCCCAGACCCCGGCCCAGATGGCGCGGCGGGGCAGCCAGCGGCTGGCCGAGCTGGCCGCCAACTACTCAATCGAGCCCGGGCAGATCGTTGTGCAGGAGGACCCTCCCTACACCACCATCGGCCTGATGCAGGGCGGCGCCTTCGAGCCCAGGATCTCGGTGGACGACCGCAACGCGGCCCGCTTTCAGCTCAGCCGCCAGCAGCTTGCCCAGCGCTACCTGGAGCAGATCCGCGCGGCGATCGTGCGCTACCGCCAGACCCACCGGCGTTCGGACTGGCTGCGGGGCACCGCCCTGGCCCTGCTGGCCCTGGGCTTCTACATCCTCTGGCTGCGGGGCCAGATGGCCCTCAACCGGCACCTGGAGCGCTGGATCAACGACCCCGCCAACCGCCGGATCCGGGGACTGCAGGTGGGGGGCAACCAGTGGCTCACCGCGGATCAGGAGCGCAGCCTCCTCGATCCCTTGCGCCGGATCGTGCACGGGGCCGTTCTGCTGCTGGTCAGTTACCTCTCCATCCCCCTGTTCCTGGGGCTGTTCCCCCCCACCCAGGGCCTCTCGGAAACCCTGCGGGCCCAGATCACCGGCCTGGTGGTGGGCGGCGCCCAGTCTTTTTCGAAGGCCATCCCTGACCTCATCTCGGTGGTGGTGATCCTGGCCCTCAGCGTGCTGCTGATGCGGGCCAGCAACGCCTGGTTCCGGGCGGTGGAGCTGGGCAACCTGCGTCTGAGCTGGTTCTATCCCGAATGGGCCCGGCCCACGGCCCGGCTGGTGGGGATCGGCATCCTGCTGCTCGGCGTCGTGCTGGCCTACCCCTACATCCCTGGGGCCAACAGCAAGGCCTTCCAGGGGGCCGGCCTGTTCGTGGGGGTGCTGGCGGCCCTGGGCTCGAGTGCCGTGGCCGCCAACCTGATCGGCGGGCTGATGCTCACCTACACCCGGGCCTACCAGGAAGGCGACCGGGTCAGCATCAACGGCACTGTCGGCATCGTTCACGACTCCGCCCTGTTGGTGACCCGCCTGCGAACCCCCCGCAATGAGGTGGTGAGCATCCCCAACGCCACCGTGCTGGGGGCCTCGATCGTCAATTACAGCCTGGCCCGCCGGGAGATCGCTGAACCGGTGGTGATCGCCACCACCGTCACCATCGGCTATGACGTGCCCTGGCGCCAGGTTCACAGGCTGATGCTGGAGGCGGCCGGCGCCACCGCAGGCATCAGCCGGGAGATGCCCCCGTTCGTGCTCCAGACCTCCCTGAACGACTTCCACATCAGCTACGAACTCAACGCCTACGTGGAGGATGTGGACACCTACCGCAGCACCCTCTCCGAGCTGCTCGGGGCCATCCAGGATCAGTTCGCCGGCGCTGGCGTCGAGATCCTCTCTCCCGGCTACCACGCCATGCGTGACGGCAACGGCAGCACGGTGCCCCCCTGGCCTTCCGAGTCCTTCGACACCCCGACCCCCACTCCGCCCGGCGCCGGTTGAGGGCTCAAGCCGCCCCCAGCAGACCTTTCTGCCAGCGCAGGAAGGGAATCGAAAGCAGCACGGTGACCAGCAGGTAGGCCAGCACGGCCAGTTTCAGTCCGGGCATTCCTGCGCCGTAGGTGGTGGCGAACAGCAACGCCAGGCCAGGGTTGCGCATCGATGTGACCAGGGCCACGGTGATCCGCTCGCGAGGCTCCGGGCCAGCCGTAAGGGCGCCGATGGCCAGGGCCGCGGCCACCATCACCGCCATGAAGCCCAGGGCCAGCCAGTTGGAGGCCACGAACGGCAGCAGCAAAGGGCCGGCCTTGATCAGCACGAGCACGATCAGCAGCAGAAGCAGGCCGTTGGCGAGCTTGTCGAGCGGCCCCTCCAGCCGCGCCACCCATTCGGGCTTCCAGCGCCTCAGCAGCAGGCCGGCCAGCAGCGGCAGCACCTGGGCCTTGCCCACCTGCAGGGCCACGTCCCGGGGGGCGATGTCCCAGCCATCGATGCCGAACGAGGCCCGGAACAGATCAGCGAGCATGGGAATCGAAACGATGGCGGCCACGGCCGCGCAGGCCTGCAGCAGCGCCGCCAGCTGGCGGTCGCCCCCTGTCTTGCCGACCTTGCGCAGGGTGAGCGGGGCGCTCGGGCAGGCCGCCATCAGGGCGATGCCGAAGCGAGCCGCTGGAGAGAGGGCGAAGCTCAGGGGCAGCTTCATCAGCACCAGCGCCACCAGGGGCACCAGCACACAGGAGCCGATCAGCACCCGGATCACCAGGGCGGGCCGGTGGCGCAACTGCGCGATCGCCTCCAGCTGCAACCCCAGGCCGAGGGCGAACATGATCGTGAACAGGGTGAGGCCGACGAGTGCGGCAGAGGCCTGGGCCATGGCGATCAGGGGAAGGGAAGGGAGGTGTTGCGAAGGCTCAGAGCGCCAGCCCCCCCTAGGCCAGCATCGCCAGGGTGACGGCGCCAGTGGCGATCGAGCGTTGCTCTCGGTCCACGAAGGTGCGCTGTTGAGGCGGCGCGCCATCCTGGCTCCTGATGGCGGCGAAGACGTTGTCGAGGCAGACACAGAAACTGATCAGCGACAGGCAGGCGCGGATCCAGGCCATCAACGTGCGCACCGCAGGCTCAGATCCATGGTTTCTTCCATGCCCCCTCTCCCCTGCCTCGCTAGCGTTCAACCAGCCACTGACAGCCCATCGATGGCCGTTCTCAACCGCTGCGCCATCGCGGTGGCACCCCGGCAGCCGATGGTGGACTGGACCCGACCCTTCTGGACCCGCGAGGACATGGAGGGCCTGGGGGACGACCACAGCCTCTACCTGATCCCCACCTACGACAGCGAACTGGAAGCCCAGGACCGGCTGTTGGACAGCTACGGCCAGATCTTCGCCGCCGAGCTGGAACTCTGGTGCCGCGACCGCAGCCGCTGGCCCCAGCCGCGCAGCCTCGAACTCTTCGAGGCCTGGTTCTCGGTTCGCTTCTTCCCCCTCGTCGAAGACCTGGACACCGAACCCCTGCACACTTACGTCATTGATGACGACCTGCAGGACGCCCTGCGCGAGGCCCTGGGCTGAGACATGTTCTTCCGCATCCACCACCGGCTCAGCTACAGCTACGACCGGCCCGTTTTCCTGGAGCCCATGACCCTGCGGCTGACCCCCCGTCAGGACGGCAGCCAGAGGATCCTGAAGCACCATCTGCGACTGGTGGATCCCGCCGCTGGCCTCACGCGTGTGCTGGAGCCGGATGGCACCGACGCCATGGTGGCCTGGTTCCAGCAGGAGCGGGACAAGCTGACAATCGAGGTGGACATGCTGCTGGAGACCCTGCGCAGCAATCCCTACGACTGGATCATCACCCACAAGGAGGCCCAGCACCTGCCGGTGGACTACCCGGAGGCGGAGGCCTGCTCCCTGGCGGGCTGCCGGCATGGCCAGATCGATCCCGCCGTCCGTGCCTGGGCCCAGGCCATCGCCGACAAGGTCGAGGGATCGGCCACCGCGTTCCTTGGCGCCCTGGCCGATGAGATCCACCACGGCTTCCACCATGTGGGCCGGCTGGAGGGGGAACCCACCTCGGCGGCGGAGACCCTCGCGACGCTCACCGGAGCCTGCCGGGACACGGCCGTGCTGTACATCGCGGCCTGCCGCAGCCAGGGCCTGGCGGCGCGCTTCGTCAGCGGCTACTCGATGCACCATCCCCCTGAGGTGAGCGAGCATGAGCTGCACGCCTGGGCGGAGGTGTACCTGCCGGGGGGGGGCTGGCGGGGCTTCGATCCCAGCCTGGGGCTGGCGGTGGCCGATGGCCATGTGGTGCTCGCCGCCGCGCCGGATCACCATCTGGCGGCCCCGGTCACTGGCAGCTACCGGGGCACCGGAGTTGGCTCAAGCCTGGCCTACCGGATCCGGCTGCAGGCCGCCTCCAGCCGCGACGAGCTGGAGGAAACGGCTCAGCCGATGGTCCCGAGCTGAAGCCAGCACCCCGCCGGGGCCAGCTTCTCGACGATCACCGGTGTCCGGTGCGTCAGCACCAGGTTCTGGGCATAGCGTTCCGCCTCGTCCCGGTGGTCGAAGAGGGGGCCAAGCACCTCGTTGGGAACGGTGGTCTCGTTCTGGTCGGCGGGTCGGACCCGGTAGCGGCCACGAGGGCTGGGTTCACTCATGGCCCCAATCTGCTCCCCACCCTGCGCAGGTCGCTCCAGCAGCAGAGTGTCTTCCAATCCGTGGCCGACTCCCCACAAGACCCGGGACAGCATGACCGGGATCGACCATGAAAAAGCCGCCCCGGAAGAACCGGGACGGCCAAAGAGACAACAGGGGGTCTGGGAAGACCCGGTGACTCAGTAGCGGCTGCGGCCGCCGCCGCCACCGCCGTAGCCGCCGCCACCACCGCCGTAGCCGCCGCCGCCGCCACCGGAGCGACCACCGCCGCCACCGCCACCGGTGCGGGGCTCAGCCTTGTTGACGCGGATGCTGCGTCCCATCCACTCAACATCCTGCAGATCGTCGATCGCCTTGGTTTCGTCGGCGTCGTTGGTCATCTCAACGAAGGCGAAGCCCCTCTTGCGGCCGGTGTCGCGGTCAAGGGGAAGGGTGCACTGGCGCAGTTCGCCGTACTGGGCAAACAGATTTTTGACGTCTTCCACTTCGGCGTCGAAGGAAAGATTTCCGATGTAAATGGTCATGAACCTGGAAAAAAACTATGAACCGATCCTTCGACAGCCCTTTTAGAAAGTGATGAGCTCGCTGGAGAGAAATCTTGGAATCTTCCCTACCCTACAGCCCCTGAGGCCCCAAAACCCCCAGCCAGAGGGGGGTGGGATGACCGGCCGGCCACCTGCCGCAACCACGCTGCCCATCTGCAGCACCCCTCCCAGCAAGCACCCGAGCGAACCGGGACCACGTCCCCCTGCAAAGCCAATTCCTGCGGAAAACCCCGGCCGACGGCTGGGGGGAATCTGCCCTGAGCCGTCTGGCCCCGGTGAGGCTGACCGGGACCGTGGCTCCATCGGCAGCCAGCTCGCTCAGCATCCATGCATGGAGCCATGCGGACGCTCACTGGCCGTCACATGCGGGACATGGCCGCGATCTTGTTGAGCTTGTCCCTATCCAGCCCATCCAGTTCATCCACCTGAAGCAACCCATCTTTCACCAGGCTGGCGAAGACGAATAAAAGTCCTGCAAGACGGAAATCGAAGCGACCCTCGATTTCGTGGCGTTGAATGCTTAGGAAATCATGAAGCTTCCAGCATTCCTCCACCGAGTCCATGCGGCTGGCGTGGGCCTGGGCGGCCCGAATGATGCCGAGCACCGCTCGGGAGTGGGCCTTGTCAAAGGCGCGACGCGCCACAACCTGTTCCTGCTCCGTCCATTCCAACACCGCTGTCACCATTGGACCCAACATCTGTTTTTTGACCTTAACGCGCAAGCCCGAGCCGCCGCGAGCCGTTCCCCCGCCCGTGATCAAGAGAAACGCGCCGCCTCAAGTCCGGCAGCCGGAACCAGGGCACCGCCGGGTAGGCATGGTGCTCCCAGTGGTAGCCGAAGTGGTAACAAGCCAGCAGGGAGAGGAGGTGGGAGTACCCCAGACTTCGAACCGCGTGGCTGCCGACAGGAAGACATCCTTGGCTGCGGTGGGGAAGATAGGTGCCGAAAAGGAAGAGCTGAAACGAGCTCAGCACCAACGGCAGCACCCAGAACGCAACCACATTGATCGCCCGTTGGGGGTCCAGCTCCAGCAGCAGTGCCGCTGCGGTGATCCAGGTGATCAGCAGCAGGCCCAATTGCTTCCATGAGAGATAGTTGCCCATGAAACGCGTATACCAGCGCAGGGCACCATCGCCACTGGCGAAACGGAAATCGGGATCCCGGAAGCTGCCAGGCGAGCGGTGATGACGCAGATGCTGGCGACGACAGCGGCCAAAGGGCAAGCCGGCGTAAAGCACCAGGGCCAGGCGGCCCAGTCCATCGTTGAGGGCAGGGCGCCCGGGCACCAGGGTGCGGTGCATGGCGTCGTGGCCCAGGATGAACAGGCCGGTCTGGAGGAACGTCCGTCCGGCGACAGCCAGCAGGATGGCCGGCGCAGGCCACGGGGCCGGATGGGCCAGCAGCAACGCGACAAGGCTGGCCAACCAGCCCCAGAAGATCACCATCCCCAGCCAAAAACCCCTGCCCAGGGGGGCAGGGGAAACGGAGCGGACCTTCGCCTCGTCCGACATCGGGCCAGGCTGGATGGGGGAGCTCCTCAGCGTGCGAACCGTCAGCGTGCGAATTTGAGCAACTCGGCCGGGGACGCCAGCAGGTCGATCGCCACGAAGTAAATCCGGTTCTCGGGATCCAGCAGGAAGCGCCAGGCCACGTTCATGCCGACGCCAGCGCCGAACCAGGGGGTCTGGACCTTTCCGGTGACCTTGATCTGGGTGAAGCCACCATCGGAAGGCTCACTCACACCGCTTTCGGGAAGAAGCTTGAGGTTCTGGCAGTCTTCGCGGAAGAAGCGCAGCACGGCATCGGTGCCGACAATCGGACGCTGGAAGGGGGGCTGCAGGGCGCCGTCGGGAAGGAACAGCTTGATCAGCTGGTCGAAATCGTTGGCGTTGAGCAGATCCATGTAGGACAGGATCGTGGCGTTGTCGATGCCCGCGATCGAGACCTTGGTGCGCTGCTCAGGAGCCGTGGGCAGCACGATCGGCTCGGCGATGCGCTCGGCCCCGTCCACCTTGCTGGGGTCGAAGCCCATGTCGACGACGAAGTTGCGCAGCACGGTGATCTGCTGGCCGGCATCGATGCCCTTCAGCGAGGAGAGCACCGAAGCGGCGTTGGCGGAGAGCTGATAACCCTCGGGGATCGGGGCGACGAGGCCTTCCTCCATCCACTCACCGAGGCGATACCAGAACCCCAGCTTGATGTTGACCGACCAGATGGCGTAGGTACGGCAGATGTCGGTGTCAGCCCTGTTGGCCAGATCCACCATCGCCTGGCTCTGCTCGGCAAAGCTCATGGCCTTGATCCGGTTGAGCACCGGCTCGGCGAACTGCATGCGGGCCGCCCCGGGCGCGGCGATGGTGATGGTCTTGCCCATCTCGAGGTAGGCGAACCAGATCAGCGCCAGCTGGTCCTCGGCGCTCAGCAGGGCGAACCGAGCGGTGAGGGCGGGCACCACATCGGCGGAAAGGGTGTCCGGGAAGATCTTGGAGGCCTTGTCGAGCGTGAACATGGCAGGTAGTCTCCGGAGGTCAATAAATCTTTACAAATCCTAATGCATGGCGGCGCCAATGCTGGCGTTGCGGCCACCTGCAACCAAGGAAAGCACGATTCCGTGCCCGTCAACACAGCGGGCAACAGGCGTACAACCACTGCTGGATTTCGGAAAAGTCCCTGGGGGCGGAACGCCCCCAGGGACCCCCGATCACTGCGCTGCGGTGCTCAGCATCGCTGCCGCGGTCCACAGCACCAGGCCCGTGATCGCAAAGCCACCGACCGTGACCAATCCCTGCCAGATCTGGCGCGCCAGGGGGGAGGGCTGCTCGCCGAGCCAGGCGGCGCGGGGGGTACCTGGCGACCAGGGGCTGGTGCCACGGGGCGCCCTGGCGGCGATCACATCGCGCCAACGACCGTCGTAGCGGGGAGCCTGCTGGTTGAAGGGGCGCTCGCCCTGCGCCCGACCCGGCAACACCCGGGAGCGCTGGTAGGGCACCGTGTCGTACCCGAAGGCCTCGAGGTACTCGGCCGAGTCGAGCAGGGCATCCACCAGGGTGACGAGGCCATGCTGGGCAATCAGGATCGAATAGCTGATGCGTTCCTGTTCGCCATAGACGGGCCGGCCCAGAACCCTGCCGACCAGTTGCTCCACCAGCCGATAGTTGCTGTTGCAGTCATAGAAACCCTCACGGAATCGCCTGGAAAGCAACAATCCGCGGATGAAATCCCTCATGGTGATCTGTCCGCTGCGGAGCTGGGATTCCAGCACCACTTCGCGATCCACCTTGAAGGCATGGAAGAAGATCTGGCGGTAGGCCTGCTCGATCTGAACATCGAGACCGAGGCGATCCCCGGCGGTCTTGCCCGTCTCCAGGGTGGCGACGGCCTGGCGGGGGGATTCCTCACTGGCGATCGCGAAACTCGGCACCCTGGCGTTGAGGCTCGAGGGTCGGGCGGCGAGCAGGGGAAGGGCCATGAAGGGAAGCAGGGAGAACGACCCGGAAAGATACCGAAGATCAAAAGTGGCCTTGGGCCTGCGGTCCGATCCCTCACACAGCTTTACTTTTCTGACCGACCACGGGTGGGTCCTGCGGGGCCCGGGCCAGGGGTGGGGCAGGAAGCACGGAGGGCTCACAGTCCAGCCTGAGCACCCGCTCAAGGGTCTGGTTGCGGTAATTGCGAAGGCAATACTTACAACCGCCAGTGGTCTGGAGATGGCGCTCAGGCGTGATCACCACCTCTCGGACGGGATGCTCAACGCAACGAATCTTGATGGGAGTGCGATAGCTCTTATAGGTCATCTGGGAATAGTCGTATCGTGTGCCGAATCGGGAAATGGCTCGTTCCAGAAACGTGGCTTCATCAATCCGTAAACCCATGGTTCAGTCCGCAGGAATCGATTCATAAGGCCCAACGGAACGTCAGTCCTGGCCCCACCTCCCAGGGATGGGGGGACCGATGGGCTCGCGAAGGGCCGGGGGGGCTTCAGTCGACTGGCATTGGAACCGCTCGAGAGGTTCGAGGATCCCAGAACTGCCGGGATTCTGCACCCTGCGCCACACCGGCAGACCCGGCGCATGATTTCTCCACACTTCAACACCACCGCCGGCCGCTTCCGCGGCCCGAGCTGATGCCCCGGGCCTCAGTGGGGCCCTCTCTCTGAGGGGGCCAGCTCCTCTGTGATGACGCGGAACCCGGTGAGCTGGTGATCGCCGAAGGAGCGCAGGAAGGGCACATCGGCCGCATCCCGGCCCCGGGCGATCAGCACACGGCCGACGCGCGGGGTGTTGTAGCGGGCATCAAAGACGTGCCAGCGATCCTCGAGGAAGGCCTCGAACCAGGCCGAGTAGTCGATCGGGTCCGGCAGGGTGGTCACGCCCGTGTAACCCAGGTAGCCGGTGCAGTACCGCGCCGGGATGTTGAGGCAACGGCAGAGACTGATGGCCAGGTGGGCGAAATCCCGGCAGACGCCGCGCCCCTCCCGCAGGGCGTCGTGGGCGGTCTTGTCACTGCGTGCGGCGCCGTAGTCGAAGCGGAGCTGCTCATGCACCCAGTCACAGATGGCCTGCACCCGTGACCAGCCGGGGCGGACGCCGCCGAAGCGACCCCAGGCCACCTGGGCGAGGCGGTCGGTGTCGCAGTAGCGGCTGGGGTTGAGGTAGGGGTAGGTGACGATCGGCAGCGCCCCCACCGGGCACTCGCCCACATCTGCAGCCACCGGATCGGGATGGCCGCCATCTGCCACCACCACCTCAAACCCCAGGGTCGTGCTGCCAGGGGAAGCCATGAAGCGGCAGGCACGGTTGCCGTCGGCGTCGGTGAGCACCTCGGCGATGCGGTCCGGGCTCAGCCACAACCGCTCCGGTCCGCGCCGATCCTCCAGGCGGCTGCCATGGGGATGGACCAGGGCCAGCACCGGCGTCGGGGCCCAGCAGGAGAGGGTCAGTTCGCAACCGAGCCGGATCAGCATGGAGAAGGCAAGAGAAACGGCGCGCGACCCCAGGCACGATTGTGGCCCCCCGGCAGGGAATCCGTGGCGGCTCAGCCAGGAAAGTGTTAGTACGGCTGTACTGCACGCCTGTCCATGTCCGTCACCCCGCAAGCCCCCCCGACTCTCACCTCCTGGCCCTATCTGGGGCCGGAGCGTCTGCTGCCCAGCCGCGGCCGTCAGGTCTGCCTCACCTGCCACTGGTTTCGTCACCACGCCGACGCCGACAGCCTCCCCCTGCTCAGCTGCCAATGGCACCAGGCCCTGGTCAGCCATGGTGACCACCTCACCCAGCGCTGTGCCTCCTGGATCGAGCCGCTCCAGGTCGGCGGCGGCTGGTGCCCGGAAGCCTCCTGAACACCTCCTGGAAGCACCACCGTCGATAGGGTGGATTCCACCCCAAGCCCGTCCGCATGGCCATCGTCCGCGCGCAGGGCCTCGGCAAGACCTACCGGGTGGCGGATAAGCAACCCGGATTGGCCGGCACCCTGCGTCACTTCGTGAACCGCCGCGAACGCATGATCGCGGCCGTCCAGGACGTGAGTTTCGCCATCGAGCCGGGCGAGTTCGTCGGCTTTCTGGGGGCCAACGGCGCCGGCAAGACCACCACCCTCAAGATGCTCACGGGGCTGATCCACCCCACCAGCGGCACGGTGGAGGTGGCCGGCTGCCAGCCCCAGCGCCGCGAGGCGGACTTCCTGGGTCAGATCACCCTGGTGATGGGCCAGAAGCAGCAGCTGATCTGGGATCTGCCGCCGCTGGATTCCCTGCGGGTCAACGCCGCCGTCTACGGCATCCCCCCAGCGGAGAGTCGGCGCCGCATCGCCGAGCTGGCGGAGATGCTCGAACTCGGGGACGAACTGCGCCGGCCGGTGCGCAAGCTCTCCCTCGGCCAACGGATGAAGGCGGAGCTCCTGGCGGCCCTGCTGCACCGGCCGGCGGTCCTTTTTCTGGACGAACCCACCCTGGGGCTGGATGTGAACGCCCAGGCCCGTGTGCGCAGCTTCCTGGCCGACTACAACCGCCGCTTCGGCGCCACCGTGCTGCTCACCAGCCACTACATGGCCGATATCACCGCCCTCTGCCCCCGGGTGCTGCTGATCCACGAGGGCCGGCTTTTCTACGACGGAGGCCTCGAAACGCTCACCCAGCGATTGGCGCCCTGCCGGGAGGTGCGTCTGGAGCTGCATGCGCCGATGGCGGCCGAGGCTTTCGCCAGCTATGGCGAGGTGGAGGCCATCGAAGGCCGGGAGGTGCGGCTCTTGATTCCGCGCGAGCGGCTCACCGAACAGGTGGGGCGCCTGCTGGCCGATCTGGCCGTGGTCGATCTGTCGGTGTCCGACCCGCCGATCGAGGACATCATCGGCCGGCTGTTCCATCAGGGGGCCCTGGCATGAGGGGGCCCCTGCGCCAGCGGCTGGCCCACGCCCGCCGCATCGCCGCCGTGCTGCTCTCCAGCCAGTACGCCTACATGCTCGAGTACCGGGCCGAGATCGTGCTCTGGGCGCTCTCGGGGGTGCTGCCCTTCATCATGCTGGGCCTCTGGAGCGCCGTCGACACCGGCGGCGGCCTGGGGATGAGCTCCCTGCAGCTGGCTCGCTACTTCCTGGCGGCCTTCGTGGTGCGGCAGTTCACGATCGTGTGGGTGATGTACACCTTCGAGGAGGACAACCTCAGCGGCCGCCTCTCGCCCTACCTGCTCCAGCCCCTGCCCCTGGTGTGGCGTTACGTGGCCGCCCATCTCTCGGAGCAGGCCACCCGGCTCCCCTTCGTGGCGATGCTGGTGGGGCTCTTCTTTCTTCTCTATCCCGCCGCCTTCTGGTGGCCCTCGCTGTCGTCACTGCTGCTGGCGGTGCTGGCCACCCTCGCCGCCTTCGCCTTGCGCTTCCTGATGCAATTCACCCTGACGATGGTGTGCTTCTGGAGCGAGAAGGCCAGCGCGCTGGAACGGCTCCTCTACCTCCCCTACCTCTATCTCTCCGGGTTGGTGGCCCCCCTGGCGCTCTATCCCGAGGGGGTGCGCGACTTCGCCTTCTGGACCCCCTTCCCCTACATGGTCGACGTGCCCGCCAGGATCCTGGCCGGTGAGCCCGTGCCGGTGCTGCAGAGCTTCGCGGCGATGGCCGCCTGGGCCGCCCTGCTGCTGCCGATCAACCTGCTGCTATGGCGCCGGGGGCTGCGCCACTATTCGGCCATGGGGGCCTGATGGGCAGGTACCTCTCCACCCTGCGCATCTTCTGGATCGCCTCTCTGACGGCGGAACTGGAATACCAGGCGAATTTTCTCATCGAACTGGTGGCCACCGCCGGCAATCTGGTCGGCAGCATCTTCGTGCTGTCGCTCTTCTACGGGCGCGGCCAGTCGCTGGGGGGCTGGAGCTGGGAGGGGGCCCTGGTGGTGCTGGGGGTCTACACCCTGCTGGAGGGGGTCACCAGCACGCTGCTGCAACCCAACCTCAGCACGATCGTGGCCCATGTGCGCACCGGCAGCCTGGATTTCGTCCTGCTCAAGCCGATCGACAGCCAGTTCTGGCTCTCGGCCCGCACCTTCTCCCCCTGGGGCCTGCCCGGCATCGCGCTAGGGGCCGGCCTGATCGGCTACGCCGCCTGGAAAGCCGGCGCCACCCCGACGCCCCTCACCCTGCTGGGGGCGGCCCTGATGCTGGTGGCCAGCCTGCTGATCCTCTACAGCCTCTGGTTTGTGCTGGCGGCCAGCAGCATCTGGTTCGTGAAGATCTGGAACGCCACCGAGGTGCTGCGCAGCGTGCTGGTGGCGGGCCGCTTTCCGGTGAGTGCCTTCCCGGCGGGGTTGCGGGCCTTCTTCACCTTTGTTGTGCCGGTGGCCTTCCTCACCACCGTGCCCGCCGAGGCGATCCTGGGGCGGGCCTCCGGCCCCTGGCTGCTGGCCGGTGGCGCGGTGGCCATCGCCTCGGTGGTAGTGAGCCGCCGCTTCTGGCAGTTCGCCCTGCGCTTCTACACCTCCGCCTCCAGCTGAATGGAGCCCCTCGTCCCCCTTCCCCTGCACGTCCTGCCGCCCCTGCCGCCCCTGCCACCCCTGGCCCTGGCGGTGGTGGGCCATGTGGAGATGGTGAGCTTCATCGGCGTGGCGCACCTGCCGGCGGCCGGAGAGATCCTCCACGCCGACGACTTCTGCGAGCTTCCCGCCGGCGGCGGCGCCGTGGTGGCCGTGCAGATGGCCCGCCTCACGGGGCAGCGCATTCCGTTCTTCACGGCCCTGGGCGATGACGCCCTCGGCCGCCGGGCCGCCGAAGAGCTCGAGGGCCTGGGGCTGGAGTTGCACATCGCCTGGCGGGAAGCCCCGACCCGGCGGGGGATCACCTTCATCGACGCCGGCGGCGAGCGCACGATCACGGTGATCGGCGAGCGGCTGATGCCCACCGGCGCCGATGGGCTGCCGTGGCAGCGGCTGGCAGGGGCCGATGGCGTGTTCGTCACCGCCACCGATGCCGGCGGCCTGCGGCTGGCGCGGCGGGCTCGCGTGCTGGCCGCCACCCCGCGGGTGCGGCTAGCGACCCTGCGGCAAGCGGGCGTGAGCCTCGACGCCCTGATCGGCAGCGCCGCCGATCCCGGCGAGGCCTACCGGCCGGGGGATCTGGAGCCAGCGCCATCGCTCTACATCGGCACCGAGGCCGAACGGGGCGGGGTGCTGGTGCCCGGTGGCCGCTATGCCGCCGTGCCGCGCCAGGGCCCCGTGCTGGATGCCTATGGCGCCGGCGACAGTTTCGCCGCCGGCGTCACCACGGCCCTGGCCGCCGGCTGGAGCCTCCAGGACGCCATCAGCCTCGGCGCCCAGTGCGGCGCCGCCTGTCTCGATGGCCGCGGACCCTACGCCAGCCAGCTGCAGCTCAGCCAGCGCTGACCAGGAGCAGCAGCCGGTTGCCCTCAGGATCGGCCAGCCAGGCCTCGGCGCCGAAGGGCTCCTGCCGCGGCGGCTCCACCGGCACCGCCCCCAGGACCAGAACGGTGGCGAGCCAGTCGTGGAGCACCTGCAGGGGGGGGGCCTGCCCCGCCGGGCGGGAGAAGCAGAGGGCCAGCCGCCCCTCGCCGCGGGGACGGGGGCGCCGGCGGGACGGGGCGTAGATCTCCAGCCGCCCCTCGCCAGGTCCCAGCAAGCGCCAGTGGTGGGCACTGGAACCTGCCAGGGGGGTGGTCTGCAGCAGGGCGCCGTAGAAGACGGCCAGACGCTCGGGGTCGTCGGCGGCCAGCACCAGGAAGGGGGGTGGAATGGCAGGGGTCATGGCGGAAAGCGCCGCCTCGGGCGCCGCGATTCGCCACCATGGCAGCAGAACGGACTCCCGAGGGCGATGGCAGTGCTGGTGCTGAACGAGGCGGAGCGGCGCAAGCTGGATAGCTCCGATGACGCCCTCTTCTATGCCGACCCCCGCTACGTGCAGCACCTCGACGGCGCCTTCCGCCGCCGGCTGACGGCGCTCTACCGGGAGCGGATCCCCCCCTGTGCGGTGGTGCTGGATCTGATGAGCAGCTGGGTCAGTCACCTGCCGGAGGACATCACCTACGAGGAGGTGATCGGCCACGGCCTCAATGGGGCCGAACTGGCGGCGAATCCGCGACTGGATCGGCACTGGCTGCAGAACCTCAACCAGGACCAGCGGCTTCCCCTGGCGGACGCCAGCGTGGATGCGGTGCTGATGGTGGCGGGCTGGCAGTACCTGCAACGGCCCGAACCGGTGGCGGCCGAACTGCTGCGGGTGGTGCGCCCCGCCGGCCAGGTGATCGTGGCCTTCTCCAACCGGATGTTCTTCCAGAAGGCGCCGCAGGTCTGGACGGACGGCAGCGACCGGGATCACCTCGCCTACATCAGCCGGGTGCTGCAGGCCCAGGGGTGGCCGGCACCCCAGCAGATCGCCGAGTCGACGCAAGCCGAGGGTCCCATGGGCTGGCTGGGGGGAAAGGGGGATCCGTTCTTTGCTGTGGTGGCCGAAAAGCCCGCGTCCTAGGCCCGCCCCATGCCCGACGCCATGCCACCCGCTTCAGAGACCCTCCCCCCATGGCGCCCGCTGCTGCGCGGGGCGCTGGAGAGACAGGGACGCTCCCCCCAGGCCCGCTGGCTGCAGCTGGCCAGCCTGGCCCGGGACGGCACCCCGAGGGTGCGCACCTTGGTGTTCCGCTGCTGGTCTGGAGCGACGGGCCTCGATCTGCTCACCGACCGCCGCAGTGCCAAAAGCGGCGAACTGAAAGGGTTCGCACCGCTGGAGCTTTGCTGGGTGCTCCCCAAGGCCCGCTGCCAGTTCCGCCTCAGGGGCCAGCGACTGCCGCTTGCAGCTGAGGAGGAACGGCAGGCCCTGGAACGCCACTGGCAGGCCCTCACCCCCAGGGGCCGGGCTCTCTGGGGCTGGCCGGCGCCGGGGGAACCGCTACAGGCCGAGGCAGCGTTTCCGCGGGAACTCGATGACGGCGCGCCAAGGCCGGAGCATTTCGAACTGCTGCGGGTGCAGCTGCAGCGGGTGGAACTGCTGGAGCTGCTGGGTCACCCGCACCGGCGCCGCTGCTGGCGAGTCGCCAACGACTGGCAGGAGGAGTGGCTGAATCCGTGAGGGCCAACGCCCGGGAGAGCGCCCACGTTTAACAGATCTTTACATTACGCTGGGTCAAAGCGAGAGACCCATGCTGGAAGCCCTGTTCCCCATCATTTACATGGTCAGCTTCGCGGTGATCGCTGGCGGGGCCTTTGCCCTGATGACCCAGAACCTGCGCAGCGCGTCGACCATGCCGGCCAAGCGGCCCTCCCATCCCGAAGCCCCCGCTCCGGGCGAAGAGGTGCTGTACGTGGACCTCAGCCGCGAACGGCTTGAGCAGCTCTATGAACAGGCCAGCTGAACAGCACTCTCAGCTGGGAAACACCGTGATGCTGGACATTTCTCGGTAGTTGTCGTCCGCCATGCTGTCGACCCGAAAGGAGGTCCAGGTGGCAAAGGGCTCCGGATCACAGGCAATCACCGGCCATTCGATCCGTCGTTGTTGGTAGGTCAGCCCGACACACGTCAAAGCCTGATCGTCGGCCATCAGCGACCAGAGCAACCGCAGGTCACTGCGCTCATAGGGGATGCTCCCCTCCTGAATGCACGGATCGGCGGGATACCCGGGCGAAAGCCCCAGCGAACGCTGGTTCTCCCAGCAGAGGTAGTCGCCGTTTTCGGTGGGATAGAACCAACAGGTTTCGTTGTCGGCATCTCGCAGGGAAAACTGGTCGAGACAGCGAATGGACCTGATGGCCAGGCGATCCGCCGGGTGGCCAGTGCGTCCCTCGAGTTCCGGACCGATGAGCTCGTAGGCGCCGAGCCAGAGGGAACGGGGTTCCAGGTGGGGCACCAGGGCATCACAGATCAGTCGGCGGACTGAGGCCGTCTCCGGAGAGGGGGTGACATCCTCCTGGCAGGGATCGGTGCGGAGCGGCACGAACGGATCGGCCCCACTGACGTTGGCCTGACCGGAAGTGACCAGCTCATCAAGGGGCAGCTCGGGTGGTGTCGCCGTGCGGAACATGCGCAGGGCAATGCCGCTGCCGACACCAAGGCGCTGGGCCGCCAGGAGTTCGGCCCAGGCCGCGCCATCGCCGGGCAGAGCTCCTTCCGGGGCCAGGACAAAGACAAGAGCGTGCGCCATGGCGGGTCGGGGTGAACGCTGCAGACATCAAAGCCCGGATGGCAGAACCACCCGGGCTGAAGCAGGCGAACCTTCCGGTGAATCAGCCGAGGCCGATCTGGGCAAGGATGCCTTGGCCGGTGAGGATTTCGGTGCCGAGGCCGATCACGAAGCCGAGCATGGCAAGACGGCCGTTCCAGGTTTCAGCGAAAGCGACGAAGCCGAAGCGGGTGGTGGAGTCGGTCATGGAAGGAGTTTGTTTGCGAAACTTGAAGGGAGTGTAAACGATCGTGAAGCGTTGTGACTGTCGTCAGCGATGCCGTTGGCCACCCAGCGGTTCGATCCATTCCTCGAGCACGCCTGGGGTGGGCTCCTCGGGGGCCGGGGCGTCGGAAGACACCAGACGGCAGCCCAACTGGATGTCGCCCTGATCGAGCAGGCGACCGAGCCGGAGGGCGGTGGCCTCTTCCAGGCGGGAGAAACGGTCCTGACCGTGGGTGAGCCAGGAGAGTTCGGTGGGGGTGATGATCCCGGTGGCCAGGGATTCCAGGTAGAGCTCGCCGACCGTCATGGCTGATGTAACGGAACGTAAAGATTCTGGCGCGCGGGGTCGGAGACCGCGGCAAACGCGCGGAAAGGGGGCGATGGGGCGCCTGCGGGGGGCGAGCCTTTACAATTCTTAAGACGTTCTTCGGGGACGGGTTCGCTGACCTGTCCTTTTTTTTGCCCGTGTGCCTGGGCTCAGGGGCAGGATGAAGGCTCAGTCGTCGGGGACGCCCATGGAGACGGAAACGTTGCTGCCCCTGGCCGGGGCGGCGGTGCTGACCCTGATGGTGGTGGTGGGGGTCGTGGTGGTGGTGCTGCGGCCCAGCGACCTGCCGAAGCGCTGAGCGCACTTCCTAGCCTGCATTGATGGCGCTGCAGGTGGTCTGGTTCAAGCGCGATCTGCGCGTTCGCGACCACCGCCCGTTGGTGGAGGCGGCGCGACGTGGCCCGGTGCTGCCCCTCTACGTCGTGGAACCGGAGCTGTGGCAACGCCCCGACGCTTCAGCCCGGCAATGGGGCTTCTGCCGAGAGGCGCTGCAGGCGTTGGCAGAGGCGCTGGCCGACCTGGGCCAGCCGCTGGTGGTCCGCGTTGGCGAGGTGGTGGCCGTGCTCGAGGCCGCCCATCGGCGCCATGGCATCGCCGGGCTCTGGAGCCACCAGGAGACGGGCAACCTCTGGACCTACGACCGGGACCGCCGCGTGGCGGCCTGGGCCAGGGATCGGGGCATCCCCTGGCAGGAATGCGCCAGCTTCGGCGTGATCCGGGGCTTGAAGGATCGCCGCGGCTGGGCCCGGGCCTGGGAGCAACGCATGGCCGAACCCCTGCTGGCCCCTCCCACCGCCCTGACCCCGCTGGTCGGGATCGCCGTGCGGGCCCTGCCCGCCGCCGCTGACCTGGGACTGGCGACGGACCCCTGCCCCCAACGGCAGCGGGGTGGCCGCCGGGCCGGCCTGGAACTGCTGGAAGGGTTCCTGCGCCAACGGGGACGGGACTACCACCGCCGGCTCTCCAGTCCACTGACGGCCTTTGAAGCCTGTTCGCGGCTCTCGCCCCACCTCGCCTGGGGCACCCTGTCGATGGGGGAGGTGGTGCAGGAGGTACGCGCCCGTCGGCTCGCTCTGGCGACGCTGCCGGCCCACGCCAGCGCCGGCTGGCCTCGGGCGTTGGACGCCTTCCTCTCGCGCCTGCACTGGCACTGCCACTTCATCCAGAAGCTGGAACGCCAGCCCTCGATCGAAATCCTGGAGCTGCATCCCGCCACCCAGGGGCTGCGCCGCACCGATCCCGAACGGCTGGCGGCCTGGAGCGAGGGACGCACCGGGGTTCCGTTCGTGGATGCCTGCATGCGCGCCCTGCACCACAGCGGCTGGATCAACTTCCGCATGCGGGCGATGCTGCTGTCCTTCGCCAGCCATCACCTCTGGATCGACTGGCGCGACAGCGGCCTGCACCTGGCCCGCCAGTTCGTCGACTACGAGCCCGGCATCCACTGGAGCCAGTGCCAGATGCAGAGCGGCACCACGGGCATCAACACGATCCGGATCTACAACCCGATCAAGCAGGGTCTCGACCACGACCCGGAGGGGGAGTTCCTGGGGCACTGGCTGCCGGAACTGGCCGGGGTGCCCGCGATCTGGCGGCATGAGCCGTGGCGGATGGATCCGACCACCCAGGAGGCGTGCGGCTGCCGCATCGGCCGCGACTACCCCGCCCCGATCGTGGAGGTGGCCGCCGCCGCCCGGGAGGCCCGGGAGCGGCTCTGGGGCCTGCGGCGTCAGCCCGGCTTCGGCGCCGCCGCCGACGCGATTCAGGAACGACATGGCTCCCGGCGCTCGGCTCTGCCCTCCTCCAGCAAGGGCGGTGGTTCCCGGCGGCGGCGGGTTGCCGACGGCCAGCTCTGCCTGGACCTGGGCCCGGACCCGGCTCCGGAGGACGCTTCACGTTCCGTTACCTAAAGCGGCAGAATCTTCATAATTCCCCTGCCGCCATGACCACCACCCTCCTGCTTGAGATCTTCGCGGGATTCTTCACCGCCTTCATCGCCCTGTGGATGCTGGCGCTCAACCGCCCAACGGCCGTCGCCACCGTGCCCATCAGCGTCGAGGACAGTGTCCCTGACAAGGGCTCTTCCATCGCCGCGACCGTGCGTCACGGCCTGTCGTCCTATTTCCTGCGGGAAGGGCGCCTGGCCAACACCGGCCTGCTGATCCTGCGCCTGGCGATCGGGGCCATGATGATCCACCACGGCCAGGACAAGCTGGCCGATCCGCAGGCGTTCGCCACCAACTACGTGGTGCCCCTGCACCTGCCGTTCCCCCTGTTCTTCGCCCACGTGGCGGGCTACTCGGAGATCCTGGGCAGCTGGCTGCTGATCCTCGGCCTGCTGTCGCCCCTGGGGGCTCTCGCCCTCACCGGCACCATGGGGGTGGCCGCCTACCACCACATCCTCACCAGCGGGCTGAACATCTACGTGCTCGAGCTGGTGGTGCTCTATCTGGGCGGCAGCCTCGCCCTGCTTCTTGTCGGTCCCGGCCGCTACTCGTTCGATGCCGGCATCGTTGAAGGTCTGCTGGCCAATTCCGGCGGCCCAGCGACGGACGCCTCGGCTACGAGCAAGGCGTTGGTTTCCTACACGGTGGTCGCCGAAGCCAGCTGAGCCTGCCCACACTCCCGAAGGCCTGCAGGTCGATCGACCCCCCGCTGGGCCCGTTCCTGGTCAGAAAGGACCAGGCCCAGCAGACGGAGCGACCTGTTCCAAGGACCGTTGCTCGGACGGTTTGGCCGTGATTTGGCTTCGGGGAGCACCGCCCCAGCGCAACTGGATGCCCCCTCCCAGATCCCAGGAGGTGCCACCGCCATAGAAGCCCGCTCCCCCGCGGACATAAAAAGTGGTGTTGTCGCGGAGGGTGTAAGCCAGGCCTCCCTGCAGCCCCAGGCCACTGCCCTGGATCAGGCCGCCGGCGGGCAGGTTCGTGGCCAGGCCGAAGCCGTCGGTCACCCGGTTGGAAGGCCCATTGCCCAGGAAACCGGCCCCGAGCCAGCTCAGGCGCAGGGAGGGAGTGATCAGATTGGAGCCATCCTTCAAGGTCGCCCTCCACGTGAGGCCAATGTCGGCCGTGCCCACGGTGCTGTTGGAGGACGGAACATTCCAGAAGCGGTTGGTGGCAGGATCGGGCACCGTGACTCCCCCAAGGGAGAGGCTTGTCAGGGTCAGCAGGGCGCTGGGCTCAAGGATCTGACTCTGCGACAGACTGATCCTGCCGCCGAAACGGGTGGCCAGGTTGAAGGCGCTGCCTCCCACCGTCGGGGTGCTGCTGCGGATCCCGAAGGCGTTGCTGCTGTTGATGGCGAAGGGCTGGTCCGCCTGCAGCCCATCGCCGCCGGCCGCCAGGCCGACGAACCAGCTGGGCTTGGCCACCTGCACCAGAAGCCCTCCACCCCCCAGCTGCGTTCGGGCTGAACGGCCTCCAAATTGGGTGCCACCGGTGGCAACAAAGGAGCCGGCATCGGCCGAGAAGCTGCCGAATCGTCCAAAGGCGCCGATGACCAGATCGCCGAGGGCGTAGTTCAGCAGCAGGCCCGTCTGGGCACCACTGAAGGAGGAGTTACCTCCCGAAGCCCCCTGGATCAGGGGGCCACCGAAGCCTCCGCCGAACAGGCGCAGCCGCCAGCCGTCGCGTTCACTGAAATAGCCACCGGACTTGAGGCTGAAACGAAAATCCGAATCTGATCCGCCCTCCGGCAGTGGCTCGGCCAGCGTGGACGTGCTTCGCACTTTCTGGGGCAGGAGCTCAAGCAGATCCCTGCTGAAGCTTTGCCAGCCGAAGGCCGCCCCCAGAGGAACCACCCGGGCATCGAGCCGATCGACATCGACAAGCAGCGAGCGGGCTGGGGCTGGGGCAACGGCGGCCGGGGTGGGGTCCGGCGTGGTGACCGGCGGTGTCACCGGAGGTGTCACCGGCGGTGTCACCGGGGGTGTCACCGGCGGTGTCACCGGCGGTGTCACCGGCGGTGTCACCGGCGGCGGCAGGCAGAACTCAGCCTCGGTTCCATCGGGACACAGGACCGCGTGGGCCTCGCCGGCCCCAAGCATGGCGCCGACAACGACGGGGACCAGCAGAGCGAATCGAAGACCTGGACTCCGTTGGCGATGGCGCACTCCCCAGCCGGCGCCGGTGGGTTCCGATCGCTCTGAAGTGCTGAGCCAGGTGCTCCCTGAAACGGAGGCAAGACGGGCTGGAGTCCCAGGATGGTTGACGGGTTCCACTGCCGAAGAACGGGCCAACGGGGCTGGGCACAAGGGCGCTTCAGCAGAGGCCTCAGGGAAGCAATCAGGCAAGATTCAGAACAGATAAGAGGTCGGAATCTTATAGCGAGGCTGAGACGCAAAAGAAGGGACAGACTTGGATCGCTTAGGCCCCTCTAAGTATATTCTAATGATTTCCCAAGATCGGTGGCCGAATTGGTCTGGCCTCTGATGTGATAAGAACGGTCGCTTTGGCATGCAGCTCTTCGCGCCGCAAAGGGCCATTGCGTAAGACCCAGTTGTCTTCATGAAGGGTCCTTAACGTTCATGACATCCTCGGAATCGCTGGGCTGATGGCTCACACGGAAGAACGGCAGGACCTGCAGGGGTCAGATTCGTTGATTGGACGTCAACATTTTTACATTCAGACAAGTTTTGATCCACCCCTGACATCCTTTGTTCAGAGCCTGTGGGACCCAGCTGTTTCTTGGCTCAACGAGCAACTCAATCATCCCTCATTTCGTAGTGATGATGAAAGCCTGCTGACCGAGGCCTTCGGTTCCGCTGGCACCGACCCCACGCGTTTCAGAGATCGCGTCATCGCACTCAATCAGAGGCTGCGGGGGGATCTCCAACTGGAACGCCATCTACACCGACCTGTTCACCAACCAGACGTTCGATGCCAGCCGCAGCTGGAACTACCAGTTCTCCACCTCCGGTCAGCTGCCGGCTCTCTCGGGTTAACTCGCCATTGCGCCCATCCCCCCGATCACGGCAGGCTGGACGCAATGGATCCCGATGGCCATGACCCGCGAGCACGACCCCTTCCGCATCCCCCGTGCCGGCTGGGAGGTGGCACCCCTGGCGGGTCTGGCCTCGGTGGATCTGAACCACAACGGTGGTGCCGTCAGTGGTGGCGAGTTCTTTTCGGAATCGACCGTTGGAGGGGTGGTGCTTTACGCCACCTACCAGGCGCTGCTCACCGCCCTGCGCACCGAGGCCCTGCGCAAGCGCGGTGAGATTGATCGCCTCACCCAGATCCGGCTGGTGCTGGGCACAAGCCTGGAATCGGCCAAAACCGGTGTAGCCGTGGGTGCCGTGCTTTCCGTGGTGCTGCTGGTCTTCCCCTGGCTGGCGGCCCCCATGGCCGTGATGGGTGTGGTGGGCAGTGCCAAGGCCTCCCTGGATCTGTTCCATGCCTTCTGGGATGGGCTCGATGGGGAGCAGAAGCTCCAGGTCACCGTGGCCGCCCACGAAGCCGGCGTGAACCTGCGTCGGTTCTTCAGCAACACCTCCGATGGCGTGGGCAGCGTGGCGGGTTGACGGCCCTCACTGGCCGCCGAACAGCTGCTGCAGCAAACCGCCCAGGGCCTGCCCCAACCCTTCAGAGTCGCCACCCTGCACCACCTGTCCGTAAGCATCCACCGGCTGCAGGGCTTGATTCAACTGGGCCGTGGTGGCCTGGGTGGAGCTTCGGAAGCCCAGGTTGAACACGTTGCTCCAGCCCAGCTGGATGGTGGTGCTGTATTGGTTGGCGTTGACGTTGGACTGAACGGCGGCGGTGGCTCCGTTCGGCAACTGGATGTTCCAGGGGTTGTTACCCTGAGCCGTGAAGAGGATGGTGCGCAGCGGATTCGAGGCCGGCAACCTGTCAAAGGTGAACGCCAGGGTCTTGGAGCCATTGACGTTGTTCTGGACGATCTCGTAGCGGCAGGTGCCGTTGTAGATCGAGATCCCCGCATTGGTCCAGGCGCAGGTGCCGCTCTGGCGGGTGCGGGTGAACGGGGGGCGGAAGTTGTTGTTGGGTTGCTGTCCGGGGTTGAGGCCGCTGCCCGGTCCCCAGGTGGATCCGGATCCGCCGATCACCGTGCCCTGGCCGCCCTGGTTGATGCCCCCGGCATTGGAGCCAAACAGCCAGGGATTCAGCCGTGGGTCGTAGGAGGTGCGCTGGTTGTTTGTCCAGCAACCGCGCAGGTTGAAGTTGCAATAGCGGCCATTGGCGAAGGTGACATCGACGATCGGATTGTTGACCAGGTTGTTTTCCAGATTGCGGCGCGCACGACGGCCGAACTCCTGCTCGGTTTCCGCCAGGGCGGCACCGTTGGCATTGAAACAGACGCTCACGGAGCCGTCACAGATCACTCCCTGGATGGGGAACGTAAGGGATCTCCCCCCACCGCCCCAGGGGGAATTCTGAGGCTGGGACGGCTGTGTGGGGGACCCCCAGGGATTGCCCTGGGCAAGCGCCTGAGGCGAGATCGCAAGAACGGGCAGGGCGAGAAGAAGAACCGTTGAATATTGCAAAGGCCTGGCGAGAGGGCGGGAAAGAGTGTGCTTGGACAATTCGTTGAAAGGACTTTTCATCATGTCTTGATCAATGAAGTCCAACATAACAGGGTAGGCCTTTTGCTCCACTGCTCCTTGGCCATCTGCAGCATCAAAGCAGAAGAAATGTCAACCGATTGGATCAGCCGCCAGGGTGGCTCTCCCCGGGCCCGGACAACCTGGCTTCCCTCTCACTCGGCTTCGATGCTGCCGCGCACCATGTTCATGCCGCAGTGGAACGGGTAAGCCCCCGGTCGGCTGGGCAGCAGTTCAATGCTGGTGGTGGCCCCCAGGGGGAGGTCGAGGGTGCGCTGGAAGTCCGGAAAGATCACCTGGGCCACACAGCCGCTCGGATCGGTGCGGTGAAAACGAAGGCGCACAGGCCGGCCCGCCTTCACCCTGATCTGGGAGGGGGAGTAACCGCCATCCACGGCGATGGTGATCTCCTGCACCCCCTGCTCCCCTTCGCTGGCCACCACGCCACCACCATGGCGGCCCAGAAACCACCAGAGCTCAGCGACGATCAGGGCCAGCCCCACCGCCGCCACCAGCACCTGAAGGGCCAGCGGCTGGGGAATCGTGCGCCACAGGGGAGCTGAAAGGGAAAGAGGCGTTGCGACGAAGAGGGGCGTCATGCCAGGGCCCCCATGGAGCGATGGGCAGGCCGGAAGCGGCGCAGCCGCAGGGCATTGCTCACCACCGACAGCGAGCTGAAGGCCATGGCGGCTCCCGCCAGCATCGGGTTCAGCAGCCAACCCGTGAGCGGGAACAGCAGGCCGGCGGCGATCGGGATCCCGGCCACGTTGTAAGCGAAGGCGAAGAAGAGGTTCTGGCGGATGGTGGCCATGGTGCGGCGGCTGAGTTCGATCGCCGCCGGCACGCCGCCCAGATGGCCCGAGAGCACGGTGATGTCACTGGCGGCGATCGCCACATCGGTGCCCGTGCCCATGGCGATGCCCACCTCGGCCCTGGCCAGGGCCGGAGCGTCGTTGAGGCCGTCACCCACCATCGCCACCGGCCCCTGGCCCTGCTCCTGCAAGCGCTGCACCACCGCCGCCTTGTCGCCGGGAAGCACCTCGGCAATCACCCGCACGATGCCCACATCGGCGGCCACCACTTCGCTGGTGCGGCGGGCGTCACCGCTGAGCAGCACCACCTCCAGACCCAGCTGGCGCAGGGCCGCCACGGCGGCATGGGCCTCGGGCTTGATCGGATCGGCGATGCCGAAGCAGGCCTCGATCCGCCCGTCCACCGCCACGGCGGCCACACTGCGGGCGGCCCGCTCCAGCCTCGCCACCACCGGATCGAGGGGGGCGGTGTCCAGGCCCGATGCCTCCAGCCAGCGGGGGCTGCCCACCCGCACCTCCATCCCGGCCAAGGTGGCCAGAACGCCAGAGCCCGCCGTGGCCTCGAAGGCCTCCACGTTCGGAGGCTCCTCGTTGCCGCGACGGCTTGTGGCGTAGGCCACGATCGCCTCGGCCAGGGGATGTTCCGAGCGCGATTCCACCGCCGTCACCAGGGCAAAGAGGCTCTGGGCTGGCATCTCACCACCACGGAGACGCTCAAAATCGGTGACCTCAGGCTGGCCGGCGGTGAGGGTGCCGGTCTTGTCGAGCACGATGGTTCGCAGCCCGCCCGCCGTCTCCAACGCCTCGGCGCTGCGGAAGATCAGGCCGTTCTCGGCCCCCTTGCCGGAGGCCACCATGATCGCCGTGGGGGTGGCCAGGCCCAGGGCGCAGGGGCAGGCGATCACCAGCACGCTCACCAGGAATAGGGTTGCCAGAACCACGTTGCCGCTGACCAGGAACCAGAGCACAAAGGTGGCGATGGCGATGGCGATGACCACCGGCACGAACCAGCCCACCACCTGATCCGCCAGGCGCTGCACCTGGGTGTGGGAGCTCTGGGCCTGGCGCACCAGCTCCACGATGCGGGCCAGCATGGTGTCGGCACCCACCCGGGTGACACGGAACGTGAAGCTGCCACTGCGGTTCATCGAGGCGCCAATCACCCCATCCCCTGGGCCCTTGGCCACCGGCGTCGGCTCACCGGTCAGCATCGATTCCTCCACCCAGGAACTGCCCTCCACCACCACGCCATCGAGGGGCAGCTTTTCCCCGGGACGCACCTGCACCAGGTCGCCCACCACCACCTTGGCCACGGGGATCTCCGTCGCGACCCCATCCCGCAGCACCCGGGCCGTGGAGGGCTGGAGCTGGAGCAGCCGCCGGATCGCCTCGGAGGTCTGACCGCGGGCCCGGGCTTCCAGCAGCCGCCCCAGCAACACCAGGGTGAGGATCACCGCGGCGGTTTCGTAGTACACATCGGCCTGAAGGCCCTCGGCGGTGAGCACCCCCGGAAAGGCGGTGGCCACCAGCGAGGCCAGCCAGGCGATGCCGGTGCCGGCGGCCACCAGGGTGTTCATGTCGGCGCTGTGGCGGCGCAGGGCCGACCAGGCGCCGGTGAAGAACTCACGCCCGCACCAGAAGAGCACTGGGGAACTCAGCACCAACTGGGTCCAGGGGCTGGTGAACCAGCCCGGCAGCCACTTGAGGTGGACGCCGAGCATGTGGGGCAGGGTGGCTACCACCACCAGCCCCGTGAGCACGGCCGCCACCGACAGCTTGCGGCGCAGCACGGTGAGCTCATGGGCCAGCTCCCGCTCCATGGCCGTTGCCGTGCCGGCCTCCGGCTCGGCGTGGCAACAGGGGGAACCCGCGTTGGAGTGGCTCATCAGGGGCAGACCAACGCCGAGGGCGAGAGGTTCACCCTATGGGCTCCCCTCGGCTGGAGAGTCAAGCCATCGGGCCACCCAGCCTCGCCGCCGGGTTCAGCCATGGGGCAGCAGGGCTCCAAGGCCCATCTGGCCCAGGATCCCCGAGCCGGTGAGGGCCTCAATGGCCAGGCCAATGACGAAACCGAGCATGGCCAGACGATCATTCATCCGCTCGGCGCGGCCGTGAAAACCCCAGCCGCTCTCACTGCCGGGGCTGGCCAGATACATGCGTGGCTCGATCGCCCGGGGATCGAGAAGCGGGGACGCTTCGGAATCCCACCGTCCGCCCTCCGATTCGGCGAAATGGTTGACATGGAGCTTTTTCGGAATTTGCACAGGGGTTGCCATGGTGATGTCTCGTTGTGAAAAGTTTGTGTTGTGGGAAGTCAAAGCGCTTCGAGGAATCCACCGTGACATCCAGTCCAGGGGAGACCTTGGCAGGTTGGCAGCGCCATCGACTCAGCACCTGATTCGTGATGGTCAGGTGCCTGCTTCCTTTCCACAACCTAAGCAGAAAGTCTCGTCAACAATCAGCCGCAACTGATTGATTCTGTCTTGGGGCGGATGACCCACCCTTCCGATCAGCCAGACGCAGCAGATGCGGGCCCATCAGGGTGAAACCCGTACGCCAGCCAAGGTGTGCCGCGATCCACACATGGCCGCGGAAAGGTCGCCAGCCAGCGCCGCACCTAGGCTTGATTTGTGCACACACACCGCGACTGGAGTCACCTGGAGAAGCAGGCCAGCACCCTGCTGGGCGGTCTCAGCCTGGACGAAAAACTCAGCCTGCTCGACGGTGACACCCCGTTCTGGGGGGGGCTGGCGGACATCGCCCTGCACGACGCCTCCCACCGCCGCCCCTGGCCTGCCGGTGTTTTGCGTCGCCTGGGCATCGCTGGGCTGCACTTTGTCGACGGCCCCAGGGGTGTGGTGCTCCAAGGCGGCGCCACCACCTTCCCGGCGCCCATCGGGCGCGGTGCCAGTTGGGACGTCGATCTGGAGGAAAGGATCGGCGAGGCCATGGGCAAGGAGGCCCGATCCTTCGGCGCCAATCTGTTCGGCAGCATCTGCGTGAACCTGCTGCGCCACCCCGGCTGGGGTCGGGCCCAGGAGACCTACGGCGAGGACCCGCTGCATGTGGGCGCCATGGGGGCCGCCGCCACCCGGGGCGTGCAGCGCCATGCCATCGCCTGCGTCAAGCATTTTGCCCTCAACTCGATCGACAGCGCCCGTTTCCGGGTCGATGTGGACGCCAGCGAGCGGGTGCTGCAGGAGCTGTACCTGCCCCAGTTCCGCGACTGCATCGAGGCCGGGGCCCTGGCGGTGATGAGCGCCTACAACAGTGTCAACGGGGCCTGGTGCGGCCAGCATCCCCATCTGCTCCGGGACATCCTCAAGGGGCGCTGGGGCTTTCGCGGCTTCGTGCTCACCGACTTCATCTTCGGAATCCGGGATGGAGAGGCCGCCATCGCGGCCGGCCAGGACCTGGAGATGCCGTTCCGGATGATCTTCCAAGCCACGCTTCCGGCGGCGGTGGTCGCTGGACGGGTGCCGATGGCGCGGATCGATGACGCCGTGCTGCGGCTGCTGCTGGCCCAGGCAACGGTGCCTGAAGGCACCTACCCGGAGTCGCTGCGGGGCTGCCGCGGGCACCAGGAGCTGGCGCGAGAGGCGGCCACCAAGTCGATCGTGCTGCTCAGAAACGTCGGCTCCGTGCTGCCCCTCCGCGGGATCGGTTCCCTGGCGGTGATCGGGCCCTTGGCCGACACCGTCAACCTGGGGGACCACGGGTCCTCCGACACCCGGCCCACGCCGGGGTCGGTGGTGACGCCCCTGGCCGGACTGCGGGCCGCGGCGCCCGACCTCCAGCTGTTTCCCTGCGATGGCTCCGATCTGGCCATGGCCTCGTCCCTGGCGGCCCGCAGCGACGCCGCGCTGGTGGTGGTGGGTCTGGACTGGCGCCACGAGGGCGAGCACATCCACCCCGGCGACCTCGCTCCGATCCTGGGCCAGGCCCCCCCTCCCGATGCGCTGCTGCGCCTGATCGGTCGCCGCCGCCTGCTGCCGTTGTGGTCGCGTCTGACGGCCGCGGTCGCCCAGGTGACACGCCTGGGTTCGGCCCGTGCCGGCGGCGCCTTCGCCTCTGGCGATCGGACCATGCTCCAACTTCCTGCTGAACAGGAGGCCCTGATCCTGGCCGTCGCTGCCGCCAACCCCCGCACGGTGGTGGTGCTGATGGGGGGCGGGGCGATTCTGTGCGAAGGGTGGCGCCAGCGGGTGCCGGGCCTGCTGTTGCTCTGGTACCCCGGCCAGCAGGGCGGGGAGGCCCTCGCCGACGTGCTCCTGGGACGGGTGTCACCCTCCGGGCGGATGCCCTATGCGGTGCCCACCGATGCCAGCCACCTGCCGCCGTTCGATCCCCGGGCCCGGCGGATCACCTACGACCTCTGGCACGGCTACCGGCGGCTGGAACGCCAGGGCCACCCGGCGGCTTTTCCCTTCGGATTCGGGTTGTCCTACAGCCGCTTCAGCCATAGCGACCCGGTGGCCCAGCAGCTTCCCGGGGCCCTGGAGCTCAAGGTGACGGTGGCGAACACGGGGACGATGGGCGCTGCGGAGGTGGTGCAGTTCTACGCCGAGCCCCCCGGCCAGGCCGTCGCACGGCCGCGACGCAGCCTGGTGGGCTTCCGCCGGCTGAGCCTCCAGCCGGGCCAGAGCGAGCGGGTGGCGATCCAGATCCCGCTGCGGTGCCTGGCCTGGTTCGATGCATCCCGCGACGCGTTCGTGCTGGAGGAGGGAGCCCATCGGCTCGTCGTGGCTCGCCATGCCGAGGACCAGGGGATCGGCGTGGACCTCACGCTGGAGGCGGGTGTGGTCGGCCGCTGAGGAATCAGGGGACCGTGGCGCGGCTGTCCAGGAGCGCCAGGGTTCCCTGGACCCGGAGATGGTTGTAGCGCTGCAGCCAGATGAAGGGCAGGTTGCACAGGGTCGCGAAGATCAGGTTGATCAGCACCCCCACCGGCGGCAGCCAAAGGGCCGTCAAGATCCAGAAGGGCCACAGCGCCAGATGCACCAGCTCGGCCCGGCGGGTCTCCTCCAGCAGACGCTGCAGGGTGGCGCGATCCCTGCCCACCAGGCTGTTCTTGGCCACCCCGCCGGGGAAAGCGGCGCCGGCGTCCGGCAGCAGGTCTTTCCAGCGGTGAATGCCGAGCCGTTGCTCAAAGCCCTCTTTGCTCTCCGGCCAGGGACGTCGACCGGTGAGCCAGGTGTCGCGGGCCAGGGCCTGCTGGGGCAGCCGCTGGGCCAACCAGCCGATCAGCAACGACCACAGCAGCCAGCCCAGGCCGCAGGCCAGGACCGCTAGTGCGTCGGGAATCGTCTGCCTTTCCATTCGATTGTTCCCCGCTCAAGATTCAGAATCGCCAGAACGAACACCCCCAGAAAGAACAGCACGGGGATCGGAAAGATCAGGCAGATCCAGCCGAAGTCGCCGATCCGGCGCGTGACCACCATCAGCTGCACGGCAAAGGCAAGGTAGAGGAGCAGGTTGGGCAGCACGGAGGCATCGCCCTGCATCGGCCAGCCCAGCAGGGCAGCCGGCAGGCACCACGCCGACCAGAACAGACCGGAGATCCACAGGACCACACCGAGCATCCAGAACCAGCGCACTTCCCCAGCAGCGGTCGCGAAGTTCTTGGCGAAGCCCACCACCATGTCCTGGAAGCCACCGGGATACATGCGGTAGTCGAGCAGGCCCTGGCCGATGTAGGCGCTCACCCGGAGGCCTGCCTGCTCGTAGAGATGGCCGAGAAACCAGTCCTCCACGACCTTGCCGGCGACCGCCTCATGGCCACCGATGTGGTCGTAATCGGCCCGGCTGGTGGCCATGGCCGGACCGAAGGCCACACCGCACCCCTTTCCCATCGGCACCGCCATCAGCCCCACGAGGTTGAAGAGCACCGAGAGCTGCTCGTAGGGCTTCTCGGTGCGGTGGAAGGGCTGGACCGAAACCAGGCCGCCCAGCTCCTGCTGCGCCGCCACGAGGCGCTTCAGGAACTCTGGGTGGGGCTCGGTGTCGGCGTCGAGAAAGAGCAGAAGCTCCCCTGCGCTGGCGCGAACGCCATGGTGCAGGGCCCAGGTCTTGCCGCACCATCCCTCCGCCAGGGGCGGCGGCTGCATCACCCTGACCCCAGCTTCCGCAGCGATGGCGGCGGTGCGATCGCTGGAGTGATCGTCGATCACGATCACCTCCATGGGGGTGAGGCTCTGGAGATGCAGGGCGGAGAGCAGCTTCGGGAGGGTGTGTTCCTCGTTGCGGGCCGGAATCAGCACCGAAACAGAGGGTTGGCCCTGAACCCTGGAGGGGGGGAGGCGCGGCATGCGCAGGCACAGGGCCCAGCCGAGCAGCCAGCGCACCAGCAGGGAGATGGCCAACAGATTCACGGTCGGCACAGTTGCTAGTGCATCCAAGCTAGGGACGCAACAGCTCGTCGACTAAGGCCTCCAGGGCGGCCGGGTGGCTCATCAGCTGGTGGTGGTACCGCACCGGCAGGTTCTTCCCCGGACCGATCGGCAGGACGGCACGCCAGGCCGGCATCACCATCAGATCCGGTTCGCAGTAGAAGCTGCAGCAATCCACGTCCTGCAGCGTGGTGAGGTTCGAATTGAGCCGATGCAGCAAGGGGCTGCCCGTTTTCAGGTCGGCGATGCCGGCCAGGGGCCAGCGGGGCCAGGGACCGGCCGTCAGGGTGCCCTGCTGGGGGCTGCCCACGCTGATCAGCCGCCGGGTGCGCCGATGGCCGCCGAGCAGCTGGATCCAGGCGCGGGCGATCACCCCGCCCATCGAAAAGCCCAGCAGATCGATGGGTTGCTCCTGCCCGAAGGAGGCGTCGATGTGGGTGCCGAGCAGGGCGGCCTGCGACTCGATCGGCGTCAGCCCGAAGCGGTGGGGCAGGTGGGGGATCAACAGGGGGCCGCGGCGACCTGCCAGCTGGCGCTTGAGCGGGTCGAACACACTGGGGTTGTCCCACATGCCGTGGATCAGCACCAGCGCTGGGAAAGGTTGAGGCCGATCCCGGTCCGGTATCGGCCAGTCGCGCCACGGGATGGTGATTACCAGACCAGCTCCGGCAACTCCCGGAACACCTGCCGCACCCCCGCGCTCCACTCCCTGCTGAGTTCCTGGAAGTAGGCGTCACCCTCGCTGAATCGGCGCTGCTGGGTGATCGCGAGGCGGTCCCGCTCGTAGAGGAGCAGGTCGATCGGCATCCCCACCGACAGGTTGCTGCGCATGGTGGAATCGAACGACACCAGGACACATTTGGCCGCTTCCGCCAGGGTGGTGTCGGAATGCATCACGCGGTCGATGATCGGCTTTCCATACTTGGCCTCGCCCGTCTGCAGAAAAGGCGTGTCCGCACCGGCTTCAATGAAATTGCCCTCGGCATACATGCGGAACAGCCTGGGCTCCTCCCCCTTGATCTGCCCGCCCACCAGGAAGGACGCATTGAAACTGGAGCCGGAGGCCTTGAGGTAAGGGCCGTCCCGCTCCCCGATCGCCCGCACCGCATCCGACACCAGGCCCATCACCTCGAACATGGTCTGCGCCGTCCAGACAGTGGTCTCGCCATCGCCGGCCTCGGCCCGTTGGCGCAGCAGGCCGATCACCGCCTGGGTGCCGGCCAGGCTGCCGGAGCTCAGCAGCACGAGCACCCGATCGCCCGTGCGCTCGAACACGGTCATCTTGCAGAAACTGGCGAAATCGTCCAGGCCTGCATTGGTGCGTGAATCGGAGGCGAACACCATCCCGCCTTCCAGCAACACGGCCACGCAATAGGTCATGCCGTCCACACCTCAAACGATTCCAGCTCCGACGGGCCGAAGGTGGTGGTGAGCGCCACATCCGCCGCGTCCCGGCCCCGGGCGATCAGGATCCGCCCGATGCGGGGGGTGTTGTTGCGCGGGTCGAACACGTGCCAGCCATCGCCGAGGTAGGCCTCGAACCAGGCATGGAAGTCCATGGCCGTGTGGGGCGGCGGCACCTCGATGTCACTCAGGTAACCGGTGCAGTATCGCGCCGGGATGTTCATGCAGCGGCACAGGGCGATCGCCAGGTGGGCGAAATCGCGGCACACCCCCTCCCGGCTTTCGAAGGTCTGCAGGGCGGTCTTCGTGGCGCTCGAGCGGCCGTAATCGAAACGCACGTGTTGATGGACGAAATCGCAGATCGCCTGCACCCGTCCCCAGCCCCCAGGCCCCCCCTCAAACCGCGACCAGGCCATGGGCGAGAGCAGGTCGGACTCACAGAAGCGGCTGGCCAGCAGAAACAGCAGCGCCTCCTCCGGCAGCTGCTCCACCGGCTGCTGCTCCAGCCAGGGCAGCACCGGATCGGGCCGGCCGGAATCGGCCACCAGCCCGCTGCCCCGCAGTCGCAGCACACCGGCCGGCGCCACCAGCCGCTGGCAATGGTTGCCGAAGGAATCCACGTACAGGCGCAGGGGCACCTCCGGCTCTACCTGGAGCGGGTCGGCCTCCAGCAGATCCGCGGAGCGGCTCGAATGCACTCCCAGGGTGACGATCATGGGCGTCGGCGCAGGGAAGCGAAGCGCCACATCGAATCCCACCCGTATCTCGATGGGCTGCGTCGGCAGCGGCATAGCGCTATGGGATTGATCCATACATCACCCTAGGAACCGCGGTCGGGCCTGAAGCGGCGGGAATCCCTCTGCCAGGGCCACCTCCAGCACAGCGGCGAGACGCTGCGCCCACGCCTGCTGGGCGGCCTCGGTGGCCAGCAGGTCCTGGCGGATCTCCAGCTCCACGTGGGGAATCCGGCGGCGCTCGCCGTGCACCACCAGCGTGTGGTCGCTCTCGTCACTGACGGCATAGGGCTGGTTGTCGCCCACCACCAAGCCGTGCTCGCGCTCCAGCCCCAGGCGGATCCGCCGGGCCAGCCGGTCATCGCGGCCGTACAGCACCCCCACATGCCAGGGGCGCACCTCCGCACCGAGCACCGGCGTGAAACTGTGCAGTGTCACCAGCACGCTGGGCTGGCCGCGCCCGCACCGGGCCTCCAGCTCCGCCCCGATGCGGCGGTGGTAGGGGTGGAAAATCTCCTCGAGCCGTTGCAGCCGCTCACCCGGAGAGAGGTTGACGTTGGCGGCGATGGCGGCGGCCTCGCTGTGGCTGACGATGGAATCGGGTGCGTCCGGCGGCCGGTTGGCATCGACCACCAGCCGCGAGTAGTTGTGCAGGATCAGGAAGGCATCGAGCCGCGCTGAGAGCTGAAGGGCCAGCCCGGCCACGCCCAGATCCCAGGCCACGTGGGTGTCGAGCACCCGTTCATTCAGGCCCAGAGCAGCCAGACGACGGGGAATGGAGCGACCGGCATGGTCGGCCGTGAGCAGCACCGCGGAGCGCCCGGTGGGACAAATGATCCGGTAGACCGGCGGATCATCGACCCCCAGCAGGGGTTCCAGGGGCACCGTCACCATCAGGGTTCAAGCCGGGTCGTGAAACCCTGAAGCTCGCTGATCCAGACGCCCACCTCCATCGACAGCAGGGACGCGCCGGCGAAGGTGCCGGCGATGGGGGGCACTGACTCGGGTCGGCGAGCCACCGCGACGGGGATATGGGTGTCGCCGACGATGACGCCATGGGTGGGATCGAACCCCTTCCAGCCAGCCCCCGGCAGAAAGACCTCCGCCCAGGCATGCATGCTGCCGGCTTCCTCCGGTGGCAGCGCCGTGAAGCTGTAACCACTGACGAAACGGGCGGCGAATCCGAAACACCGGGCCGCCTCCATGAACAGAAAGGCCATGTCACGGCAGGACCCCCAACCACAGTGAAGCGTTTCGGCGGAGCTCTGGACGCCAGGCTCGTCGCGCTTGCGGTAGGAGACACGCTGGTGGGTCGCCAGATTCAGCCGTTTCAACAACGTGTAGCTCTGAATACTCTCGCCCGGCTGCCAGACCGTTGCCATCCACTGCAGCAATGGCTGACACGGTGGTGGGTCCGTTTCCGTCAGATAGGCCTCCAGCAGAGGGAGATCCTTGGACGCATAGTGAAAGGGATAGTTGACAGCCTCCTCATCCACAAGAAAGTCCAACGGAACCCGATCGTATTGCTGAATGATCAGTTGGCTTTCGATCAGCAGTTTGTCGGCGGTATCAAGAAACGAGGCCGCGGCAAGACAATTACCCTCCACATCACGGTGCCAGCGCAGCTTCGCCGCCGGACGAATGGAGAGCGTGGACGACTCGATGCGCAGATCGTGGCCCTCCCGGGGACGAAGACGCAGCGTATGGGCGCCGAGACGAACCGGAGCACTGTAGGTGTAGGTGGTGAGGTGATGGATGTTGAAGCGTCGCATCGGCTCGCCAGGAAAAGGGAAGGACGATCACTGGGAATAGATCAGAACGCTGTACGGACCTACACCGATAGAGCTGTGATAGGGGAACCCATCCCACTCCCCTGAAACAGCCGCAACGTCAGCGCTTGGGTAGCCGTCAAAGCACTCACTGTAGCCATGCCAATCACTGTTGAAGCGAAGCTTCCATGCCTCTAGCGCCGGAAAGCCCACGACGTAGTCCTCCTGAGGCTGGTGAGACAAATTGGCGATCACCACCACATCATCTCCGGGGCCTCCCCGGTCCCAACGGTGAAAGGCCAGCAGGCCTCGATCGGTATCGAGATGAAACACCTGGGTGAACTGACCACAGAGCCCACGGGAGACGCCCTGCCGATCAAGGCGAAGGCGGATCAGATCCCGGTACAAACGCACGATGCCCCGAAACTCCTGGCGCTGGTCCCAGTCGACGGGAACCGTATCGCGGAACCAGCCACCCTCGAGAAACTCCTGCCCTTGAAACAGCATCGGAATGCCTGGCGCCGTGAACACCATGGCGGCCGCCAGGGTGGAACGCTTCTGGGCATACCAGCCAGTGGGATCCTCCGGGTTGACATCTTGGGGAATCCGGGACTGCCCATTGGCCACGTCGTCATGAGATTCGCTGTAGATCACGCGTTCAAACGCATCATCGTTGTAGCGATAAAGAATGGCATCCCGGATCCTCTCGAGGGCACGGTCTTCATCCCTCGGTGCAATCACGGCCTGACGGATGGGTTGGATGAAGTGGGGATCCCATTGGGATCCAAAGCCGGCGCCTCCAGCCCCCACATCCTTGGTCAACCAGTCATTGCTGCGCAGATCTTCGGCGATGGTGATGCATCCATGGCCATGCCGTGACACGGTTTCATTAATGGCCTGCAGGATACTCCAGCCATCGGGAATCTCCTGAGTTCCAGCATCCCCAATGCTGCGAATGTAACCCGTGCTGTCAAATCGAAGGCCATCGAGGTGATACTCATCAAGCCACATCCTGACGTTATCCAGGATGTACTGGCGCACCTCTCCTCGGCCATAGTCGGGCCGCGTTTCTCCCCAAGGGGTCTGGGCGCGATCATCATTGTAGAAGTAGATTCCTCCCTTGTCGTTCTCCGACCAGCCGTCAAATCTCCAGAGGTCAAGATCGCTGGGGCCGAAGTGATTGAAAACAACATCCAGAATCACGCCAACACCAACCTGATGGGCCCGCTTGATAAACTGCTTGAAGCCCAGGGAACCGCCATAGTCGGTATCGACGGCAAAGATATGGGATGGGTTGTAGCCCCAGGAGCGCTGGCCGGCAAACTGGCCGACAGGCATGATCTGAATGGCGTTGATGCCCAACCGTTTCAGGTGCTCCAGTCGCGTCGTGACGGAGTCGAATCGTCCTGGCTGGTTGAGATCGTCATCGTTGAAGGTACCGACATGCAACTCGTAGATCACGAGCTCGTTCCAGGCCTGGATAGAGAAGTCATCATCTTCCCAGTCGAAGTGAGGATCATGGATGATGGCATTGCCAACTGAGTTTGTGACCTCGCGGGCATAGGGATCAATCCTGTTGATCACTCCCCACGGTGTCGTGAGCTGAAACTTGTAATGGTCGCCGATCCTGGCGCCTTCAACGTTGATGGACCAGAAGCCACGCGGTTCGGACTCCATCGGATGGGCGGCACCATCCCAATCGTTGAAGGAACCGATCACGGAGACATGCTCGGCATGGGGAGCCCAGATCCGGAACCCGACCCCGTCAGGAGAGGGCATGGAACCCATGCCGGCGGTGATCAACAGCTGCGCCATGGTTCCACCCTGCTGAAACCACTCTTTCACAGGGGTTTCCTTCCCAAGCGATCATTCAGAAACCTTGAAGCGGGTGCCAGAACAGAGGCAGATCTGCTGCCCGCTTGATGCAGGTTGACGCAGAAGATGTGATCAGAACCATTGCGATGCAGGCCAGGCCTGGAATGGCCAGCCTTCCCCTTGGGTTGAGTCGAAGGATTCACACGCAGGTCGTTCTGCCATCCCTAGATTGAAGCAGCAGCAGCCGATGGACGACAACTTTTTTTCAGCCAAGATCTTGGCACCCAAGGTCTTGGCATCCAGGATCCCCACGCTGCTGATTCCCCTCGCCACGCGAACGATGTCCAACAAAGCTGACGCCGCCGCCAAGGATGCGGAAGGCAAACTTGAATCGGCCCTGGGTGAACTGACCGGCGATACCGGTCACCAACTCAAGGGCAAGGCCAAACAGGTTCAGGCCTCCGCCATGAACGCTGCTGAAGATCTGAAGGACGGAGCCAAGGCCGTGGCCCAGAAGGTCAGTGATGCTGCCGCGAAACTGGCTGACGGAAAGGACTGAAGGGGCCGGTCCGACCGCAGGCTCGCCGCAGATTCCCTCCAGTGGACATCCACTGGTTGGGGCGGACAGATGGCGAATCGGGCGACACAGCTTGTCTGCGGCATTGTCACGACCCCACACCACCTTTACCGGCCGTGACTCCCATGGATCCCTACTTCATTGCCGATACAACCAAGTCCTTTGAGCAGGCGAGCACGGACCTCCAGGACGCCATCGTGGTCCAGGGATTCGGGGTGCTGGCGGTCCATGACCTCGGCCAGACCCTGCGCGGTAAGGGTATCGAATTCAACGAGAACTGTCGGATCTACGACGTCTGCAATCCAGGGCAGGCTGCCAGGGTGCTGATGCACCACATGACGTTGTCCATGGCACTTCCGTGTCGGATCTCCGTTTTCACGGAAGGCCGTCAGACCCGGATCGGCATGATCCGGCCTGAGGGAATGCTGCAGACCCTCTGCTCCGATCCTGACGTGGTGGAGGTGGCGCGTGAGGTCGAATCCGCCACGAAGGCAATCATCGAGGCGGCGGCGTCCTGAGCCCTCCAAGGCCAGCGGCAGCCTTCGGACCCGCTAAAGTCTCCCCACGAGTGGAGAGTCATGCCATGGCGGCCGTCGCCATCAAGACCGGCATGAAGGCCGGCATGAAGATCGGTGTGCTGGCTAGGCGCAGTGGCCTGCCCGTCAAGACCCTCCGATACTACGAGGATCTGGGTCTGCTGCCGGCCATCGGTCGCAGCGAGGGCGGCTACAGGCTGTTTGCGGAGGAGAGCCTGCGGCGCCTCGCGTTCATCCGCCGGCTCAAGACCCTCGGGCTCAGCCTGGAGGAGATCCAGGGCTGTCTGGTGGTTCATGACGCCGGGGATCTGCCCTGCGGTGACATCCAGATCCAGCTGGAGCGGCAGATCGGGCGGATCGATGCCCAGATCGAGGAGCTGGGGCAGCTCAGGCAGGAACTGCAGGGCCTGCTGGCGGGCTGGCAGAGCGATCCGGCCAAGGAATGGGATGTGATCTGCCCCAATCTGCGGGTCTGAGGCCTGGTTACCGCGAACGGCCATGGGGTGCAGCCCGAAGGTGAAGCCCTGTGCCGGACCTTCACCGGCTCCCGGCTGCCTTCCCATGCTGAAGACAGCCACACGCAAGGGAGCAGAACGGATGGACCATTCCCAATCCACCGGCGTCCAGACACGGGCAGCGGCGCGCCGGTTGGCTGCTCTCGCAGGGCTGGGTGCCCTATGTCTGGGGCTGGGGACGCCAGCGATAGCCCAGCCCCCCACCGGTGCTCCTCCCATGGGGAGCGGGATGGGTGCCGGCCGCGTGGGCGCCCAGTCGATGGATCAGCACTTCATCGTGATGATGATTCCCCACCACGACGGGGCCATCGCCATGGCGGATCTTGCCCTGAGCCGGGCCAAGCGGCCGGAGATCAAGGCCCTGGCCCGCAGCATCAAGGACAGCCAGACGCAGGAAAACGCCCAGATGCGCACCTGGTACCGCCAGTGGTTCGGAGGCGCTGTGCCGGCGTGGGGCGGCGCGATGGGCCACGGCGGCGGCATGGGAATGATGGGGATGGGTGGCATGGGGGGGACGGGCACCGACATCGCCTGGCTGAAGAACGCCTCGGATTTCGATCGCGCCTTCATCCAACAGATGATTCCCCACCACCGCATGGGCGTGATGATGGCCACCATGGCCCAGACCAACAGCCAGCATCCGCAGCTCAAGGCCATGCAGCAGGCCATGGTCAAGGCCCAGAGCCAGGAGATCGAGCAGATGGCCCAGTGGTACCGCAGCTGGTACGGGACCCCCTGAGCCGCCGCACCGACCCTGAACGCTCAGTCGCCGCGACCCTGACTTAGCCCTTGCCCGTGCTGCTGACCCCAGGCACAGAGCGACTGAATCACCGGGATCAGGGTGCGGCCGTGGTCGCTGAAGCTGTAGCTGACCTGGGGCGGCCTGGCCGGGGTCACCTGCCGCAGCACCAGCCCATCACGCTCCAGGTCGCGCAGATGCTGGGTCAGCACCTTGTCGCTGATCTCCGGGATCAGGCGACGCAGATCGCCATAACGCTGGGGGCCCTGCCGCAGTTGCCAGAGGATCGGCAACGTCCACTTCCCCTCCAGCACCTGGAGGGCGGCTCGCACGAAAGCGGTGGCTTCGATGGGATCCGCCTCCGTGGTCGGCACCAACGCACCTGCAAGTAAGTCCTTCCGTTCCAGGACCGCCGGCCATAGGTTGCGGGCCCATTCTTGTCCTCGCCGAGGGGCCCTGCCGACGATGACGCGACTGCAAGGCAAGGTGGCCCTGGTCAGCGGCGGATCCCGCGGCATCGGCCGGGCCATCGCCGAACGGCTGGGGCGCGATGGCGCCGATGTGGCCCTCACCTACGCCGGCAACCGCGACAAGGCGGAGGCCGTGGCCGACACGATTCGCGCCAGCGGGGTGCGGGCCCTGGCGCTGGCGTCCGATCTGCGCGACGTGAGCCAGACCCGGGCCCTGTTCGCCGCCGTGCTCAAGCAGTTCGGCCGCCTCGACATCGTCGTCAACAACGCCGGGATCTCGGTGTTCAAACCCACCACCGACATCGAGGAAGAGGACTACGACCGGGTGATGGACACCAATGCCCGCGGCACCTTCTTTGCCCTCCAGGAGGCGGCCCGCCATGTGGCCGACGGCGGCCGGATCATCAGCCTGGCCAGTGGCGCCACCCGCCAGGCCCTGCCGGCGGCAGGGGTGTATGCCGCCAGCAAGGCGGCGGTGGAGCAGTTCGGCATGGCCCTGGCCAAGGAACTCGGACCCCGGGGCATCACCGTCAACCAGATCGGCCCCGGGGTCACCGACACCGACGGATTGATCATGCCGGCCGAAGCCCTGGCCCATCTGATCACCACCACGCCCCTGGGCCGCCTCGGCCAGCCCGCCGATCTGGCGGATGTGGTGGCCTTCCTGGCCTCCGATGACGCCCGCTGGGTGAACGGCCAGACCCTCCAGGTGAACGGCGGCATCCTCTGAGCCAGTCCTCCCAACCTTCCCCCAGAGCCCCCTCGATGAGCGAATCCCCCGCGAGCTTCAGCAACGGCTTTCCCGTCAACACGATCCGGGTCGGCGACGGGGTCGTGCTGATCAACGTGTTTCACCTGGATCCGGATCGGGCCGAGGCCTTCGTGGCCACCCAGGTGGGCGAATACAAGCGGCTTCAGGGCGTTTTTCCAGGCAGCCTCAGCGCCAATCTGCACCTCAGCCTCGATCGCACCCGGGCCGTCAACTACGCCCACTTCAGCTCGGTGGAGACCTACCTAGCCATGCGAGACAGCCCTGCCTTCGCCGAGCACCTCGAGCGGCTCAAGGGATTGGTACAGAAGGCCGAGCCCCAGCTGTACACCGTGGCCTACACCCAGAACGCCAGCCAACCCATCTCCGAGGCCCCCCTGGCGCCCCTGGGGGATCCGGCCCTGGCGCCGCGGCTCGGCCCGGTGCCACTGGCCTGACCGCCGGCGCCCTTGACTCTCCAGCCAAGTGGAGACCATACGGTGAGGCTTCCTTCCAAGCCCCCATGCCCCACAGCCGCTTCTCCCCCGCCTTGCTCGGGACTTTCTGTGCTCTGAGCCTGACGGTCCCAGCACTGGCGCAGGACCACGGCGGCATGAACCACGACCATCACCAGCACCATCACCCCGCACCAGCCGGCGCTCCTCCAGCCGGAGCCTCCCCAGCCCACGCCGGCCATGCCCACGATGTGGGTCCCGCCGGAGCCAGCTACGACCTGCGCTTCATCGACGGGATGGTGCAGCACCACACCGGTGCCCTGCGGATGAGCGAGTTCGTCTTCGGCATCGGGGCGCCGGGGGTGGGAGCCCTGGGCAAGACGATCTGGCGCGACCAGGCCAACGAGATCCGGGCCATGGGGCTGTGGCGCAAGGCCTGGTATCCCCAGGCGCCCGTTTACCCGGTGGCCCTGACCAAAGGCGGCGATCCCAACAGCCTCGCCGGCCTCACCCGCATGAGCCAGGCCCAGATCGACGGGATGCGGATGATGGGCGAGGCTCCCACCCCGGACACCCGTGTGGTCTGGTTCCTGGAGGGGATGCTCCATCACCACGGCGGGGCGCTGATCATGGCCCACGACGCCCTGGCCAAGAGCACCAACCCCACCATCCGGCGCTTCGCCAGGGGCGTGATCGTGGCCCAGCGCGCCGAGATCATCGAATTGCGGCGGATGCTGGCGGTCGATGGCCTGCGCAAGCCCGAGTACGGCCGCTACGACGCCCTGTTCGCGCTCTGATCAGGGCCTCTGCTGGACGGCGTGCCATCGGCTACGCCGCCCTGTCACCGATGAACCGGCGGCGAGCCGCTGCCATGACTCACTGGAGGATCCTGCTGCAGAAGCCGAGCCGATCGGGCCATGGCGCCGAAACCCTTGAGTGATCGTGAGTGTCCCGCCAGCTGGAGCCGACGCCGGCTCCTGTCACTGGCCGCTGCGGGGCTGGGCGTCGGAGCTCTGGCCGGTCCGCTGGCCGGGGCCATGGCCCGCGGTCGATCCGACGTCGACGGGCTGGCCCTGCCCTTCGACCCCACAGCGGGCCTGCGCGCCTACAACCACGGCACCGTGATCCGGGAGAACGGTGTTCCCATCCGGGTGTTTGAGGTGCAGGCCCGCAGCCTCACCGTGCCGCTGCGGCGTGCCACCCGCTTCAAGGCCTGGACCCTGGACGGCTCGATTCCAGGGCCGAACCTGCGGGCCCGGGCGGGAGAACGGATCCGGGTGATCTTCCACAACGGGGACAGCACCTCCCACAGCCTCCACTTCCATGGGATTCATCCGGCCGCCATGGATGGAATCCAGCCGGTTCTGTTCAACAAGACAAAGATCTACGAGTTCGAAGCCGGCGCCGCCGGCCTCTATCCCTACCACTGCCATGTGGCTCCGGTGGCCCGCCATGTCGGCAAGGGACTGTTCGGCCTGCTGATCGTGGACCCGATCCAGCCGCGAGCCGCCGCCGACGAGCTGGTGCTGGTGATGGGCGGCTACGACCTGCACGGCGCGGGGCATAACGATCTTTATGCCTTCAACGGCATCCCCCATCACTTCATGGAGCGCCCGATCGAGATCCGCCAGAACCAGTTGGTGCGGCTCTATCTGCTCAACATGGTGGAGCTCGAGGCGCCGCTCACATTCCACATCCACGCCAACAGTTTCGAGATCCTGCGCCAGGGGGCCAGCGGGGAGTTCCGCGAGCGCAGTGACGTTGTCACCCTGGGGGTGGCGGAACGCCAGATCCTCGAGTTCCGTTATCCGTTCCCGGGGCGCTACATGTTCCACCCCCACCAGGACCAGATCGCCGAGAAAGGTTGCATGGGTCTGTTCGAGGTGCTGGCGGTCTGAAAGGGCATCAACCGCGCCTGTGCCATTGGCGACGTTGGGATGTCGTCCCTGGGCGGTGCAGGGCGGACATGCCAAGCAGAATCAGCGGATTCCGCCGGCGCCAGATGCCCAGACCGCTGCGCAGCATCGAGTTGTTTCTCGCCCTGGGGGCGGCCACCACCTCGCTCAGCGTTCTGCCGGCTGGCGCCGCCACGGCAGCCACCGGCACCCATCAGGCCATGCCAACCCACCTGGTGGCCCAGCACGAAGGCCATGGGCGCCACACCATCCCGCCTTCCTCATCGGAGGGCGGGGAAGGGGGAGAGGGCGGTGAAGGCTCCCAGGAGGTCGCCTCCTCCGACACCGCCTATCTCGCCGTACTCGGCCAGATGCGGGGGCACCTGATCGTGGCCGGGGAGCTGATGCGAGAGGGCAATTTCGCCCAGGCGGAGAAACACATCGGCCATCCGGTGGAGGAGCTGTACGGCTCCGTGGAACCGGAACTGGAGCGGCGCCGGGTGAAACCCTTCAAAGAGACCCTCACGGCGCTGCTGGAACTGATCCAGGCCTCACCACGTTCGCCCGACACACGCAAGGCCTACCAATCGGCCGTCGCGGCCATCGAAGCGGCGAGGCTTGGGGTACCGGAGGCCGTGCGCCGGGACCCCGCAACCACCGCGGCGGTGGTGCGGGAGATCGTCAAGGTGGCCGCGAGTGAATACTACGCCTCGATCGCTGACGGGGCGATCGTGGAAACGATCGAATATCAGGATTCGCGTGGCTTTGTGCTCTACGCCGGGGAACTGCTCAAGTCCTCCCTCGGTCCTGGCAGCGGGCCGGAGGCCATCGCGCTCCTGGTGCCGATCCAGAAGCGATTGACAGCCCTGGCCAAGGCCTGGCCCAGCCTGAAGCCGCCGCCCAGACCGGTGATGGATGCGAGAACGGTTATCATTCTCGCCAGACAGTTGTGAAGCGATCCGCCATGCCTCAACCAGCGCGACCCTTCCTGCTTCTCGCGGCGCTGGTTCCCGGGGCCGCCACGGCCGCAGAACTCGATCTCAACGCCATCAACCGCTACGCCAGGCCCGCGGCGGGCCAGAGCCAGGACCAGGTCACCAGCATCAACCAGTTCTCCGACGTCAAGCCCACCGACTGGGCCTTCCAGGCCCTCTCGAACCTGATCGAGCGCTACGGCTGCGTCGCCGGCTACCCCAACGGCACCCACAAAGGCGGCCAGGCCATGACCCGCTACGAAGCGGCGGCCCTGCTCAACGCCTGCCTCGACCGGATCACCGAAGTGACCGACGAGCTGAAGCGCCTGATGGCCGAGTTCGAGAAGGAACTCGCCGTGCTGAGCGGCCGGGTGGATGGCCTGGAGGCCAAGGTGGGTGAGCTCGAGGCCACCCAGTTCTCCACAACTACGAAGCTGAGCGGCCAGGCCACCTTCGTGATCGGTGCCAATGCGTTTTCGGGCAGCGACACCCCGAATGTGGATGCCGCCCGGGCCGCCGTGGGGGCCACCACCTTCAGCTACGACATCCAGCTGAGCTTCGACACCAGCTTCACCGGCAAGGACCTGCTGCGCACGATTCTGCGGGCCGGCAACTTCGCCGATTCCGCCTTCGGCGGCGCCGGCCCCACCGGTGGGCTCTCCACCCTGGAGGCCGCTTTCCAGGAGGATTGCGGTGGTGCCGCCGACTGCGGCGACGTGGTGGCGATCGACAAGATCTTCTACCAGTTCCCCATCGGCAGCCAGTTCACCGCCACCTTCGGCGGCCGGGTGGGTCAGGAGGACATGCTCGCCCTCTGGCCGAGCGCCTACCCCTCCGACACCATCCTCAACCTGTTCACCCTCAACGGCGCCCCGGCGGCCTACAACAAGAACCTCGGCCCGGGGGCCGGTCTGTGGTGGCAGCAGGACGGCTTCAGCATCAGCGCCAACTACGTGGCCGCCAATGGCGACGTGGGTGATCCCAGCATCGGCGGCATCGGCACCGTGGCCTCGGCCGGCACCGGCACCGTCCAGATCGGCTACGCCAAGGAGCAGTGGGGTCTGGCGGCGATCTACTCCCGCATCCAGTCGGGCGTGGGGGTGCCGGGCACCACCCCCTTCACGGGCCTCACCTTCGAGGCCAACCCCAACAGCCGCACCGATGCCTTCGGAGTCAGCGGTTACTGGCAGCCGGCCCAATCCGGCTGGATTCCCTCCATCAGCCTGGGCTGGGGCATCAACGGCACCAGCTACGACACCGCCCAGGCACCCGGAGCCCTGCGCACCAGCCAGTCGTGGATGGTGGGCCTGCAGTGGGACGACGCCTTCGTCAAAGGCAATGCCCTCGGCATGGCGGTGGGCCAGCCCATCTTCGCCACGGCCCTGGCCGATGGCCAGACCCCCCAGGACGGAAATTTCGCCTGGGAGTGGTGGTACAAGCTGCAGGTCACCGACAACATCAGCGTCACCCCCGCCCTCTTCTATCTGAGCCGGCCCCTGGGGCAGGACACCACGCCCGGCACCACGTTCCGGCAGCTGGGCGGACTGGTGAAGACCACCTTCCGCTTCTGATCCCGGCCCGCGGGAACGGATGATGAGGGGGACCTGGATGGCCTGGCCACCATGGATCTCACGCCGTTCCTGGGCAGCCTGGAGGGGAATACCTTCGATGAAGTGCTGCTCACGGTGGCGGCCGGGGGAAAAGTGGCGATTGCCATGAAGGGCCGCTTCCTGCTGCGGGCCCTCTGCGAGAGCATCAGCGACCGCAGCCTGATCGGCTGTGCCATCACCCACGAACAGGGCTGCCTCGACTACCTGAAGCGGGATCCCTACGACCTGCTCCTGTGCACCGACCACCTGGAGAGCGGCAACGGCTTCGAGCTCACCCGTCGGGCCAAGGCGCTCTATCCCGATCTCAAGGTGGTGATGCTGGCCCTCGGGGATGTGATCCCTGCTGAGTACGAGCACGCCCCCTGGCTGGAGGCCGTGGTGGCCGAAGCCGACATCGTCGACGACCAGCGGCCCCTGCAGGCCGCCGTGATCGCCGTGATGGGGCACCACTCCTACCGCAGCCCCTCACTACGCTCCGGCAAGCTCCCCTACCTCAGCTGCCCCCGCCTGACCCCGCGGGAGTACGAGGTGCTCGACTTGCTGGCCAGCGGCCTCAGCGACCGGGACATCGCCCGCAAGCTGGTGGTGAGCGACGCCACGGCCCGCACTTACACCAAACGCCTGCTCCAGACCCTGGGCGTCAACAACCGGCTGCAAGCCGTCCTCAAGGGCGTCCGCTGCGGGATGGTGCAGCTAGGCTGAATACACGCATTCACATGACTCCATGGCCACCTCCGTTCGCCTGGACCCTGCAACAGAGGCGCGGCTGGATCGCCTGGCCTCCGAAACGGGGCGGACCAAGGCCTTCTATCTGCGGGAGCTGATCGAGCAGGGCCTGGACGACCTGGAGGATGCCTACCTCGGGGCAGCCGCCGTGGAGCGGATGCGCCTGGGACAGGAAAGGACCTACAGCCTTGACGAGGTGGTGGCAGAGCTTAGCCTGGACACTTCGGATCTCTGAAACGGCCAGGCGTCAGCTCAGGAAGCTGGATCGCTCAACTGCACAGAACCTTTTGCGGTACATGAACCGGCTCCTGAAGGAGACCGAGGATCCGCGTCAGAGAGGGAAGGCCCTGGCGGCCAACCTGGCAGGACTCTGGCGCTACCGGGTTGGCGACTACCGGGTGATCTGTCTGATCGAAGATGAGCAGCTTGTCGTGCTGGTGGTCGGAGTCAACCACCGGAGCGAGGCCTACCGCTGACCCAGCCCGCTGAAGCAAAGCGGCCTATGGCTTGTGTGCGGTGCGGTGGTTGGGATGGGTCGCCTGAGATTCGAACTCAGGACCAGTCGGTTAAAAGCCGAATGCTCTACCGCTGAGCTAGCGACCCGTCGCTGGGGAAGCTATCACCCGGCGGCGACCCTCTCCAAGCCCGCCACCCGCGCCACCCATGAGCAGCCCCGACGCCTGGCCCAGCCGCTGGGACGCCCCCCGCATCGACGCCGCCGCCTGGGTGGCCCCGTCAGCGGTGGTGATCGGCGATGTGGAGCTGGCGGCGGGGGCCAGCCTCTGGCCCACCGTGGTGGCCCGCGGCGACGTCTGTTCGATCGTGGTGGGGGAGGGTAGCAACGTGCAGGACGGCGCCGTCCTGCACGGGGATCCGGGCCAGCCCGTGACCATCGGCGCCGACGTCACCATCGGCCACCGGGCCGTGATCCACGGCGCCACGCTGGAGAACGGCTGCCTGATCGGCATCGGCGCGATCGTGCTCAACGGCGTCACGGTGGGGGCCGGGGCCCTGGTAGCGGCAGGCTCAGTGGTCACCCGCGACGTGCCCGCCGGCGCCCTGGTGATGGGGGCTCCAGCCCAGGTGAAACGCCAGCTGGATGTCGCCGCGATCGAGGCCCAGCGGCAGCACGCCCACCGTTACCGCCAGCTGGCGGAGGTTCACGCTGGACTCCGTTAGGATCCCGCCATCGTTTTGCCTCCCCCGCCATGGACCTCCGGCTGCTGCTCGTCGCTGCTCCGATCCTCCTGGCCGTGGGTTGGGCCGCCTTCAACATCGGCCGCGCCGCCGTGGGTCAGCTGCAACTGATGCTCAAGCGCGCCCGCGCCTGATGGTCGTCGTCATCGGTGCCGGCCTGGCCGGCACCGAAGCCGCCTGGCAGATCGCCGAGGCCGGGATTCCGGTGCGGCTGGTGGAGATGCGTCCGGTGCGCCCCTCCCCGGCCCACCACAGCGGCGATTTCGCCGAACTGGTCTGCAGCAACAGCTTCGGCGCCCTCTCCCCCGACCGGGCCGCCGGCCTGCTGCAGGAGGAGCTGCGGCGCCTCGGATCCCTGGTGATCCGCACCGCTGATGTTCATGCGGTGCCCGCTGGTGGCGCCCTGGCCGTTGATCGGGGCCGCTACAGCGCTGCCCTCACGGCCGCCCTTGAGGCCCACCCCCTTGTGACGGTGGAGCGGCGCGAGCAGCTGGCATTGCCCGCCCAGGAAGAGATCGCCGTGCTGGCCACCGGGCCCCTCACCGGCGCCGCCCTGGCCGACGACCTGCTGCGCTTCACCGGCCGGGAGTCCTGCCATTTCTTCGATGCCGCCAGCCCGATCGTGGAGGGGGAGGGCATCGACCTGTCGGTGGCCTTCCGGGCCAGCCGCTACGACAAGGGCGACGCCGACTACATCAACTGCCCCATGGACCGGGAGCAGTACCTCGCCTTCCGCACCGCCCTGCTGGAGGCCGAGAAGGCGGAGCTGAAGGATTTCGAGCAAGAGAGCGCCACCTTCTTCGAAGGCTGCCTGCCGATCGAGGAGCTGGCCCGCCGCGGCGAGGACACCATGCGCTACGGCCCCCTCAAGCCGATCGGCCTCTGGGATCCGCGCTGGGGCGACCTCCACGACCGCGACGTGCGCCGAGCCAAACGGGCCCATGCGGTGGTGCAGCTGCGCCAGGAGGACAAGGACGGCCAGCTCTGGAACCTCGTCGGTTTCCAGACCAACCTCAAGTGGGGCGAACAGCAGCGGGTGCTGCGGATGATCCCCGGGCTGGAGAACGCTTCCTTCGTGCGCTTCGGAGTGATGCACCGCAACACCTTCCTGGAGTCCCCCGAACTGCTGCAGCCCACCCTCCAGTTCCGCCAGCGGCCGAACCTGCTGGCCGCCGGCCAGATCACCGGCACCGAGGGCTACGCCGCCGCGGTGGCGGGCGGCTGGCTGGCCGGCACCAACGCCGTCCGACTGGTGCGGGGACTGCCGCCCCTGAGCCTGCCGCCCACCACCATGGCCGGCGCCCTGCTGGCCTTTATCTCGGATGCGGAGCGCAGCCACGGCGCCCGCAAGGGAGGCTTCCAGCCCATGCCCCCCAGCTTCGGCCTGATGCCGGAACTGCCGGAGCGTATCCGCGACAAACGCCGCCGCTACGGCGCCTACCGCGACCGGTCCCTGGTGGATCTGGCCGCCTGGGAGAGCGGGCGTCAGTCCGGAAGGCCAGCCCCGGTGCCCGTAGCCGCAGCCGGCTGAGGGGGGCCGCTTCCTAGGGTCGGTCCGCTCCCGTTCGCCTGGTTCCGGTGACCGTCACCGTCCCTTCCTCCGCCGCCGCCCCCCTCACCACGGCCGATGGTCGCCCCTGGGACGTGGTCGTGATCGGCTCGGGGATCGGCGGGCTGGTCACCGCCAGCCAGCTGGCGGCCAAGGGGGCAAAGGTGCTGGTGCTGGAGCGCTACCTGATCCCCGGTGGCAGTGGCGGCAGCTTCCAGCGCGAGGGCTACACCTTCGACGTCGGCGCCTCGATGATCTTCGGCTTCGGCGAAAAGGGCCACACCAACCTGCTCACCCGGGCCCTCGCTGATGTGGGCGAGCACTGCGAGACGATTCCCGACCCCGCCCAGCTCGCCTACCACCTGCCCGGCGGGCTGTCGGTGGCGGTCGACCGCGACTACGAACGCTTCCTGGCCGATCTCACCGCCCTGTTTCCCCATGAGGCCAAGGGGATCCGCGCCTTCTACGACACCTGCTGGCAGGTGTTCCGCTGCCTCGACGCGATGCCGCTGCTGTCGCTGGAGGACCCCGCCTACCTGGCCAAGGTGTTCTTCCGCGCGCCCCTGGCCTGCCTGGGGCTGGCCCGCTGGCTGCCGGTGAACGTGGGCGCCGTGGCCCGCGCCCACATCAGCGATCCGGATCTGCTCAGGTTCATCGACATGGAGTGCTTCTGCTGGTCGGTGATGCCCGCCGATCGCACGCCGATGATCAACGCTGGCATGGTGTTCTCCGATCGCCACGCCGGCGGCATCAACTACCCCAAAGGCGGCGTCGGCGTGATCGCCGAGAAGCTGGTGGCGGGCCTGCGCAGCCACGGCGGCGAGATCCGCTACCGGGCACGGGTGGTGAAGGTGCTGCTGCAGGGCGAGGGAACGCAGGCTCGGGCCGTGGGGGTGCAGCTGGCCGGCGGCGAGGAGATCCGCGCCCGCCGGGTGGTGAGCAACGCCACCCGCTGGGACACCTTCGGCTCCCTGGTGGACGAGGCGCACACCCCGGCGGCCGAACGCACCTGGCGGCGGCGCTACAGGCCCTCCTCCTCCTTCCTCTCCCTGCACCTGGGCGTGAAAGCGGAGGCGATCCCGCCGGGCTGCCATGTCCATCACCTGCTGCTGGAGCGCTGGGAGGAGATGGAGGCCGAGCAGGGGGTGATCTTCGTCTCGATCCCCACCCTGCTGGATCCCTCCCTGGCGCCAGCCGGCCAACACATCGTGCACACCTTCACCCCCTCGGAGATGGGCGCCTGGCAGGGGCTGGCGCCGGGGGCCTACCGGGCCGCCAAGGAGGCCGCCGCCACCCGGCTGATCCGCCGCCTGGAGGCGATCCTGCCGGGGCTGGAGGGGGCGATCACCCACCGGGAGATCGGCACCCCCCGCAGCCACCGCCGCTTCCTGGGCCGCCATGGCGGCAGTTACGGGCCGGTGCCGGCCCTGCGGCTGCCCGGCCTGCTGCCGATGCCTTTCAACCGGACCGCCATCCCCGATCTGTACTGCGTCGGCGATTCCTGCTTCCCCGGCCAGGGGTTGAATGCGGTGGCCTTCAGCGGCTTCGCCTGCGCCCACCGCATCGGCGCCGACATGGGCCTCAATCCCTGGAACCTGCCGGCCTGAAGCCACCGGCGAGGATCGACCCTTCCGCTGCCGCGCACCCCATGGTTCCTGACCATCGCCTCCACTGCGTCGTGCGGCCCTCGCCGCCGGCCGCCGGAGAGGGACTGCGGCTGGGGATCTGGCAGGGCAGCGGCAGCGCCGGCACCCCTGAGGCCCTCGAAGAGAACCTGGAGCGGCTGGAGCGGGTCTGCGGGCTCGCGGCGGGGCACGGGGTGCAGCTGCTGGCTTTCCCCGAGCTGTACCTCACCGGCTACATCGTCACCCCCGCCATTGTGCGGCTGCTGGCGGAGCCGGTGGACGGCCCCAGCCTGAGCCGGGTGGCCGCAGCGGCGCGCCGTCATGGCCTGGCGGTGGCCTGTCCCTACGCCGAACGGGCCAGCGTGGCCGGGCAGGAGTGCTTCTACGACGCCATCGCCCTGTTCGACCAAGACGGCACGCTCTTGCGTAACTACCGCAAGACCCACCTGTGGGGACCGGACGAGAAACGCTGCTGGAGTGCCGGTTATCGCCATCCCGAAGAAGGAGCCGCCTTCACGGTGCAGCCGGTGAACGGGGTGGGGGTGGGCCTCCTCAACTGCTACGAGGCCGAGTTCCCCGAGCTCACCCGGCGGCTGGCGCTGGAGGGGGCGAAGCTGGTGCTGATCCCCACGGCCGCCGATGCCTGGGCCGAGCTGAGCACCGGCGAGCGCACCGACCGGCCCTATCCGGACGTGTCCCGCACCCTGATCCCTGCCCATGCCTTCCAGAACAGCTGTTTCGTGGCCTACGCCAACCGCTGCGGCGAGGAGACGGTGAACGGCCGGGTGATGGCGGCCTACCTGGGCAACAGCCTCATCTGCGGCCCCCATGGCGATGTGCTGGCGGCCGCCCGGCCCGAGCCCACCCTCCTGATCGCCGACTGTCGTCCCGGCGAGTACGGGCCCACCCACCCCGCCGCCACCCGCTACCACGAGGACCTGCGGCCCGAGCTCTACTGACCCCCCACGGCCACGACAGCCCAGGGACGGCGGTAAGCTTTGTAAATATTTGTTGCATGTCCATGGCGGCTCCGATTCCCAGCTCCTCCGACCTGGCCCTCTACCTGGAAGCCCGCGGCGAGATGGGCAAGCCCTGGGTCTGGCACCTGCTGCGGCTCAGCAAGCTCAAGGAGGCCAAGGACACGATGGAGCCCAACGAGTACGTCGAGCGTCTGGGTGAAGCCCACGCCGATCTGATGCGCCTGGGCAGCTTCTGGAAAGGTCGGGAGGCGGAGGTGTTTGGGGGCCGCTACCAGCCCTCCCAGGTCATCGAACCCCTGCCCGGATCCCCCGACGACCGATGAGCGCCGAGCCGACGTGCCATCGCTACCCGATGGCACCGCTGATCCGCTTCACCCTCCTGGGCCTCTACCTGGCCCTAGTGCTGCCCCTGCCGCTGCTGGCACCGGCGGGGCTGCGGCTTCCGCTGCTACTGGCCACCATCACCGGCCTGGTGCTGGTGGTGGCCATCACCAGTGAGCGGGTGGAGCTCGACGGCCATGGGTTGCGGGTGGGCCATCCAGGCTGGTGTGCCTGGCTGCTACGGCGCGGTTGGCAGCTGCCCTGGAGCCACATCACGGCACTCACCCCGGTCACCACCAGCCAGGGGGGCCGGGTGTACTACGTGCGCAGCGCTGCCACGGAGGACGGCCTCAGCGGCGCCGCCTGGCTGCTGCCCCAGCGGGTGGCCCGCTTCAAGGACTTTCTGGAGCGCTTCAACGCCGCCACCGGCATCGACACCAGGTCCATCTCTCGGATCAGCCCTCCCTGGACCTATCAGCTGCTGGCCCTCCTGTCCGCCCTGCTGCTGGCGGGAGAACTCCTAGCCCAGGTCCTTCAACCAGCCTGAACTCCAGCCCTAGTTGAGGCGGCTGGAGCTGCTGGGTGACGTGAGCAACAGTCCAGAGGCTGCGGCGCCTTGGGCTTCTTCACTGAACTCGGGCAGGGTGTCGAGGCTGAAGCGGTAGCCCTGCTGGCGCATCGTTTCGATCGCCCCCCCTTCACCGAGACCGGCCTGCTCCAGCTTGCGGCGCAGGGTGAGCACCTGGGTATCCACGGAGCGGGGCCCGCCACTGAAAGGAGGCCAGGCCATGCGCAGCAATTCCTGGCGGCTGCGCACGACGCCCGGGGGCATCAGCAGGGCACAGAGCAGGGCGAACTCCCTGGGGCTGAGCTCCACCGGCTGGTCGCGCAGGGTGACCTGGCGCAGCAGCAGGTGCACCTCCAGGGGACCCACACAGACCCGCTCCTGCAGGCCACTGCCGCTGCGACGCAGCAAGGTGCGACAGCGGGCGGCCAGCTCTTCAAGCCCGAAGGGCTTGCGCAGCACGTCGTCGGCGCCGGCATCCAGCAGGGCCACCACGGGCTCGGAACCAGAACGGGCCGTGAGCACCATCACCTGGCAGTGCAGCTGGGCCGCCAGGCGCAGGGCCGAGGTTTCCTCGAGCAGCTCGGCACTCACCAACAGATCGGGCGATTGCTCCTGGCAGATCTCCAGGGCTTCACGGGCCGTGGCGACCGCGGCAGCCAGGTGGCCGTCCTGGCGTAGGCGCTGGGCCAGAACCGTGCGGAGGGTCGCGTGGGGGTCGACGACGAGAACCCTGCTTGGGGTACCTCCGGGGTCGGTCAGTTTGTCCTGGGCCACGGGCATCTCCTCGGCATCACGATGAAATCAGAAGCGGAAGTGCCGACAGCCGATTAGGTGAGCCAACGCTAACTGGAAATGTGCGGGGACGCCGGTGACGGGCGATGCCTTGTCAACTGTCTGCTCCCGAAAGGCGGTCGCGGCACGGCAGGATGGGGCCATCTGCCGGCTTTCGCCGCCACAATGACGCCAGGGGCCCGACCCCAGCCATGACAGCACTCCAACATCCCGACGCGATCCGCCACTTCCAGTCCCTTTGTGATGCCTGCCAGGCCCTGTCCGATCGTCACCACGGACCCTCCGAGCTGCGGCTGTACGCCGATGGGTATCTCCATGCGCTGCGCCGCACAGCCGTGCTGGATCACCATTCCCAGCGGCGGCTGGAGGAACTGATCGACCGCTGGATCCAGGACCCGTCCAGCTTCATGGGCCCCGACGGCCAACCTCGGTTGCTCATGGAAACGAGCCGCTACTGAGCGGCTCGTCGGACGGTGCTGGCCCTGAACGGGCCTACGAGGCCAGGGCGACTTCCAGTTTTTCGCGCAGTTCGCCGCTGTTGTACATCTCGATCAGGATGTCGGAACCACCGAGAAACTCCCCTTTCACATACACCTGGGGGATCGTGGGCCAGTCGGAAAACTCCTTGATTCCCTGGCGGATCTCCATGTCGGAGAGCACGTCAAAGGTCTCGAAAGGCACACCCAGAGACTGCAGGATCTGGACCACATTGTTGGAGAATCCACACTGAGGCATCAGTTTGTTGCCCTTCATGAAGACCACCACGGGGCTGGCCGTGATCAGGGCGTCGATGCGTTGGCGGGTGCTGGCGTCCATGGTGACGAAATCGGAAAAGAAAATCAGGAGGGAAGGGAGGTCTGCACCGCCAGGGCATGGATGGCCTCGCTGGCCAGCTCGCTGCGCAGGGCGCCATAGACGAGCTGGTGCTGCCGCACCCGGTTGAGCCCGGCGAAGGCGCCGGACACCACCTTGACCTGGAGGTGGTCACCACCACCGGTGAGATCCTCCACCTCCACGGCGGCATCGGGAAGCGCTCGGCGGATGGCGTCCTTGACCTGCTCCGGTTGCACCATGGCGGCGGGGATCGGGGGGATGACGGGAAGCTGGAATCTAAGGACGATCAGCTGCCGGTGGACGATCCAGGTGCCGTGTAGGTGGTGACGACGAATCCGAGTTCCACCAGCTGCTGGTAGGCCTTCCGCCCGCCTTCGTTGGTGGGGGTCATGATCTTGACCACCTCCACCAGCAGGGGGATGGCCACCTCCGGCTGGTTCTGGCGGCGGAACAGGGCCGCCAGCCTCAGGTTGCTCTCGGCCAGCAGGGTCAGGGCCTCCCGCCCCTTGTCATCCATTTCCCGGGGGATGCGGGCATCCAGGCCGCGGAAGGAGCCGCTCAGATCGCGGTAGAAGCCCAGCAGTCGCCGGCTGGCATCCCGGGCCAGGTCATAGAGGCGACGCCCCTCCGCCAGGTTGCCGCTGGCCACAGCCGCATCACCCCGGGAGAGCAAGGCCTTCACCGAGGAAAGATTGAGATCGGTGCCAGCGGGCTGCACCGTCTGGGGTGTCGTGGCCTGGGCCCGGGCCGGGGCTTGGAGCAGCGGCTGGGCCAGGGCGAGCAGGGCCAGGGCGCCTCCGCAGACCCCGGCGATGCCCGATGGCCGAGCGGATCGTAGGGAAGGGATGGCGGAAGGCCTGATCACGTCGACGCCTGACGGGTAACGGGTGAACTTTACGGGGAGCCGATCGGGCGACCCACCACGATGCGGGCCGCTTGCTCGGCCGACTCCATCGCCGCAGCGACTTCGGCGCCGAAGGCCAGGGCCGCCTGACGCCCCTGGCCGGCCGCCCGCAGGGGCGGGCCGAAACACACGGCGGCCCCATCGCCAGGGCGGGGATCGGCGTGGCCATAGGCAATGCCCACCGGCACCACCGGCACATCCACGCCCTGGCTGGCAGCCAGCAGGGCCAGGCGGGCCAGCCCCTGGTGCAGGCGGATGGGGCTGTCCTCGCGCCGGATGCGGCCTTCAGGGAACACCACCAGTTGCTGGCCTGCGGCCAGCAACTCCACGGAGAAGCGCAGGCTGGCCAGGGTGGGACGGCCCTGGTCGACCGGGAAGCAACCGAGGCGATGCAGGAACCATCCCTGCAGCCCCTTCATTTCATCCGCCGTGACCATGAAGCGGCAGTCGCGACCGGTGATGCGGCGACCGGCCGCCCACGGCAGCATCAGGGCATCCCAGCGGGCCCGGTGGGTGGGGGCCAGCAGCACGGCCCCGTCCGTCGGAAGGTTCTCCCGATGGAGCACCTTCAGCTCACCGAAGTAGCCCTTCAGCACCAGGTCGATGGTGACCACCATCGCCAGGGGCGACAGCCAGGGGCTGATGCCGCCACAGAGGGAACTCTCCCGCGGGCTGATCGCCGCGGAGAAGCTTGATCCGTGGGGCGTCTGCGCCGCCAACACTCTTGAACCGGCAGAACATCGAAATCGAAACTAGGGGCTGAATCCCCCCGCTGCAGGGCCAACGCGGGCAGTTGGGCCTGCGGCCGCGGTGACCGATACGGTTCGGTCAGGATCGCTACAGCCACCTGCCGCCCATGGCCAGCCTCGGGGTCAACATCGACCACATCGCCAATGTGCGGCAGGCCCGCCGCACCGTGGAGCCGGATCCTGTGAGCTTTGCCCTGCTGGCCGAGCTGGGCGGCGCCGACGGCATCACCGTGCATCTGCGGGAGGACCGGCGCCACATCCAGGACAGGGACGTGGAGCTGCTGCGGGCCACCGTGCGCACCCGACTGAACCTGGAGATGGCTGCCACCGCGGAGATGGAGGCGATCGCCCTGCGGGTCCGGCCCGACATGGTGACCCTGGTGCCGGAACGCCGGGAGGAGGTAACCACCGAGGGGGGCCTGGACGTGGCCGGGCAGGTGGAGAGCCTCTCTCCCCTGGTGGGCCGGCTGATGGGGGCAGGGATTGGCGTCAGCCTGTTCGTCGACCCCGATGACGCCCAGCTGGAGGCCAGCCGGAGCTGCGGGGCCCGCTGGGTGGAGCTCCACACGGGCGCCTATGCCGAGGCCGCCTGGGAGCAGCAGCCGTTCCAGCTGGCCCGGATCAGCGAAGCCACCGCCATCGCCCGGGGCCTGGGCCTGCGGGTGAACGCCGGCCACGGCCTCACTTATCAAAACGTCGAGCCGATCGCGGCGATCGAGGCCATGGAGGAGCTCAACATCGGCCACACGATCGTGGCCCGCGCCCTGGCCGTCGGCCTGCAGGAGGCGGTGCGGCAGATGCGGGCGCTGGTGCAGAATCCCCGCCGCGACCCGCTGTTCGGCGACCGCCAGCCCTGAGGCCCCACCCGCCATGACCCGCTACCACTTCGTCGCCGCCAGCCGCGCCTTCCTGCTCGAGGAGGAACCCCTGGAGGAGGTGCTGCGCGAACGCGTCCGCAATTACGCCGAGAAGGACAAGACCATCGACTTCTGGCTCCTGGAACGCCCCGCCTTCCTCGAAGCACCCGAGCTGGCCTCCGCCGTGGCCGCCGTCCCCCGGCCCGCGGCGGCGGTGGTGTCCACCGACGAGAAGTTCATCACCTTCATGAAGCTCCGACTGGAGTTCGTGGCCCTGGGAAGCTTCGAGGCTCCGAGCGGCGCGATCCCCGACCCGCTGGCCACCCTGGCCTGATCAGCGCAGCCCCTCAGAACAGGCCCAGGAAGCGGCGCCTGGTTGTCTCGCCGTCGGATGGGCCCTCAGGACGTCGCTTGCCCTGGCCGCCGTCCTGCTGATAGCGGGGTTTGCTGTCGCCGATGGTCAGGGGCGCTTCCTTGTTCTTCCACCAGATCCAATCCCGGATCGGCGGCGTGTTCTCCAGTTCCCAGCGGGTCAGGCCCAGCCCCAGCCGGGAGGAGGCATCCAGCAGCACATCCAGCATGGCCTCGCCATCACTGCAGCGGGCCAGGGCCTCATTGGTGCGTTTGGCCCCGTCCAGGGCCTTCACCAAGGCGTTGACGCGCTGCGTGACCGGCAGATCCTTCAGGTCCATCGCCTGTTGCCTCCTGGGGTGCACCGAGGGCGCACCGTATCAGCGCTGGAGGCTTGCCGGCCCTGTGGGGGTGACAGAAGCCCACCTCAAGGGCAACACTTGGGAGGAAGCTTCCTTCTTGATGACGTTCCCGGACCATCGTCCTCCGCACCACTGGGTGATCGGGGATGTGCATGGCTGCGCGGACGCACTGCATGGGCTGGTGGCCCAGCTACCCCCTGGCGACCGGCTGGTGTTCTGCGGCGACGTGATCAACCGCGGTTCCCGCATCGAGGCCGCCATGGACCTGGTCTGGGACCTGGTCTGCCGGGGCCGGGCTGTGTGGCTCAAGGGCAACCATGAACGGGATCTGGTCACCCGGCTCGACCACGGCCTGGCCCCCACCAGCCACCCAGACCTGAACGGCAACGACACCTTCCGCCAGCTGGGAGCGGCCCGCTGCCGCCTCTGGCGCGACCGGCTCGACCAGCTGCCCCTCGCCTACTGGGGTCAGGGCTGGGTGGCCACCCATGCCGGCTTCGACCCGCGCACCTGGCAGCCCGACCTCAACGTCCGACTGGCCTTCTGGCAGGCCTACGACAACCGTTTCGGCGAGGTGATCGTCGGCCACACCCCCGGGCCCGGCCTACGCAGGCTTGGATCGATCGTCCTGCTCGACACCGGTGCCTGCTACGGCGGTGACCTCACCGCCTATTGCCCCGAAACCCAGGAGACCCGACGGGTCAGCGGTCTACCTGCGACAGGCAGACACCTGCCCGCCCTCGTCCATGGCTCAGCCCTGAGCTGCGTCCTCTGAGCCCGGCCCCTTGCTGACGGTCTTTCGCAGCAACCGGGCAGAACTGCTGGCACGGGTGCTGGCCACCCAACTGCGCTTGCAGCCCCCCGATCCCTTCGAGCAGGTGCAGGTGGTGGTCAACACCTGGCCCACCAGCCGCTGGCTCGGGGAGCAGCTGGCCGAGCACCTGGGCGGCATCGCCGCCAACCTGCGCTTTCCTTTCCCGGGCAGCCATCTGCGTCAGCTGGTGGACCAGTTGCTGGGCCCAGGGGAGCCCTTGGCCGGTGGGGGCGCAGTCGATCCCTGGCGCGCTGACCAGCTGGTCTGGCCCCTGCTGGGCCTGCTGCCAGCGGTGGCCGCCGCGCCGGAAGGGGGGCCACTGCGCCACTGGCTGGCTGAGAGGGGCGGCGGGGATCAGCTGGAACTGGGCCACTGGCAGCTGGGGCGCGCCATTGCCGATGCCTTTGACGACTACGCCCTCTACCGGCCGGAGCTGCTGGGCGCCTGGGGGGCGGGGCAGGCGGTCGATACCCGCGGCCGGCCCCTGCCGGCGAACCAGTGCTGGCAGCCCCTGCTGTACCGCTGCCTGCTCCAGGAGCTGGGCCAGGAACCGTTCGGCCGCCGCGTACAGGAGCTGGTCGGCAGGCTGCGCCGCGGCGAGCTCGCCGAGGAGGCCCGCGGCACCCCCCTGCGTCTCTTCGGCCTCAGCAGCATGGCGCCGGTCCAGGTGCAGCTGCTCCAGGCCCTGGGCCTGCATCGGTCGGTGGACCTCTACCTGCTCACCCCCTGCCGCGATCTCTGGCAACGCTGCGGCGAGCGTCGCCGCCAACTGAGTGATGCCTTGGCCCTGCGCCAGCCGCTCGAGGCCGCCTGGCTGCTGGAGGCCCCGGGCCTGGAGGCCCGCTTCGGCCGTCTGGGGGGGGAGTTTCAGCAGCTGCTGGAGGGCACCGGCGAGGCCCAGCTGGGGGAGGAGCAGGAGAAGGATCTCTTCTTCGCTGCGGCCAGCGGCACCGGGCCGGCATCCCTGCTGGCCCAGCTGCAGGACCAGCTGGCTGACCCCAGTCGGATTCCGGCCCTGCAGGTGGATCCGCAGGATCGCTCCCTGGAGTTCCATGGCTGCCCTGGCCGGCTGCGGCAGGTGCAGATCGTGCGCGACCGGCTGCTGCAGTTGCTGGCGGCCGACCCCAGCCTGGAACCCCGCGACATCCTGGTGATGACGCCGGACATCAACGGCTTCGCCCCCCTGGTGGCCTCGGTGTTCGGCGATCGCCACGCCACGGACGTCGACCTCCCCTGGCGACTGACCGACCGCAGCCAGGAGGAGGGGGCCGGCCTCGGCAGCACCTTGTTGCTGCTCCTGGAGCTGGCTGGCACGCGCCTCACCGCCTCCGGCCTCGAGACCCTGCTGGGTTGCGCGCCCCTGCTGGACCGTTTCGGCCTCGAGGCCATGGAGGCGGCCCGCCTGGTGGAGGCCTTGCAGGAGGCGGGCTTCCGTTGGGGCCTCGACGCCAGGGAGAAAGATGGCGCCTGCCACAGCCTGGCCTGGGCCATCGACCGGCTGCTTCTCGGCCTGGTGCTGCCCACCGGCGCGGGCCTGGCACCGGGGGACACGGCCCCCTGGGACGGGGGTGTGCCCCTGGAGCTGGCTGGCCGCTGGCTGCATCTGCTCGGCCGGCTGCGCCATTGGCTGGGGGAGCTGCGTCGCGGCGGAGCGGTGACCATCTGGGTGGAACGGCTGCGGCAGCTCATCGACGACCTCTTCGCCGATGGGGGCGAGGCCGCCGGCGAACGGCCAGACCTGATGGGGGCGATCGACGCCTGGCAGACCTCCGCCGGCAGCTGTCCACTGGGCCTGGAAGCCCCGGTGGTGGCGGCCGTGCTGCGGGAGCGGCTCGGGGCCGAAAGCGGCCGCTTCGGCCATCGCAGCGGCGCCCTGACAATCAGCGCCCTCGAGCCGATGCGGGCGATTCCGTACCGGGTGATCGTGCTCATGGGGCTGGAGGCGGGCCTGTTTCCCCGTCCGGGTGACCGTCCCGCCTTCCACCTGATGGAGGGCCAGCGCCAGCTCGGCGATCCCCATCCCGCCGACCAGGACCGCTATGTCTTGATGGAGGCCCTGCTCTCCGCCCGGGACCACCTGCTGCTCAGCTGGAGCTGCCGCGACGACCGGACCGGCGCCGCCCTGCCCCCCTCCGGCCCGGTGGGCCAGTGGCTGCAATGGCTGGCCGGCCAGGTGGGCCCCGAGGCCATGGCGCGTCTGCAGGTGGATCACGCCGCCAATCCCCTCGATCGGCGCAACTTCCTGCCCGCCGCCGGACGGGAGGCCCCCTCTTGCGACCGGCGCCTGCTGGAGGCGGTGCGCTGCCTGAGCGGTGATCCGCCGCCGCCGCCGGCGCCGCTGCTGGGGGGCCCTAGCCCCCTGGAAGCCCCCACAGCCACTGACGTCGACGCCTTCAGCGACCTGCGGGAATGGCTCGCGGCCCCCCAGACCCACTGGCTCCGATCCCTTGGCCTGCGGCCCGGTGAATGGGACCGGCGCATCGACGACCTCGAGGCCCTGTCCCTGGGGGAGCGGGAGCGCTCCGCCCTGCTGCGGGGGAGGTTGCTGCGCTGCGACGGCGACCCCGGCGACGGCGACCCGGGCACGGCGGAAGACTGGCTCGCCAGACACCGAGGGGAGGGTCTGCTGCCCCCCAGGGCGGCAGGGGGCCTGGAGGCGGGCCTTCTGCAACGGCGCTGGTCGAGCCTGGCGGCGGCCCTCCAGCGCCTCGGCCCCCCCCGGCAGGTCAGCCACCGGTGGGGACCCTGGCAGGCTCCGGTCCCCTGGCGCGGCGAGACGGTGGTGCTGGTGCACACGGCCCGGGCCCGCGTCGCCCACTGGCTGGAGCTGTGGCTGCAGCTGCTGCTCGCGGCTGCCGCGGCCGGGGACACCACGGCAGCCAAGGCTCCGGCCCGCGGCGTGCTGATCGCCCGCGAGGACGACGTCTTCGCCCCGGCCATGGAGCTCAGGGCACCGGACCCCCAGGCGGCCCGCGACGAACTCGAACGGCTGGCCGGCCTGCAGCGCGACTGGCGTCGCCAGGGTTGGCCGGTGCCCCCGGAAACGGGCTGGAGTTACGCGGCGACCGAGCGGAAGCGACCGGGCCAGGGGCGGCCCAAGGCCGCCGGCACCTGGGAAGGGTCCGGCTTCCTCAGCGGCGAGCGGGAACGGGCCGAGATGGAGGCCTGCTTCGGCGCCCGCCTGCCGGCGGAGGCCCTGCTGACCCCGGAGTTGCTGGAACTGGCCGACGCCCTGTACTCCCCCCTGCTGGCGGCGGAGGACGGACCATGACGACCGCCGAGGCCCCACCCTCCGAACGCTTCGATGCCAACGCCGTCCCCCTCGAGGATGGCGTGCTGCTGCTGGAGGCCAGCGCCGGCACCGGCAAGACCTTCGCCCTGGCCCACATGGTGCTGCGGCTCCTGGCCGAGCGGCGGCTGGGGCTGCGGCAACTGCTGGTGGTCACCTACACCAACGCCGCAGCGGCGGAACTGCGCGACCGCATCGGCCGTCGGATCCAGGAGGCCCTCACCGGCCTCCAGCCCCCCCCCGGCTGGCGGGCACCCGATCCCGTGCTGGAGCAATGGCTGGAGCGCCAGCCGGGCGAGGCCGGAGCCCGCGGCACGGTGCAGGGCCTGCTGCTGCTGGCCCTCGAGGAGCTCGACGCCGCCGACATCACCACCATCCATGGCTTCTGTCAGCGCACATTGCGGCGCCAGGCCATGGAGGCCGCCCGGCCCCCGGACCTGACGGTGGAGACCGATGCCGGTGAACTGGTGCGCCAGGTCGCCCACGATTACTGGCAACAGCAGGTGCTGGCCCTTCCCCTGCACCTGGTGGAGGGGCTGGCGACGGCTGCCGGCCTGGACGATCTGGAGCGCCTGTTGCAGCTGCTCGACGGGGACCCCGGCCTGGTGCTCGACCCCCTGCCGGAGGGACTGAACCTGGAACGGCCGCTGGTGGACCAGCAGGAGACGCTGTGGCACCAGCCCTGGAGACACTTCAAGCAGGCCTGGGAGGCCCAGGGCCAGGCCCTGGATCAGGCCTTCCGGAACGCCGCCGGCGACTGGCGCGTCACTGGCGCCAGCGGCACCACGCCCTATGCCGCCAAGCCCCGAACCGATCACTGCGGGCGGGTTGGGGCCTGGCTCGCCGCCCAGGACGACACCGGCAGTTACGCCGCCGTCCGCACCGAGAAGGAGCTGGAGGGGTACTTCCACCCCCAAACCTTCTGCCGGGTGGCCCGTTCGGTGGAAGGCCCCGAGCGGGACATCCGGCTGCCCTGCCCGGACCTGCTGGAGGCGGTGGCCACCCTGCGGGAGGGTCCGGCCGAAGCGGTGCTGCTGCATGGCTGCCACTGGGGACGGGCCGAGCTGGCCCGGCGGCGGGCGCGCAGCGGCAGCATCGGCTTCGCCCAGCTGCTCGAGGGGCTCGATCCGGGCCCGGAGGCCACGACTGCCACGCCCCTGCTGCGGGCGGTGGGGGAGCGGTACCGGGCAGCCCTGATCGATGAGTTCCAGGACACCGACCCCGTCCAATGGCGGATCCTGCGGCTGGCCTTCGCGGATGGCGCCCACCTGCTGGTGATGGTGGGCGATCCGAAGCAGGCCATCTACCGCTTCCGGGGCGGCGACCTGGACACCTACCGTCGGGCCCGCCGCAGCGCCGCCCGCGTCCTCGCCCTGCAGGAGAACCGGCGCTCCAGCCCGGCGCTGATCGATGGCCTCAACAAGCTGATGGCCCCGGCGGGCCTGCCCCGCTCGTCCCTGCCGGTGCCGGAGGTCGAGGCCCGATCCCGGCGCCGCGGCCCCGACGGCATGGCCCCGCTGCGCCTGCTCTGGCTTGGCCAGGGGCGGACGGCCCAGGCCCCCCTGCCCAGCAAGAGTGCGCTGGAAAGCCGGCTGCCCGACCTGGTGGCCGGGGCCGTCGCGGAGCTGCTGGAGGAGGCCCCCGCCCTCGAGGCGGGCGACGGCCAGCCCCCCCGTCCCCTCCGTGCCGGCGACATTGCCCTGCTGGTCCACAACCACCACCAGGCGGAGCAGCAGCGCGGCGCCCTTGAGCGCCAGGGCATCGCCAGCCGGCTGGTGAGCAAGGCCGATGTGTTCGCCAGCCCGGCGGCCACCGCCCTGCAGCGGCTGCTGGATGCCCTCGCCGATCCGGCCGATCCCAATCGTCTGCGGCTGCTGGCCGCCTCCCCCCTGCTCGCCTGGTCGGCCGAGCGGATCGCCGCCGCCGAGCCGGGGGAATGGAGCGAGCTGGCCGGGCAGCTTCAGGCCCTGGCCAGGGATCTGCCCGATCAGGGACCGCTCGGGGTGCTCTCCCAGCTGGTGGACGGCGAAGGTCTGGCCCGACTGAGTGCCGGCGGCCGGCTGCTAGCCGATCTGCAGCAGGTGGCCGAACTGCTGCAGGAACGGCTGCACGTGGAGCACCTCGCCCTGGTGGCCGCCGCCGACTGGCTGCGGCGGCTGCGGCTGGACCAGAGCCGGGCCGCCGGAACCATCCCGGAGTCCCACCAGGCCCACAGCGACAAGGTGGACGAGGCGGTCACGGTGATCACGGTGCACCGCAGCAAGGGCCTGGAGTTTGCCGTGGTGGTCTGCCCCTATCTCTGGGAGGCTGCCGGCACCGCCCCATCGGGCCGGCACCGGGTGGGGATCCGCTGGCAGCCGCCCGGCAGCGCCGAATCCCACCTCGACCTTCACCTGCGCCCCTCCTGGGGCCAGGGATGGCAAGCCCTGCGCCAGCAGCGGCAGGCCGAACGGGCCGAGCGGGAGCGGCTGGCCTACGTGGCCGTCACCCGCGCCCAGCACCTGCTGGTGCTGGCCTGGGCACCGGCGAAGGGGCAGCAGGCCAACCCCCTGTTCCCCTGGTTGTTTCCCGGCGAACCCCTGCCCGATCCCGAGGATGGGGACTCCATCGCAGCCCTGGGCGACGACGATTGGCAGGCGCGGCTGCGGCAGGAGATCGCCCAGCGTTCGCTGGAGCTGGATCTGCACCAGCCCCCCACGCAGCCGCCCAGCCGTCGCCGCCTGCCCCAGCCCCCGGAGGCGATCGCCGCCCTGGGCTGCGGCCCTGTGCCCCTGCGCCGCCTGGACACGGCCTGGGGCCGCAGCAGCTACACCGCCTGGACCCGCGCTGTCCACAACGTCCCGTTGTCGGTGGTGGCCCTCGACGAAGGCCGGGACACCAGTGATCCCAGCCCCGCCGAGGAGGCCCCGGAGGCTGGGGCCGACCTGTGGCCCGAGCAGGGCCCCCTGGCCGGCTTCGCCCGTGGTGCGGCCGCCGGCGACTGCCTGCATCGGATGCTGGAGCAGCTGGACTACCGCCTTCCCACCGATGCGGCGGCCAACCGGGAGCTGGTGGAGCGGGAGCTGCGCCGGGCCGGCCTGGAGTCGGACCCCCTCGAACCGCTGCTGCAGGGACTGGAGCTGGTGCGCCTCACCCCCTTCGGCGCCGAGCTGGGATCCCTTCGGGTGGCCGACCTGGAGCCGGAGCGCCGGCTGAACGAGATGAACTTCGATCTCACCCTCGGCTTCGCCAGGGCCGCGGCCCTGGCGGCGGCCTTCGCCGACCACCCCGGCGGCGCCTTCGGGGCCGCCTATGCCGCCTCCGTGGCGGCCCTGCCGGTGGCCAGCCGCGGCTTCCTCACCGGTTCGATCGACCTGATCTTCACCGCCACGGGGGCCGACGGACAGGAGCGCTGGTGGGTGGCCGACTGGAAGAGCAACTGGCTGGGCCGGCGGGACAACGAGGGCCGGCCCCTGGCCTGCGGCCCCCGCCATTACGGCCAGGAGGCGATGGCCGCCCTGATGGCCCACAGCCACTACCCCCTCCAGGCCCACCTCTATCTGGTGGCCCTGCATCGCTATCTGGGCTGGCGCCTGCCGGACTATGCACCGGAGCGCCATCTGGGGGGCTATGCCTACGTCTTCCTGCGCGGCGCCCCCGGGGACGCGGGGATGCAGGCCCTGCCAGGGGCGGTGCCGGGCCTGTTCGTGGAACGGCCGCCCCTGGCCCGGGTGCTCGCCCTCGACGGCGCCCTGGGCGCCCACGCCGCGGCCGGCAGCGGAGCGGGATCGCCATGAGGGACCCCAGCCCCACCCTCCAGCCCTGGCTGACGGCCCTCGGGCCCAGCCTGGCCGAAGCCCTGCCGCGGCTCTACGGCACCCCCCCCGATCCCCTGATCGGCGAGTTGATCGACGCCCTCACCGCCGCCCTGGCGCGGGGAGACCTGGAGCTGGATATGAACGGACCGGCACCGGCCGAAGTGAGCGCGGCGTCCTGGCCCGAGGAGCACCGCCTGGCCCTGGCTCGTAGTCCGCTCTGCCGGGATCCCGAAAGCCCCATAGCCCTGGAGGCAGGACGGCTGCAGTGGCGCCGCTGGCAGCGGCAGCGGCAGGAGGTGATCGGGACCCTGATCGCCCGTGCCGGCCTCCTGGAACCATCGGCCTCCAGCGAAGGGGCCGGGGCCCAGGCTCTCCCCGCCCTGGCGGGCCTCGATGGGCGCCAGCGGCAGGCGGTGGCCGCGGTGCTGAGCCACGGGCTGGTGCTGCTGGAAGGGGGGCCCGGCACCGGCAAGACCAGCACGGTGGCCGGCATGATCGCCGCCCACCGGGCCGTTGAGCCGGGCGGCCGCCTCCACCTGGCCGCACCCACCGGCAAGGCGGCGGCCCGCCTGCGGGCCTCGACCGGGGGCACCATCCCCTGCACGACCCTGCACCGGCTGCTGGAGAGCCGCGGTGACCGGTTCGGCCGCCACTGCGGCCGCCCCCTCGAGCTCGACCTGCTGGTGGTGGATGAGGTGTCGATGCTGGATCTGGGCCTGATGGCCGCCCTGCTGGAGGCCTTGCCCACCAGCTGCCGGCTGGTGCTGGTCGGCGACCCGGGCCAGCTGCCGCCCATCGCGCCCGGGGCCGTGCTCCAGGAGCTGCAACGGCCCGACCGCCGCCTCCAGCTCGGGGGCGCCGCCATCACCCTGACCACCACCTACCGCAACGCCGGGGCCATTGCCGCGGTGGCCAGCGCCCTGCGCCAGGGCCAGGGCCAGACCACCGGCGCCATCGCCACCGACCCGCTCGCCACCATCCTGCCCCTGCTCCAGGCCCTGGAGCCCACCGACAACCTTCAGTGGCGTCCTTGCTCCCCCCGGACCTTGCCGCCGGAGATGCTGGAGCGGCTGCGGCGCCACCAGGCCGCCCTGGCGGGCCTGGCGGCACGCTGCCGACCGGGGACCGATCAAGGCTGCCGAGCACTGCTCGCCGCACGCGACCGGCTCCTGGTGATGGCCCCCCAGCGCCAGGGACGCTGGGGACTGGAGGCGATCCATCGGTCCCTGCTGGGGGCACGACTGGACGGCGACCTGCAGGATCTGCCGGCGGGCACCCCCGTGCTCTGCCGGCGCAACCTGCCGGAACTGGATCTGGCCAACGGGGATGTGGGGCTGCTCGTGGGCGGGCCGGGCCCATCGGCTCGGCTGCTGTTCGGCGACGGGGGCGGGGAGGCGCTATGGATTCATCCCGGCCAGCTGGCTGGGGCGACCGAGCCCGCCCTGGCCCTGACGGTGCACAAGGCCCAGGGCAGCGAAGCCGAGGAGGTGATCGTGCTGCTGCCCAGCGGCGGATCCCAGGATGGCCGCCTGCTCTACACCGCCCTGACCCGGGCCAGGCAGGGCGCCCTGCTGATCACCGAGGCGGCCTCGGGTGTCTACGAAAAGTGAACCGTCCGGAGCCGGCATCGGCCGCAGATCCATACTTCATCCATCGGCGCGGTACCCCGGGTCGAACTCTCCGGACCCCCTGCTCCAATAGTCTCCACCGCTGGGATTTCTCCCCTTCAGGGAGCCCCTCCATTTCTCCAGACCCCCTCGAGAAATGCCCTCAAGCATCGTCACGAAGGATCGGCCCGGCCCCGCTGGACACGGCCCCTCAGGTGCCCCGAGGTCGACAGGGACAACCCCCATGGATTCCCTGGCCCCAGGTGGTTCCGGTCAGTCTTTCCTCCATCCTCCATCCCCTCCCAGCGGCGGCCGTTGACAGCTTTCAGCACGGCGCGCGTCCACCGTCCCTGGGGATGGTTTGAAACCCTGGTGACGGGCCCCGGCTATCTCGTCAAACGGATTCTGATCTCGGCGGATCAACGCATCAGCCTCCAGCGCCACCACCACCGCAGCGAACACTGGGTGGTGGTGGCCGGCACCGGTGTGATGGAGTGCGATGGCGATGGCCTCGTCGCGGTCCCCGGCGCGACCCTGTTCGTCCCTTGCGGAGGCGTCCATCGGGCGACGGCGGCGGCAGGCTCCGACCTGGAAATCATTGAGGTTCAGCTGGGCACGCAGCTGCGGGAGGACGATATCGAACGTTTCAGCGACGACTACGGCAGGGTGGTAAAGTCTCATTTCAACCTTTGAGCAAGGGCAAGGCAGCCCGGGTGCAGAGCACCCATTTCCCACGGTCCACTGCCGGCCTGCGTTGAAGGATTCACCAGGCTTCGGCATTCCGTGACCCAGATCATTGACGGCAGCACCCTCATCGGTGCCGCTGATTCCCAGGCGGCCATTGAGCAGCCCTGCGAGGACAACGTCCTCTCGTCCGTCGTGGCTCCCCAGGACGACGACCTCACCATCGCCATTCCCGTGGCGGAAACCTCCGTCCCTGTCAGCGCCTTCGCCGCCTTCGGCCTGCGCCGTGAACTCCTCGACGGCCTGGCGGCCATCGGCTTCGAGGAACCCTCTCCGATCCAGAAAGCCGCCATTCCCGAGCTGATGCTCGGCCGCGACCTGGTGGGCCAGGCCCAGACCGGCACCGGCAAGACAGCGGCCTTCGGCCTGCCCCTGCTGGAGCGCCTCGATGCCGGCCAACGCACCCCCCAGGTGCTGGTGCTGACCCCCACCCGCGAACTGGCGATGCAGGTGGCCGAGGCCTTCAACAGCTATGCGGCCTGCATGAAGGGCGTCAAGGTGCTGCCGATCTACGGCGGCGCCGATTTCCGCGACCAGATCCAGCATCTGCGTCGGGGCGTCCAGATCGTCGTGGGTACCCCCGGCCGGGTGATGGATCACATGCGCCAGGGCACCCTTGACCTCTCCGGTCTGCGCAGCCTGGTGCTGGATGAAGCCGATGAGATGCTCCGCATGGGCTTCATCGACGACGTCAAGTGGGTGCTGGAACAGCTCCCTGCCGAGCGTCAGGTGGTGCTGTTCTCCGCCACCATGCCCTCGGAGATCCGCCGCATCTCCCAGAACTATCTCAAGGACCCGGCCGAGGTCACCATTCGCCAGAAGGCCGCCGACGGCCGCCGCATCCGCCAACGCCACCTGGTCGTGAACGGGCCCCAGAAGCTGGAGGCGCTGGAGCGGGTGCTCGAGGCCGAAGGCAGCGAAGGGGTCATCATCTTCGCCCGCACCAAGGCCATCACCCTCACCGTGGCCGAGTCCCTCGAGCAGCACGGCTATGACGTGGCCGTCCTCAACGGCGACGTCCCCCAGACCCAGCGGGAGCGCACCATCGAGCGTCTGCGCGATGGCCGCGTCAACGTGCTGGTGGCCACCGATGTGGCGGCCAGGGGCCTTGACGTCGACCGCATCGGCCTGGTCATCAACTACGACATCCCCTTTGACGGCGAGGCCTACGTGCACCGCATCGGCCGCACCGGTCGGGCAGGCCGTAGCGGCGAGGCGATCCTGTTCCTGACCCCGCGGGAGCGTCGCTTCCTGGGGGGTCTGGAACGCGCCGTGAACCAGCCGATCGAAGCCATGGAGGTGCCCGGCAACGCCAGCATCAACCAGCACCGCCTCGATCGCCTGCGTCAGAAACTGACCACGGCCCTGCAGCAGCCGGTCTGTAACCCGGAGGAGAGGGCTCTGCTGGCCGAAATCCTGCAACGGGTGGCTCAGGAGCAATCCTGCAGCCCCGACCAGCTGGCCCTCGCCGCCCTGGAGCTCGGGCTTGGCGGCAAACCCCTGCTGCTGCAGGGTGAGGAGCGCTGGGGTCAGTCCCGTCCTGGCACCCCCACCAGGGAGCGCGACCGCGACCGTGGCGACAGGGAGCGGAGCGGAGAGCGCCGGCCCTTCAACGACCGCCAGCAGGAGCGCGGCGAGGACGGGCCTGAGGACAATATGGAGCGGTTCCGCATCGAAGTGGGCTGGCGCGATCGGGTCAAGCCCGGGAACATTGTGGGTGCCATCGCCAACGAATCCGGCCTCGCCGGTCGTTCGATCGGAAAGATCCGCATCTTCGATGCCCATAGCACCGTCGACCTGCCCAAGGGCATGCCTGACGACGTCTTCGCAGACCTTCGTCGCCTGCGGGTGATGAACAAGGAACTTCAGATCTCCCGACTGGGCTCCTGATTCCCCTCGCCAGCGTTCACCACGCCGACTCACCATGCCTTCCCCGCAGCGGCCCTGTTTGCGTTCCCCCCGCGTCCTGCCAGGCCTTGGCTGGCTGAGCCTCAGCCTGGTGGCCCTGGCTGCCTTCGGGCCGACAGGGGGGCCGGCGCAGGCGGCCTCCGGCCCCATCGTCGAGGTGGTGCGCTCGATCTGCCTCTCCGCCTTCGAAACGGAGCTGGCCCAGTCCGGCAAGAAGGCTCCCGACGGGATGGCCAACTATGCCTGCAGCTGTGTGGCCGATCGCATCACGAGCGGCAGCAGCATCGCCTCGGCCCGCAGCAGCTGCAAGGACGCCACCTCGAAGCGCTACCCGATCTGATCGACGCCTCAGGCACACATCCGGGTCACGTCCTCGCAGGCCATCACCTGGAGGTCGCTCACCGTGAGCTGTTCCACGGCGCTGATCAGGGACATCTGGACCTCGTGACTTTCGTTGGCCACAAGGACCTGGAGCAGGTCGAAAAGATCCTGGGTTCCAAGCTCGCCATCCTCACGCCAGGTGAGGCTCCAGGGGACAGGGGCGGTTTTCATGGGATCAGCTTGATCAGGGTTTGCTGACAATGGAGCGTCCTAGGCGGGGCCGGGCAAATTTTCGGAATTGCTTCGCTTCCGCTTCAAACTTCTCCATAGAGCCAAGGGGCTCGGTTGTAGGCTTCCACCAATTCCATGCCGTTCCGGCTCCCTTCGGCACGCACCGACGGCACAGGCCCAACAGAACCGGACCCCTTCTGGACCCGATCTGCGCTCCATGCCGACCGCCTGCTTTCCCTGGGATTCCCGACACCGGAGGAATCCGTTCCAGCTTTTTCATTGAATGACCATCTACGTCGGCAACCTCTCGTTCCAGGCTGAACGCGAGGACCTTCTCGATCTCTTCGGCCAGTACGGCGAGGTCCGTCAGTGCAGCCTTCCCCTCGACCGGGAAACGGGCCGCAAGCGTGGCTTCGCCTTCATCGAACTGGCCGACGATGCCTCCGAGCAGAAGGCCATCGACGACCTGCAGGACGTCGAATGGATGGGCCGCATGATCCGCGTCAACAAGGCCACACCCCGTGAAGGCGGTGGTGGCGGCGGCCGCTCCGGCGGTGGCGGTTACGGCGGCGGCGGCGGTCGCCCCGGCGGTGGTGGCGGCGGCCGCTCCGGTGGTGGTGGCTACGGAGGCGGCGGTGGCGGCGGCGGCTACGGGGGTGGCGGCGGCGGCGGTGGCAATCGCTGGTGACGCCTGCGGCCACCATGGCCGTTGATGGCGCCAGGGCGCCGACCACCCCAGCACCGGGTCTCTCACGTCTGCTGGCCAGCCTGCGGCCCCACCGCAGGCTCGTCCGGCTGGCGGCCGCCTGTTCGGTGCTCAACAAACTGTTCGACCTGGCTCCGCCCGTCCTCATTGGGCTGGCGGTCGATGTGGTGGTGCAGCAGCGCACCTCCTGGCTGGCCGGGCTCGGCTTCAGCACCGTTCCCGGCCAGCTGGGGGTGCTGGCGGTGCTGTCGTTCCTGATCTGGAGCGCCGAATCCCTGTTCGAATACCTGTACGCCCTGCTGTGGCGTCGCCTCGCCCAGACGGTCCAGCACGCGCTGCGCGTCGAGGCCTACGACCACCTCCAGCACCTGGAGATGGGCTTCTTCGAAGCCGGCAGCAGCGGTCGTCTGCTCACCGTCCTCAACGACGACATCAACCAGCTGGAGCGCTTCCTCGATCAGGGGGCCAACGAGATCCTGCAACTGATCACCACCGTCCTGGCGGTGGGCGGCACCATGCTCGTGCTGTCCCCCACGGTGGCGGGCGTCTCCTTCCTGCCGATTCCGCTGATCCTGTGGGGATCCCTGCGGTTTCAGCGGCGCCTGGCACCCCGTTATCGGGAGGTACGCGAGCGGGCCGGTGATCTGGCCAGCCTCCTGAGCAACAACATCGGCGGCATGCTCACCATCAAGAGCTACGCCGCGGAGGAGTGGGAGAAGCAACGGCTCATCGCCCAGAGCCAGGCCTATCGCGCCAGCAACGGCCAGGCCATTCGCCTGTCGGCGGCCTTCATCCCCCTGATCCGGTTCGCGATCCTGTTCGCCTTCATCGCGATCCTCGTGATCGGCGGTTTGCAGGCCTGGCGTGGTGCCATCGCCATCGGCACCTATTCGTTTCTCGTGTTCATCACCCAGCGGCTGCTGTGGCCGCTCACCACCCTGGGGCGCACGCTCGACGACTACCAGCGCGCCATGGCCTCCACCCACCGGGTGATGGATCTGCTGGACACCCCCATCGCGATCCCCAGCGGGCACCGGCCGCTGCCGGTATCCACCGTCCGCGGTCACATCCGCTTCGAGGCCGTCGACTTCGCCTACGCCGGCCGCGACAGGCTTCTGGAAGGCTTTGATCTGGTGGTGCCCGCCGGCGCCACGCTGGGGATTGTGGGGGCCACCGGCTCCGGCAAGAGCACCATCGTCAAGTTGCTGCTGCGGCTCTATGCAATCCAGGCTGGCCGGGTCCTGCTCGATGGCGTGGCGATCGAGGAGCTGGAGCTGCAGGACCTGCGCCGAGCCATCGGTCTGGTGAGCCAGGAAGTGTTCCTCTTCCACGGCACCGTCGCCGAGAACATCGCCTACGGCAGCTTCCAAGCCAGTCGCGGGGCGATCGAAAGGGCCGCCGGCCTGGCCGAGGCGGCCGCGTTCATCGACGAGCTGCCCCAGGGTTACGACACTGTGGTGGGGGAGCGGGGCCTGCGCCTTTCCGGAGGCCAACGCCAACGCATCGCCCTGGCCCGGGCGATTCTCAAGGATCCGCCGGTCCTGGTGCTGGATGAGGCCACCGCCGCCGTCGACAACGAAACGGAGGCCGCGATCCAGCGCTCCCTCGACCGCATCACCGCCTCACGCACCACCCTGGTGATCGCCCACCGGCTGAGCACGGTGCGCCACGCTGATCGGATCGTGGTGATGGAACGGGGACGGCTGGTCGAGAGCGGCGGCCACGACGACCTGCTCGCCCGGAACGGGGCCTATGCCGCGCTCTGGCGTGTGCAGACAGGGCTGAGGCCGGAGGAAGCCCTGCGCTGATCCCAGGGGGCTTAGTTTGGATTGAATGAAGATGTCCCAACCCAGGCCGGCGCGTCGGCGCGCGCCCGTCCTCATCGCCGTGGCCTGCGGTCTTGGGGCGGGCCTGCTGCTGGCGGGGCCCCTGGCCCAGTTGATCTCGGCAAGGGCCAACGCCGGTGGCGGCGCGGCGCTCACCAACCCCTTCGCCGCCTGGAGCGGCGGCATGGGCCGCCAGGATGTGCTGATCCTCGGCACCGATGTGGGCGGCGGCAACACCGATGTGATCGCCACCCTGCGCATCGATGGCAACCGCACCAGCATCACCCAGATCCCGCGCGACACTTACATCGAGGCCGAGAGTTTCGGGCCGGTCAAGATCAATGCCCTCTACAACCTGGGCGGCATCGAAGCGGTGAAGCGGGAGGTTTCCCAGCGTCTGGGCCGTCCCATCCAGCACCATCTGGTCGTCAATCTTTCCTCCATTCGCCAGATGGCCGACGTGCTTGGGGGAATCGAGGTGGATGTGCCGAAACGCATGCTCTACGAAGACCGGAGCCAGGGGCTGTCCATTGATCTGCAGCCCGGGGTGCAGACCCTGCGGGGCAAGGATCTGGAGGGCTTCCTGCGCTTTCGCCACGACGAAACGGGCGACCTCGGCCGCATGGACCGCCAGCAGCTGGCCCTGAAATCCTTGTTCCGCAAACTCACCCGACCCGAGTATCTGGTTCGCCTGCCGGCGCTGATGCTGGCCGCCCGCAAGGACATCCGCACGGACCTTGGGCCGATGGAGCTGGGCGGCCTGATCACCGCCATGGGCAGCACCCAGCTGGACACCCAGAGGTTGGACGGCCGCCCCTTCTACAAGGACGGCATCAGTTACTGGGACGCCGTCTGGCCGGCTCCCGAGGGCGATCCCCTCGAAGCTGGGGGTGACGGCCAGGCCAACGCTACGAACGGTCGCCACCGCTTCCTTTTTTGAGATCCTCGGGCAGGGGCGGAGCGGCCTCGCCACTGTCAACGGCATGGCCGTTGCGGTCGGACAGGGTGACCAGGGCGAGGCCGAGGGCCATCAGCACCGGCACCGGGCTGGAGACGGCCACCGTGACGCCGAGGGCGGCGGTGAACCAGATCGAGGCCGCGCTGCTCAGACCCCGCACCTCCGGGATGCCGTGCTTCTGACGGACCGGAGGAACCAGGATCTCGCCAGCTCCCAGGAATCCGACCCCCGTCGCCACCCCCTGAATCACCCGGCTGCGGGCCTGGGGATCGGGGCCGGCCGCCAGAACCATCAGGCAGGCGCTCATTCCCACCAGCACATGCACCCGCAACCGGTTGGGATGGGCCCGGCTGCCGTGGTGCGCTCGGTTGATCCCCACGGCCAGTCCGCAGAGCACCGCCATGCCGAGCCGCAGGAGGGCCTCCAGATCCGGGCTCAGCGAGAGAACCATGGCTGCCCGCAACACGACACGTGGTCATCAACCATCGCGCACCGGCGCCCAACCCTGGCGCATCAGCCAACGGCCGGGGACCATGAACGTCCATAGGCTCCTGCCTGCCCAGCGCCTTTGAGGTCCGTGCGATCCGCCTTGCTTCGCAACAGCCTGAGGCTCGGGGTGGCCGCCTTCATCACCGCCGCCCTGTCGCTCTGGTTCGAGCGGATCGCCTACGTGTGGTACCCGATGCTGGCCGTGGTCACGGTCATGGAGGACGGGGATGACCTCAGCCTCCAGGCCGCCAGGGTGCGGGTGTTCGGCACCATCACTGGAGGGCTGGTGACCTTTCTGGTGCATACGGTGCTGGCCGGCTGGCAGGGGGTGCTGCTGTCGCTGCTGCTGATGCTGCCGCTGCTGCGCTGGCTGGGCTGGCAGTCGGCGGCCGGGACCGCGACGCTGGTCAGCCTGATGTTCCTGATGATTCCGAGCCACGTGGCCCTGAACTGGGACTACGTGTTCAACCGCACCCTCGATACGGCCGTCGGCTGCGTGATCGCCATTCTGGTGGGCCTGCTGTTCTGGCCCCGGCGGGGCGTCGACCGGCTGATGCGACTGGAAGCTGGCCTGCGCAACAGCTACATCGCCCAGCTGCAGCGGCAACGGGACTGGCTCGAGGGCCGGGGGGAACGGCCCCTGCCCCTACCACCGGCCCAGCTCAGCCAAGACCTGGTGGCCATGGAACAGCTGGTGGCCCAGGAGCGCCGCGGCCCCCATGGCCGTCGCCTGCAGGGACAGCGCTGGTCCCAGCGGCTGCAGCTCTGGGCAGCGGTCCAGCACCACTGGGTGCAGTGGGAACGGCTGCTGGCTGGCCTGCCCGACCGTCTCCGCCCAGGTTCGACCCACGGCGGCGATGGCGGCAACGATCCACTGGCGGCGGGGATGGCGCGCATCGGGGGCCTGCTCCAGGGGGGCTCCCTGCCGGCCCCGGCCCCGGACCCCAGGCCCTGGCAGGCCCTGGCCAGGCAGCGGTCGCTGCCCCTGCTGCCGCTGCTGGCCCTGGCCCAGGAGCAGCACCCGCTGCTGGCGAGCCTGCGCACCCTCAGCCTGGTGACCCGATGCTGATCCGCCGCTCCGAGCTGCGGCTGGCCCTGACCGCCGGCCTGATGAACGGCTTCGGCGCCCTGGCCCCGTTGGCCTACGGCTTTTACGCCCCGTTGGCCGTGCTGGTGGTCTGCACCGGCACCTACGGGGGATCCATCGGCCTGGGTCGCCAGCGACTGCTGGGGTCGGTGGCGGGAGCCCTGGTGCTCGTGGTGTCGTTCACCGGCCTGAGCCACCTGCCCCTGCCCCTGGGGCTGAGCCTGGCCCTGGTCGCCATGCGGCTGCTGGGGGCGGCCCTGGGGCTGGAGGTGGGTTACAAGGTGGGCAGCAACATCATCGTGATGGGCTGGCTGGTCCACAACGGTGAACTGGGGATATGGGTCCCGGTGCGGCTGTTCTGGACCGCGGCCGGCATCCTCGTGGCCCTGCTGTCCCTGCGCCTGTTCTGGCCCGACCTCGCGGTGGAAGGCAACCGGCAGCGCTTGCGCCGGTTCCTGGCCGACCTCGGCGCCGCCCTCGTCGCCCAGGCCGACCGCCTCGAGGCCCCCGCCGTCCCCGTTGCCCCGGGCGCCTTGGCGGCCGCCCGTCGGCTCGAGCTGGAGACGGCCCAGGGGCTGCGCCGCCAGCTGGTGGCGCTGCGCCAGGCCATGCCGGCGGTGGCCGATGAGCTGGGCAACAACCCCACCAGCAACGCCACGTTCCGCCTGTTCCAGCTCCTGAATGGGGCCGGTTCCCAGCTGGTCGGCGTCGTCGACGGGCTCAGGCTCCTGGAACACACGCCGTCGGAGCGCGGCCCGCTGGAGGGACTGCATGGCGCCCAGGCAGAACTGCTGCGGGCGGTGGCCGCCCGCCTGGAGCAATGGAATCACTGCCTGGAGGTCCCCCACCGGCACCGGCCGGCTCCCCCGGCCACGCCCCTGACACCACCCCACCGATGGGGGAGCCTGGAACGTTGGCTGCACGATCCGGATCTGGATGGCTTCGAACTGATGCGTCTGCAGCGCAATGCCAGCCGATTGATGCTGTGCGGCCAGGCCCTGCGCAGCCTTGAGCAGGCGGAGCACCGCTGGCGGGCCCTGGGGGAGGCCCCCCGCTGAGCCATGGTCGGATGGCGCTGCTCCCTGACCAAAGTTCCCCGGCTCCGGCTGCCCCTGGCGCTGCCTCTGCTGCTGGCCAGCGCCGCACCCGCGGGCGCTGAGCCGCTCGAATCCCAGGGGAACCCGCCGTCACCATCGGTGCCCCTGCTCAAGCTCGAGCCTGGCTGGGGCAGCCTCCATCAGACCCTGGGCCTGCCGGCCTGGGTCGATCTGGATCTGCAGGTCCTGGCCGAACCGATGGGCAACCCCGCCGGTGGTCTGGTGCGGGAGGCGAGCTGGATCCAGCAGACGACCCTGGCGCTGACCCTGCGGCTCCCCACCGACCCGGCCCGTCCTGAGGGGCGGGAAGGGGACCGGTGGTCGATGCGGGTGGCCCTCGCCGGCTTCAACGGCGACCCCCTCTATGCGCAGCGGGTGGGGGCGGTGTTGCCCCTGCAGGAGGTGGCCAATCCGGTGGGGCTCTGGCTCACCCGCGCCAGCCTCCAGCGCGGCTCCACCGACGACCGCTGGAGCGTGGAGGCGGGCCTGGTGAGCATGAGCCCCGATCTGTTCAGCACGCCGATCGAGGACTACTACGTGCACGACGCCCTCAACGGGGCGCCCGTCCTGTTCTCCATCCCCAACTTTCCCGTTTTTCCGGTCGCTGCACCGGGCGCCCTGCTGGTGCTGCGGCCGACCCCGGCCAGCACCCTGCGGCTAGCCAGCTTCGATCTGGCCGCCACCGACTCGGTGGCCGGGCTCCTGGGGACCGCCAGCGGCCTCCCGCCTGGTCGGGGCTGGACCCACCAGCTGCAGTGGAGCTATGCCGCCCCCTGGCTGAACCGCCCCCTGGCCGCCCCCATCGCCGCCTGCCGCGAAGGAACCGGCCTCAGGCTTCGACGCTCCACCTGCTCCCGACCGGTGCAGGTGGAGCGCCAACTGCCCGGAGGAATGCTGCAACTGGCGGCCTACGCCGGCACGGGCCCGAATCGGGGGGTATATGGCAGTGCCACGGTGCCGGTGACGCTGCCCTGGGGCCTTGACCACCGGCTCTGGGCGACGGCGGCGGCGGGACTCGACACCGCCGCCAATCCGACGCCCAGCTACCTCGGTGGCGGGCTGGTGAGCCAGGGGGTCCTGCCCGGCCGCCCCTTCGACCTGCTGATCCTGGGCGTGGCCCGCACGGGCTTCAGCCCGATCACCAGCCCCGGTCTCAGCCACGAAGGCGTGGTGGAGCTCGGCTACCAGGTGCGGTTCAACCAGTCCTTCAACCTGCAGCCCAGCCTGCAGTGGATCCTCCATCCGGGTGGAGCTGGCCGGGTACCGGGGGTGTTCGCCGTGGGCCTGCAGTTGGGTTTCAGCTTTTAGGGGCCGGTGCGGCCGATGTCGAGCAAACTGGGCGCCGGATGGGGGAGACGGCGGGCCATGGGGGGCAGCGGAACGGGGCGCACCCTGGCCAGGGGACTGCTGATGGGGCTGGCGTTGGCCCTCGGCCTCGGCTCAGGGCCTGGGGCGGGCCAGGCCCTGCCGGCGGAGCCAGGAGGCGATGGGGGTCGCCTTGAGCGCCGCTGGAACGAGCTGGATCGCCAGATCCGGGCCCTCGAAGAGCTTCTGCCCGCTGAGGCGGAACCCCCCAAGGGCGACGCCCTGGCCAGCCCTCCCCGGCCCCAGCAGGAGGTTGCGCCACTGCCACCACAGGACATGGCGCCGCTGCCACCGCTGGCGCTGCCGGAGGCCGCCAGCCTGCGTGAAGGCCCGCCCCAGGCCCTCAGCCTGGAGCAGACCCTGGCGATCGGCTTCGCCAACAGCCCCACCCTGCAGGCCCGCCGCGAGGAGGTGGCGGCGGCCCTGGCCGAGCTCCAGAGCCAGATGGGCACCTACTGGCCGCGCCTCTCGGCCTACGCCGCCGGTGGCACCGACCAGGCGAGCACCAGCTTCTTCTCCCCCACCGGCACGGGGACCCTGTTCGCGCCCAGCAACCCCTTCTTCATCCCCCCCGGCGGCAGGGGCTCCCTCAACACCAACGCCAACGGAGTGGCCACTGGTGTGCAGCTGCGTTATGAGCTTCTGGATTTCGCCCGCACGCCCAAGGTGCGGGCCGCCCTGGCGAGCCTGCGCAGCGGCCGTCTGGCCTACGCCGATGCCCTGCGGCGGCTGCAGCTGACCCTGAGCGAGAGCTACTACCAGTTGCAGCGGGCCGACCAGCTCGTGCGCATCCGCGAGGCCGTGGTTCGCAACGACCTGCTGATCCTGCAGGACAGCTTGGATCTCAAGCAGGCGGGGCTGGTCCCCCGGCTGGATGTCCTGCGGCGCCAGGCGATCGAATCGGACGGGCAGGAACAGCTGATCGCCGCCCTGGCGGACCAGGCCATCGCCCGCCGCCGCCTGGCGGCCCAGCTCAACCTGCCCCCCCAGCTGACCCCCGCTGCCGGCGACCCGATCCGGCTCCAGCCACGCTGGCCCCTGGATCTGGAGGCCAGCCTGGTGGCCTCCTACCGGGACAACCCGGAACTGGAAGCCCTTCTGGCCACCCGCGAAGCCCTTCTGCAGCAGAAGGATGCCGTTGCCGCTGGGCTGCTGCCGAAGCTGTCGCTGTTCGCCGCTGCGGGGGCCAGTGCCAGCAATGCCAACAATTGGAACGTGCGGGTCGCCGATGGCGGCTGCTGCGGCGCCACTGTCGCCACCTCCCTGAACACCTACGGCAGCGACTGGTCGGTGGGCCTGGCCGTGAGCTGGCTGCTCTTCGACGCCGGCACCACCCGGGGCCAGGCCCGGGCCCTGGCTCGCCGCGGTGCCGCCGTGGCGCAGCAGTACGCCGCCCAGCGCAACGACATCCGGCTGCGGATCGAACAGGCCTTCTTCGGCCATGAAGCCAGCCTGGCGCGGCTGGTGGCGGCCCGACGCGGTGTGAAGGCGAGTCTGGAGGCCTTCCGTGATGCCCGCCTCCGCTACCAGGCGGGGCTGAGCAGCGAGCTGGATCTCTCCAACACCCAGGAGCGGCTGATCGGCAGCCTGGTGCAGCGGCTCGAGGCCACCGTGAACGTGAATGTCACCTACGCCCAGCTGCTGCGGGAACTGCTGCCCATGCCCACCGATCCGGAGGCGCCGGTTCCGTCCCGCCTGCAGTGGACGCCATGACGCCAAGCCCCGAGGCGATCGACGCCTCTGATGCCCGGCGTTCCGGGAGCCTGGGGCGGGGCCAGGTCATCGCCCTGCTGCTGGCCGCGCTGCCATTGCTGCTTCTGCTGCAGCCCTACCAATGGATCTCGGCCCTGGGTTTCCGCCTGCAGCGTGCCTGGCCCCTGGGCGACGGCGGCGCCATCCCCGGAGGCAGCCTGCTGTTGGTGTTCGCCGGCACGGTGCTGTTGACCCTGCTGGCGAACGGCCCCCTGAAGGGCGGCAGGGGAGGCGGCCTCACCGGGGTGCAGGCCCTGCAGCTGGAGCGGGTGCAGCAGGGCCCGGCCCGCCCCGCGGCCCTCGCCTCCCTGGATCTGAGGCGCCAGGTGACCCGCCTGCCGTTGCTGCTGCTCACCCATGGCGCCAGCCTCACGGTGGGCCTGGAGTCCCCCTCCGCCTCCCTGGGGGCGAGCCTGCTGCTGGCGCTGCGGGACAGGCTCGCCCCCCTCAGGCGCCTGCCCCTGCCGGTGCTGCTGGCGACCGGTGCCGGAGCCGGGCTGGGTATCGCCTTCAACTCTGTCCTGTTGGGGGTCACCTACGCCGTCGAGGAGCTGTGTCAGCGACGCTCGGCCGCGCTGATCAACGGCACCCTTCTGACCACGGGCCTGGGGGTGGTGATCGGGGCCGCCACGGGCCTCTGGGAGAGCACGGCCGAGGCGGCTCCCGCCCACCACGCCGGCGTTTCCCTGCTGGTGGCCGGGGGCGGGCACCTCATCGCGCCGGCCGTGCTGCTGACCCTGGTGGCCGGTTGGCTGGGGGGGGTGTTCGCAGCGAGCACCGCCTGGATGGCCAGGCATTGGAGCCAATGGCTCTCAAGGCCGGCCCGTCCGGGCGGATCCGCCATTCCCAGACCCCTGATCTGGGCCCTGGGGGCGGCCCTGGTGATCAGCCTGGCGGCCGTCGCCAGCGAAGGCTGGAGTCTCAACGACGGCCAGCTGCTGATCCTGCGCATGGCCTACGGCGAGGATCGCCCGGGCCTCGAGGTGCTGCCCTGGCGCCTGCTGGCCTCGGTGCTGAGCATCGCCATCGGCGCCCCCGGGGGTGTGATGCATGACGCCATGTCCCTGGGGGCCCTGCTGGCGGGACCCCTGATCGGCGATCTGCCGCCCCTGGAACGGCAGTTGCTGGTGTGGACCGGAGCGACGGCCCTGTTCAGCGGCGCTTGCCGCACCCCGTTGTTCTGCGCCCTGTTCGTGGCCCAGATCGCCGGCAATGGCGCCTTGGCTCCCCTGCTGCTGCTCGTGGCCGCCGTGGCGGCTCCGATCGGTCACTGGGTGTGGGCGGACACCTGGAACGAGGTGCAACTGGAACGCTGGCTTGAGGCGCATGGAACCGACGCCACAGACCAGATGAAAGCAGACTGAGTCCTGGCGCCAGGCCATGCCTATCGGTGGCTGAATCACTGAACTCTCAGTAAAGGGCTGGTGAGTCATGGGAAGCCTGGCGAAAAGACGCTATTGTTGATCGTGGTTGTTGCGGTCTGTCAGCTCATTACTGAGCCAAGGTGTGGCTCAGCACACAACGGTCCACTTACTTGGCTGGCCTTTCCACGCTGGTTTTTCCCTCCCGATTGTCACCGCAGGCCAGCCCATGAATTTCCCAGGGATACATTGAAACCGCCCGAGACCCCAGTAGACGAGGAGCTTCGCCTTGCCAAGCTTCGCTCCCTTCAGATCCTCGACACAGGGGAGGACGTCCTGCTTGACCGGTTGACCCGAATGGCGGGGCGCATCTTCCAGGCCCCGATCTGCGTGATCAGCCTGGTGGATGAAGTGCGGCTGGTCTTCAAGTCCTGCGTCGGACTAACGGACTCCGAAATCGATAGAAGCATCTCCTTCTGCGGGCATACGATTGCGGCTTCCGATGTGATGATCGTTGAAGACACCCTTAAGGATGAGCGATTTTGCGACAACCCCATGGTGGTCGGTGATCCCCACATCCGATTCTATGCCGGATGTCCGCTGATCATTGATCAGCACAAGATTGGCACCCTCTGCATTGCCGACCACGCGCCCCGATCCCTGGATCAGCAGCAGATCGACACCCTGAAGGACCTGGCTTGCCTGGTGCAACAGCAGCTGGCTGCGACCTCACTGGCCACCAGGGATGGGCTTACCGGTCTTGAAAACAGACGCGGTTTTCTGGCTCTGGCCCAGCAGAGCCTGCAGTTGTGTACCCGCCAAGGCTTGCCCGTGTCTCTGCTGTATCTGGATCTCGAGCATTTCAACACGATCAACAACCTGCATGGCCGTGGGGAAGGTGATCAAGTGCTGATTACCTTTGCCGACCTGATCAAGCATGTCTGCCGCGATTCCGATGTGGTAGCCAGGCTGGGTGGCGATGAATTTGTGGTGTTGCTGATCAACTCCACCCGGGACCAATCAGAATCGGTCATTCATCGCATCAAGGCCGCTTTGATGCACGAAAACAGACTCTCCAACAAGACCTACAACATTGATTTCTGCTATGGAATCACCTCCTATCAGCCAGAAAGACATGAAACCATCGCCGAGCTTCTTGCCGATGCTGATGCTCTGATGCACGAGATCAAGCTGCTCCGTTCCGAGGACCAGCAGGCCGGCGATACGCCGCTATCAGCCTCGGCGGCAACGGATGCCTCCTCGCCGGGGTTCGCCCATCAGTTCCAGGAAACCTCCGGCTGAACGAGTCACCCGGAGGCGGTCATTCCGGTCGGGAGGACATCCAGCGCTCGATCCGGTACCCCAGGATCACCACCAGCACCACCAGCCAGAACCACAGTTCCGGTGGGTTGGCATTGCAGAGCACCACCAGCAGCACCACCTCACTGACCAGCCAGGGGAGCTCCTGGCGCAGCAGGGCATTGCGGATCTGCCACCAGCGACGATCACCCTGGGGATGCTCATTCATGGCAGGGGGCCGCTCTGGCGCAGGGAAGGTCGATCCCAGAGGCGGTCGATGCCCAGGCTGCGGTAGCCGCCGGTGAGGGAACGCAGGCCCGGAATCACGTAGGTCATCGGCGTACGCCACTCGACATAGGCATGGGCGGCGATGGTGAGACCTTCACGTACCGGGAAAACACCGCTGCCCCCCGACAGGGTCCAGCGGTAACCATCCCGGCTGGTGGGGTCCCGCTCCAGGGCGATCTCCGTGCGCATCACCGGACCCCGCTTGAGCAGGTCCCGGGCCAGCTGGGGGTTGCCGATGGTGGTGGAGATGTCCTCTTCCGTGGCCGGCAGGGCCAGCACCTGGGTCACCTTGCCCACGATGCCGCCGAACCGACCCCGCTGGTCCCAGAGGGGCACCACCTCCACCGGCAGGCCCGCCGGCAGACGCCGGGCATCGGCAGGAGCGAAATAGGCCACGGCCCGCAGCAGAGGTGGCTGGTCGCCTGAGGGGGCGGCGGCCCGGCCCAGGGTGCCGAGGCGCTGGCCGGTGGCGACGGTCTGGCCCTGGATCACCTGCAGATCCAGCACCGTGCCGTCCCGGTCGGCCAGCACCTGGCCGTCGTAGGCCAGACGGGCCTCGGTGACCCGGATCTGACGGCGCATGTCGTCGATCTGGTAGCGACGCCGCAGCGCCTGGGTCTGAATGTCGAGCTTGACCTGCTCATAGCGGGTCAGCAGGTCCTTCTCCTGGATCCTGACCGCATCGAGACTGACGCTGGTGCTGGTCAGGCCCTGCTCGGCCGCCACCACCTCGGAGGCCAGGGGCGCCACCACCTCCCGCCGGCTCAGCCAGCGCAGGTTGCGCACCTTCTCGGCGTAGGTGGCCGCCAGCTCCTCGTAGCGGCGCCGATCCTGGGCCAGCTTGGCCAGGGCGGTGTCAACGCTGAGCCGCTCGCTGGAGAGCCGCAGGGCGTCGCGCCGGTCGAGGTCGCGGTTGTCGCGCTCCAGCTGGGCCATGTTGCCGCGCTGCTGCTGCAGCTGACGGTCGAGCACCGGCAGGTACAGCTCCATCAGCACCTGCCCCTTGCGCACCTCCTGCCCCACGGCCACCCGCAGGCGTCGGACCTGGCCGCCGGCGCGGGCATCGAGCAGGCCGGCAGTCTCGGGGTAGATCAGCACCCCCTGCCCCATCACCTCCGTGGGCACGGGCCAGAACAACACCCACAACCCGAGGGCCCCGCCCATCGCCACCAGGCACGCCCCCACCTGGCCCCGATCGCTCAGACCACTCCAACGACGGCGCAGGGCCTCACCCGGCCGGCGAGGCGGGGCTGCACCGGTCGGGGGAGCGGACGTGGCCATCGCCGCCAGCATGCTGGATGGACGGCCGCCTGTCAGCCCGGCAGGACGCCGAATCGGGCCAGAACCCCTGGATCGGCCACCCCGGCGATCACATCGGCCAGCAGGGGAGCGAGCACCGGAACCTGGGCGAAGGCACCGCCGAAACCGCTGAACACCCACAGGCCCGGCGCCCCCGGCAGTGGGCCCGCCAGGGGGAGACCGTTGCTGCAGAAGGCCACCGGCACCTGCCGATAGGGCCCCGGCAGGGCCGCCAGCAGCGGGTCAAGGCCGGCGAGCCCCTGGCGCAGATGTCCCTCCATGGCCGTTGGCGGCGGCGGCTCGCCGCTGTCCATTCCCGGCCGCACCAGGCTGATCTGGCCCAGCAGCACCCCTTCCCCCCAGGGGGCGCAACCGGCATCGACGATCCAGCGCTCCCCCCGCAACTCCGGGGCCTTGGCCTCCAGGGACGGCCGCTGCCAGTGGCGTGGCTGCACGATGCGGCGCTGGGCCGCGTGCCGCAGCCAGGAACTGGCGGAGGCTGGTTGCAGGGGGGGGCGTGCCGGCAGCGCCAGCACCCCGGCCCAGCTGACGCGATGGCGCTCCGGCAGATCAGGGGCCAGGGCGCGGCAACCGGCCCCGGCCGCCAGCACCAGCTGCTCCGCCACAACGGTGTCGCCGCGCTCCAGCTCCAGGTGCCAACCACCGGCCACCGGCTGAGGCGGAGCCAGAACCCTGCCCCGCCGCCGCTGGACCCCGGCGGACGCCAGCACCCTGGGCAGGGCGGCCATCAGCACGGTGCTGTCCACCTGGGCGAAGGGGGGGCGCAGCAGGGGGGTGGTCCAGCCGCCGCCGTGGAGGCGCAAGCCGCAGCCCCGCCAGCCGAGAACTCCATGGCGGCCCTGCAATCGTCGCCAGCGGTCTGGGGCCTGGCGCAGCAGCCGGCCCAGGGGCCCCGGAGCCCCTGCCCACCAGGCCACACCGCCGTAGCTGAGTGCCGTGGCCGTGGCCTCCCCCGCATCGATCAGAGTCACCGTCAGACCTCGCTCCACCAGCTCCAGGGCCAGCAGGCTGCCGGCCAGGCCACCCCCCACGATGGTCAGCCGGCCAGGGGCGGACACCCCTAGATCTGCAGCGTGAAGGAGCCGATCACCACGGCGAACAGATCCTTCACCTTGTTCCAGCGGGCTTCGTTGGTGCTGGCGGCAAAGGTGTAAAGCCGGCCGCGATCCACCACCACCGTGGCGAGCTCATGGCGATCCCGGTCGGACAGATGGACCGTGTATTCAAGGTCGTAGTAGGTGCGGCCGCCCTGCTCCCGCTCATGGGCCTCCACCAGTTCGGCATCCCGGCCGCTGCCTTCCGGTGAGATGACGCTGCGGCGCAGGGTCTCGCCCACCTCAACGGCACTGCCCAGCTGGCTGAGATCCCGGTCGGGGGTGACCTCCGACACCACCAGGCTGAGGGTTTCGTCGCTGTTGATCAGGTCGTGGAAGACCACTTGGGGGCCGTTGCTGACCTGCACCCGGGTCCAGCCGGTGGGATAGAGGAAGGCATAGCGGCCATCCGGGCTCTGGAAGGAGTTCAGTCCGGCGGCGGCGGCGCTGCAGCCCACCAGCAGCAGGCTCACCAGCAGGGCCGCCACCAGGGAGCTGCCCCAGCGTGGGCGTCCGGTGGCGGCGGGGGGAACGGGCTGGTGGGTGGCAGGAAAACCCATGGCACGGGGCGGGGCAGGGGAGCTGGCGAGAGCCGGTGCCATCCTCACCCGGCGCCCTGCCCGGCGCGAGCGGGCCGCCTAGATTCCCCCCACCTGCAGCTGGTTCGCTGAGCGGTTTCACCCGACCCCTGGCCCGGCTGATCGACCAGTTCGAACGCCTGCCGGGCATCGGGCCCCGCACGGCCCAGCGGCTGGCCCTACACCTGCTGCGCCAGCCGGAAGAACAGATCCGCAGCTTCGCCGATGCCCTGCTGGCGGCCCGCAGCCAGGTGGGGCAATGCCGCCGCTGTTTCCATCTTTCCGCCGAGGAGTTCTGCGAGATCTGCCGCAACGAGGAGCGGCGCAACGGCCAGATCTGTGTGGTGGCCGACTCCCGCGACCTGCTGGCGATGGAACGCAGCCGCGAATTCCACGGGCACTACCACGTGCTGGGCGGACTGATCTCGCCGATGGACGGCATCGGTCCGGAGCTGCTGCAGATCCAGCCGCTGGTGGAGCGGGTCGACCGGGAGGGGGTGATCGAGGTGATCCTGGCCCTCACCCCCAGCGTGGAGGGGGACACCACCAGCCTCTACCTGGCCCGACTGCTCAAGCCCTTCACCAGCGTCACCCGCATCGCCTACGGGTTGCCGGTGGGTGGCGAGTTGGAGTATGCCGACGAGGTAACGCTGGCCCGGGCGTTCGAAGGGCGCCGCCGCATGGAATGACACGCTCGCAACCGGAACCTCCCAGCCAGGCCTTCGATCTGCTGGCCACCTTCGTCGAGGTCTCGGACGCCCCGAAACGTCTGGCCTGGCTGCCGACCGCAGGCACCTTGCCGCACCTCACGCAGCCATGGGAGCGGCGCAGCTTCGGCACCGTCCTGCCCACTGCCCTGCGCAGCCTGGGCCAGGTGATCTTCATCAACAACCCGATCAGTGGCCTGCTGCTGTTGCTGGCTCTGCTGGCACAGGCGCCCGCCATGGGACTGTTCTCGGCCCTGGGTGTGGCCACGGCGAACCTCACCGCCAAGGCGATCGGCTGCGACAGAGGTGCGCGTCGCAACGGGATCTACGGCTTCAATGGCGCCCTGGTGGGCAGCGCCGCCGCCGCCTTCCGGACGCCTGGGCCTCTGGGGGCCTGGCTGGTGGTGGTGGCCGTCGGCGCCGCCCTGACCACGTTGCTGCTCGAGCACCTGGGCCGCTGGCTGGTCCGGCGGCTCGGGGTGCCGCCCCTGACCCTGCCGTTCTGCCTGGTCACCTGGCTGATGCTGGCGGTGGTGATGGCCCTCGACCATCCCGCCATGGCTCTGATGGCGGGCTCCATCCCGACGGCCCAGGGCCCTGGCGCCGCCGTCCTGCTGCTGGGGGTGGTGCGGGGCTTCGGGCAGGTGTTCCTCTGCCCGTCCCTGGCCAGCGGCCTGCTGGTGCTTGGGGCCGTCGCCGCCGGCAGCCCCCTGGCCGCCCTGATCGGCCTGGCCGGCGGCCTGGCCTCCAGCCTGGCGGCCCTGGCCATCGGCATGGCCCCAGGGGCCATCGCCCTTGGGCTGGGTAGCTACAACGGCATTCTCACCGCGATCGCCCTCGGCGGCACCTTCTACGCCACCACTCGCGGCAGCGTTCTGATCGCCCTGATCGCCGCCGCGGGATCCAGCCTTGTGGCACCGGCCCTGGCACCGGGCTTCGCCAGCGCAGGGCTGCCCGTGCTGACGCTGCCGTTCATCCTGGCCACCCTGGCCACGTTCGTGGTGGTGCGCCGGGCGCTCCCCTCCCTGCTGCCGGTTGCCCTGCACTCGGTGCTCACCCCTGAGGAGCATCGCCAGCGGTTCGTTGTGGCGACAGCCCTGCTGTCGGAGTTCCGCCGCCAGCTGAGCCGGGCCCTGGCCGGGGAGCGTCAGCTGGCGCTGCTCCCGCTCGCGCCTGTCTCCCAGCGCCAGCGGCTGCGGGCCCTGTTCGCGGAGCTGGACCGGGACGGCAGCGGCAGTCTCAGCGTGGCGGAGCTGGCCGAAGGTCTGGAGCAGCGACAACCTGTAGCCCCGCACAGGAGCCCGTCACCCCTGCCCCCGGCGCTGCTGCTGGAGGAGGTGGTGAAGGGCATGGATCTCGATGGCGATGGCCGGATGGATGGGGACGAGTTCGCCGAACTGATGCTGCGCCTGCGCCGGCTGCAGGAGGGGCGCGAGCGGCTGCTCACCTATCTGCAACCGGTGGATGCCGACGGCAACGACCAGCTGGAACCCGCCGAATTCGACCGGCTGCTGAGCAGCGTCGGGCAGCCCCGGCTCGATGACCAGGAACGGCGGCACCTGTTCGGCCAGGAAGGCCGGGGCCTCAGCTGGGGAGCTTTCATCGACCGGCTCCTGCTGACCTGAGGACGCAACCCTCGCAGGGAGATCCTTGGCCGCGGCGATGCCCCTATTGTCTGGTTCTGCCGCTCCGGAGTGCCGTTCGGAGCCCCTAGCGAGCGGTTGCCCTGCCAGCGATGCGACCCACCAGCCGCTACAGCGCCATCCCACCCACGGAGCGGCTGCCCGAGTGGATCCGTCGCCCCCTCGGTGAGGCCTCGGCCACCGAACGGGTCCAGGGAGTGGTCCGGGAGCAGCGGCTGCACACCATCTGCGAGGAGGGGCGCTGTCCAAACCGGGGCGAGTGTTACGCCGCCGGCACGGCCACCTTTCTGTTGGGAGGGCCCATCTGCACCCGCAGCTGCGCCTTCTGCCAGGTGGACAAGGGCAGGGCGCCGCTCCCCCTCGACGCAGACGAGGCGGAGCGGGTGGCGGAGGCGGTGCAGGTGCTCAACCTGCGCTATGTGGTGCTCACCGCCGTGGCCCGCGACGATCTGTCCGACCACGGCGCCAGCCTGTTCACCGCCGCCATCTCCGCGATCCGCCGCCGCGATCCGCAGGTGCTGATCGAAGTTCTCACCCCCGATTTCTGGGGCGGCCATGCCGACCCCGAACGCAGCCGCCTGGCCCAGCGCCAACGGCTGGCCGCGGTGCTGGCTGCCGCGCCGGTGTGCTTCAACCACAACCTGGAGACGGTGGAACGCCTGCAGGGGGAGGTGCGCCGCGGCGCCACCTATGGCCGTTCCCTGGAGCTGCTGGCAGCGGCCCTGGAACTGGCGCCGGAGATTCCCACCAAATCCGGTCTGATGCTCGGGCTCGGCGAAACGGCCCCGGAGGTGGTGGCCACCCTGGAGCACTTGCGGGACGCCGGTTGCCAGCGCCTCACCCTGGGCCAGTACCTGCGCCCCTCCCTGGCCCACATCCCCGTGGCCCGCTACTGGAGACCCGAGGAGTTCGAGGAGCTGGGCGCCATGGCCCGCGCCATGGGGTTTGCCCAGGTGCGCAGTGGCCCATTGGTGCGCAGCAGCTACCACGCCGCCGGATGAGGCCCAACGCCCTGGCCGACGTTCTCAGAGGCGCATCAGGAACCCCTCCCGGCGGTGGAAGTCGGGCTCGGCCCCAGGGTGGGCCAGGGCCCAGTAGCTCAGCCGCCCGCTGCGCTCCTCGATCACGCTGGTGATCCCCACTTGCAGCGGCACCTCCGCGCCGAGCCCCTCCGGCAGCGGCAGATCCAGGTGCAGCGCCAGCTCGCCAGCGTCGCGGACGACACGATGCGGCGGCAGGTCGTAGCCGGGCTCGGGCCGCAGACCATCGCGATAATCCTCCAGCCGGTAGAGGTTCCAGTGGCCAGCCGGGGACAGGTTGAGCTCCCAGTAAGGCCGCGTCCCTTCGATCCCCCAGAAGCACTCGAAACAGGTGGTGGCCCAGAGGCCATCCCGGCGCGCGGGTGCCGCCACCGGCGCCGGCAGATGCACCGAGTCGATCCCCCCTGCCAGCCGAAAGCGCAGCAGGAGGCGCCGGCCCTGCCGATTGATCTCACCCCCCAGCTGAAGGGCCGGCGACGCAATGCCGCCATCGAAGGGGCGCAGCTCGAAGCGCTGGAACACGGAGGCGTCCATCAACGGACGGCGGCGAGGTTGGCCCTGAGCTCAGCGATCAGGTCCCGGATCTGGGTCTCCTGGGCCTCGATGCTCTGGGTGAGGCGGAACTGCACCAGGGCGCGCTGCAGGTTATGGCCCGGTCGGTCGGTCTTGAAATAAACGTTGCCCGCCAGATGATCGGTGAAGAAACGCAGGCCAAGCTCAAAACTGATCAGGCGCATCGCCACATAGAGGTGGTCGTAGTCAGGAGCGGTGAGAAACCCTGAGGCGGCGGCCAGATAGCCGCTGAGCACCTCCCGGCAGAGGGCGACATCGAAACAGACGCCCTCCAGATCCCCCGTTTCCTCCCCCAGGGGGTTGCAGCAGGAGCGCAGACAATCACCGATGTCGTAGTGGATCAGTCCGGGCTTCACCGTATCGAGATCCACCAGGGCGCAGGCCTGGCCGGAGCAGACCTCCATCATCACGTTGTTGACCTTGGGATCCCCGTGGATGGGGCGAAGCCGGAGTTGGCCGCTCTCCCTGGCCGCCTCCAGCACCGAGGCAAAGTCCCGCCGCTCCTCCACGAAGGCGATGCACTGCAGCACCCCATTCCCAGCGGGGTCCGGCGCCCTGGCCAGCACCGCGTCGTAATGCTCCAGATACCGGGGCGTGACGTGAAAACCTTCCAGGGTGTCGGCCAGTCCGGCCGGGGGCAGGTCACTGATCAGGTGATGGAAAACGCCCAGCCCGAAGCCCACCTCCCTGGCCTGCTCGGCACTGGCCACCACGTCGAAGCTCCGGGAGGATTCGATGAAGCTGATCAGCCGCCAGAAGCCACCGTCCCGCTCCACCCAGGGGCGCCCTTCGGCATGACTCAGCAACACCCGGGGGTGCTCCCAACGGCGCTCGCCCAGCAGGGCACAACCCTCGTTCAATCGCGCCTCGACATGATCGGCGACGGCCATCATGTTGGCCATCACCAGTTCGGGCTGCGCAAACACCGTGCGGTTCAGGCGCTGGAGCACAAAGCGCTGCAACGGATCCCCGTCGCAGACGACCAAATAACTGTCGTTGACATTGCCGTTGCCCAGACGCTCCAGGTCAAGGATCGGGCCCGGAAGTGCGAACGCTGCGGCGATGGCGGCCAGCTCGCCATTGGCGTCCCCCAGGGTCATGGCTGGCTGCAGCGGTGACGACGGGATGATCGCATGCCGTCGTGGTGTCACCAACGCTGGCCGCTCAGTGCCGTCCACACCCTCTTCCGATCCTCGCGATTCATCGAAAGGACCTCACAACCACCACCCAGGTTCTCCAGCATCGCTGTCGTCAGGTTGGGCCACCGGAGCAGCGGCTGACGTGACGGCCAGCGGATAACTCTCCGAGGAATCGTGCTAATGAGAAATGGTCTGCCGGTGAGGCAGGCCCCATCTCAGGGATTCTGAGGTTCACCATGAATCACGACGTCAGCGTCCTCATCGGACGCTTCCAGCCCTTTCATGAAGGGCATCTTGCTTTGATCGCTTCGGCCCTCGAGCGGGCCGACCGCCTGCTGCTCCTGCTGGGCAGCCATCGCTGCGCCCCCGACACCCGCAACCCCTGGAGCAGTGAGGAGCGGGAGCGCATGATCCGCGCCGCCCTGCCGGCCGACTGGCAGCGGCGGCTGGGGGTGATCCCGATCCGCGATCACCTCTACTCCGACAACCTCTGGCTGGCGGAGGTGCAGCAGAAGGTGCTTGCCGCCACGGAAGAGGAGGATCGGGTGCTGCTGGTGGGGCACAGAAAGGACCGCAGCAGTTACTACCTCGACCTCTTCCCCCAGTGGGACTTTCAGGACGTGCCCCTCAAGAACGCCGTCCACTCCACAGCCATTCGACAGGCCTACTTCTCCGGCGACGATGACTCCCAGTGGGCCTCCCATGTGCCGGAGGCGGTGCGTGCTTTCCTGACGGAGTATCGGGAAACGGGCCGCTACCGCTGGCTGCGCCAGGAGGCCGACTACATCGCCGGCTACCGCCAGCTCTGGTCGGTGGCGCCCTACCCGCCCACCTTCGTCACCACCGATGCGGTGGTGGTTCAATCGGGTCACGTGCTGGTGGTGCGGCGCCGGGTGCGGCCCGGCCAGGGGCTGATCGCCCTCCCCGGGGGCTACCTCAACCAGCAGGAGATCGTGGTGGAGGGGATGCTGCGGGAGCTGCGCGAGGAGACGGGTCTGAAGGTGCCCAAACCGGTGCTGGAAGGGTCGATCGCCGACCGCCACGTCTTTGATGCTCCGGGTCGCTCCCAGCGCGGCCGGGTGATCACTCATGCCTTCCTGATTCAGCTCAAGGGGGGCGTCCTCCCCAGTGTGCGCGGCGGCGACGACGCCGACAAAGCCTTCTGGATGCCCCTGGCCGACATCTACGCCCACGAAGACACGTTCTTCGAGGACCACGTCCAGATCATTCGGCACTTCATCTCCCGGATCTGACCCACAGCGCCGCCGGCGACGGCTGGCCCTTCAACGCTTCAGGCCTGGGGAGACCGGGCTGGAGCCCCCTGATCCACATCGTGCGGAGCGCACACCATGGACTTCAATCTTCTGCTCGACACCGACAGCTACAAAGGCAGCCACTGGCTCCAGTACCCCCCGGATCTCACCGCCATGGGGGCCTATCTGGAGAGCCGGGGTGGCGAGAACCCGGACACCCTGTTCTTCGGGTTGCAGATGCTGCTGGAAACCACCCTGGCGCGGCCTGTCACCCAGGGAGATATCGAAGAGGCCGCCGACCTCTGGACCGCCCACGGCCTGCCGTTCAACCGTGGGGGCTGGCAGCGCCTGGTCAGCGTCCATGGCGGTCGGCTGCCCCTGCGCATCCGGGCTGTTGCCGAGGGCAGCCGCGTGCCCACCGGCAACGTGCTGATGACGGTGGACTCCACCGATCCGGCCCTGGCCTGGCTGGTCACCTGGGTGGAGACCCTGCTGCTGCGCCTCTGGTATCCCACCACCGTGGCCACCCGCAGCTGGCACTTCCGGGAGCTGCTGCGGGTGGCCCTGGAGCGCTCCGCCGACGATCCGGCTGCCGAACTCCCCTTCCGGCTGCACGACTTCGGCTCCCGCGGCGTCTCCAGCCACGAGAGCGCCGCCATCGGCGGCCTGGCCCACCTGGTGGCCTTCCGCGGCACCGACACCGTCGCGGCTCTGGTGGCGGGCCGGCGGCACTACGACTGCCCGATGGCCGGCTTCTCGATTCCCGCCGCCGAGCACTCCACGATCCTGGCCTGGGGACAGGAGCACGAGCTGGAGGCCTACCGCACCATGCTCGATCGTTTCGCCAGGCCCGGCGCCGTGCTGGCGGTGGTGTCCGATTCCTACGACCTCTGGAATGCCGTCGACCATCTCTGGGGCGAGCAGCTGCGGGAGCGGGTCATCACCTCGGGTGCCACCGTGGTGATCCGGCCCGATTCGGGCGATCCGGTGGCGATCGTGCCGGAACTGCTGCGGCGCCTGGAGGCCCGTTTCGGCAGCCGGCTCAATGGCAAGGGCTACCGGGTGCTGGAGCACGTGCGGGTGATCCAGGGGGATGGCATCACCGCCATCAGCCTGCCGATGGTCATCGCGGCGATCCTGTCGGCGGGCTTCAGCGTCGAGAACGTGGCCTTCGGCATGGGCGGCGGCCTGCTGCAACAGGTCAACCGGGACAGCCAGCGCTTCGCCTACAAGGTGTCCTGGGTGGAACGCTCGGGCCGGATCCGGCCGGTGCACAAGTGCCCGGCCACCGATCCCGCCAAAACCAGCAAGGCCGGCGTGCTCGATCTGATCCAGGTCGATGGGCAGTACCGCACGGTGGAGCGGCAGGGCCTGAAGCCCCATCCGGCCAGCTGCCTCCAGACCGTGTTCGAGGACGGCATGGTGCGGCGCCACTGCAGCCTCGAGGAGGTGAGGGCCAGGGCGATGCAAGGCTGAGCGGCTGTCCCTGGGATCCCCCCGCCCGTGTCCCGCCACTGGCTGCTCTCGGTCGGCGATGGCGACACCCTGCGGGTGCGCCGCGGCCAGCAGCGGATCACGGTCCGGCTGGCCTGCATCGATGCCCCCGAAACGGCCCAGACCCCCTGGGGCCAGCAGGCACGCCAGGTCCTCCAGTTGCGCCTGCCCGTGGGGCGGTCGGTGACAATCCACCCCCAGAGCAGCGACCGTTTCGGGCGCACGGTGGCCGAAGTGATCCGTGACACCAACATCAACCTGGCCCTGGTGGAGGACGGCCTGGCCTTCGCCTACCGGCGCTATCTCGCCGCCTGCGACGGAGCGGCCTACCTGGAGGCCGAAGAACGGGCCCGACGCCAGCGGCTTGGTGTGTGGCGGGTGCCAGGTGAGATCACCCGGCCCTGGGACTTCCGGCGCGGCCGCCGCTCCGCCCGGATCCCCGATGGCACCACCCCCGACGGGAGCCGCCATTCCTGCAGCCAGATCGGCTCCCATGCCCGGGCCCAGGACCTGCTGCGCCAGGGCCACAGCGACCTGGACTTCAATGGCGATGGAGAGGCCTGTGAACGCCTGCCTTGATCAGGTCTTCGGACTCGTCGCATCCGCCTAGGGTCAGGGAGCCACCCGGTGGCCGCCATGCTCCCTCCCGAGGCCACGGCCTGGCAGGCCCTTCCGGGGCCGGAATGCCTGCGTCGGCTCGGGGTGAGCGAAGCGGGCCTGAGCGAGGCCGACGCCGCCGACCGCCTGGCCAGCGTCGGTCCCAACCAACTTGCCCTGCCGCCGGGCCCAGGCCGCTGGCGGATCCTGCTGGATCAGTTCAGCAACGTGATGCTGGTGCTGCTGCTGGCGGTAGCGGCCGTGTCCGCCGGACTGGCGCTGCTCGACCACACCGTTCCCAAGGACGCCATCGCCATCCTGCTGATCGTGGCCCTCACCGCGCTGCTGGGCTATCTGCAGGAGAGCCGGGCGCTGCTGGCCCTGCGCAGCCTGCTGAACCTGGCCCAGCCCCTGGCCCGCGTCCGCCGGGACGGACACTGGCAGCGCCTCCCTGCTGACCAGCTGGTGCCGGGGGACCTGATCCGCCTGGAAAGCGGCGATCGGGTGCCCGCCGATGCCCGGCTGCTGGAGAGCAGCGAACTCGGGCTGCAGGAGGCAGCCCTCACCGGCGAGGCCGATCTGGTAAGCAAGCGCCCCGAACCGCCGCTGGTAGCCGAAACACCCTTGCTGGAGCGCAGCAACTGCCTGTTTCTGGGCAGCGAGGTGGGGCGAGGGAGGGGGCTGGCCGTGGTGACCGCCACGGGCATGGCCACCGTGCTGGGCGGCATCGCCACCCTGATTCACACCGCCCGCCCCGAGCCGACCCCCCTGCAGAAACGGTTGGCGGACCTCTCCGGCCGGCTTGTGGCCTGGGCGCTGGTTCTGGTGGCGGCAGTGGTGCTGGGGGGCTGGCTGCTGGGAGGTTCCCCCCTGGCACTGCTGGAGCTGGCCCTCTCCACCGCCGTGGCGATCGTGCCGGAGGGGCTGCCGGCGGTGATCACGGTGAGCCTGGCGATCGGCACCCAGCGGATGGTGCGGCGGGCCGCCCTGATCCGCCATCTGCCGGCGGTGGAGGCCCTCGGCGCCATCACCGTCATCTGCACCGACAAGACCGGCACCCTCACCTTGAACCGCCAGGTGGTGGTGGAGATGCGCTGCGGCACCCAGGCCCTGGAGCGCAACGAGAATGGCTTCGGGTCCAGGGAGCTGGAGCCGCCGCCAGGGGCCGGGGCCGGCATCGCCTCTGGCCAGCCAGATCTGCTGCTCCGGGCCGGCGTGCTCTGCAACGACGCCGAGACAGGGCACCAGGGAGGGGTGGGGGATCCCACCGAACTGGCCCTGCTGGAAGCCGCCGCCCGGACGGGGCTGGTGGCATCCGATCTACGTGCGAAGTACCGCCGCCTGGCTGAGATTCCCTTCCACGCCGAGCGCCAGAGGATGGCGGTCTGGGTGGACGACTCCGACGGCCGCCTGGCGGCGCCCCTGGGTCCAGCGTCCTTCCACTCCCCCACGGCAGAGGGGTCCCCGCTGCTGATCGTCAAGGGAGCCCCGGAGGCGATCCTGCACGACTGCGATCGCTGGCTGGATGGTGCGGGGGCGAGGCCCCTCACACCGGAGCAGCGGGACTGGTGGCTGGCGGAAGCGCGCGGGCTTGCCGCCAGCGGCCTGCGGGTGCTGGCCTTCGCCTGCACCCCACACCATCCGGGCCCGGACGCCATCAGCGGGAACCTGGTGCTGCTCGGCCTGATGGCGCAGCGCGACCCGCCCCGGCCGGAGGTGCCCGCTGCCGTGGCCCGCTGCCATGGGGCCGGCATCCGGCCGGTGATGGTCACCGGCGACCATCCCCTCACGGCGCGCGCCATCAGCACAGCCATCGGTCTGGCGGAACCGGCCAGCCCGATCGTGCTGGGGCCGGAGCTGGAGGGCCTCAACGACGCGGCGCTTGAAGCGGTGGTGCGGCGGACCAGCCTCTTTGCCAGGGTGCTGCCGGAGCAGAAGCTCCGCATCGTGCGGGCGCTTCAGGCCTCGGGCGCGGTGGTGGCCATGACCGGTGACGGGGTCAACGATGCCCCGGCCCTGCGCCAGGCCCACATCGGTGTGGCCATGGGCATCAGCGGCTCGGACGTGAGCCGGGAGGCGGCCGATGTGGTGCTGCTCGACGACAACTTCGCCTCCATCGTCAATGCCGTGGAGGAGGGACGGCAGGTCTACGCCAACATCCGCCGCTTCGTGCGCTTCATCCTCGGCTGCAACCTGGGGGAACTGATCACCATCGGCTCGGCGCCGCTACTGGGTCTGGTCCTGACACCCCTGCAGATCCTCTGGATCAACCTGGTGACCGACGGCCTGCCGGCCCTGGCCCTGGCCCTGGGTCCCCCCGGGGAGGATCTGATGCACCAGCCGCCGATTGAGCCCGGCGAATCGCTCTTCGCCCGCGGGCTGGGCAGCGCCATCCTGCGCATCGGGCTCGTGTTCGGGACCCTGGTGGTGGCGCTGATGCTGGTGGCTTCCCGCCTCGGCCGTCCCTGGCAGACGATGGCCTTCACCACCCTCTGCCTGGCCCAGCTGGGCCATGCCCTCTCGGCCGGCAGCGACCGGCCCCTGTGGCGCACCCCTCCCCTGGCCAACCCCTGGCTGCTGGGGGCGGTGCTGGCCACCGCCGCCCTCCAGCTGACACTCCTTTACGTGGCCCCGATGGCCAGGTTCCTCGGGGTCACCGCCCTGTCGACCGTCGATCTGGCAGCCTGCGCAGGGGTGAGCCTGGCTTTCGTGGCCTACCTGGAGCTGGAGAAGGGGCTCGCTTCGGGCCTGCGCGATGCTGGGCGCTCACCCCACCCCTCCACCGGCGCATGAGCCTCGATCAGGCGCGCTCCTTCCTGGCCCGCATGCAGGACGACGAGGCCCTGCGCAGCCAGGTGCTGGCCGCCGCCACCGCCGACGACGTGGCCCAGATCGCCGCCGGCAAGGGCTTCGACTTCTCGGGAGATGAGCTGCTGCGGCTGTCGGGCAAGAAGGTCGGCCGGGTCACAGTGACCAAGCAGGACATCCCCGGGGAATACAACTGATGGGGGCCGGCTAGGCCACCGCCAGCCGCCGCCACTGGCTGCGCAGCTGATGCGGCACCGGCAGGGGGCGGTAGTCGCGGGGATCACTGGGGCCGTGGCGCAGCACGGCATTGACCAGCAGGGCGGGGATCCGGCCCCGATTGATGGCGCCATGGGGCACCCCGGGGGGGATCCGGACCCAGAGGCCCTCGTCCTCCCGCAGGGGGATGCGGCGCAGCTGGCGGTTCTGGAGCACCACCAGATCGATCGATCCGCGCAGCACGAGCAGCTGATCGGTCTGGAAGCGGTGGCAGAAGAGCTCGAAGGAATCGCCGCTGGCGATCTCAGCGATCAGGGTTTCGTCGCTGGCGCGGGGGGCGGAGAACACCGCCTCCCCATGCAGCAAGCGCTCCATGGGGAGGAGTTCCACGGTGCGGGAGAGGCCCATGACATTCGCAGCAATATGGTTAACTTTCGCGACCGTTTTGCTGGGTGATCGTCGTATCGGCTACCGACAACTGGTGCTGTCAGGATTTACTGGCGCTGACGTCAGCAAAGGCGGCACCGGAGCCTTCCGCAAAGCGCCGATTCACCTCGTTCCAGTTCACCAACGACCACCAGGCGGAGATGTAGTCCGGTCGGCGGTTCTGGTAGTTGAGGTAGTATGCGTGCTCCCACACATCCAGACCCAGCAGGGGCACGCCCGGCTCGATGCCCGGCAGGTCCATCAGAGGATTGTCCTGGTTGGCGGTGCTGGTGACCGCCAGGGCCCCATCGGGCCGGCGGATCAGCCAGGCCCAGCCCGATCCGAAGCGGTTGGCCGCCGCCTGGGCGAAGCGCAGCTGCAGGTCCTCGGGCGAGCCGAAGGCCGCGGTGATCGCCGCCTCCAGCTCCGGCGACGGGGTTCCCCCCTGGCCAGGCGGTGCCATCACCCGCCAGAAGAGGGAGTGGTTGTAATGGCCGCCGCCGTTGTTGCGAACAGCGGCCGGGTACTGGGAGATCCGGCCCTGCAGGTCCTCCAGCGACAGCCGTGCCAGCTCGGGGTGGTCCGCGATCCGGGCGTTGAGGTTGGCCACGTAGGCGCCGTGGTGGCGGTCGTGGTGGATCGTCATCGTGGTGGCATCGATCGACGGAGCCAACGCATCGACCGGGTAGGGCAACGGCGGCAGGACGTAGGCCGCCAGCGCCGGCCGGGCACCGGCGGCACTCACGGCCAGCGCCACCAGGGCGGCGAGGCACCAACCGCTCAGGACACGCAACAGCGGCAACGAAACCATGGGCCGGGCAAGGAGCATCGGCATCGGTTCTAACCGGCCCTGCCGGAGACGGCCGAACGCCAGTCGAGCCAGGGCAGGCCCGGCAGGATCGCCGGGGTGGTGGCGCGGTAGGCCTCGTACGCGGGATGGAGACTGCAGAGGCCGGTCTCCTCCCGCCGTGCCTTGAACCCCAGCACCACGACCAGTCCCAGCAGCAGGGCCAGATGCAGCAGGCTGCCCAGGGCCACGGTGACGCCCAGCGAGCACAGGATCAGGGACTGGTACAGCGGGTGGCGGCAGCGGCCGTAGGCGCCGGTGGTGACCAGGGCGGCCTCCGGCATCGGCTCGGGCAGAGGGCTGAGGCTGGCGCCCAGGTTCAGGGCGCCCTGGCCGGCCAGCACCAGCCCCAGGACGAAGAGCGCCAGACCCCCGAGGCGCAGCCCCAGCGGCCAGTGCAGCCCCAGGGAGGCGGGGGAGGGCGTGGCCGGCAGCAGATGGGCCACGATCAGGGCCATCTGGGCGATCAGCCACCACTCACCACGGCGGTTGTCGCGGAGGCCCGCCCAGGAAAATCCCCAGGCGGTGAGTCGTTCGGCCAGGGCGTTCGGCATGGTGACCTCCCAGATCGGCGTCCACCTCCATGCTGGGCCGGAACCGCCTTCAGGCGCGCAGCAATTCCTCCACCAGGGCATCGAGAGCCGCCGGGTGGCGCAGCAGCTGCTGGTGGCTCCAGACCGGCAACATCCGCCGCGGCCCGATCGGCAGCACCCCATGCCAGCCCGGCACCACCATCAGATCCAAGGCGGTGCCGTAGCTGCGGCACTCGATCCCCTGCAGGGGACTGAGATCCCCGTTGAGCTGGCGCAGCAGGGTGCTGCCCAGCTTGAGATCGGCGATGCCCGCCAGGGGCAGACGTGGCCAGGGCTGGGCCGTCAGGGTGCCCTGCTGGGGGCTGCCGAGGCTGAGGAAACGGCGGGTACGGCCATGGCCGCCCAGCTGCTGAATCCAGGTGCGGGCAATGACGCCACCCATGGAAAAGCCCAGGATGTCGATCGGCTCGTTCGCACCAAACGCCGCCTCGATGTGTCCGGCAAGCCGCTGGGCCGACGTCTGGATCGGCGCGATGCCGAAGCGCAGGGGCAGGGCGGGCAGCAACAGGCGTTCACGCCTGCCGGCCAGGTGGCGCTGCAGGCTGTCGAACACCCTGGGGGTGTCGAAGAGTCCGTGCACCAGCACCAGCGGCGGCCGGGCGGAGGATTCCCGGCCGGAACACATGGCAGAAGCGGTCAGGGCCCCCATCCTGCGATGGAACGGCTGTCGGGTTCCGTTGGTGGGGGAAGCTGTTGGTGAGAGCCGGGGCCTTCGGGATCACCGGCCAACGTCGCTCAGTGAACGGTGGGATGGGGCTTTAAAGTCTGGGGGTGCACGGCTGATGACGGGACATAGCCTGCGGTGGGTGGTCAGGGGGGCCGCCTTCAGGGGCTCTCAGGCTGACGTGATCGAAAGGGTCGCTGGCAGAGCGGACGCCGATGGCTGAGCGCTATTTCTGGAAAGGAGAGACAGTGGGCTGGGTGGATTGGATGGTGCTGGTGGTCTTGGAAGGCGCCGTCATGACAGCCGAGGAGTCGGCCTTCGACTCAGGGAAGGGAATCACCATCATCGAGATCAGGAAGGCAGCTCCGCTGATCGCGGCCACCGCCAATTGGGCTACGGGACTCACAGGATCCATGGCCGTCGCTTCACTGCTCCTTAAGAGTATACCAAGTTTTCGCTCATGTCCCAGGGGGCGCAGCGGTGCTGCTGCAGCTGTGCCGCGCTCGTCCACCACGGTCAGACTTCAAACGCTGACAGGACTTTTTTTTGGGGGGGGTTGACGATCCCCGACACCAGCCCCAGGCCCTCCATGACGTCCCTCCCTGGCCAGCGCTCAGGCCGCAGATAAACTGAGAAAGAGAGGAAAACTTGGATGAGCCGCCCCCGATGAACCGCTACGACGCGCTGGCGGAACGGTGGCGGCTCCAGAGCACCAGAACCGACGAGCTCCAGGAATCCCTGCGCACCCACTCCTATCTGTTGCTCAGCGAGCTGGCGACGGAGCTGGGGGTGGAGGCGAAAACCTGGAAGGAGCAGAAGAACCCCTTTCACCGCCGCTATGTGGAGTACCGGCTGTCGCCCTTCCCTGGCTCCGAAGGGGAGACACGGATCGACCGGTACACCCCAAGGGGCGAGCTGGAGTTCGCCATTGTCGTCACCTTTGACCATGGCGACGACCAGTTCCCGAAAACCCGCTACCTGCTGCCCCTGGCCACCCGCATGTACCGGCAGCATCCCCAGTTCTGTCTGTGGGACCCCCTGCAGGCGGCGCCCCAGGAGGGCTTTCTCTGGGTGGCCACCCGAGCGGCCGTGATCCAGGACATCTTCACCCTTCTGGATCGGGAGCTGGCGATCGATCCCTTCGAGGGTCCACCGACGTCCCCCAGGCTCGGTTGCCTCTGATCGGCGCCGCACAACGAGCCCGGCCGTTCAGGCCAGCACCGGAAAACAGCCCCGCAGGCCGCTGACGAGCATCTGGACGGCGATGGCACTCAGCAGCAGGCCCATCAGCCGGCTGATCACCTTCTCCTGCAGCTCCCCGAGGGCCTGGCGCAGGGGCATCGAAGCGATCAGCAAGAGATAGATGACGATAGCCAGCAGGCCGATCACCGCACTGAGGGCCGCCTTTCCCTGCCAGGCCGCAGGGGCATCGGCCACCACCAGGGAAATGGCGCCTGGGCCCGCCAGCAAGGGCAGGCCGATCGGCACAACGCCGGCGCTGTCTTCGGTGCCGTCGAGGGAGCCATGGCTCACTTCCCGCCCATCTATCAGACGCAGGCCGATGGGCAGCAGAATCAGCCCGCCGGCCACCCGGAACGCCTCCAGGGTGATGCCGAACAGATCGAGCAGGGCCTGGCCCCACCAGCAGGCGGCAATCAGGGCACAGAGAAAGGTGAGCACCGCCAGGCGGCTGATCCGTCGGATGCGGACGGGATTGCCCCGCCCCGCCTGCACCACCACCGGCAGCAGACCGATGGGCGAGCTGATCGCCAGCAGGCCGACGGCCGTATTGATCAGGGACATGGCGGCCCCGGGGACACCGGGAAATCGATGACCATCATCGGAGCCATGGGCGCACCGGCACGCCGGACACATCCGGTCATCACCCCGTGGCCCCGGCCCCATTGCACCGGTGGCGAGCGCCGATTGACTGGCAGGGCCCTCCAAGCTCGACCCATGACCGTCACGCGAGCCCGGCTTCGACGGCGAGCCGGCCAGGCCTCTCCGTTGCTCCTGGCCCTGCTGCTTCCCGCCCCGGCGACGGCCACCACCTATCAGGCCCTCTGCGGCAACAACCCCTGCAGCATCAACCTCGACGCCAACGGCATCGGGGACAGGAACAGCTTCATTCCCGTCGGCAGGATCGCCCGCTGGTACGCCGGCGGACAGGAGACCTACGACAGCACCAACGGCACCGTGGGAGCCGTGGGTGGCGGCACCGCCGGGGCCATCGCCGGTGGCCTGCTGCTGGGCCCGATCGGCCTGGTGGGGGGCATGGTGGGCGGCGCCCTGGCCGGATCCAAGGCCGGCAAAACCGCCGATCTTCACTTTTCCGTGGTGGGCTACGACAGCGCCGGCGACAAGACGACGCTCAATTTCCGCTTCGTGAATCCCAGACCTGCCAACCAGCTGAAGCAGGAACTGGCGGTGCTGACAGGCCTGGCCATGGGTGAAACCCGTTCCCTGGCCGAACTGCAACGCCAACGGGATGGCCTGCCGCAGCGCCTGGGCAGTAGTGGCCCGTCACCCCAGTCGATTCGCTCACAGCCCTACGGGTCACCCTCCCGCTACCGCTGAGCCTCGACGGCCAGCCGATCCAGCGCCCCCTGCATGGTGTCGGTCACATGCCGGTAGCACTGCTGCACATAGGCCCGGTCGCGGCTGGCGGCATGGCCGCTGCGCTCGAAGCGGATCGGCGGGCACACCCGCGTGCGGATCCGCACCGGCAGGGGCAGGTTGAGCAGGGGCCCCAGGGCCAGGCCCCAGGGGAGACCCAGGTACAGGGGCATCACCTCGGGATCGATGCCGAACAACCAGGGCATCCCCCGCTCGTGCAGCGCCCGGAACTGGGGATAGAAGTCCTCGAGCACCACCAGGGTGTCGTGGGCCCCCCAGGAGATCAGGGGAACGACCGGCAGTCCGTGCCAGATCGCCAGGCGCAGAAAGCCGGTGCGGCCGGCGAAGTGGATGCGGCCCCGGTCCCGGTGGGGGCGGAAGGTGTCCTGCCCGCCGCCGGGATACACCAGCAGACTGTGGCCCTCTTCCAGGGCCGCCAAAGCGAGGCGCGGGTGGTACGGGATGGCGCCGGTGCGGGAGGCCAGATCCGCCAGCGGCGGGTAGCCCAGCCACACTTTCGGGTGGGCCAGCCCCAGCACCCGGCGCTCCAGGCCGAAGCGGCGGAACCAGTCGTACATGACCATGTGCATGTCGGGCGCCGCCAGGCCGCCGTTGTGGGTGCCCACGAACAGCACCGGATCGGCATCGGGAATGTGCTCCCAGCCATCGGAGACGACACGGAAATAGTGGTGGTAGAGCCAACCCCAGAAGGGCATCAGCCGCTGGATCAACTGCGGATCCCGGCGTTGCCAGCGGTGCAGCGCAGCCTGGCGGGACACGGGCATGGATGGAAGGACAGTGGGCTGGAGTCTGGCGACCCGCCGGGCCCTTCCCGCGGGCTGCCCTTTCTAGGGTTGATCGGTGCCTGCAGCCCGTTGCTGCATCCGACTCCCGTCGTCTGCCCCATGGCCGAGCTCACCCTGCTGTTCGATGGCGGCTGCCCCTTGTGCCTGCGGGAGGTGGGGATCCTGCGCCGCCGCGATGCGGGTCGAGGGCGCCTGGCCTTCGTGGATGTGCATGACCCCACCTACGACCCGGCGCCATACAGCGGCATCACCTACGCCGACGCCATGGGCCGCATGCACGCCCTGCGCGCCGACGGTGCGGTGGTCAGGGATGTGGAGGTGTTCCGCCAGGCCTATGGGCTGGTGGGGCTCGGCTGGCTCTACGCCCCCACCCGCTGGCCACTGCTGCGGCCACTGGTGGACGCCCTCTACGGGCTCTGGGCCCGCTGGCGGCTGGCCATCACCGGCCGGCCGTCCATGGAGGTGCTCTGCCAGGGCCGATGCCAGGCCATGGCTGGGCCTCAGACCCAGGCCGCGGGGGGTTGAGCGATTCGGGGTACTCCTAGTGTCCCGTCCCGGAAGTAACCTCTAGAATGCGGAGTGTCTCCCAAGGTGCTCTGTGGCGCTTGGACGTCCGATGCCACCGCTGGTCCTCAGCGATGATGAGGTTCAGCAACTGCAGGGCATCGCCAACTCTCGCTCGCTGCC